>NZ_CP141179.1:676500-1353000 GCF_035599575.1 Roseovarius sp. Pro17
AGCGATTGTCCGATCTGGTGGGATCAGAATTGCAGGAACAATTGATGCGGGCGCCAATTTGCTCGCACAGAATGATGGCGAAACACAGATCCGGGCGATCAACGTCGCCGTCCTGCAGGCAAGGCGGTGGCGTCTGGAGGCTCTCGTAGCGCGAGATGCCGATCTGCCATTCCCCCCTCTTGAACAGGGCGTAACCACGCCAGATGCGTTCCAGCAACTTCTGGAGGCTGAAAGAGGCCGCGCCCGCGCGGAGCTGGAAAAGTATGAGTTGCGACGCCTTACCATGCTGGATGAGATTGCAGACAAGGACGTGCTGCTTGAGCTTTATGCAGATCTGGTCACCGCAGGCGAGCAGGTTCAGGAAGAGAATTCTGCCAGCGTGGAACGCCTGATGGGTCTCGAAGAGCGCGGAATGGTGCGGCGGAATGATCTGGAAAACTCGATGCGTTTGCTTGAGATTTCCAAAGCTGACAATCTTGAAAACCGCATAGACAAGTTGACTGTCGAACAAGCCGTGCAAAATTTGCGCCGGCAAACCGAGGAACTCGAAAACGATTTCAATCGCGAAATTGCAGCGGAACTTGCGACTACGGCCGCGGATCTTCTGATTGCCCGGACCAGCCTGCAAACGAGCCTGTTGTTGTCCGGCGCAGCGTTGTCTGGTCTGGCGCCGCAACCGGGGGTGCCCGAGATGGACATTTCAGTTTTTCGCGATGGCGACACGCTTGTCGTGGGCACCGATATCGAACTGGATGCCTTTGTTGCACCCGGTGACATCATATCGATTGCAAGGTAACGCGCCTGTCGCAGGGCAGCGTTGGGTCGCGCATCCATCCGTGGAGGAAAGACGATAGAATTGTTTCGCCTATACGCGACACCGGTCACGCTGATCGGTCTGCGCATCAGCGGCGCGTTGTCTGCCTTCTTGGTCAGCCTGCTGATGGCGCGCTACATGGACACCGCCGAGATGGGCCGCGCGATGGTCCTGATGTCGACGGCTGTCCTGTCGGGTATTTTCGTCTCTTTGGGGATTGAATCCGGCGCGGTGAGATATGTCGCGACCTACCGCAAGGACGACAGGTCCGACCGCGCGCGCGGCTTTTTCCATTTCAGCTGGCAGCTTGTCGCCGTAGCCGGCCTCGCGATAAGCGTCGGTGCGGTCGTTTTCCTGTGGCTTCGGGCAGAAGTCCTTGGACGTCCATTTGATATTGCCCTCGCGGTCGCGCTGATCACGGCGTGCGTCACCGGCGTTTTGCGCGTCGGTGCGGCTAAGGCGATGGCGTTTGGCAAGGTTATCCGCTCCTTGGCGCCCGCCACGTTTATTCGGCAGATGTTTTTGCTGGTGGCGCTGATGCTCTATATCTGGGGTGTTGGCCAGCCGACGGCATTGACGGTCATCATCGTGTTTTTGGTTGGCAATATTCTGGCTGCCGGTATCCAGTTTCTTTGGAACCGTGGCATCGCGGATGGCATATCCGGCGAGGGTCATGATGTGTCGGAATGGCCCAAATGGGTCCGGTACGGTCTGGCATTGGCCCCGACACTACTGTTTGTGCAGTATTCGCGGGACCTAACTCTTATCTTTGCCTCCTGGACCGTACCGGCCGAGGATATTGCCGTGCTGGCCATCGCAACGGCATTGGTCAACTTTGCGAAATTCGGTGTCGCATCAATCAACATGAGCGTGGCACCGAAAATGGCGGATTTAGTCGTGCGCGATGATCGCCTTGCGCTGCGCCATCTGATCAATGTCTCCAATCACATGAAGGTGTGGCCGAGCCTTGTGTGCTTTTGCCTGCTCGCATTGTTTGGTAGTGACCTCCTGGGCATCTTCGGCGAGGAATTCCGCGACAACGCCGACATATTGCTGATCCTGATGCTAGAGCCGCTGGCGCTGGCGTTTTTTGGCCCCTCTGGGCAATACCTTGCGCTGTCGGGGCAGCAACGGGCGCTGATGTATGCGGCGATTGCTGCGCTGTTTGTGATGATGATCGCGGTAAGTATGTCTGGCGCCGCATTCGGATTGCGCGGGGCCGCTTGGGCTGTTGCGATGTGCTGGGTCTTCTGGTCAGCCGGGTTGGCCTATCTGACCCGCAAGCATGAGGGCATGGGCATCACCTTTGTGGATACAATGATCGACCTTGTGAAAGGGGCACCCAAGTGACCAGACCAGATACAGGACCGGGTACCCGTGTCACGATTGGCGCCTGCACCTTTCGCAGGCAGGACGATCTGCGCAAACTGCTATTGTCCTTTGCAGACCTGAATAACGCCTCGCAGGCTGAGATTGAATTTCTGGTTGTGGACAATGATGTCACGCCGAGCGCGCAGGACACTGTTGCGGCGATAGCCGAAACGCTGACATGGCCCTGCAGATATGTTCACGAACCCAGTCCGGGGATACCGCAGGCCCGTAACCGTGTGCTTGACGAATGTGGAGACTCGGATTTTCTATTGTTCGTCGACGACGATGAAACAGTCGATCCGGATCTTCTGGATGAGCATCTGCGCGTTCAGACAATGACCGGCGCGCATTTCGTTCAGGGGCCGTGCGTCATGACGGTGCCCAACGCAGAAAATCGCTGGTGGCTGGACACGGCATTCTTTCGGCAGGAAACATTTCCTGATGGTGCAGCCCGCCACGAAAGCTGGACGAACAATGTTCTGATTGATCTGGCGTTTTTACGCGCTTCAGGCGTTCGCTTTGATGCACGGCTGCGGTTCGCGGGTGGATCGGATACGGTGTTTTTTCAGGACATTGTCCGCGCGGGCGGACGCGGCGCGTTTGCCGCGCAAGCAATTGTTTATGAAAAGCAACCGCACAGCCGGCTGACATGGCGATGGGTGTTGCGACGGCAGTTTCGCTATGGGGTGACGCGGGCCAACACATTCATACTGCGCGAACCAAGATACGTGGCCTTTGGTAAATGCATGCTGCGCGCGATCGCGATGGAGGTGCTGGGTTTCGGGGTGCTGCTTACAGCGCTTTACCGGGGCAAGCGCGGTTTGGCCGACGGGCTGGCATTGATGGCCCGCGGTTCGGGTGTCGCGATGGGCTTTTTCGGTTTCAGAGCAGACGAATATGCACGCGCTCAGACCTAATCGCATGGCCCCTCTTGGTGAGAGCTTTCGCGCCGAGGCGCTGAGGAGTCGCGTAGATGAATCGGTGACACATTTCAGCGCGACTGGACCGGCCCCATGGTAGCGTCTCAGACAGCTCGCCATCCGGTTCTGAGGAACATGCTGGTCCGCGAATCCCATATCGCAGCACCTCTGCTATTTTTGGTCGTGTTTCTCTCGATGGGCGGCATGGTGAAGTTCGGACCGGCCATGCCGGCGTCTTGGGCGCTGGTCTATCTGGTTGGGTTTTCATGGTTCTTGCTGACGCCAGTAAAAACAGCCTCACTATGGTTGAAATTCTGGCCCTTGCTGCTGCTGCCGGCAATCGCGCTGATCTCAATGACATGGTCCGCAGACCCCGCTGGGACGTTTCGAACCGGCTTCCAATTCGCGTTCAGCACGTTACTGGCCATACGGATTGCAACAGCACTGACTGCCAGACAGGCGATCTGGTGCCTCTTCCTAGGCACGACGCTGGGATGCGCGTTGTCCGTCGCCGCATTCGTTTTACCACCGTTGCAGCCAGCATTCGAAAGCAACGGCGCATTTGTCGGCATTTTCGTACAAAAAACCGTCGCAGGCGTCGCACTGACGCTGTTCGTTCTTTCGCTGTGCGCACAGGGCGCACTCTGGGGGCACAGGATTGTGGCATTTCTGCTGGCGCTGGCGGTCATCCCGCTTTTGCTTATGACGCAATCCATTTCGGCGATGGTGCTGTTGTCGTGCTCGTCGCTGATCGTCTTTCAGGGTGTGTTTGTCAGGTGGACAGCAGCGGCACGGCTGTCGTTGTTTTTGCTGCTGGTTGCGCTTTTCGGCACGTGGCTGCTGATCTTATGGATCGCCGAATTTGATATCGTTGCATTTGGCCTCGATCTGCTGGGCAAAAGCCCGACCCTGACCGGCAGGACAGATATCTGGGATCTGGGAATTCAAGTTGCCGAGGATCACCCAGTGCTTGGCGTCGGCTATGCCGCCTTTTGGGAAAACCCCGCGTTTGCAGTGGAATGGGGCTTTCTTCATGCGACTGTGGACCCACGGCTGAAAGGGTTCCACAATACTTATATCGAGGCGCTCGCGACAACGGGGGTGATCAGCGTCATCCTGCTGGTGTTTGTCTATTACTGGACCATGCTAAAGGCTGGGCGCTGGTTCATTGAAAGCTGCAGCGTCCAGTCCGCGTTCTGGCTGGCGATCATCGTATCGGCATTGTTGCTGAGTTTTGTGGACAACGTTCTATTTGCCGAACATGAATTCTTTCACATCGCCGCAACGCTCACCTTCGTGTTTGCAACCGTCGAGCGGGGGAAATACCAGTGGGCCTTCAGAGTGCGCTGATCGCAGCGATCACTGCAAGATAAGAAGAACCGGAGGCCGCATGGAACGTATTGATGTCCTGATCTGCACGTTTCGCCGGCGTCAGTTGCGCGACGCGGTTCAAAGCGTGCTTGACGCCGATGTGCCGGACGGATTTGAGGTGCGGATCACAGTCGTCGACAATGATGATGAGCCGACGGCGGCGCCGCATATACAGGATCTGGCTGATCATTCACGGCACCCGATGCGGATCATTCACGCGGCGGGACGCAATATCTCTATCGCGCGTAACGCGTGTCTGGATGCGGCTGACGGCCCCTGGATCGCGTTTATCGACGATGATGAAATTGCCGACAATGATTGGCTGACCGAACTCGTCAGTCGGCAAATGGACACCGGGGTAGACGGGATATTCGGTGTCACCAAATCGATCTTTGCCCCCGATGCCCCGCAATGGATGCGCGAGCTGAATTTGCACGCACCCGGACCGCAACGTAGCAACAACGCTGTTGAGACGGGCGGCGCGGGCAATGTGCTGCTGCGATGGCAAGGCACGCCGTGGCAGGACGAAAGATTTGATGTCGCGCGAGGTAAAACCGGCGGCGAGGATACCGAGTTCTTCTATCGGCTTGGACGACTCGGCGCGCAGTTCGAGATTGCACAGGACGCAATTGTTCGCGAACCGGTCACACCGGAACGCCAAAGCTTCGGTTGGCTGGCGCGCCGTCGCTTTCGTGTTGGGCAGACCTATGTCGTCTCGGTTGTAGGGCTGGGCGAACGCACTGTGCTGGCATTGAGGGCAATATTGAAGGCTGCATTTTCCTTTGTTGCCGCGGTCCTGTTTCTGTGGAATCCCACCAAATGGCGATACTGGTATCTTCGGGGGGTATTCCATTCGGGCGTTGTCGCCGGATGCCTCAACATCGCAGAGCGGGAAAGCTATGGCTGAGACGATCGGATGAATGTTTTTGACGGTTGGCTATGCCAAAGGTGCTTTTGATGGAGCGTGCAAACAGCGATATACTGATCGTCGTTCCCACCCTGAACGAAGAGCAGCACATCGCGCGCTGCCTCCAATCATTGCTGGGGGATGATCTGGCCATGCGGGGGGCCGCGCTGATCGTCGCGGACGGCGGCAGCACGGATCGGACCTGCTCCATCGTCGAAAGGATTGCGCAGGATTTTGACAACGTGACCTTGCTGCACAATCCAGACAGGTTGCAGGCAGCGGCGGTGAACCTCGCGGTCGAAAAGCATGCGTTGGACCACCACAAGTATCTGGTGAGGTGCGACGCCCATTCGGTTTATCCCGCGAATTATGTCGTCGACGTAGTCGAGGCGCTTCGAGCCAAAGACGTGGCATCGGTGACCACTGTGATGGACGCAGTGGCGGGCACCTGCTTTGCAAAAGGCGCCGCTTGGATCGTGGACACGAAATTGGGGTCAGGCGGCTCGGCGCATCGCGGGGGGACCACGTCGCGATATGTCGATCACGGCCACCATGCGGGCATGCGGATAGACTGCTTTCGCAAGGTCGGCGGTTATGATCCCACCTTCGCCGTCAATGAGGATGCTGAATACGATCACCGGCTGACGCAAGCCGGTGGAAAGATATGGCTGGCCGCCGATATTCGCATAAAATACTTCATGCGATCCTCGCCGATGGCGCTTTTGCGGCAATATTTTCGCTATGGACGTGGGCGCGCGCGAACGGTGCTAAAGCATCGGATCATGCCGCGCGCGCGGCAAATGCTACCTGTGGTAAATCTGATCCTGCTCTGCCTGACGATCCCGCTGGGCCTGTTAAGTCCCGTCTTTTGGGTTTGGCCGGGCGCCTATGGTTTGCTGCTTGCCTTCTCCAGCATCTGGATGGCTGCGAAACACAAGGAACTATGCGGCTTGTGGTCTGGTCCCGCGCTGGCAATCATCCATCTTGGCTGGGCCGCCGGGTTCGTTCGCGAAATGCTGGGCCGCCGTGACTGATTGCCTGTCAATCGCGGGATCTAAGCGTGTCCCAGAACCGAATTTCAGGCTCCAGAAGCTGGCGGCAGCGCGCCAGTTCTGAGTCATCAGGGCGATAGGCGCCTTCGCTGCGCTTGTTGTAGTGGAAAATGCGTGGTTTTCGCCCGAAAACCTCTCCAAAATCGGCGCAGAATTTATCCAGATCGTCCAGATACCCGATCACCGCGAATTTTTTGGCAACGTCAAGCGCAACTTCGACCGCCTCACCCTCTGATCCGGGATGGATAAGGTGCTGCCCTGAAAAATATCTTAGCGCCGTCAGCGCATGGTATCGCGCGATGTCAGTTTCCAAGTATTCCTTGAATGGAACAGTCGTCAGACCATGTGCGACGGAACCATTGTAGTTTGACACAAGCCGCGACACCGGATCACGAAGGAGCGTGACGTATTTATACGTTGACCCGAAATGACGATCAGCCATGTCGCTGAACAACACATGACCGTGGATCAATTGTGTGCCCCACGCCATATGCATGAGAAGCAGCTTTTCACGAAGCTCAAACACAGACGTTCCGGTCGCCAGATCATCGTGATAGAGCAGTTTTTCGTTTTTGCCGCCCTCAATTATTGCGGTTGCACGGCGCGTCGCGTTGGCATCAATAACGCCAACGCGTTCGCTGATCGGGACGGTGGCATACAGTGCTTCTGCGACACTGGTGCCACCACATTTCGGGACATGCATGAAAAAGCAGGGATGCGTCAGAGATCCACTGGCCATCGCCAAAAACCTACGGCTGTAGGTCCGCAAACGGCGCTTGTTCTGTGTCGAGTTAATGGCCATCGGGGGCCTTCATCGCTTTCAACTTAGTTTGCCTCGCGTAGTATGACGATCCCGGCCCCAATCGCGCCCCCTAACACAAAGCAAAGCAATACGATCAGCTTTCTTGCCGGCGCGCTCTTTTCAAGCGGGGGAAGAGCGTCGGATACGATGCGGACGCTGGACACTTGAAAAGTCTCTAGTTCCTGCATCTCTCTGGCGCGCTCCAGAAGCCTTTCGTACAAGACGCTGTCGGCGCTTGCCTGACGCTCCAATTCATTCAAAGTCACGATGCTTGATGTTAGATCAACAAGTTCCGCCTTGGTATTTTCAATTCGTGTCTCCAAACTCTCGCGGGTTGCACGATCTGACTGTGCTTGCCGTTGCTCCAATTCACGCTCGAGAGAGAAAAGAAGCCTAGATGTCTCCGTGACTTGGCGTTCGGTCATGTCGCCAGTTTGGGTGCGAAATGTCTCTAGCTTTCTAGACGATCCACTGACACGTGATTGAAGATCCGTAAGCCGCTCTATCAGCCACAAGTTGGCGGCCTGCGCTTGGTCCACTTTGATTTTCTGCTCTGCGAGAATGAATTTCTCGGCGACGGTGTTCGCAATTTCGGCGGATAGCAGTGGGTCCTCTGTCGTCGCCCGGATAGACAATATCATAGAACTGCCCACAGGTCGTATAGTCAGAACTTCGCTCAGCTTTTTAAGCGCTAATCTGCTGGGCATGTCAGCTATTCCGCTTACATTGGGCGCATCTGCCAGATCGTCAGGCGCCCCCAGAAAAACTTCGTTCTCCTGTAGCGAAAGCTCTTTGACGACCTGTTCAAGGACTCGATTTGACTGGATGATCTCGGCGTTGCTTTCGATCATCGCCTCACTGACCGGCTTGATAGCTTCGGATGCTGAAAAGCCGGTTAGTTTGCTTTGCTCGGGCTCGATGATAATCCGCGCCACCGCGCTAAATTGATCAGGCATAGTCAGAGTTGTGAGCGCGGCGATCCCGCTGACAATAAGTGCGGCGCCGAGGATGGTGACCCAGCCTCTCAGCAGATTGCCGATGACCCTACCGACATCGACCACACCCTTGTCCGAGAGCCGGTCGTCAATTTCGTGATCGTCCGACATGTTCTGATACTCTCGTTGGTGGATTGTGGCGAAGGGTTAGCATGATTGATTTACTGCTGTAAGTAGTGGTTTGTAACCTTGGCTGCCCCCGTTTAGGCGCGGCTGCCCCGTGAAATACGGCTGGCTGGCTAGATTTGACAGTTAGCTGCGGCTTGCGGGGCGCGTCGGCAAGGCACGCACCTGCATCTAAGGTTGCTTTTACGTCTATGAACCCAAACCTCATGGCTATTGACCAGCAAGCATCGCACTTTCAACAATCCCATCTCGTCGCGCAGCCTGACTGTGATGATCTCTGACATAGCTCTTTTTCATTGGCTACTGCATGCCCGTGCGGGCAGGACGATGTCGTAGAAGGAGTAGGTACTTCTTAAGGTTCGCTTGATACACTGAATGAAATTGACCGAACTTACCAAGAGTTGTACGCTTTGTTTATACCATTCTGCAGTGCATTAATTTGCAGGGCATAAAGTGACCCGTTATGATTGTTGGATATTTAATCATTGGTATGTTGCTTGGCATCATTTCCGCCACGATCGGCCTATTTCTCGGCTCAAATTTTCTACTAGCACTCGCATTTTTCATCGGGGGGAGTTGCCTCGGCACATGCATTGTCGCGGCCGTGCATCATTTGTGGCCAATAGCGATGGACATCATTGAAAACCGAAAACAGTGAAGTTGAGGGCGTGAAAGGATCTAGCGCCGTCGGCGGTCGAGTTACCTTTTAAACTGGGCGCAAGTTGAGCCACAGCTTGGATTTGAAACATCTTTAACAAGCCCCCTCACCAGTCAGGACGACTTTTACTGTCTTCACGACGATTTCTAAGTCCCGCGTCATGGACCAGTTTTTGACATATTCTGAATCAATCTCGACACGATCCTCAAACGACAAGGTATTTCTGCCAGATACTTGCCATAGCCCCGTTATACCTGGCCGCGTCGCCAAGTAGGCAGATTGATGCATGCCATAGCGATCTAGTTCCGCGTCGGTAACAGGGCGGGGCCCAACGATGGACATATGTCCAAGGAGTACGTTGAGAAACTGCGGCAACTCATCTAAACTTGTTTTGCGTAAAAAGTTGCCAATACCAGGCACGATCCGAGGGTCATGCTTCAACTTTTGATTTAGCTCGAACTCCTTTCGATCTTCGGGGTTTTCGGCAAGGTGCGCTTCCAGACGTTCGTTGGCATCGACCGTCATTGTGCGCAACTTTAGGCACGGAAATTCCTCTCCGCCAAATCCGATTCTGTAATGGACGAAAAAAGCTGGTCCGCGACTGACCGCCTTGATCCACAGAGCACTGATCAGGACGACCCCAAGGCTGGCCGAAATCGCAACAATGGCAAATAGAATGTCGAAGATTCGCTTGGCCGCATGACCCAGCGGTGGGTCACCGTCAAATTTCCTCAAACTGCTATAGTCTCTTTGAACCACACAAGCCCCCTTCAGGCGTAAGATCTCAGCGAGAAATCCACTACCGTTTACCTTCTGTTAGCTGTTAGCTATTTTTCCTGATCAGTAACTAGCGGGGTTGTCCGGGAGTTCCCGGAAAAAGTGTTCAATCATTACTGGTTAGGCGAGAGTACGCCAGTTTGAAGGCGGATTTCCTCTTATGCGCTGCGCCTAAAATGCTTGGATGGGTATCATCAAGGGTCGCAAGGGCAAGTGACATAACGCGATTAGCTTGAGTCGAGGATTTTGTATGCCGTCTCACCCGGCGTTCGAAATCGGCCCCGATTCACGGCGGGGCATGTTTGCACCGAGCAACCCGTCCCGTGACAGCGCCCACTTTCTGAGTGGCTTCCAGTTCTTTGCGAGCTTCAGTGCGTCGAGACGGAGTTCGTCAGCGTCGGGGCTATGCGGATCAAGTGAACCGCCATCCCATCGCCGCCTGTATGACGAGATGCAGCTTGTCGAGGTGGATGTCAGGGCATCTTGAGGGCCCGCGCAACGACGAGTTTGATACCTTCGAAGGCAATCTTTTGACTGGCGGTGGTCAGGCTGGGGCGGTGCCAATCTGTATGGCGGACCGTCAACGCCAAGGCAGAATACCGTTGCCGTAGGTGATCTAGGAGCCCGGAATAAATGCAAGCGTATCAGAGGAAGATGCCTGCGGGTCGACACTGTTCAGCTTGGCCGTTTTGAACAGCGCGGAGGCAATGACGGCGGCGCGGCCGCTGGTCTGCGAGCCTAGGAAGAGATCCGCTTTTCGTTCAACGATGCGCGGACGTGCAAGCTGATGACGGATTTTCAGGGCTACCAAAGATTGCTATTTCTCGATCTTCTGATCTGGCGAAATCTGGTACGCTGCGACCCAGTCGATCTCTAGCCGAGCGGGCAGTGCTTCGTCACTAACATTGCCTGGCCATTTCCCACCTAACGCGAGGTTCAGCACCATGAACATAGGAACATTGTGATTAGGCTTTGTTTCTATCAATTTGACAGGTTGCCTGTTGAAGTAAAAAACAGTTTGATCGGGCGTCCAGAGCACACCGTATGTATTAAAGTCAGCACCGGGTTTAACGTCCGAAATTTCTGAACCACTTTTCTTGTTGTTCGGCATAACGTCCCAGTGAACCGTGGTATAATACCTGTCCGGCCTTGTTCCAATGAACTCCATAATATCGATTTCAGGGGGCCATGCGGGTAGCCCCTTGGGGGTGTGTGCGTGATGTGTTTTCAACCAAAACGCAGACCACAGCCCTTGCCCGATTGGGACCTTCATGCGCGCCTCAAAGTATCCGTAAGTTTGCTCGAAGGTATTTTGAGAAGATATCAAACCGGACGTATATTCAAAACCATCAAGATACGGCATTGCATCCGAACTTGCGCGACTGCCCGTAATACTAAGAACCCCCTCACGAATATCGAACGGATTCAGCCCCAGAGGCGTGTCACCGGTGCCTGCAAAACCTGGATCAACGTAGACTTGTTGCTCTTTGTTGGCTTGCAGTGTCCTACCGCGAAATTCGTCGTAGCGACCATGGTTGTAGTGATGGCGCCAACCGCTATGGTCAGGTGAAAATCGAATAAAATCGTCAAAGAACTGACGCTGCAATTTGAGGTGAAGCGGCGCATCAACGACACTAGACATCTCAGGCTTCGCGACTCCCGGACTCGGAACGGCAAGGTCAAGGATTTGCGGTGCAGTGGCGCCGCAATCAACGGTTTGACCAGCCCTACAGGTTTGATTTTCTTCACCTTTTAGAATTGAAGGAAAGAGTAAGGCCGACGCCATCAATCCCATGCACATGGTTCTTAAAATCTGGCAGGGCATGTTGTCACCACTCTCCATACTAGTTTCAGGCGCGAATGAAATCCAGCAGCCTAAGAAAACTGCCTAACGACAATGGCAACGATACGTTGTGTATCTATCCATCGCCTGAGCACATCGACAAGATCACCCCTACTGCCGCCCACTTCAATAGGCGTGTTTTGCGTAAAGTTAAGAAAATTTTGGGCTCTGACCTTAGCTGCGCCAACGTCGACCAAGCATATCCTCTAACAACGCATGATTTGGCCATCAACAGGGCCTGTATCCCATTTGCAGCATGCGGATCAACTTTTCGCAGCCGATCGATGGGCGTCCGGTCCGGCTGTAGAGCACCGCCAACTGTGGTCTGAGATCGTCAAAATCCAGCAGCAGATCGATCTGCGGTAGAAGATGGTCGACGGAACACGGTCCTCGATCCGGAAACGGTAAAATGCTGCTCCTGCGATTCCGGTTTGCCCATCATTACATCAAGTCATAATGGTATTATCCAATAAAAACAGGTGGATGCGAGCCTGAAAACGCTTATCTCACAGGGTGTTGAGGACACCCTTTTCGCCGATATCGGCCATCTATGGTTCCATGCTTCGCTAAATTTTGGGGCGGTCCACTTCAAAGGGCGAGACTGAATTACACCATCAACGCAAAGAGTGCGGAAAGAGAACACTGAACGGCAGGTATGACAAATTGGACGGTTGGTACGACAATTTGACCAAAACCTCATATGCTGCTTGCTTTACCAAATTACTAATCTAGGTTTGGTTTACATTGGGGGAATAACTACTTGGAGTACGACGATGGTTGGTGTTTTAGTCCTATTTTCCGTTCCATCAGCAATCCTGACAACCATTTATTTTCAGCATGTGTTTAGCCTGTCATTTTGGGATGTGCTGCTGGTCTATTCCTTCTCCGGCTCGTTCTTTTTGGTAGCAGGTGTCAGTTTGCCGTTGGTGCTGAAACGATTGCACAGTTCTTAGAACTCAATGGCAAAAGCTGGAAACCCACTCCTGAAGGCTTGGGTCTGTGCCGATCACGTGCCGATTTTCAGATCTCCTATCGGGGCTGAAACAAGCGTCGCCTTAACAATCCCCTGCCACTACCGAGCCTGCGTTCCTAACGCGGCCTATTCCTAACTGCTGCGCTAGCGGGCATTAATTGACGCGGTCGCGATCATCTGTCTCGCGGCTAAAGCTGTCAGTACATTGCGGTTTTTGCGCTCCCACTTTCTCTTCTCCACCACCAAGAAGATGAAAAATGGGTGGCTCAGACTTCAACACACGATACCTAGTCGCGCTGCGTGTTGAGGGATCGGCCCTTGGACCCGTCGCGTTTTGATGCGGCCCTTAAAGCATCATGCCAATAGACCAGAGGCCGACCATCCACCCATATCCAAACTGGACCACCCGATGGGCGCACTCTAGGCTGGGGGTAAAAACTTGAGTGAAACGCTCTAACTTGGTGGACGGCCCTCGGTCATTCGCACACTATCGACCCTGTAGTTGTCAGTTGATCCTCCATCAATCAATGCAAATGACAGACCTATGATGGTTTGAGGGAACTCGCTGGGATTTGTCACAGAGCCACTTCGAAGGCCTCCCGAAGACACGGCACCGAAAGAACTGACTTGATAAGTGTCGTTCGCAGGATTTGCATATAATAGTATCGAATGGTCTTGTCCTGGCGAATACGCGCCAACCTGATTTCCGCCGGCTGTGATTACGCCGGTATCGAATATAATCTCGGCGATAGTTGAGAAATGACCGGAAAAAAGGGAGATGTTCGCAGCGGAACCTGGGCTAAGTCTACCCTCCCAACTCGCGTAAACCCCTTGACTGGTGTCGTTAAGGGCTTCCGCATACATGTATACAACAGACCTTCCGGGCCCAGCGATGTTCAGAGATTTAGAGCCAGCGATAGGTGCCACATTACTCACAGTAATTGACCCGATTCTGCCAACGCTAAGGACGCGATCAGAAGGCGTACCATCCGGCTCAGCCAACGGCGCTTCACCTATCGTATCAACTTCAAAATCATCTATAAAGCGAGCTGATGTACACCCTGCAACAGCAATGACTGTGGTCACACAAAATAATGAGTTATTAATCTTCATGGTTTAGTTCCTTTTGCAAGAAACTTAAGCCGACGTTCCAAAATGGAATTTCCCCCCTGCATGTCATCGCTTCCTTATGCTCAAATCAAGCTTCTTGGATAAGCTGTGTCGTGACACGTGCATTGACCCATAATCTGAGAACGACTTCTGATCACGGGGACGAGTTTGATCCGGCTTTTGGTCTGGTCGATACCGGTTTGGTCAGACTCTTTAAGTCGCTTTCGGTTTTTCAGCCATGCCTTTGCATTTGTCGCGCGGCCAAAGGTGGGCGACTCTTGATGGACGATCCGGCCCTTAGACTTTATAGCGATTTGGACGCCGTACCTGACCGAGCCATCCATGCCTTGAGTTCGACGATTGAGCCCGTATTAGGTAATCCTGTGGACTGCCATTGGGTATGGGTCGGTCCAGATACACTGAAATAGTCCAGAATATGTCCCGATGAGATCGCAGATACATGACAGATTATTCAAGAAATAAGGAGGTTTTTGCGGCATCGCGCCTTTCCATTGCTCCGATGATGGATTGGACTGACCGCCATTGTCGTCATTTGCATCGGCTGCTTAGCCGCCGGGTTTTGCTATATACTGAGATGGTGACCGCGCCAGCGCTGGTGCGCGGAGGCGCGTTGCATCTGCTTGAGCATGGTCCGGGCGAGCATCCGGTCGCGTTGCAGCTGGGTGGATCGGACCCGGTCGAGTTGGCGCAGGCGGCACGGCTGGGCGCGGAGGCCGGCTATGACGAAATCAACCTGAATGTTGGCTGCCCCAGCGACCGGGTTCAATCGGGCACGTTCGGGGCGGTGCTGATGAAATCGCCCGCCCGCGTGGCCCAATGTTGCGCCGCGATGCGCGCCGCCGTCGACGTTCCGGTAACGGTCAAGTGTCGGATCGGCGTCGACGATCAGACCCCGCATGAGGTGCTGCCGCACTTTATCCAAGAGGTGGTCGCGGCAGGCGTCACGCGCCTGACGATCCATGCGCGGATGGCGTGGTTGGAGGGGCTCAGCCCCAAGGAGAACCGCGATATTCCGCCGCTGGATTACGCGCTGGTGCATGAGATGAAAGCGCGCTTTCCCGCGCTGCACCTGTCGGTCAATGGCGGCATCGACAGTCTGGAGGCGGTGCAGAGCCACCTGAGCGCAGGCATGGACGGCGTAATGGTCGGGCGCGCGGCCTATCACTCACCTGCGCAGATCCTCTGCGCCGCCGACCGTCTGATCTTTGGCGAAACCACGCCCGACAGCACGCCCGAGGGTGCCGCGCGCGCCATGATGGACTATGCCGAGTTGCATCTGGTGGCGGGTGGTCGGTTGAACCAGATCACGCGCCATATGCTGGGACTCTTTGCCGGACGGCCCGGCGCGCGGGCATGGCGGCGCATGTTGTCGGAGGGCGCGCATCTGCCTGGCGCGGGGCCAGAACTGATCGAGGCCGCGCTTGGACTGGTCGAGGACGTGCAGGCCGCCTAAAATCCGTTTGCAGCCACGCGGCAAAACGCCCACAACATCGAAGGGTGTGTGGGCCTTTTCTATTTTTCCCGACTCGGAAAAAACGTAAAACGCGTCGGTCTTCGCCCAATTACTTGCAGGAGACGTCGCCATGCCCGATCCCTCCCTACTGCTGGCCATGACGGCGATGCTGCTGGCCATCGGCGCCTTTGCGGGCGTGTTGGCGGGCCTTTTGGGTGTTGGCGGCGGGATCATTCTGGTCCCTGCGTTCTTCTTTGCATTCAAGACGCTGGGCTATGGCGGCCCGCAACTGATGCAAGTGTGCCTCGCCACGTCATTGGCGACGATCATCGTAACCTCCGTGCGCTCGGTGCTGTCGCATCACCGCAAGGGGGCGGTCAATTGGGACATTCTGCGCACATGGGCGCCGGGCATCGCCATCGGCGCGGTGCTGGGGGTGGTCGTGGCGGCAAGCCTGCGTTCGGGGACGTTGCAGGGCATCTTCGGCATCCTCGCCTTGTGTGTCGGAATTTATATGACCTTGGGGCGCACGCATTGGCGACTGGGCGAAGTCATGCCCGGCCCGCTTGCGCGCTCTCTCATGTCGCCGGTCGTTGGCTTTCTTTCGGTGTTGATGGGCATCGGCGGGGGCAGCTTTGGCGTGCCTTTGATGAGCCTGCATGACGTGCCGATCCACCGCGCTGTCGCCACTGCGGCAGGTTTTGGCGCTGCCATTGCGGTGCCGTCGGTCATCGGCTTCCTGTTGCTGGATATCGCGCCAGCGGGGCGTCCGCCCTTTACCGTCGGTGCGGTAAACGGACCCGCTTTTCTCATCGTCATCGCGATGACGCTGCTGACCGCGCCGCTGGGCGTGAGGCTGGCCCATGCGATGGACCCCAAACCGCTAAAGCGCGTGTTCGGCATTTTTCTGACGTTGATCGCGCTTAACATGCTGCGCAAGTCGCTGGGCTGGTGAGCGCGTTTTTGCAAAAGGGCTGGGCGCGGTTCGGCCATGACGCGGGCGTCGCAGCTTGGGCAGATGCCGCGCGCAACGCCGCCTTGCGGCGCATGGCTGAGCCTGCCCACCGCGCCGCGAGGGTGCAATGCGGCGGCACATGGTTTGTCGGGGTTGATACGCTGCCCAACGACGCGCGCGGCGCCGTGGAGGGCAGTGGTCCGCTGAGCGGGCCTGGCTATGACGCGGCGCGCGCGCTCTATGGCGATCTGCCGCTGCATTCGGGGCAGGTGTCGGTCACCTGGCCCGGCTATCCCCAG
This sequence comes from Roseovarius sp. Pro17, assembly GCF_035599575.1. NCBI lineage: Bacteria > Pseudomonadati > Pseudomonadota > Alphaproteobacteria > Rhodobacterales > Roseobacteraceae > Roseovarius > Roseovarius sp. Pro17. The sequence continues at coordinate 692,948 of NZ_CP141179.1, forward strand.
CCGCGCAAGGGCGAGGGGGAGGCAGCAGCGCGCTACCGTACCCGGCGCGATGCCGCGCATGTCGATGGCCTGCTGGCCGTGGGCGACACCCGGGCGCGGATGCTAAAGGAAAGGCACGCCTACATTCTAGGCCTGCCGCTGACCGACGTGGGCGACGGGGCCAGCCCGCTGGTCGCGTGGGAGGGCAGTCACGAGGTGATGCGCGCCGCCTTTGCTACCGCGCTGGAGGGCGTGCCACCAGCAGACTGGGGCGCGGTGGATCTGACGGAAATTTACAAGACGACCCGTCGCGAGGTGTTCGAACGCTGCGCACGCGTCGAGTTGCCCGCGCAGCCGGGCGAGGCGGTGCTGATGCATCGTCTGGCGCTGCACGGGGTAGCACCTTGGCAGGAGGGCGCAGAGGCGCCGCCGGAGGGGCGCATGATTGCATATTTTCGCCCTGAATTTATAGGGCAGGGGCCTGATTGGTTGAGCGCACTCTGAAGAGAGCGCACTCTGAAGAGGCTGGGGCGCGCTTGCTGGCCACTTGGCCCGTTATTTGCCGCGCTTCAGTCGCGCCGCGCGCCCCCCGCGCCGCTTGCGCAAAAGGCCCGCGCGATCTGGCAGCTCTTCCATGATCGCAGTCCGCTCGCCGTCGGTCATCTTTGACCAGCCGGTGATCTCGTCGATGCTGCGTAGGCAGCCGGTGCATATGCGCTCTTCGGGGTGGACCACGCAGATCTGGATGCAGGGCGATTGCACCTCATCGCGGGTCCATATTGGCGGCTCGCCCGAATTGCCTTGTCCGTCCATCATCGCGCGCTCCTCATGTGACCGATCCGGTCCAGCACCCCTTGCAGGATATACGATGCGGCGATGTTGTCGATAACCTCGGCGCGACGCTTGCGAGACGTATCCGCCTCCAAAAGCGCGCGTTCGGCCGCGACCGTGGACAGACGCTCGTCCCAATAGCCGATGGGCAGGTCCGTGAGGCGGCTGAGGTTGCGCGCAAATGCACGGGTTGACTGACAGCGCGGACCCTCGCTGCCATCCATGTTGCGCGGCAGGCCAAGGATGATGCCACCGATGCGCCGATCCATCACAATATCCAACAATCGTGCGGCATCGACGCCAAATTTCTTGCGTCGCACGGTCTCGTGCGGGCTGGCGATCGACCAAAGCGCGTCGGACACCGCGACACCAATCGTCTTGTCGCCCAGATCGAGCCCCATGAGGGCCTGCATCGGGGGCAATTCGGCGGTAAAATCGGCTATATCCTCGTGGATCACTGCGCGGTCTCGCTCGGGTCCGTCTCATTGGTGTTCAGTCCCGCGCCGTCCGCCGCCTCGCGCAGCAGGGCCAGCGCGTCTGGTTGCTCTGCGAACGTCGCCCGCGCCTCTGTCCAAATCGCGTCGGCGCGGTCCGTTTCGCCCAGAACCCCCAAGGCGGTGATCAGTCGCGCCCAATCCTGTGGCGGTCCGCCCTCATCGGCGAGGCGTGCCATCAACCCCTCGACCATCGAGCGGATGAACGCCTGACGACCCTCGTCGGTCATCCCCTCGGCGTCTTCGATCTGCTCGGCTGTCGGGCCGTTGGCCTGCGGGGAGGTTTGCGGGGCATCTGGCAACGTATACCGGATACCTGCGCGCGTGGCGGCGTCGCCGATCCGCTCGCGCAATGGCATGATCCAGGCGGCGTCCGCGGGGCTGTCCTCCAACAATTCCCTCCACGTACGAAAGGCGGCGTCGGGGCGATCGACCTGTGCATAATAGAGCCCAAGGTAATAGCGCGCCTCGGGTAGGCCGGGGTTCAGCAACAGGGCGGCGCGCAGGCTGGTCTCGGCCTCGGACGATACATAGCCGCCTGCCGCAGTGATCATCAGATCGGCAAGAAAGGCATGATCGGCGGCGACAGCGGCATTGCCCTTGATCTCGATCAGCCGGGCCTGCGCGCGCCGCGCTGCACGTGTGTTTCCGAGGCTTGCCTCGTTACGTGCCAGCAGCATCAGGCCGCGCACGTCGTCCGGGCGCGTCTCGATGGCGGCGCGCAGCTGCGTCATCAACTGGGCGAAATCCTCAGACGGGATTACAGGCCGTTCGTCAGGACCGAAACGCGCCTCGGCCTCCTGCTGATCCAGCCGCTCACCACGGGCCATATCCGACGCAGCGAGGCGCTCGGCGCGCGGTAGGTCCCGATAGCCCGGCGCACCCAAGCTCAGATAGCCCGCAATTGCGCCACCCGTCACCACCGCTACCAGCAATGCAGCTAATATCGCACCTGCGCGGCGCGGCTGCCCGCCGTCTACGCCGTAAGCCTGCACTTGTGCATCTGCGGCCAGAATACGGCGCGACACTTCGGCGCGCAGGCGCCCGGCCTCGCCCTCGGTAATCGTGCCGCGCGCCAGATCCTTATCGACGTCCCGCAGTTGGACGCGGTAAATCCCAATATCATAGGCCGCAGGCGGCGCTGCGCTGGCCCGCCCGCGCATCAGCGTGGCGGCGATCAGCGCGCTCGTTCCCAGCGCCAGCGCGGCGGCGACGATCCAGAACATCATGGCGTCTCTCCTGCTATCGATGCCCACATAACTGCGCCGCGCCCCCGGTGGAAGAGGCGATACGCGCCGTTGATGTCGCACCTGCGTGTGGACCCCCGTAGATAGGCGGCGCATTGTCGCAAATCGTGCATTCACCGCCGCACCGCGTATGTTGCAGAATTGGCTTTGGCCGCATACCGTACATAATCCCGACGCATATCAGCGAATCCATCACCAGAGTGAGACCGCGCATGAAACGCTACTCAGCCTTCGCCGTTGCCCGTGAGGCGCTACGCAACCACACAGGATGGGAGCGGGCATGGGCCTCGCCCGAGCCGAAAAAGAAATACGACGTCATCATCGTCGGCGCGGGTGGTCATGGTCTGGCCACCGCATATTACCTTGGCAAAAACTTCGGCATCACAAATGTCGCGGTGCTGGAAAAGGGTTGGCTGGGCGGCGGCAACACAGGCCGCAACACCACCATCATCCGCTCGAACTACCTTCAGGATGCGTCCGCTGCGATCTACGAAAAGGCGCGCTCGCTGTACGAGACGATGAGTCAGGACCTGAACTACAACGTCATGTTTAGCCCACGAGGCGTGATGATGCTGGCACAGACGCAGGGCGAGGTGCGCGGGTATGAGCGCACGGCGCATGCCAATGCCCTTCAAGGCGTCAAGACTGAATACATCGGCCCCCAGCGGGTCAAGCAGCTGGTCCCGATCATCAACATCGACGGCCCGCGCTATCCTGTCCTCGGCGCGATCTGGCAGGCACGCGCCGGCACGGCCCGCCACGACGCGGTCGCATGGGGCTATGCCCGTGCTTGCAGTGACATGGGCATGCACATCATCCAGAAATGCGAAGTCACCGGGATCGAGCAGTCTGGCGGTAAGGTGACGGGCGTCAACACCAATCGCGGCACCATCGGCTGTGACAAGCTGGGCGTCGTCGTCGCGGGCCATTCGGGCCACCTCGCCGATATGGCCGGCTTCCGCCTGCCCATTGAATCCGTATCACTTCAGGCGCTGGTCAGCGAGCCGATCAAACCCTGCATGGATGTGGTCGTCATGGCCAACACCGTGCACGGCTATATGAGCCAGTCCGACAAGGGCGAGATGGTCATCGGTGGCGGCACCGACGGCTACAATAACTACACTCAGCGCGGCGCCTTCCATCATATCGAGGAAACCGTGCGCGCGCTGGTCGAGACGTTCCCGATGGTCGCGCGTCTGAAAATGCTGCGCCAGTGGGGCGGCATTGTCGATGTCACCGGCGACCGCTCGCCGATCCTCAGCAAAACCCCCGTCGACGGCATGTTCGTCAACTGCGGCTGGGGCACTGGTGGGTTCAAGGCGATCCCCGGTTCTGGCTGGGGCTTTGCCGAACTGATGGCCAAGGGCCAATCACCGCTGACCGACGCGTTCGGACTAAACCGCTTCTACGAGGGCCGCTTTATTGACGAGTCGGTCGCGGCAGGCGTGGCGCACTGATGGGGAACTTTATCTTACATTGCGGCGTTGGCCCGACTAAGTGCATTTCCAATGGAGATATATCGTGTCCGACCAACAACCGAACTCGAATTCCAACAACAGCTTTCTTGCCTTTGTCGTCGGCGGCCTTCTGGTCGCGGTCGCTGTACTGGGCTGGCTGTTCTACAGCAGCGCCGAAGACAGCAACGATGTCAACATCTCGATCGAGGGCGCTGGCGAAGGTGCCAGCGAAGCTGCGGACGCTATTGAGGGCGCCGTTAACAACGAATAACGGATTCTATCATTCCATTCTGCAAATCGGGCGGCGCCTTTCGGCGCGCGCCCTTTTTGCATTGGCCGAACCTACTACGGAGATAGTCACATGCTGATCCTGACCTGCCCCTGCTGCGGCGTGACCGGCGAGGAAACCGAATTTCACGGCGGCGGCGAGGCGCATCTGAAGCGTTTCGGCCCCGGCTCTGCCGACGGGGATTTTCATGACTACCTCTTCTCCAAGGTGAACCCCAAGGGCGTCCATCTGGAACGCTGGCGCCACAATAACGGTTGCGGCAAGTGGTTTCACGCTGCCCGCGACACTGTCACGCTGGAAATCTTTGGCACCTATCCGGCACAGACGCTAGAGCCGCCGCAGGATATCAAGGACGCGATCAAAGCCAAGCGTCCCGGCTGGTCGTGGAGGGAGTTCGCATGATCTTTCACCGTTCTGAAATTACTCGAAATTCAAACCTAACCATCGGCGCGGGGGCAATGGCATGAGTACACGTCTGGCAGATGGCGGCCGCCTTCTGGATAAGGGTCGCAAACTCGATTTCACCTTCAACGGCAAGCGTCTGCGCGGCTACGCCGGCGACACGATCGCCTCGGCGCTGCTGGCGAATGACCAGATGCTGATGGGCCGCTCGTTCAAATACCATCGCCCGCGCGGCGTGGTCGCATCTGGCGCCGAAGAGCCGAACGGCCTTGTTGGCATGGGCGAGGGCGCGGCGTTCGAGCCGAACCAGCGCGTCACCACGACCGAGCTTTATGACGGGCTGACCTGCACCAGCCAAAACCACTGGCCGTCGCTCGACTTCGACGTGGGCGCCATCAATACCAAGCTGGCGCGCTTTCTGCCTGCTGGCTTCTACTACAAGATGTTCATCCACCCGCGCCCCCTCTGGAAGCATTTCTACGAGCCGATCATCCGCAAATCTGCGGGCCTCGGACGCGCGCCCGATCAGCGCGACAACGACACGTATGAGCATTTCTATGCCTTTTGCGACGTATTGGTCATTGGCGGCGGCGTCGCGGGCCTTCAGGCCGCACGGTCGGCTGCGGCCACTGGGGCCAAGGTGATGTTGATCGAGCAGACGGCCCATTGGGGTGGCCGCTCACCGGTTGATGGCGGCACGGTCGCAGGTCAACCTGTGGACAAGTTTGTGGACGATCTAGTCTCTGAACTGTCGGGCATGGCCAATGTAACCATGCGCAACCGCACCATGGGCGCGGGCGTTTACGACCACGGCTATGCGCTGGGCTATGAGCGTGTCGGCGATCACCAGCCGGACGCCCCAGGTCCGCGCCACCGTCTATGGCGCATCCGAGCCGCGCAGATCGTCACGGCAACAGGCGCTATTGAGCGTCCGCTCAGCTTTGCGGGGAACGACATTCCGGGTGTCATGCTCGCCTCTGCCGTGCGCGACTATGTCGTCGATTACGGCGTTTCCATTGGCGACCGCACGGTTATCGTGACGAACAACGACGATGCCTACCGCACGGCGATCACCCTTAAGGAGAACGGCCTTGACGTGCCTGTCATCCTCGACGCGCGCGTTCCGTCGCAGGACAGCCCGCTGATGGCCGAGGCCAAATCGCTGGGTATCCGCGTGCTGATGGGTCACGGCATTTCATCCGTTCAGGGTGGCAAGCGTGTTACCGGTGTCGGGATCTGCTCTCAGGCCGGCGAGGGTGCCGTGCTGGAGGAGATTGCGTGCGATGTTGTCGCCATGTCCGGCGGCTGGTCGCCAGTGGTCCACCTCTGGTCCCATAGCGGCGGCAAGCTGATCTGGGACGAGGCGTCAGCCTCCTTCCGCCCCGATGTGGACAAAGCGCCGACCGGCGCGTCCGGCGAGGCGTTCGTGAGGGCGGCAGGCGCGGCCAATGGTGCGTTCGGCTTGGGCGAAATCCTGTCGGACGCCACCTCCGCAGGCGCGTCTGCCGCCAAGGCAGCGGGCCACTCCGGCGAGACCCCCAAGGCCCCCCAGGCCGAGGCGATCGACGAGGCGCCCATGGCCCCCGTCTGGATGATGCCGCAAGGCGCAGGTATCGCCAAGCGCCAGAAGGCATGGCTGGACTACCAGAACGACGTCAAGGTGTCAGACATTCAACTCGCTGCGCAGGAAGGCTACGAGTCGGTCGAACATGCCAAGCGGTATACCACGCTAGGCATGGCGACGGATCAGGGTAAGCTGAGTAACATCAATGGTCTGGCGATCCTTTCTGATGCTTTGGGTCAACCTATTCCGCAGACCGGCACGACCACGTTCCGCCCGCCCTATACGCCGATCTCGATGGCCTCCATCACCGGCGAGGCACGCGACGAGCGGTTCATGCCGATCCGCCAGACGCCCATGTACGACTGGCATGTGGAAAACGGCGCGTTTTTCGAGCCGGTTGGCCAGTGGCGTCGTCCCTACACCTACCAGCAGCCGGGCGAGAGCATCGAAGAGGCGGTTAGCCGCGAGGTTAAGAACACTCGGCAAAGCCTTGGAATGCTTGATGCATCCACGTTGGGTAAGCTGGTGGTCAAGGGCAAGGACGCGGGCAAGTTCCTCGACATGCTCTATACTAACATGATGAGCACACTAAAGGTGGGGCGCTGCCGTTATGGCCTGATGTGCAGCGAGAATGGCTTTCTGGTCGATGATGGCGTTGTTGCCCGCATCGATGACGACACGTTCCTCTGCCACACCACCACCGGCGGGGCCGAGTCGATCCATGGTCACATGGAGGAGTGGCTGCAAACCGAATGGTGGGATTGGGACGTCTATGTCGCCAACCTGACCGAAGAATATGCCCAGATCGCCGTTGTCGGCCCACGCGCCCGCGAAACGCTGGAAAAACTGACCGGCGACGACATCAGCGCCGAGGCATTGCCGTTCATGGCGTGGACCGACATCACCCTTGGCGGGATGCAGGCGCGCGCCTATCGCATCTCATTCTCGGGCGAGTTGAGCTACGAGATCGCGGTCAAAGCCTCTGAGGGGCGTGCCCTTTGGGATGCGTTGCTGGCGGCGGGGTCGTCGGCGAACATCACGGTTTATGGCACCGAGGCGCTGCATATCATGCGGGCCGAAAAGGGCTTTATCATGATCGGGGACGAAACCGACGGCACCGTGATCCCGCAGGATCTGGGGCTGAACTGGGCGATCTCGAAAAAGAAAGAGGATTATATCGGCAAGCGCGCGCAGGAGCGTAGCCATATGACCGATCCTAAACGATGGAAGTTGGTGGGGCTGGAAACAGTCGATGGCGGCGTGCTGCCCGATGGCGCATACGCCACCGCAGAGGGCATCAACGCGAATGGCCAGCGCGAAACGCAAGGTAGGGTCACATCGACCTACCACTCGCCCACGCTGGATCGGGGCATCGCCATGGGGCTGGTTCTGAACGGGCCGGACCGGATGGGCGAGGTGCTGGAATTTCCACGCCTCGACGGCACGGTGATGCGCGCGAAAATCGTCGATCCGGTATTCTTCGACAAGGACGGGGAGAAGCAGAATGTCTAATCTAGTCAGCGCCTTGAATGGCGCCAGCGCGCAGGGCTTTGCACAGGTTCGCGACATGGGCCTGCAAGGCATGATTACGCTGCGCGGCGATCTGGGTGCCGCCAAGTTGAAGAAGGCGGTCAAGGCTGCTGCGGGCGGCGACATGCCGACTGCCGGGCATATCAGCCTCTCGGACAATGGCGGCGCCGCATGGATGTCGCCGGACGAGTTGCTGATCCTCGTTCCTTACGCCGATGTCGACGCCAAACTGGCCGAGATCGGCACGGGTATGGGCGACGCGCATCATCTGGCTGTCAACGTCTCGGACGCGCGCTGCATGTTCGCCGTCAGTGGCGACGATGCGCTGGTACGCGAGGCATTGGCCAAGTTGATGCCGGTGGATACGTCTGCGTCCGCCTTCAAGGTAGGTCAGTTCCGCCGCTCGCGCATGGCGCAGGTGCCTGCCGCGATCTGGATGGCCGAGGCGGGTGAGGCGCGCATCGTCTGCTTCCGCTCGGTCGCGCAATATGTGTTCGACCTGCTGAAGGGTGCCACTGCACCGGGAAGCGAAGTGCGCTACCACGCGAAATAATGGATTGGCCCTGCGCTCATGCTCATAATGCGGCGCCGGGCCCCTTGCCCCAATGCACATTGGATGCTGTTTGGGGCGAAGTGGGGCGCAATCCGGAACCTTCGCACCACTCTTGACGTTCCCTCCCTAAGGCCTCCATCTAGGGGCTATACAGAATTTTCAATAACGAGGGGGACTAACCCATGACATTCGAACTTCCCGATCTGCCCTATGCCCACGACGCTCTGGCAGGCAACGGCATGAGCAAGGAGACGCTGGAATACCACCACGACATCCACCACAAGGCCTATGTCGACAATGGCAACAAAGCCATCAAAGGCACCGAGTGGGAGGGCAAGACCCTCGAAGAGATCATCAAGGGCACGTATGACAAGAACGCTGTCGCGCAATCCGGCATCTTTAACAACATCAGCCAGTTGTGGAACCACAACCAGTTCTGGGAAATGATGAGCCCCGGTAAATCCGACATGCCTTCCGAGCTGGAAAAAGCACTCAAAGATAGCTTTGGCAGCGTCGACGATTTCAAGAAAGAGTTTGCAGCCGCTGGCGCTGGTCAGTTCGGCTCGGGCTGGGCTTGGCTGGTCAAGGACAAGGACGGCAGCCTCAAGGTCACCAAGACCGAGAATGGCGTAAACCCCGTCTGCCACGGCCAGACAGCGCTGCTGGGCTGCGACGTCTGGGAACATTCCTATTACATCGATTTCCGCAACAAGCGCCCGGCCTATCTGGACAACTTCCTGAGCGCGCTGGTGAACTGGGAAAACGTCGCCAGCCGCATGTAGTCCGGCATATCGCGACATATTTGGCCCCCGGCAGCGCCCTGCCGGGGGCTTTTTCGTGCGCGGGGGAACCGCAGGTGCAAGCCCGCCGTTCCCTTACATATTTCAACCAAAACGGAGAGCATCTGATGATTGAGCTGAAAACCGGCACATGGGTGTTGATCTGCGATGGGGAAAAGGCGCTGTTCCTGCGTAACGACGGTGACGCGGATGCGCCCGATCTAAACGTCGTGCGCATCGATGAACAGGACAACCCCAAAGATATCGACCAATCCGCTAACCGTCCGGGTCGAATGCAGGGTAGCCCTCAGGGCCACCGGTCGGCTTTTGACGACACCGACTGGCATGAGCTGGCCAAAGAGCGGTTTGCCTCGGATCTGGCGGATCGCCTATACAAGCAGGCACATCGCGGGGCCTACGATCATCTAGTCATCGTTGCGGCCGCCCGCACATTGGGCGCGTTGCGCAGCGAATTGCACCTGGAAGTCACGAACAAGGTTATCGCCGAGATTGCTAAGGATCTGACCAACCACCCGCTCGACGAGGTCGAAAAACTGGTCAAGGCTCAACTCGCCGAAATGTAACACCGTCGTTGCGCGCAGGGCCGGCTGCAAGCGCAGGTTTCGCCCTCCGCGCAGCCCCTTTCTTATCCGACCCCGCTCGGATATGCACCGTCCGGACAAGGCGTATGTGGCGGGGCCGAACAGATGACCGACGAGGCCAAAGGCGTCTTTGCGATGATGGGGGCCTGTACCATCTGGGGCTTGTCAGGCATCTTCTACAAATTGCTCGATAATGTCCCCGCTGCCGAGATCCTCTGCCATCGCACGCTCTGGGGATTTGTATTCTTTGTCTGCCTCCTGCGATTTCAGGGCCGTTTGCGCACGCTTCCTTCTGCCGTTTCAACCCCGCGCACCTTCGGCATTGTGGCCTTTGCGGCACTGATCATTTCGCTCAATTGGTTCGTGTTCATCACGTCAATCCATCTGGGACACGCGACCGAAGCATCGCTGGGATACTACATCTTTCCGCTCGCCGCCGTGCTGTTTGGCGCGATCTTCTACCGCGAGAAGCTGAGCCGTGCGCAAATCGTTTCGGTCGTGCTGGCGGCCAGTGCGGTGATCATCTTGTCGATCGGACTGCAGGTTGCGCCATGGGTTGCGCTGGTTCTGGCGTTGTCCTTCGCGACCTACGGCGCTGTCAAAAAGGGGCTGTCCACAGGCCCGGTCGTGTCGGTCACCGCTGAGGTGACGATGCTGCTACCCTTTGCAATCGCGTGGCTGGCCGTGATCCATTCCCGCGGTGACGGGCATTTCGGCGAGGATCTGGCGACGTCGCTGATGCTGATGTTTTCGGGACTCATGACGGCTGTGCCATTGATCCTGTTTTCCTACGCCACGCGCCGGGTGACGCTGGCGACAATCGGCCTCGTTCAATACGTCAATCCGACGCTGCAATTTCTGGTGGCGACGCTGATTTTTCGCGAGGCTTTCACGCTATGGCACGCCATTGCCTTCGCGCTGATCTGGACCGCGCTGGTGATCTATACGGCGTCGTCCTGGCGCCGGGGCAGGGCCGCGCGCAAGGTTGCAAGGGCAGCCGGCACATCCGGCACGGTGATATAGCCCCCGGACAGGTCCGTCCCGGCAAAGCCCTCAGTGACGACATGCTCTAACAGCGCGACCAGCGGCTGCCAGTAGCCATCGACGTCGATCAGCACCACTGGCTTGGTATGCAGGCCCAACTGGCGCCATGTCAGCACCTCGAACAACTCGTCCAGCGATCCGCCGCCGCCGGGCAGCAGCGCGATGGCGTCGCAGTTCATGAACATCACCTTCTTGCGCTCGTGCATCGTCTCGGTCACGACGCGCCGGGCGCGCGTATCCACCCCTGTCTCCGCCGTGGCCTCAAGCCCGACCAGATGTTGCGGAATGACGCCCAGCAGATCGCCACCCGCCTCCAGCGCCGCCCGCGCGCAGCGGCCCATCAACCCCACATCGCCAGCGCCATAGACCAGCCGCCAGCCCTCATGCGCGAGCGCTGCGCCCAGTTCATCGGCGGCGGCGCTATAGGCCATGCGCGCGCCTTCGCGTGCGCCGCAAAAGACACAGATGGACGGGGTGGGCATGCGGACTCGCCTTTCGTGTACGGTTCTTTTGACGCGTGTTAGCCTTGTTGTTAGGCTCGGACAACCCTCGCGCAATGGCGCGTGGCATATGGCTGGGGGGCCGCGAATGAGCATCTTTGCCAATGAGCACTCGGCACGCCGGATCGGCGTAGGCGCCGCTGTGCTCGTGGTGCTGTTGCTGGGCGGGCTCTACTTTGGCGGCGTGATCGGCCCGCGCTCTGCTCCGCCCGAAATGGCCGCAGCCATGCCTGATCCCAGCGTCAAGGAAACCGCCGAACCCAAGGCAACGGACAACGCCTCTGAAACACAGCCCATCGCCCCCGCACCCCCCCGCATCGACGTCTTCCGGCTGGAGCCAGGTGGCTCTGCCCTCATTGCAGGCCGCGCGTCACCCGGCTGGCAGGTCCAGATCATGCTGGACGGCGCGCCCCTAGCCACCGCATCCGCGGGTAGCGACGGTGCCTTTGCCGAATTCGTCGATCTGCCCGACGACACCGCGCCGCATGTGCTAACGTTAAGCATGTCCGGTCCGGATGGCGGCGCGGCAATCATGGGCGAAGGCGAAGTCATCATCGCCCCAGCGCCCGAGCGCTCGCCTGAGCAGCAGATCGCGACAGTAGAGGGTGGCGTGGATGATACCGCACCCAACGATACGCACGGGACTCGCCCCGCCGCGACCATCGCGCAAACCGCCCCGGACCTTAGCAGTGGCACAGACGCCGATCCCCTCCGGTCCGCACCGGACCCGGCGGCGGATAGGGCCGCACTCAAGGGCGCCACATCGGACGGAGCATCGGACACCGCCACCGATCCTGACGCCGCCACGGATATTCCTGAGCGCACAGTGCTGATGACCGACGCCGACGGCGTGCGCGTCCTTCAGACTCCCACGCCCTCGCCCGGTTCAACGCCGTCCACGCAGGCCGCCAACGCACCGCGAGTCATGTCTTCGGTCGCACTCGACGCGATCAGCTATACCGAAGATGGCAGCGTGCAGTTGTCTGGGCGCGCGGTCGGCACCGGACTCGTCCGAATCTATCTCGACAACACGCCCATCACCACGTCGCGTATCACGGATGCGGGCACTTGGCGCACTGCCTTGCCGCAGGTCGGTACCGGCATCTATACCTTGCGCATAGATGAGGTTGATACAGCCGGCGACGTGACCAGCCGGGTCGAGACGCCCTTCAAACGTGAGGATCGCGCCCTGCTGGCAGAGTTGCAAAGCGACATTGCCGCCAGCGCCGACATGCCGCAAAACAGCGCGCCGAAAACAGCAACGACCAGCGCCCAAGGCGCCGATCAGGCGCCCATCCTGACGATCCGCGCGGTCACCGTGCAGCCGGGTAACACTCTCTGGGCCATCTCGCGCGAGACATATGGCGAGGGCCTGCTTTATGTCCGCGTCTTTGAGGCCAATGCCGACCGCATTCGAGATCCCGATCTGATCTATCCCGGACAGGTCTTTGCCTTGCCTGACTAAGGCGTTTGGGACCATACACAAGACAGCAATGACCTGAAATGCGGCGTCCCGAATGAGCATCGCGCACGTGTCACGGCCCACCCCAACGCCTTTACTGTTCTGAAAATACTCAGGTCAAGCCCTGCAAATCCTGCATATCGGGCTGCCACCGCGCGCGGCGGCTGGATATCCACGCCTGTGCGGCCTAGATATGGTGTTCCGCAGCACGCAAAGGCCCCTCATGAGCCATAATCCCGACACCGAAACCGACCGACCCTCCTCCGGCTGGGCCACCATCATACGCGTGTCGCCCTACGTCTGGCCCAAAGAGGGCGGCGCTTGGGTCAAGCGGCGCGTGGTGCTGGCACTGATCGCCCTTTTCACGGCCAAGCTGATCGCGGTCGGCACGCCCTTTTTCTACAAGGCGGCGGTCGACACGCTCTCGGGCGAGGGCAGCATGGATGCCGCTTGGACGCTGGGCGCGGGCGCGATCGGCCTGACGGTCGCTTACGGCGTGGCGCGGCTGATGACCGTGGGCCTGCAACAGCTGCGCGATGCGCTATTTGCCCCTGTCGGCCAGCGGGCGCTGCGCAAGGTGGCGTTGCGCACATTCCGGCATATTCACGCGATGTCGATGCGCTATCATATTAGCCGCAAGACCGGCGGGCTGAGCCGGATCATCGAGCGTGGCGTCAAGGGCGTCGATTTTCTGCTGCGCTTCCTCATCTTTTCAATCTTTCCGCTGATACTGGAACTGGTCCTGGTCGGTATCATCCTCTGGGCCGCGTTCGATTTCTGGTATCTGGTGGTCGTCGTCATCGTCATCGCGCTCTATGTCGCGTTCACGTTCAAGGTGACAGAATGGCGCGTGAAATTGCGCCGAGAGATGAATGATCAGGACACCGACGCCAACCAAAAGGCGATCGACAGCCTGCTCAACTACGAGACGGTCAAGTATTTCGGCGCCGAGGATCGCGAGGCGGCCCGCTATGACGTGGCCATGGCGGGGTATGAGCGTGCTGCGGTCCGCACCTCCTATTCGCTCTCGTTCCTCAATTTCGGGCAGTCGCTGCTGATCACCACCGGCCTTGTCATCGTGATGGTCATGGCCGCCATTGGTGTGCAGAACGGCACGCTGACGGTCGGCGATTTCGTCATGGTCAACGCCTACATGATCCAGATCACCATGCCGCTCAACTTTCTCGGGACCGTCTATCGCGAGATCCGTCAGAGCCTTGTGGATATGGGCGAGATGTTTGGCCTGCTTGATCAGGCCCCGGATGTGACCGACGCGCCGGATGCGGCCGCGTTGCAAGTGACCGGCGGCAAGGTTGAGCTGCGCGATGTGCATTTCGGCTATGATCCCGCGCGCGAGATCCTCAAGGGTATCACCCTGACCGCAGAGCCGGGCCAGACCGTCGCGATTGTTGGGCCTACCGGGTCGGGCAAATCCACCATCGGGCGGTTGCTGTTTCGCTTCTACGATGTCTCGCAAGGCGCGCTGTGCATCGATGGGCAGGACATCCGGGGCGTCACTCAGCGCAGCCTGCATGACGCCATTGGCGTGGTGCCGCAGGACACCGTCCTTTTCAACGATACCATTGGCTACAATATCGCTTACGGCCTCGAGGGCGCGACGCAGGATGATGTAATTGCGGCGGCCAAGGCGGCCTCGATCCACGATTTCATCGCCTCGCTGCCGGACGGTTACGACACCACTGTTGGTGAGCGGGGGCTAAAGCTGTCGGGCGGTGAAAAACAGCGCGTCGGCATCGCGCGCACATTGCTAAAGGATCCGCCGATCCTGCTGTTGGATGAGGCAACCAGTGCGCTTGATACCGCGACCGAGCGTGACATTCAGGGCGCGCTGGCCCGCGCGGGGCAGGGGCGCACCGTTCTGATCATCGCGCACCGGCTCAGCACCGTGGCCGAGGCGGACCGCATCGTCGTGCTGGATGACGGGCGCATCGTCGAACAGGGCACCCACAGCGACCTGCTGGCCAAGGATGGGCGTTATGCGGGCCTGTGGTATCGCCAACAATCCGAAGAGGCCGCGTAGCAGTGCCGCAAAAGGATTATCCCCAGACGCCGGACGGGCGCTATTTCGTCTCGCGCGCGCGCCTCTGGCGCTGCACCAACCCGTCGCTGGACGACAGCACCCGGCGCGCCGCGATCAAGGCGCTGATGAAGGCCCGCCGCGCGGTTCAGTTGGCTGGTGGTAACGCCGAGGCAGAGGCCGAGGCGCGCGCCGGTGTCGATACCGCCAAGCGCGCGCTGGGCGAGCGTGGCCCGGTCTGGTGGCAGGACGATGCCCCCGATGAGGGTGGGCTTCATCCGAAAAATTCCAGCTACGCCGATTGGTGGTCTGAGCTGGGCGAAGCCGAGCGCGCGCGAGGTATTTAAGGCACACGCGCCTGCGCCACTCTCTTGGCTGATCATTGATCTATGGCTGCGGAATGGCCCAACATTGCGATCCGAGCAACGACCCTGGTCAGTGCGAAATGTAGCAAAACGGCGGCGCACCGGCAGGTTTATTCAGCGGCACGCAATGGTTTGGGCGGTTGCGCGTCCGCATCAGGTTCTTGATCGGTGTCTTTGCTCGTCGGATCGGGTGGGCGTTTAGGATCGTCAAGCTCGACGTCGCCGCCATCTACGTCCAAATGCTCGCCGTGGGCGGTCGCGATGCCGTCATCCCAGATAATTTCGGGCGCACGCACGCGGCGCGCGGCGCGCATCAGGGACCAGTCGCGCGCGGCCCGGCTGGCGCGGCCCATCGACATCGCCGCCAGCGCCCGCGCCAGCCAGTTTACATAGGTGCCCACCCACACGCGCAGCGCCAGCATCGATGGGGTAAAGATCAGCGTCAGCACCGTCGCGATCCCAAGGCCAAAGACCACCGCCGTCGCCAGCTGCTTCCACCAAAGGGCGGTGGGGCTGTCAAAGCTGTAGCCACCATTCACGAAATCAAGGCTTAGCCCGAACATCATCGGTGCAAGGCCTGCCATCGTGGTGATCGTGGTCAACAGCACCGGCCTGATACGCGCCTCCGCCGTGCGGGTGATTGCCTCTAGCCGAGGCATATAGCGACTGAATTCCTGATAGGTATCAATAAGAACGATGTTATTGTTCACCACGATTCCGGCCAACGCCACGATGCCTGTGCCGGTCATGATGATCGAAAATGTCTGGCCCATCACCAACATCCCGATCAACACGCCTGTCGTGCTGAGGATCACTGCCAGCAGCACCAGCACAGCGTTGTAGACGCTGTTGAACTGCGCCAGCAGGATGATGAACATAAGGCCGAGCGCGCCCGCGAACGCCTTCATCAGGAAGGCGCCGGATTCCTCCTGCTCTTCCTGATCGCCGGTCCATTCGTAGCTGACCGACGCTGGCAGCGCGCCTGTTTCCAGCCACTCGGTCAGGCCTGCGATCCGCTCGTTTGCTGTGATCGGCACGTCCTGGGTGACGCCGTTGGTTGTCACGGGCTTGGTCAACCCGCTCGCCACGCCCGCCTTGACGTCGAAGAAGCGGGTCTGGTCAATCCGGTCGATCTGGGCCAGCTTCTGCACAGGTTTGCGCGTAATGAAATTGGCCAACGGCACCAGCCCGTCATTGGTACGCACCTTGAGCGAATCGAGCGTGCTGAGCACGCGGTCCGCGTTAGGTAGGCGTAGCCGGATTTCGACTTCCTCATCCGATGACGGCACGCGCATCTCGTCCAGAAACAATCCGCGCGTGACCAGTTGCACCATCGCGCCGACGCTCTTGACGTCGGCGCCAAAACGGCCGGCTTTTTCAACGTCGACGTCGATCTGCCAGTCAATGCCGGGCAGGGGAAGCGTATCTTCGACCAACGTCAGGCCAGTTGTCGCCTCGAATTTCTCACGCACTTTCACGGTTGCTGCCTGTAGCGCGGTCCAATCGTCGCCCTTGAGGCGCAGGTGCACCGGCTTGGCCGAGGCAGGGCCGCCGGTCTGACCAAGGATCTCGGTCTTGATGCCGGGGATGCGCGCCAGCTTGACGGTCAATTCCTCAATGATCTTGTCGCCGTCGATGGCCGGATCGCTCATCTCGCGATCCCAAAGGCCCCACAGCCACGGCTGCGTGATGATGCCGCGTTCGTCCCATGGCGTCGTCTCGAACTGGACCTGCCCGATGGTGTCGAGGGGCGGTTGCGCGCCGCCGGTATTGTTGCTCAGCCCGCCATTCCCGGCAAAGGCAAAGGCCGACGCGATCCCATGCTGCGCCAGCACGATATCTTCGACCTGATGGACCAGATTATCCTTCTGCTCGATAGAGAGGTTTCCGCGACCCTGCACATATACAATTCCCTGCTCAGGTTCGGATTCGACAAAGAACTCAGTGCCATTATTGTTGTTTATGTAGTAAATAAGTGTGGTTCCGACAATAATAAAGATGACGCCAAACGCCACCAAGGGCATCACCGGGTTGGCGACGATGGCGTGAATCACCCAGCCGAACGGGCTGCGCTTATAGCCTGACCGCACGGTGACGGCACGGCGCGGCATCGCGCGGCGACCCAGCCAACGCGCGCCGTTCATAACGCGCCGCCATATGGCCATGAGACCTAGAAGGATCGCTGCGATCCCGGCAACTCCGATGGCTGCCAGTAGAACCACCGCGATGCCCAGCACAAAGACGGCGGCAAGCGTCGGGATCACTGAATAGAGGATGTCGCTCATGTTGATCGCCATGAAGACCGGTGTCACCTGCGCCAGCATCATAGGCACAAGAGCCGCCGCCACGGCCACGCCAAACGCCGCCGCCAAAAACAGCGCCAGGTGCCAGACCCACCAGCCGCCCGCGATCTGCGAAATACGTGCTTCGAACCATTTTTCAAGCCGTCCGGTGATGCCGCCCAGCACTGGCAGATAAACCAGCGCGACCAGCAAGGACGCCGAGAGAACAAAGATCAGCGTGACTGGCAGCATACCCATGAACTGCCCCGGTATGCCGGGCCAAAACAGCATAGGCAGGAATGCGCAAAGTGTCGTCGCGGTTGAACTGGTGACGGGCCAAAACATGCGTTTGGCCGCCTCGACATAGGCGGTCATGGGGCCAGTGCCCTCTTGGATGCGCCGGTCGGCGTATTCGACCACCACAATGGCGCCGTCCACCAGCATCCCGACAGCGAGGATCAGACCGAACATCACCATGTTCGAAATTGTAATGCCCATGACCGCAAGCATTGCAAAACACAGCAGGAACGACGTGGGAATCGCAAATCCCACCAGCAGGGCGGGGCGGATGCCCAGCGTCGCCAGCATCACGATCATCACCAGCGCGATGGCGGTCAGCACCGACCCCTCTAGCTGGCTGACCATCGAGCCCACGATGCGCGACTGATCGTTCGATGCGCCCACTTTGACGGCTGCGCGCAGTTCGTCCGGCCAGCTGGCCCGCGCCTCGTCCACCGTGTCGCGCACCAGTGCGGCGGTGTCGATGATGTTGAATCCCTTGCGCTTGACCACTTGCAGCGCCACCGTGTTTTCGCCGTTAAAACGCGCGGTTCCGGTCCGGTCCTCGAAGGTCAGATTGATGCGCGCCACATCGCCCAGCGTCACGACACGGTCGCCGTTCACCTTGATCGGCAGGCGATAGATGTCGCCTGTGTCGTCGAAAGACGATGGGATCTTGACCGAGAACGCGCCGCCCGCGCTGCGCACCTCGCCTGCGGCGATGAGCAAATTGTTATTCTGCACCGCATTCAGCAGATCGCCCGCCGTCACATCGTAGGATTCAAGGCGCAAGGGGTCGATCACCACCTCGACCAGCTCGTCGCGATTGCCAGCGATACCAGCTTCCAACACGGGCTCCAGCGCCTCAAGGCGGTCTTGGAGGTCCTTGGCGACGCGGGCCATCGTGCGCTCGGGGACGTCGCCAGTGAGGTTGACGATGATGATAGGGAATTCGCTGAAGTTGATTTCGTTCAGCAAGTATTTGTCGGCGCCGCTCGGAAACTTGGCCTCGGCAGCGCTCATCGCGTCGCGCACATCGGCCATGATGGCCGTCTTGTCCCAACCGAATTCGAATTCCAGCGCGATCCCGGCGTAATTTTCGGCGGCGGTGCCGGTCATCTTCTTGAGGCCGTCCAGATCGCTCAGCTCGGTCTCCATGACCTTGACCAGCAGCTTTTCACTATCCTCGGCGGAAATGCCCGGGAAGGGGACCGACACGAACAGCGCGGGGATTTCGATATCGGGCTCGCCCTCTTTGGGTAGGCCGACATAGGCAAAGCCGCCGGCCAGCACGCTGAGCACGATAAAGGCTAGCACCATACGTGCGCGTTGCGAGGCCCAGTCGACGATGCCGGTCATTGCGCCTGCTCCTCTGCGCCGCCATCGCCGGGATAGCTGGCTGTGACTGGCACGCCTGCGATGACATATTCCTGCCCGATCACGATCACGTCGACCGCGTCCGGCAGACCCGTGACCCATACGCCCTCAGGCGAGTCGCGCATGAGGTTGACGGGCAGAAAATCGGCGGCGTCGCCGGTCACGATGCGCACACCCAGCGTGCCCTCGTCGTTCAGGGTAAGGGCCGATTGCGGCAGCAAATGCGCGGGGGTTCCGTCCGAGGCGATCATGATCTCGGCAGTCTGGCCGTCGCGCAGGGTGAGGTCCGGGTTCGGCACTGTCATCTCGACGCGAAAGGTGCGGGTTTCAGGATCGGCAGAGCGGGACAGAAATGTCACCTCACCACCCACCTCGCGGCCCGATACCAGCTTGGCGCGTGCTTTCGCCCCCACTACGATCCGGTCGACTGCGGTCTCAGGGACAAAGCCGACCAGCTTGATCGGGTCCAACTGAATGATTGTGCCGCACAGTTCACCGGGCTGCATCAGACTGCCCAGTTCGGCGGTGTCTGATTCCAGCAGGCCTTTGAAAGGCGCGTTAATCTCGAGGCGCGTCAATTCTTCGCGGGCAGCGGCGATGATGGCGTCTGCGGCCTCGATCCCGGTGCTGGCAGCGTCGAGGCCGGACTTTGCGGCCTGCACAGCGGCCTTGCCGGAGCTGAGCGCTGCGCGTGTGCTGGCCACGCGCGTGTCAGAGGCATAACCGCTCTCGCTCAACTTTGATGCGGCGGTGTCGTTGATCTGCGCCTCGGCCAAGCGTGCTTCGGCCTCGGCCAGCCTTGCTGCGGCCTCAGGGATGCGGGTTTCGGCCTCGGCGCGGCGCGCACGGGCCTCGGCCAGCGTGGCCTTGCGGGTGCCGGGGTCCAGCTGGCAGAGCAATTGACCGGCCTCGACGAACGCGCCCTTGCGCAGAGGGTCGGAAATGATGCGCCCCGATGTCTCGGCGCGCACATCGACTTGGCGCTGGGCTTCGGTCCGACCGCGTACCACGACGGCGCTGTCGATGTCCTGTGCGCGGCTGTGAATGGCGACGACGCCCACGGCGGTGGTGGTGGTTGCATCCTCGGGGGTAGGGGCAGGCGCCTCGGTGACGGGCGTTTCAGCAGGCGCGAATGTATTCTTCAACCACGCGCGCTCGAACACGAAAGCGTAGATAACCAGCGCGGCGACGATCGCCGCCAGGATCGAAAACAGTCGCATCTATTACCTCTCACGCAGTCCGGGCGCTGAACCGCGCAAAATGCGCGCGGCGTCATCGCCGTCGTTGCCGGATAATACGCCGAACCCGACAGTTCAGATTACATTTGACCATGGCTGCGCGCAAGGCCGTGACCTGCCTCACTGCAGTGCCGGGCGCATTCTGCAGACCAGCGGCCCTTGGCAGGCCCCGAATGAACGGGTAAGAGGGGAAAAACCGCAGCAAGACAAGTCAGGCGCCCCTCCCGTGAGTGATAACGACAGTTTCATCGAAGAGGTGAGCGAAGAGGTCCGCCGCGACCGTCTTTTCACCCTTATGCGCCGTTATGGCTGGATTGCTATCCTCGCCGTGCTGATCCTCGTGGGTGGCGCAGCCTATAACGAATGGCGCAAGGCGCAGGAGCGTGGTCGCGCCGAGGCACTGGGTGACGCGATGCTGGCTGCGCTGGAAACCGAGGACCGAAGCGCGCGCGCAGGTGCGCTGGATGGCGTTACGCCGGACAGTCCCGGTAGCGCTGCGATCCTGTCGATGATGGCCGCAGCCGAGGCGTTGGAGGACGATCCCAAGGGCGCCGTCGCGCGCCTGATGAGTATCGCCCAGATGAGCGATGTCGCGCCCATCTATCGCCAGATCGCCACGCTCAAGGCAGTGATGATCCCGGATGGCGGCATGGACGACGATGTGCGGCGCGCACGGTTGAATGATCTGGCGCTGGGCGGTGGCCTGATACGCCTAATGGCCGAAGAACAGCTAGCCTATCTGGAAATAGAGGCCGGGAATACGGGCGCGGCGATTGAGCGGCTCAACGCCATCTCGGCCGATGCCGAGGCGACGCCGGGCTTGCGTCGTCGGGCGACACAAGTAATTGTGGCGCTGGGCAGCGAGCCGGTCCTGCCGGGCGGCAGTGCGGCCAGCGCGCCGGACGAGGCCGCGAGCGAAGATGTAGGTACTCAGGATAACGTGGAAAACGGTGCGGAAGCTGGCGAATAGGCTGCGCGCGGTGCAAACTGCGATAAAAAGACGGGGACATTTGGACATGCACGCGGTGATACGGAACAAGAAGACCTTTGGATGGCTTGCGGTATTGACGCTGCTGGCTGCCTGCTCCGAGCCGGACACGATCCTGCCCGGCAAGCGCGAGGGCCTGCGCGAGGTGCTCAAAACGGATCAGGTCGAGGCGGCCACCAGCGAAGTCGTCGGCGCCTCGGGCCCCAACGTGGCCGCGCCGCTGCGCCTACCCGCTGCGCGCGTCAATGCCGAATGGCCCCAGCGCATCGGCACGCCAGCCACCCGCGCCCAGCATCCTGCGTTGTCCCGGGCGCCCAGTCTGATCTGGTCCACTTCGATTGGTGCTGGCGATGGCGCACGGCGACGCATCACCGCTGATCCGGTCGTCGCTGGCGGGCGCATCTTTGCGATGGACGCCAACGCGCATGTCAGCGCGATTGCGCCGAATGGTGCCGCGCTCTGGAACGTGAGCCTGGTGCCGGCCACCGATTCGGCTGCTGATGGCAGCGGCGGGGGACTGGCTTACGGTGATGGCAAACTCTTTGCCTCGACCGGCTTTGGTCGCATCACCGCGCTCGACCCGGCGACGGGCCGCACCATCTGGGAACAGGAACTGCTGGAGACGGGCACTGCCACGCCGACGGTAGTGGGCAATATCGTCTATCTCGTTGCGGGCGATCAGACGGCATGGGCGCTGAACAGCGATACCGGCCGCATCGAATGGCAGCTGGCCGCGGCACCGAACATCAACAACGTGCTGGGCGGCCCCGCGCCTGCAATATCCGACAAATACGCTGTCTTTGCCTTTGGGTCGGGCGAGGTGCAGGGCGCGTTTCGCAAGGGAGGTCTGCGCCTTTGGGATGCGTCCGTCGCTGGCGCGCGCAAGGGCCTTGCGCAGAGCCAACTGACCACGATCACCGGCGATCCGGTGATCCGAGGTGACCGGGTCTATGTCGGCAATCAATCGGGCCGCATGGCCGCGATGCATATCGCCAATGGCGCGCGTATCTGGACCGCAAACGAAGGTCCTATGGGTCCGGTATGGGCGACAGATGATTCCATTTTTCTTGTTTCGGACAAAAACGAATTGGTGCGTCTGCGCGCCGAGGATGGCAGCCGCGTCTGGGGCACGAAACTGCCCTTGTTCGTCAAATCCAAGCCTAAACGTCAGGCCGAGGTTTACGCCCATTACGGCCCCGTGATGGCCGGCGGCCAGCTGGTCGTGGCGTCCAATGACGGCTATCTGCGTTTCTTCGATCCGGTCTCGGGTGGCTTGCGCGGCAGCGTCGTCGTGCCGGGCGGGGCGACGACCAATCCGGTGGTCGCGGGCGGTGTTCTCTATGTCGTCGGCACGAACGGGCAACTGCACGCTTTCCGCTAGGCGCAGATTGCCCTATGAGGGCAGCTTGACTGCCTTCGGAGCGATGACATGACTTTCAGCCTCGCCATCGTGGGGCGCCCCAATGTGGGCAAATCCACGCTTTTTAACCGCCTTGTCGGCAAGCGCCTGGCGCTGGTCGACGACCAACCGGGCGTCACGCGCGATTTGCGCGAGGGCGCGGCGCGTTTGGGCGATCTGCGGTTCACGGTGATCGACACAGCCGGATTGGAAGAGGCGACGGACGAATCGCTGCAAGGCCGGATGCGCAAGCTGACCGAGCGGGCAGTGGATATGGCAGATATCTGCCTCTTTATGATCGACGCACGCACCGGGGTCACGCCGACGGATGAGGTGTTCGCCGAGATTCTGCGCAAACGCTCGAAGCATGTGATCCTCGCGGCCAACAAGTCCGAAGGATCCGCTGCCGACGCGGGCGTAATCGAGGCCTATGGGCTGGGACTGGGCGAGCCGATTCGCCTCTCGGCTGAGCATGGCGAGGGGTTGAACGATCTCTATGCGATGCTGATGCCGCTGGCCGACGGGTTCGAGGAACGCGCCAAGGCCGACGCGCCGGACGTGGATGTGGCGGTTGAGGACGGAGATGTCGACGCGCCCCGCGTGCCGACGGCGAAAAAGCCGCTGCAAGTGGCTGTCGTGGGTCGACCCAACGCCGGAAAATCGACCCTGATCAACAAGATACTGGGCGAAGATCGCCTGCTGACCGGCCCCGAGCCGGGGATCACGCGCGATGCTATTTCGCTGCAACTGGACTGGGACGGGCTGCATACGCGAATCTTTGACACAGCCGGGATGCGCAAAAAGGCGCGCGTTCAGGAAAAGCTGGAAAAGCTAAGCGTCGGGGATGGCCTGCGCGCGGTGAAATTCGCCGAGGTCGTGATCGTGCTGCTGGATGCCGCGATCCCGTTTGAGCAGCAGGATCTGCGCATCGCTGACTTGGCCGAGCGTGAGGGCCGTGCCGTAGTTCTGGCGATCAACAAGTGGGACCTCGAGCCGGAAAAACAGCAGAAATTGCGCGACCTGCGCGAGTCGTTCGAACGCCTGCTGCCGCAGCTGCGCGGCGCACCGATGGTCACCGTCTCGGCCATGACGGGCAAAGGGATCGACCGGCTGCGCGAGGCTGTCGAAAAGGCGCATGACGTCTGGAATCGCCGCATCACGACGGCGCAACTGAACCGCTGGCTGACAGGTATGCTGGAGCAGCATCCGCCCCCCGCGCCCGGCGGCAAGCGGATCAAGATGCGCTACATGACGCAGGTTAAAACCCGCCCGCCCGGTTTCGTTGTGATGTGCAGCCATCCCGACAAACTGCCCGAGAGCTATACGCGCTATCTGGTCAACGGGTTACGCGTCGATTTCGACATGCCTGGCACGCCGATCCGCCTGCACATGCGGAGCCAATCGGACAAGAACCCCTACAAGGCCAAGAAAAAGGCGGGTCCTTCCAGCCTGCGTAAGCATCTGGGCAAGACCAAGACCTCAAAATAATTGGCGTCTAGGCGCGGCGGATGTTCCAGATCGCTTGGACAGCCAGCAGGGCCGCGCCGATGGCCGCAATGATCAGCACAGACGCAGCACCACCCTGCCAATTCTGCACGCAAACGCCAATTAGCGCCCAGATCACCCCGCTTAGCAGTCCAAACGCATCGGGCCGTTGGCGTGCTATCAGGACGGCAAGACCGAACGCGATCACCAATGCGAGGATCGCGGCGAGGACTTGGTTCATGCCGCCATAGCCCGCCGCCATCAGCCCCAACGACACGGACGACGCCGCTGTCAGCCAGCCGGTGTACAGCGCGACAGGCGCGCGGCCCAGCCATGCATCCACGCCGCCAGCGCGCGGCGTGCGCAGGGTCGCGACCATGGCAAAAGCCCACATCACCCAGATCAGAATTGTCGCCCAGACGGCGCTGGCCTGCGCAACCGGCAGCCAGACGAACCCGACAGCCAGCGAGATAAAGAGAGGCACGCGCATCGCGGCCCAGCCGGCATCATCGCGGCGCTTCCACAGGCCATAGGCCGCACCGACGATCAGCCAAAGGTAGATCAGTCCCCAGATGGCAAAGGCATATCCCGCGGGCTGCACCGGCGGCTCGACCTGCGGGATTGGGAACTGATTGGCATCAAACCCGCCAAAGCCGGGGGCCAGAAGGGGCGAGAGGGCGAATGCGATAGCAGCGATCAAAACGAGAATGGGCATGGCGGCACCTGTCATTATCGGCGGGCAGGGGCCCGTTCCAACGCTGAAAATAGCGCCCTTGCCGAGACGTCAAGCGGAGCAACGCCTCAGACCAGTTTACCTTCGGCGCTCAGCACCGATTTGCCGCCCAGATAGGGGTGCAGTACTTCGGGCAGGCGCACAGCGCCATCAGCCTGCTGACCGTTTTCCAGCACGCCGATCAGGCAACGCCCGACCGCCAGTCCTGAGCCGTTCAGCGTGTGCACGAATTGCGGCTTGCCGCCATCTGCGGGTTTGAAGCGCGCATTCATGCGCCGCGCCTGAAAGTCGCCGCAAACCGAGACCGAGCTGATCTCGCGATAGGTATCTTGCCCCGGCAGCCAGACCTCGATGTCATGTGTGCGCCGCGCGCCGAACCCCATGTCGCCGGTGCAAAGCACGATGGTTCGGTAGGGCAGGCCCAGCTTTTCCAGTACGCCCTCGGCGCAGGTGGTCATACGGTCCAGCTCATCCCGGCTGTGATCGGGATGCGTGATGCTGACCATCTCGACCTTTTCGAACTGGTGCTGGCGCAGCATGCCGGACGTGTCGCGGCCCGCACTGCCCGCCTCAGAGCGGAAGCATTGTGTATGTGCCACATGGCGATGGGGCAAGCTGGCTTCGTCAACCACCTCGCCATTGACGAGGTTGGTCAGTGGCACTTCGGCGGTCGGGACCAGCCACCAGCCATCGGTGGTCTTGTAGCTGTCTTCGCCGAATTTAGGCAGCTGGCCGGTGCCATACATCATTTCCTCGCGCACCAGAACGGGGGTCCATGTCTCGGTCAGGCCGTTCTCGTCCACATGGGTGTCCAGCATGAACTGCGCCAGCGCGCGGTGGATGCGGGCCACTGCGCCCGTCAGCACGACAAAGCGCGCGCCGCTCAGCTTGGCCGCCATCTCAAAATCCATGCCGGGGGTAACGCTGGCCAGCTCGTAGTGTTCTTTCGGCCTGAAGTCGTATGTTGCAGGAGTGCCCCAACGGCGCATTTCGACGTTGTCCGCCTCGTCCGCGCCGTCCGGGACGTCACCCATCGGCAGGTTTGGCAACTCCAGCAGCATGTCGGTTAGTTTGGCGTCCAGTGCCTTGGCCTCGGTCTGCATGGTGGCGACCTCGGCCTTTTTCTGCCCGACCAGCGCACGTAAGCGCTCGAATTCGGCGTCGTCGCCACTGGCCTTGGCCGCGCCGACCTCTTTGGAGGCCTTATTCTGCTCGGCCTGCGCCGTCTCGGCTGCGGCGATCTTGGCGCGGCGGGCCTCGTCCAGCGCGAGAATGTCGGCGGATACGGCGTCGCCGCCCCGGCGCGTCAGCGCGGCGTCAAAGGCGGCGGGATTGTCGCGGATCGCGCGGATGTCATGCATGGCTAAGGGTCCTCATGGCGCAAATGAATCGGTGTTCCGCAGCGTTATGCACCAGATTTTTCGTGGGGTGTAGGGTTGCTGCGCGTCTCAGCCCTGGGGTGCGGCCTGAACCGGCCCACGCTCGGACCAAGTAAAGATCGCCAGCGCGCCGATCCCGACGCCGCCAAAGCCCAGCACCATAGGGATTACCGTGCCGTCGAAACTATGCCCGATATAGTAGGATATTGGCAGCGCGATAAAGTTTGACGCCGACCCGATCAGTGCGGCGCCGAGGCCCGCCATATGGCCCAAAGGCTCCATCGCGATAGCGTTGAGATTGCCGAACAGGATGCCGACGCAGAAAAAAGACGCGATCAGCCAGATCAGGAACAATGGCAGCGCAGGGACGCCGCCCGACGCGAAGGTGGGAATAGCAAAGAGCGCGGCCAGCCCGATCAGCCCGAGCAGTGCGAGGCGTGTTAGCAAGCGCATCCCCAGCCGCATTACCAGCAGCGAATTGACCACTGCCGCGCCGCCGATCGACAGCGCCGCCATGCCGAAATAGACGGGGAACAATGCGCCCGCGTCATAGACCACCTCGTAGACCTGCTGGGCTGTGCTGAGATAGGCCAGAAAGGCGCCAAAGATCAGTCCCAACGCCAGCGTGTTGCCCACGGCGCTACGGCAAACGGCGATTTCCTTGAGGCCCTTCCAGATGCTGACGACTGAAAAGGGCCGCCGCTCGTGTTTTTGTAGCGTCTCGGGCTGGCGCAGGGCGAACCATGTGCCAGCGGCAATGGCGAGCACGATCAGCACGAGGAATGTCGCGCGCCACCCGCTGAGATAGATCACGACCTGCCCCAGTGCCGGTGCGATGGTCGGCACGAGGATGAATACGGCCATGACAAAGGACATGATCCGCGCCATGCTGCGTCCCTCATGGCCGTCGCGCACCAGCGCCAGTGTCACG
Source organism: Roseovarius sp. Pro17 (assembly GCF_035599575.1). Taxonomy (NCBI): domain Bacteria; kingdom Pseudomonadati; phylum Pseudomonadota; class Alphaproteobacteria; order Rhodobacterales; family Roseobacteraceae; genus Roseovarius; species Roseovarius sp. Pro17. The sequence goes on from NZ_CP141179.1 coordinate 720,175, forward strand.
ATGCGCGGGCTGGCGGCACCGAGGCCTTGCAGGACGCGGCCCGCAATCATGACCTCCCAATTGGTTGCAAGCAGCGACAGCAGGCATCCCAGAATGAACACACCATAACCCAGATAAATGATCGGTTTGCGCCCGAAGCTGTCCGATAGCGGCCCCGCCAGCGCTTGCCCCACGGCAAAGCCAAGAAACAGCGACGAGACGATCAGCTGTACGTCGTTTGGATCATCCATGCCCAGATCGTGGCCAATGGTGGCAAGGCCGGGCAGCATCATGTCGGTCGCCAGCGCAACGATCGAGATCATCATCGCCAGCAGGATCACGAATTCCGGCAGCGACAGGTTGGCAACAGGCTTGCGCATGGTGAGGGCCTTTCGGTGCGTTCGGCACAGCCGGACGTGGGCGGGCCGTTCATGAGGCAGAGCGATCCGCCACGGAGGCCGCCTTACGCCCGGCTGCGGCTCAGGTCCAGCGTAATTCGGCTGGCCGGATCTCGAACCCGATGTGATGCCCGCCGCCCGCCAGATCGGCGCGCGTGTGGTTGGTCAGCGTGCGCCAGTATGGTTGCACCGTTACGGCATCCTCGCGCACCAGCGCCTCTAGCCGGGCCACGATGGCACGCCGCGCCTCGATGTCCAGCGTTGCGAGCGCCTGTTCCAAAAGGGCATCGAACTCGGGGTTCGCCCAGCCGAATTCGTTCCACGGCTCGCCCGAACGGTAGGCCAGCGCATAGGTCTGAACCGCCAGCGGGCGATGACCCCAATCCGTCGTGCTGAAGGGGAACGAGGTCCAATCTGCCCAATAAAGCGGGCCGGGCAGGATCTTGCGACGCACCTTGATGCCCGCGTCCAGCAGCAGCGCCTCGGCGGCGTCTGCAGTGTTGCGGCGCCAGCCGTCGTCGATGGAAATCAACTCGTGTTCGAAATCCTCCATCCCCGCCTCCTGCATCAGTGCGCGCGCGGCGGCAGGGTCGAATTCTGGCGGCGGCATGGCCACGTAGGTCGGATGCAGGGGCGAGACGTGATGGTTTTCCGCCACCTCACCGCGATTCGCGTGCCCCAGCTCCATCAGTACTTCGTTGCTCATTGCCAGCGCCAATGCACGGCGCACACGCACGTCGGCATAAGGGCGGATGCCGTCCACCTTGGCCTGTTGGTTGGGGCGAATGACGATGGTGGCCGCAGTGCGAATATCATGCGTACGCCAGCCCTCCATCTCGTCAAAGACGTCGATATAGGTGCCCTCGATGGAATGGGTCATGTCGATCAGGCCTGCCTTGGCGGCGGCAAGGGCCGCGAGGGGATCGGTGCCAGTATCGACGAACTCGATCCGCTCCATCCAGGCACCATTCCCGGCATTCCACCACTTATGCGCGTCGTTGCGCACCAGAACGGCACGCTCGCCAGGCTCCAGCACCTCCGGCAGGTAGGGGCCGGTGCCGACGGGGTTGTCCAGCATTTCATCCGCGTCAAAGCCCTGGGGAACGATGGCCGCCGGGTAATCCGCCATGCCCGCGATCAGCGAAATATCGGCGCGCGGCAGATGCAGTTCGACCGTATGCACGTCGGGCTGCGTGATCGCGCCCTCGATGGCGCGGCCGGTTTCGGGGTCTACCAGCACAGCAAAGCGGCCCGCCATGGAATTGCCGGGCGCGCCGCGCTCGCACCAGCGCGCGATGTTGTGCGCCACATCGTCAGCGGTAAAGGGCGTGCCGTCGTTCCACTCCACGCCCTTGCGCACATTCAGAGTGTAACGCGTGGCGTCGTCCGAGATATGCCAATCCTCCAACAGTTGGGGCCGAAAGGTGCCGTCGTTTTCATACGTGACGAGGTATTCCAGCCAGCCGCGCGTGAAATTTGCGACTTGGAACCAATCGGCTCTGCGTGGATCGCCCACGCTGCGCACCAGCATCTGGATGCGCACCGGGGCAATTTCTGTGCCGGGTGGGAAGGGGCCCTCTTGTGCTTGTGCAGGCGACGGCAGGCCCAGCATGGCATACGCGGTGGTCGCGCTGGCGCCAAATGCACTGGCCAGCGCGAGGAATTCGCGCCGGTCCTCGCGGTCCGGGCCGCCGGTGTCATACCTCAGCCGTGCAGCCTGGTCGCGCAGCCATCGGGGCAGGGGGCGGCTGGATCGGGTGCTGCGGCTCATTCTGAGGTCTCCGGCGGATCAGCGCCGGGATTCGGCGGTCCGGCCCCGTCATTTGTCCTGCAATGCGGCGCAGAAGGCAAATGGCGCGCCGCGCTCAGGTCGCGCTGCCCTCTGGCGGATTGGGCGGGGCCGGTGCGCTGAACGGCGCGGGCCCCAGCCCCTCTGCGGCGGCAGCGCGCAGGGCGGCTGGACGCGCCTCGATGGCGCGGCAGAGCTGCATCAGCGCGGGAAAACGTGCAGGGTCAAACCAGTCCGTATCGCCGCTGGGGTAGAGCGCGCACCAGCGCAGCAGCGGCGGGAGGTATAGATCAATGCAGGACGGCGCATCGCCACCAAAGAACGGCCCCTCGACAGCGGCCTCGACGCGCGCCAGATGCTGCACCATTTCTGCGCACATATGGGCACGCAGGTCGGCGCCGTGGCCGGGGCAGTATTTTTCGGGGTAAAATATCATGCGCGCCGTAGGTTGTAGCGTGTTCGATATAAAAAAGAGCCATTTCAAATAATCGCCGCGCCGTGGATCATCGGGTAGCGGAGCCAACCTGCCCGGCGCGCGCCCCTCAAGCCATGTCAGGATTGCACCCGTCTCAAAAATAGCACCGTCCGGAGTCTCTAGCGCGGGGATCAGGCCGTGAGGGTTGATCGCGCGATACTCCGCGCCCTCCTGTGCGCGGATCGCGCGGTCGACCAGTTGCGTTTCATACGGCAGATCCAGTTCTTCGAGCGCGAGGCGCACGATCAGCGAGGCGTTGTCGGGGGCGTAATGCAGCGTGAGTGTCATATGCTTAACGATACGCACTGCCAGCGATAGGGCGTGCGTGATAGCGACACGATGGGGCGTGATTGCGCCCACCGGCTCGCGCGGTGGTGCACGCCGCCGGGCTGCCACCTCATTGCCTCTCGCACCTCATCTGCAAAGTCCCTATAAGCGATGCACAAACGCGGGGGAGTCGCTGCCATGACAGGACAATTGTCGCCCATCGACAAGGCCAAATTCGTTGCTGCCAAGAAGGCGGTCGACTATGTCGAGGACGGGATGCGTGTCGGCCTTGGGACAGGCTCGACTGCCGCATGGATGGTGCGCTGTCTGGGCGAACTGGTGCGTCAGGACGGGCTGAAGATCCGCGGCGTGCCGACCTCGACCCGCACGGCCGAGCTGGCCCGCGAAGTCGGCATTGAGGTCATCAGCCTCGATGAGGCGAAATGGCTGGACCTGACCATCGACGGCGCGGATGAATTCGACGCTGAGTTGAATCTGATCAAGGGCGGCGGTGGCGCGCTGCTGCAAGAGAAAATCGTCGCAACCGCCAGTGACCAGATGATCGTAATCGCGGATGCGGCCAAGGAGGTCGGCCATCTGGGCGCGTTCCCCCTGCCAGTCGAGGTGATCCAGTTTGGTTGGCAGACGACACGCGCGCTGATTGAGGAAATGCTGATTTCGGTCGACGTGCTGGGCCGCGATGTGACGCTACGCATGAAGGGCGATAAACCGTTTGTGACCGATGAGGGCAATCATATCCTCGATCTGGATCTGGGCCGGATCGGCAATCCGCGCCAGCTGGCCATGGTGCTGAACCAGATGCCGGGTGTTGTTGAAAACGGGTTGTTCATCGATATCTGCGATGTGGTCATAATCGGCCATGGCGACGGGCGCGTCGAACTGCGCGACATCAACGAAGGTACTGTCGAGCAGGATCGCCTCGATTTTGTGGAAACGGACAATCTTTTCAACGATATGAATGATTGATAGACGTGGCTGGCCGCTGGGCAACGACGACGATGGCGATGAATGAGGCGTGAATGACGTTCGACTATGATCTTTTTATAATCGGCGGCGGCTCGGGTGGGGTGCGTGCGGCGCGTGTCGCGGCCGAAACCGGCGCCCGCGTGGCCCTTGCCGAAGAGAGCCGGTATGGCGGCACATGCGTCATTCGTGGCTGCGTGCCGAAAAAGCTGATGGTCTTTGCCAGTGAATTTCCCGGTGAAATGCAGACGGCAAAGGCCTACGGCTGGACGGTCCACGCTGGCGGCTTTGACTGGCCCGCCTTTCGCACGCAACTGCACGCCGAACTGGACCGCCTAGAAGGGGTCTATCGCAAGCTGCTGAAAAACAGCGGGGTCGCGACCTATGATGCCCACGCGCGCCTCAGCGATGCGCACACCGTCACGCTGTCGAGTGGCGAGAGCTTTAGCGCCAAGCATATCCTGATCGCCACCGGTGGCGCGCCCGTGCGTCCTGATCTGCCGGGCGCCGAGCATGGCATCGTGAGCGACGATATCTTTCAGTTCGAAACGTTGCCGCGCAGTATTTTGATCATCGGCGGCGGCTATATCGCCTGCGAGTTTGCCTGCATTCTCAATGGCCTCGGCGTAGAGGTCACGCAATATTATCGCGGTGCGCAGATCTTGCGCGGCTTTGACGACGAGGCACGTGGCCTCGTGTCCGAGGAAATGATCGAAAGTGGGATAGACCTGAAGTTGGGCACCAACATCCTCAGCATCACGCCCGAGGATGGCGGCTATGTGGTGAAGCCCACCCATGGCGACGAAAAGCAGTTCGACAGCGTTTTCTTTGCCACCGGGCGCAAGCCCAATAGCGAAGGTCTAGGGCTGGAGGGTCTGGGCGTCGGCATTGGCCGGGGCGCGCAGATCGAGGTCAGTGAATACTCGCAAACCGCCGTGCCGTCGATCTATGCCATCGGCGACGTCACCGACCGGGCCAACCTGACGCCGGTAGCGATCCGCGAGGGCATGGCCTTTGTCGAAACGGTGTTCAAGGGCAATCCCACACCGGTCGACCACCATCTGATCCCGACCGCGATCTTTACCCAGCCTGAAATCGGGACGATCGGCCTGAGCGAAGAGGCCGCCCGTGACATTGAACCGATTGAGGTCTATTGCACCTCGTTCAAGCCCATGAAATCAAACTTTGCTGGCAGCGTTGACCGCGTTCTGATGAAGCTGGTGGTCAGTCAGGCCGATCGCCGCGTCCTGGGGTGTCACATCGTCGCGCCCGGCGCGGGCGAGATGATCCAGATGGCGGGCATCGCGATCAAGATGGGCGCAACAAAAGAAGATTTTGACCGCGTTTGCGCCGTGCATCCCACCATTTCCGAAGAACTGGTGACGATGAAAACACCGGTACGCACGACCTGACGCGATACCAGATGCGCGGCCTTGGGTTGAATTTCAGGCCGGGGCTATACAGTTTATCAAGGACCGATGCGGTATTGTGCAGAGGTCGGGGAATTTGAAGGGACAAATATTCATGACGGGACAGTCGGGCGGCCCATGGGGCGGCGGCGGTAATTCGGGCAATGGCTCGGGCGGGAACGATGGCGGTGGCCAGAACGGTGGCGACCAGAAGGGCGGCCCGCGCGGCGGACGCCGGCCCGGTAGTGGCCAGATGCCCGAAATCGACGAGCTGATGAAGAAGGGTCAGGACCAATTGCGCGTGCTCATGGGCGGGCGCGGTGGCGGAGGCGCGAATGGCACGGGCGGCGAAGGCAGCCCCGGTCTGCCGCGCGGCGTGATCGTTCTGGGCATTCTGGCCGCGATCGTGGTCTGGCTTTTCTCTAGCTTTTATACCGTCAAACCCGAAGAGCGTGCGGTTGAGCTATTCCTCGGCGAATATCACCGTACCACCGGGTCCGGCCTGCACCTCGCGCCCTGGCCCTTGGTTACCTATGAAAAGGTCGTCGTCACCTCCGAGCGTAACGAGGATATCGGTGTTGGCGTGCGCGGCGGTGAGGCAGGTCTTATGCTGACCGGCGATGAGAATATCGTCGATATCGACTTTCAGGTTGTGTGGAACATCAATGATCCGGCGATGTATCTGTTCAACCTGCGCGACCCGCAAATGACAATGCGCGCCGTGTCGGAATCAGCCATGCGCGAGATTATCGCGCAATCGCAGTTGGCCCCGGTCCTGAACCGTGACCGTGGTGTGATCGCGGCGCGTCTGCAGGATCTGATCCAACTGACGCTGGACAGCTACGACAGTGGCCTCAACGTGATCCGCGTGAACTTTGACAAGGCGGATCCGCCGCAAGAGGTGATCGACGCCTTCCGCGAAGTGCAGGCCGCCGAGCAAAAGCGTGACCGCCTGGAAAAAGAGGCCGACGCATATGCCGCCCGCATCCTCGCCGAAGCGCGTGGTCAGGCTGCTCAAACTTTGGAAGAGGCCGAGGGTTACCGCGCACGCGTCGTCAACGAGGCCGAAGGTGAGGCCAGCCGCTTTAGCGCCGTTCTGGGCGAATATTCCAAGGCCCCCGAGATAACGCGCAAGCGTCTCCATCTCGAGGCGATGGAGGATGTGCTGGGCGATATGGACAAGATCATTCTGGATCAGAACCAGTCCGGCGGCGCGCAAGGCGTCGTACCCTACCTGCCGCTCAATGAGCTGCGCAAGAATTCGGAAGGTCAGTAATCATGCGTAAATCCGCTTACATTCTGCCGGCTATCGTTGTCGTCGTCGTCGTCGCACTCCTCTCCGTTTTCATCGTGGACGAGCGTGAAAAGGCTCTGGTGCTGCAATTCTCCAAGATCATTGACGTCAAGGAAGAGCCAGGACTGGGATTCAAGATCCCGTTTATCCAGAAGGTCGTGCGCTATGACGACCGTATCCTTAGCCGCGACATCGACCCGCTCGAGGTCACGCCACTGGACGATCGGCGCCTCGTTGTTGACGCCTTCGCGCGTTACCGCATCGTCGATGTGCGCCGTTTCCGTGAGGCGGTGGGCGATGGCGGCATTCCCTTTGCCGAGAACCGCCTCGATTCGATTCTGCGGTCGCGAACACGGGAAGTGCTGGGTTCGGTCAGCTCGAACGATATCCTCAGCACGGACCGCGCGGCGCTGATGTTGCGAATTCGCAACGCGGCTATCACCGAGGCCAAGGAGCTGGGCATCGAAGTGGTGGACGTGCGCCTGAAACGCACCGACCTACCCACCCAAAACCTTGACGCCACATTCGCGCGGATGCGGGCCGAGCGTGAACGCGAGGCGGCAGACGAGATCGCGCGCGGTAACGAGGCGGCACAACGCGTGCGTGCGCAGGCCGACCGGACTCAGGTGGAGCTGGTGTCGGACGCCAAGCGTCAGGCCGAGATCACCCGAGGCGAGGCTGACGCCAAGAGCAACGCGATCTTTAACGAGGCGTTTGGCGCGGATGCGGAATTCTTTGAATTCTACCGCTCGCTGGATGCATATCGTGCAGCGCTAAAGGGTAGCAACTCGTCCATCGTCATGTCGCCCAACAGCGATTTCTTCACGTACTTCAATGACGCCGGTAGCGGATCTGGCGCTGCTGCTGGTGCGCAAGGTGGAGACGCGCAGCCGGCTGCATCTGATGATACCGACGCTGGCGAAACAGAGACGGACGCAGAGGGTGCTGACGCATCCGGCGCGTCGACCAGCGGCGTGCTGAACGATGGCGATACAAGCGGTTCGCAGAGCGCAGACACATCCAGCGTGCCAGAGGAAGACGCTCTGGAAAGCAGTGCCGACGCAGGCGACGGCGGCCAGACGGCGACGCAGTAATGCTGGCCACAGTGCTGGCCACCGGCGCGCTGGCGCTGGGCCTTGTGCTGATCGTCGAGGGGCTGGTCTATGCGCTGGCCCCCGGCATGATCGAGCGGATGCTGGAAGCGCTTCGCAGCCTACCGCCTGAGGCTCGCCGGGTCTTCGGCCTCGCCGCGATGGCGGCGGGGGTCCTGCTGGTGTGGCTCGCCAAGGGCCTTGGGGCGTGACGTCGGGGACAAGGTGGGCGTATAACATAGATGCGAGGCGCAGCGCCGGGCGCGTCACACTCGCGTGAGAGTTGCTTTCAGAGTTTGCACCTTTCGCGCCGGTCCCTACATTCTGCAGTAACGGTTCGGACTCATCCCCTATGAACCGCCCGGACAAACCCAAGTTAGGAGAATTGGTTTTGAAACACGCAAGCGACGTAGCGACGCGCCCAAGCCCTGCAATGTTCAGGATGCTGGCGCTGACCGTTCTGACGATGGTGCTGATGCTGGCGCAGGCGCTCGCCGCATATGCGCGGCCCGAGAGCTTTGCCGATCTGGCCGAAAAGTTTAGCCCCGCGGTGGTCAACATCACCACGTCCACAACTGTCGCGCAGCAGGCAGGTCCCGCGCCGATGGTGCCAGACGGATCGCCCTTCGAAGATCTGTTTCGCCAATTCCGTGATCGAGGCCAAGGCGATGACGGACGTGCGCGCCGCAGCTCGGCGCTGGGCTCGGGCTTTGTCATATCCGAGGACGGCTACATCGTCACAAACAACCACGTGATCGAACGCGCTGATGAGATCATCATCGAATTCTACGATGGCGGCGAGTTGGAGGCCAAAGTGATCGGGACCGATCCCAAGACCGACATCGCCCTGCTCAAGGTCGAGGCAAACGCGCCGCTGCCCTTCGTCAGCTTTGGCGACAGCGACACCGCGCGGGTAGGTGACTGGGTCATCGCAATGGGCAACCCGTTGGGTCAGGGATTTTCGGTCAGCGCAGGCATCGTGTCGGCACGCAATCGCGCGCTGTCAGGAACGTATGATGACTACATTCAAACGGATGCGGCAATCAATCGGGGCAACTCGGGCGGGCCGCTGTTTGACATGGATGGCAAGGTCGTCGGCGTGAACACCGCGATCCTCAGCCCCAATGGCGGCTCGATCGGCATCGGATTTTCCATGGCGTCGAACGTTGTCACGCGCGTTATCGATCAGTTGCAGGAATTCGGCGAGACGCGCCGCGGCTGGCTGGGCGTGCGTATCCAAGACGTCACCGACGACGTGGCCGAGGCCATCGGGCTGGACATCGCCGCAGGCGCGCTGGTCACGGATGTGCCCGATGGCCCTGCCGCTGATGCCGGGATGCTGGCGGGCGATGTCATCACCTCCTTTGACGGCGTCAAGGTCGCGGACACACGCGAGTTGGTCCGGCAAGTCGGCAATACGGAGGTGGGCAAATCGGTGCGCGTCGTCGTATTCCGAGAAGGCGGCACCAAGACGCTGAAGATCACTCTGGGCCGCCGCGAAGACGCCGAAGGCATGGGTGACGACATCGTCGGCGAGGATGGTTCGGACGCCACGCCTGAGGCACAGACGCTGATGGGCCTGACATTAACACCGCTTGACGATGAGCTTCGCGGTCAACTGGAACTGCCCGGCGATGCCGTTGGCCTTGTTGTGCAAGACATTGATCCGCTGTCAGAGGCCTATGAAAAAGGACTGCGTGCGGGCGACCTAGTTACGGAAGCGGGCCAACAGAAGTTGAATTCGGTCGCAGACCTAGAAGACCGTATTGAGCAGGCCCGTGAGGCAGGGCGCAAGACGCTCTTGCTGCTGGTGCGCTCGAATGGTCAGCCCCGTTTTGTCGCGCTGTCGCTCGAAGACGAGTAAGCGCGGTGCGCGAGGTCTGACTAGGCCGCGCTGGTTTTGATGCCAATGGCCCCGCCGGTAGCACCGGCGGGGTTTTTTTGTGCTTGCAGCCAGACGTGGCCCAGTGCCGCTTACGCCTAGCTCGCGAAAAAAGGATATGACGGCACCTTGATGTTGGCGGTCGCCAAATTGGCAAAGGCATCCAATGAGATCCTTTATCGGTTGTATGACGACAAGTGTGGCTTGTTCGAGGTGATGGCACCCGACAGCGTGGCGGCGAAAACCGTTCTGGAGCAGGCCATTGCCGCCGGGGACGATCCCGCCGACCCGCTGGAGCGGTTCTCGCCGGTATTCCTTGAGGTGATTTTGGGGGAGCGCGCAATCTAGTTGGACAGGGCTGCTGCAACCGATCTTACCGGCGAGCCTGACGTCACCATCTCTGCCGGTGCTGCGGCGAGGTTCGGCCGGTCGTTGATCAACTGATCCAGAGTTTCCAGCAGCCGCACCACCTAGGCAGCTGGCAGATGACCGACTGGTTTTTGGGGCTGCTGGTCGTAAACTTGCGGATCAAACGCGCTATCGGAGTGGTGCCGATGCGCTCTAACGGCCAGATCGAGCTGCGCTGTCGCCAGACGCACCGCGCATTTTTTCGGATTTCTTCGGGCGGAGTGACGGTGCGGACAGTCGGCCAGATGCTGCCTTGCCTACATAACTTGCAATGATCAAATATGGGGGCTGCTATTTGGCACAGGCGTCCTACCTTGTCGCGTGATGGTCGTATTTGGCGGCTGTTCCACCGCGTTTGGTTGCGAAGCTGGCTTATGTCTTGTTACTGTCCACGCTTACCGGCGGCCTCTCACTGGCTGCCGATCGCTGCCACGTCTAGGGCGTGCAGGTCTGTCCTGCTCGCTGAATGTGGCGAGCCGACGTGGCGTCTAAGCTGCGGGGGAACTGCAACGGGGGGGGTAGGGCCGGCAATGCGCAATCGGTCCATCGCGCCCCAGTTTGAAAGGATTATTCATGGTCGACGAAACAGCGGATCAGGGGATTCCACCGCCCGAGGGCGAGGCTGACGTGATCGACACCAACTACGAGATCGGTCAGGACAACTATGCGACGACGATCGGGCCTTTCGGCCTCGATTTTCACAATCCGGTCTTTGCCATGGCGGGCCTTTCGATTGTTGCTTTCGTGTTTTTCGCCCTCGCACTGCCTGATCAGGCGAACGCGATGTTCGATTGGTCGTTCAATTTCGTCACCCAGACTTTCGACTGGTTTTTCCTCGGCGCGGCCAACATTTTTGTGATCTTTTGCCTATTCTTGATCGTCAGCCCCTACGGCTCGATCCGGCTGGGCGGCTCGGATGCGACGCCCGATTACAACTATGTCGGCTGGTTCGCGATGCTGTTCGCGGCAGGCATGGGCATTGGCCTCATGTTTTTCGGCGTATCCGAACCGATGAGTCATTTTGCCAGTTCTCTGGGCGGCACATCTGTTGAGGATGGGCTGCGCACTGACTGGGCGCCTCTTGGCGCGGCGGGCGGCGATGCGGCGGCGGCGACGCGTCTCGGCATGGCCGCGACCATATTCCATTGGGGTTTGCACCCTTGGGCGATCTATGCCGTCGTCGCGCTGGCGCTGGCGTTATTCAGCTATAACAAGGGCTTGCCCCTGACACTTCGCAGCGCGTTCTATCCGATCTTTGGCGAGCGTGTCTGGGGTTGGACGGGTCACATCATCGACACGTTGGCTGTCTTTGCCACGCTGTTCGGCCTTGCCACATCGCTGGGCTTCGGAGCCGAGCAGGCGGCATCGGGCCTGACGTTCCTCTTTGGATCGGGCGACAAGGCCGAGGGCACGCGGAACTTGCTCGGTATTGCTTATAACAATACCGAGGAAAGCGGTGTTGCCGATTCCAGTCTGCTGCTTGTGTTGTTGATCACCGGCATCACTGCGATTGCGCTGATATCGGTCGTTCGCGGCCTCGACGGTGGGGTTAAAGTGCTGTCCGAGATCAACATGGGGCTAGCCGGCCTTCTGTTGGTCTTTACGCTGATTGTTGGCGGTCCAATCGTTCTGTTGACGTTCTTTGCCGACAGTCTTTGGGCCTATTTGCAAAACCTCATCCCGCTCAGCAATCCGTTCGGACGTGACGACACCAACTTTGTGCAGGGCTGGACGGCGTTTTACTGGGCATGGTGGATCAGCTGGTCACCCTTTGTCGGTATGTTCATCGCCCGCGTCAGCAGGGGCCGCACGGTGCGGGAATTCCTGATCTGCGTGCTACTGATCCCCAGCATGGTCTGCGTGCTGTGGATGAGCGTTTTCGGCGGCGTCGCCATCAGTCAGGTCGTCAATGATGGCTATACCCTGGCCAAAGATGCGTCGCTGGAGTTGAAGCTGTTCTACATGCTCGATCAACTGCCGCTGGCGACGATCACCTCAACTATCGGTATTATCCTCGTCGTGGTGTTCTTTGTCACGTCGTCAGATTCGGGCAGCCTTGTGATTGATACGATCACGGCGGGCGGCAAAGTGGATGCGCCGGTCACTCAGCGCGTATTCTGGTGCATCTTTGAGGGCGCGGTGGCGATCGTGCTGCTGGTCGGAGGTGGCCTTGCTGCGCTGCAATCTGCGGTGATCTCGACAGGCCTGCCATTCACGCTGGTCCTGTTGGTCATGTGCTGGGCCATATTCAAGGGGCTTCAATCGGAACGGAATAACTGACCTTGCTTAAAACCACTGGCAAAGCCCTCCGGCGCTTGCGCGTCGGGGGGCTTTGCTGTTCTCTGGGGACTGGGTGTCCTGATGGCGGAGTGGGTGATGAATGTCAGCTTAGATATAGATTTCGTGCGCGGACAATTCCCGGCCTTCGCCGAGGCGTCCTTGCAGGGGCAGGCATTTTTCGAAAACGCTGGCGGCTCTTATACCTGCGCGCCGGTTATTGACCGACTGATGCGGTTCTATCGTCAGCGCAAGGTGCAACCCTACGCGCCATATGCTGCATCTGCGTTGGGCGGGGCCGAGATGGACGAGGCGCGCAGCCGCCTTGCCGCAATCATGGGCATCGACACCGACGAGCTGAGCTTTGGTCCATCGACGACGCAAAACACCTATGTTCTGGCACGCGCCTTTGCGCAGTGGATCCGCCCCGGCGAAGCGATCATCGTTACCAATCAGGATCACGAGGCTAACACCGGCCCATGGCGGCGACTGGCCGACGAAGGCTTTGACGTGCGCGAGTGGCAGATTGACCCAGATACCGGCCACCTCGACCTTGCAGATCTGGAGGATCTGCTGGACGAGCGTGTGCGCCTAGTCTGTTTTCCGCATTGCTCGAACGTGGTCGGCGAGGTCAATCCGGTGACAGAGATCACCGCGCTGGCCCATGCCGCAGGCGCGTTCGTCTGCGTCGACGGGGTCAGTTATGCGCCCCACGGCATTCCCGATATCGGTGCGATGGGGCCGGATATCTATCTGTTCTCAGCCTACAAAACCTATGGTCCTCATCAGGGCATCATGGCCATCCGCCGTGAACTGGGGATGCTGCTGCCTAATCAGGGGCATTATTTCAACGAGGGCAGCCTTTATAAGCGCTTTACCCCTGCTGGCCCGGACCACGCGCAGGTGGCGGCTTGCGCGGGCATGGCGGATTACATCGACGCGCTGGCGGACCATCACGGTCTGACCGGCGATCCTGCTGCGCGCGGGGCGGGCGTGCATGATCTGATGCGCACGCATGAGGCTGCACTACTCCAGCCGCTACTGGACTATCTGGCATCCCGCAATTCCGTGCGCCTGTTGGGTCCGGATACGGCCGAGGGCCGTGCGCCAACGGTCGCAGTGCGCCTAGATCGTCCCGGCGAAGAGGTCGCGCGCGATCTGGCCGCGCATGGCATCATGGCAGGCGGCGGTGATTTTTACGCCGTGCGTGCGCTGCGCGCGATGGGGGTTGATCCAGACCACGGCGTGCTGCGCCTCAGCTTTGTGCACTACACCAGCCAGGCCGAGGTCGACCAACTTATGACCGCGCTGGACGAAGTTCTTTGATCCGCCGCCGCGCGCCCTATGTCATGGCCGAGCCTTCCAAAACCCGGACGTGACATGAGCGACACCAAACCGACCCTGCTATGGCTGCGCCGCGATCTGCGGCTGAGCGATCACCCCGCTTTGACGGCTGCACTGGACGCAGGCGGGCCGGTGATCCCGGTCTTTATCAATGACGCATCCGTAGAGTCGTTGGGCGCTGCGCCAAAATGGAGGCTGGGACTGGGGTTGGAGCGGTTTGCCAAAACGCTCGAGGACAAGGGCAGCCGTCTGATCCTGCGGCACGGCGATGCACTGGACGTGCTGCGCACGCTGATCTCGGAAACCGGGGCAGGGGCGGTGCATTGGTCGCGCCTCTATGACCCGCAGGCTATCGAGCGTGACAAGGCGGTCAAGGAGGCGCTCAGGGACGACGGCATCGACGCGCAGAGCCACGCGGGCCACCTGATGTTTGAGCCGTGGACCGTGCAAACCAAGGAGGGTGGTTACTACAAAGTCTATTCGCCCATGTGGCGCGCGGTAAAGGATCGCGGCGTAAACGCGCCGCTGAAAGCGCCGGGTGATCTGAAACCGCCTAAAGAGTGGCCCGCCAGTGACAACCTGCAAGACTGGCGTTTGGGCGCTGCGATGAACCGGGGCGCCGATGTTTGTCTGCCCTATCAGACCGTCGGCGAAGAGGCCGCGCAGGATCGCCTCGCATGGTTCACCCAAGAGGCGGTAGAGCGCTACAAGAGTGACCGCAATCTGCCCGCCGTCGATGGCACGTCGAACCTATCGGAAAACCTTGCACTGGGCGAAATCAGCCCCGCCCAATGCTGGCACGCGGGCCAGCGCGCCCTGCACGAAGGCGCAAAGGGCGCCGAGACTTGGATCAAGGAACTGGTCTGGCGCGAGTTTGCCTATCACCTCATTTACCACACGCCGCAGATCGCCACCCGCAACTGGCGCGAGAAATGGGATGATTTCCCATGGAACGAGGATGGCGATACCCCCGAAGTGATGGCGTGGAAACAGGGGCGCACCGGTATTCCGTTTGTCGATGCCGCGATGCGCCAGATGTATGTGACGGGGCGGATGCACAACCGCGCGCGCATGATCGTCGCCTCCTATCTGACGAAACATCTGATGACCCATTGGCGCGTCGGGCAGGCGTGGTTCGACGATTGCCTGACGGACTGGGACATCGCCAGCAACGCAATGGGCTGGCAGTGGGCTGCGGGGTCGGGGCCGGACGCGACACCCTATTTCCGCATCTTCAACCCCGAAACCCAGCTGGAAAAATTTGACGAAAAAGGAAACTATGTCCACGCTTGGATCGTGGAAGGTCAAGAGCAGCCCAGCGAGACGGCGCTGTCCTATTTCGACGCGATTCCGCGTAGCTGGGGCCTGTCGCCCGATGATGCCTATCCAGCCCCGGTCGTGGGACTGCGTGAGGGGCGCGAGCGTGCGCTCAGCGCCTATCAGGACCGCTCCTTCTGAGGCAATGTGCCAGGACCATGCCGATGCCCGGTCACTCCGGCAGCGGCCAATAATAACGGAAAGACCCTTGGGATGATCCTTACGACCACAGACGGCCAGAAAAATCTGCCGCGCTACTTTGCTCGCGTCTTTGACAAGACGAAGAACATCAACCGCGGGCGGTTGGATTTCGTGTTGCCGGACGGACGCGTGTTCCGCGCCGATGGCCCTAATCCCGGCCCCGTAGGCGAGGTGCATCTGCACAACACGGATGTTTTCGCGCGCCTCATCCGCGAGGGCGATCTGGGATTTTGCGATGCATATCTCGATGGCTGGTGGAGCACGCCGGATTTGCAGGCGCTGATGGACTTTATCTGCACCGATAATGAGGACGTCTATGACGGCTTTCCCGGAATGAGTCTTGTGCGCGCGTTCGAGCGCGTGCGCCACTGGCTGCGCGGTAACTCCAAGGGACAGGCGCGCCGCAACATCAGCCATCATTATGATCTGGGCAATGAATTCTACAGCCTGTGGCTGGACGAGACGATGACCTATTCCAGCGCCATTTTTGAGACCGGCCAAGAGAGCATGGAAAAGGCGCAAACCGCCAAATACGCCTCGATGATCGACCGGATGGGTGTGCAGCCGGGCGATCACGTGCTGGAGATCGGTTGTGGCTGGGGTGGCTTCGCCGAATATGCGGCAGCTGAGCGGGGGCTGAAGGTGACAGGACTCACCATTAGCCAGGAGCAGTTGAACTACGCCAGACAGCGCATTGAAAAGGCCGGTCTTTCTGATAGAGTTGAGTTCAAGTTACAGGACTATCGCGACGAGCGCGGCACCTATGACGGCATCGCCAGCATCGAGATGTTCGAGGCGGTTGGCCAGCAGTATTGGCCCGTTTATTTCAATACATTGCGCGAGCGCCTGCGCCCCGGCAAGCGCGCGACCTTGCAGATCATCACCATCAGCGATGCGCGCTGGGACGTCTATCGACGGGGCGTGGATTTTATCCAGAAGTACATCTTTCCGGGCGGGATGCTGCCCAGCCCCAGCGTGCTGGTCGCCGAGGTCGAACGTGCCGGGCTGACGGTCGCCGGATCGGTGGAATTTGGCGAAAGCTACAGTCAGACGCTGCGCCGCTGGCACGATCGCTTTAACACCCGGTGGGACGCCGTGTCCGCGCTCGGCTTTGACGATCGGTTTCGGCGGATGTGGAATTTCTATCTCACCTCTTGCGCCGGATCGTTTCACGCGGGAAACTGCGACGTGACACAGATCACCATCGCAAAGCCCGGATAACATGCCCAAGACACGTATTCTGCCTACCGCCGCCCGCCTCGTTGCAGCCCTGTCTCTGGCGGCGCTGGGCTGGCTTGGCTCAGAGATGGTGCGCCCTCTCATGCCTCCACACACCGCCTTTGGCTGGTTCAACTACGTCAATGCGGTGCTGGGCGCGCTGTGCGGTTGGTTCGTGATCGGCAGCCGGGCAGGGCGCGGCTATACCGAATCCATAGCCAACGGGCTGACCGGCATCCTGGCGCTGATCATCTGGGCCTTCTTTGCCCAAAGCTTTAATCTGATGCTCAAGCAGTCCATGGAAAACAAGTATGACGGACCAATCGAAGCCATCGTGGGCATTTTTGACAATGCCATCGACTATGGGGAATACCTGATCGACCCCATGCTGATTACGGTGCTTTTGATTGGCGGCATGATCTGTGGTCTGCTGGCCGAAGCTGCATCGCGCCGCTGGACCTGACCGTGAGCGCCATTTTTCTTTATGGTACGCTGCGCGACCCGGCGCTGTTGCAGATTGTTCTTGGCCCGAAGATTGATGGTGCTGTTTTGCTGGACGGCATCTTGCCTGATCACGCGGTGACATGGGCCGAGGGGCAGGTTTTTCCGACCATCACCGCGCAGGCGGGGGCTGAGGCGACAGGCGTTCTGCTGGACGATCCCGGCGCCGAATTGCTGGCGCGGCTCGACTTTTATGAAGGCGGTTTCGGATATGATCTGAAACCAGTCAAGGTGATGGCGGGCGGCGCTACGCACCCCGCGCGCGTTTATTTCCCGCGCCCCGGTCTATGGCAGCCCGGCGCGCGGTTCGAACTGGCCGACTGGCAGGAAAAATGGGGCGCGCTCAGCCACCTCGCGGCCATCGAGGCGATGGGCTATCTGGGCCTCTTTACGGCAGAGGAACTGGCATCAAGGATGCCGATGATCCGCGCACGCGCTGCCTCGCGACTGGCGGCGACAGGTGTTCCGGCGCAGGTGCGCTGTGATATCGGCGCGGATGCGGTCCAGCAGATAGAGACGCGCATTGATCATGCAGGCTTTTTTCGTAGCGAGACGCGCAGGCTGCGCCACCCGAAATTCGATGGCACGATGAGCGAGGAGGTCAGTCGCGAAGTGTTCATTGCGACCGACGCCGCCCACGTGCTGCCCTACGATCCGGGCCGCGACCGCGTGCTGCTGATTGAGCAGTTTCGCTTGGGCCCCCTCGGGCGTGGTGATCCGCGCCCCTGGATGCTGGAGCCTGTGGCGGGGCGCGTCGATCCCGGCGAAACCCCCGAGCAGGCCGCGCACCGCGAATGTATGGAGGAGGCAGGGCTGACCCTGACCCGGCTGGAACGCATCGCCAGCTACTACTGCACCCCCGGCTATTCGACTGAATATTTTCACAATTTCGTGGGGATTGCCGATCTACCGGATGACCTGCCCCGCCTTGGCGGGCTTAAGTCGGAGGCAGAGGATATTCGCCTGCATATCCTCGATTTTGCCGCCGCAATGGCGCTGCTGGACACGGGCGAGGCTGATAACGGCCCGCTGATTCTGTCGCTGATGTGGCTGGCGCGCGAGCGCGGCAGGTTGCGTGCTGCGCCTTGAGTCCGGCGGCTATCGGGCCTAAGTGTCGGATCAACGTTTCAACGCGGAAAGGACGCGCCATGCGCATTGCCAAGGATCTGGCCGACGCGGTCGGCAACACCCCCATGATCAAGCTGCGCCGCGCCAGTGAGGAAACCGGCTGCACCATTCTGGGCAAGGCCGAGTTTCTCAATCCCGGCCAGTCGGTCAAGGATCGCGCAGCGCTCTATATTATCCGCGATGCGGTGGCGCGCGGCACGTTGAAGCCGGGCGGCACTATCGTCGAGGGCACTGCCGGCAATACCGGCATCGGCCTTGCGCTGGTGGGCGCATCGATGGGGTTCAAGACCGTGATCGTCATCCCCGAAACGCAAAGCGAAGAGAAAAAGGACATGCTGCGCCTCGCCGGGGCCGACCTCGTGCAGGTGCCTGCCGCGCCCTACAGCAACCCCAACAACTTTGTGCGCTACTCCGAGCGTTTGGCCACGGAATTGAACAAGACCGAACCCAATGGTGCGATCTGGGCGAACCAGTTCGACAACACCGCCAACCGCCTTGCGCATATCGAAACGACTGGACCGGAAATCTGGGAACAGACCGGCGGCAAAATCGACGGTTTCTGCTGCGCTGTCGGCTCGGGTGGCACACTGGCCGGCGTCAGCATGGTGCTGCAACCCAAGGGGGTCAAGGTCGCCATTGCCGATCCGATGGGGGCCAAGCTCTATTCCTACTACACTACGGGCGAACTCGAATCCGAAGGCGAATCCATCGCTGAGGGCATCGGGCAGGCGCGCATCACCGCCAATCTCGAAGGGTTCACGCCCGATTACGCCTATCAGATCCCCGATTCCGAGGCGCTGCCGATCGTCTTTGACCTGTTGCACGACGAGGGGCTGTGCATGGGCGCGTCGACCGGCGTGAACATCGCGGGCGCGATGCGCCTCGCGCGCGATCTGGGGCCGGGCCACACCATTGCGACGATCCTGTGCGACTATGGCTCGCGCTATCAATCCAAGCTGTTCAACCCTGAATTCCTACGCGAAAAGGGCCTGCCTGTGCCGGATTGGATGCACGATGCGCCGCGCTCGATCCCCGGAGTGTTCGAGGCGTGATGTCACTACTGCGAAACGTCCTGCTGGCCCTTTCGCTGGCGCTGCTTCCCATTGCAGCTTGCCTAACCCTCGCGCCGAGCGCCGCAGAGGCGCAGCAACCCCCCTCCGCGCCCGATTACGAGCGCTGGGACGTCGTGGCAAAACGTGCAACCGACGCCATTGCCGCGCAGCGTGCGTCGACCTCGGCCTTCGAGAGTCTCCGGGAACAACTGGCTGAATGGCGCGATGTTTTTGTCGGGGCGCAGAATATCAATTCGAACGCCATCGCGACGCTCGAGGCGCAACTGCGTGCGCTGGGGCCTGCGCCCACAGACGGCGAGTCCGAAGAGGCGCCGGGAATTATCAATCAGCGCAAGTCCCTGAACGACCAACTGGCCAAACTGCGCGAGCCGGTCAAGGAGGCCGAGTTGGCCTACAGCAAGGCCGACGAGATGATCAAAAGCGTTGATCGTATCGTCCGGGAACGCCAGACCGAAGAGCTGTTGGAGCGCGGACCAAGCCCGCTGAACCCGGTCAACTGGAGCGAAGGTGCGAGCGCGCTGTCCAGCAGTTTCCAACGTGTGCGCGGCGAAGTCGCAGACAAGATCGCCGGCGAAGCAGGCCGCGCGGACCTGATCAAGAGGCTGCCGGTTGCCGTTCTGCTGGCTTTGGTGGGGATGGTGTTGTTGCTGCGCGGACGGTTCTGGGCTGAATTCCTGGTGCGCATCGTACGCCCGCAGGCGGCGACCTCGGCGCGCTGGTTGATATCTTTCCTGATCTCGCTGGGCGAGGTCATCGTGCCGTTCATTGGTTTTATGATCCTGATCAAGGCGCTGGAGCTGGGCGGCATTGTGGGGACGCACGGTGCGGCACTATTGAACATCCTGAAATCTTCGCTGTTGATTTTTCTTTGCGCGCGCTGGCTGGCGATGCGGTGTTTTCCACGGCGCAGCGAGGACCGATTGCCGCTGGCGCTGGAACCTGACGACCGCCGCGCCGGGCGCCTATATGGCGGGGCCCTGGGCCTCATCATCGGCGTTTTTCACTTTGTTTACAATGTGGGCAACAATAGCGGTTGGTCGGCGGAGGCGCGCGTCGTCGTGCTGTTTCCGATCACCGTTGCGGCCAGCCTGCTGCTGGTTCGCGTGTCGCGCCTGTTGTCAAAGCACAGCATGGCGTCCGGGCTGGGTGATCAGGACGAAGCCAGCGAAGAGACCTATCGCAGCTGGCTGGCCCGCCTCCTGTCCAAGCTGCTGATCGCGATCGCTGTCGTCGCGCCCATCCTCGCCGCATTTGGCTATAACAAGGCTTCCTCCGGCCTTTTGATGCCGTCGTTGCTGTCGTTGATGATGCTGGCCGCGCTGCTGATCCTTCAGGGTCTGATCGTTGAGATTTACATCCTCGCCTCCCGTGGCCGCGACGGTGCGGGCGAGGATCTGCTGCCGATGCTGCTGGGCTTTATCATGGTGCTGGCCTCGGTGCCTGTTTTTGCGCTGATCTGGGGCGCGCGAGTCGCTGACCTAAGCGAGCTTTGGGTGTCGTTCAGACGCGGCGTCACGCTGGGCGAAATGACGATTTCGCCCAGCGTGTTCATCACATTCGCCATCGTCTTTGCCGTCGGTTTTGCCGTCACGCGGCTGCTTCAAGGCACGTTGCGCACGTCGCTCTTGCCCAAGACCAAGATCGACACGGGCGGGCGTGACGCCATCGTGTCGGGCGTTGGGTATGTTGGCATTTTTCTGGCTGCGTTGATCGGGGTAACCAGCGCTGGAATCGACCTTAGCAGCCTTGCCATCGTCGCCGGTGCATTGTCGGTCGGTATCGGTTTCGGCCTACAGAATATCGTGTCAAACTTTGTGTCTGGCATTATCCTGCTGATCGAGCGGCCCATTAGTCAGGGTGATTGGATCGAAGTGAACGGCCAGCATGGCACCGTGCGCGAAATCTCGGTCCGATCGACCCGGATCGAGACGTTCGACCGCTCGGATCTGATCATCCCTAACGCCGATCTGGTCAGCGGAACGGTCACGAACTACACCAAGGGCAGCACAGTGGGCCGACTGATCGTAAATGTCGGCGTGGCCTATGGCACCGATACCAAATGGGTCGAAGACATCCTGCGCGAGATCGCAAGCGCACATCCCATGGTTCTGATGAACCCTGCGCCGACGATCATCTTCAAGGGGATCGGGACAGACTCCTTTAACTTTGAAATCCGGGCGATCCTGCGCGATGTCAACTGGATCATGAATGTGCTGTCGGACATGAATCACGAGATCGCCGCGCGCTTTGCCAAGGAAGGCATCGAGATGCCCTATCAGCAGCGCGATATCTGGCTGCGCAATCCCGAAACGCTGTCAGGCGCGTTGGGTGGCGCGGCCAAACGCGAGGAATCGCAGCAAGCCTCACAGACCCTGCAGCCCGATCAAGCCGAGGGGCGCCCCAAAGGCGACCCGCAGCGCGTGGAATCGGGTGACGGTGGAGAAGGGGCCGGGGGCGCTGACCGATGACCGAGTTGCTCTTTCGTCTAGATGCCTATCTGAATGACGTGACGGGGATCGTGACAGAGCACACCGCCGAGGGCGGCGTGGTGCTGAACCGGTCAATATTTTACCCCACAGGGGGCGGTCAGCCGGGCGACAGTGGCCGCATAGACTGGTCGGGCGGGAGCATGGACGTGGCCACGACGGTCAAAGGCCAAGGCGACGCCATCGTCCTCGTGCCGGCCGCGCCGCAGGCTCTGCCCGCTGTTGGCACGACAATCAGACAGCATCTGAACTGGCTGCGCCGCCACCGCCTCATGCGGATGCATACGGCGCTGCACCTGCTGTCGGTCGTGATCCCGCTGCCCGTTTCGGGTGGGTCCATTGGCGCGGAGCGCAGCCGTCTCGATTTCGACATGCCGGACGCGCCCAAAGATCCCGCCGCTATCGAGGGCGCGTTGATGAGGTTGGTCGATGCCGACCTGCCCGTCAGCGAGGACTGGATCACCGACGCCCAGCTGGACGCCGATCCTGGCCTCGTCAAAACGATGTCGGTGGCACCCCCGCGCGGCGCGGGCCGTGTACGTCTGGTGCAGATCGGCAAAACTGCGCCATATGTCGACCGTCAGCCCTGCGGGGGCACGCATGTCGCGCGCACCGGCGAGATCGGCCGCCTGCGCGTTGGCAAGATCGAGAAGAAGGGCCGACAGAACCGCCGCGTCTATCTGCATCTTGACGATTGACTAAGGTCATTATCCCCTTGAATTGCCCTCGCGCGCCCCGTTAAAGAGGCGCAACGGAGCGGTGGCCGAGTGGTCGAAGGCGCACGCCTGGAAAGTGTGTAGGCGGGTGACCGTCTCCAGGGTTCGAATCCCTGTCGCTCCGCCACTTGCCCTTGAGACAACTTTCTCCCTATCCGGCTGCGGCCGAATTTTTCCGTTATACTCGAAGGTTGTGCGGGTTGGGTTGAGCACCGCCCATGCTAGGAATCGTGTAAATCCGTTCTCTCTGGGCCGATATTCTCTGTAGCTGATGACTGCGCCATTTTGGTGTTCAGGTTGTAAGGCGCTGGTATTGAATGATTTTTTGCAAAGCTGCAATAATGACTTCGATGCCAGTCTCATTCGGCCAAATGGAACCGAAATCGGAATTTTTCGCCACAACGGCAAAGGTGCTGCTTCACCGAATTGCCGCGGCGTAGCAATCGACACGAGTGGCGGAGAGCGGAATTTCTCTGCAAGTGCGAGCCAGCCATGCCCCGAAGTCGGAAGCCGACATTCAGGCGGCCTGTAAGACGGGCTTAGCTCTGCAGTACCGAAAGTCGGCTCAGAACTCTATGTTCCAGTAATCGGCCCTGCAGTCGCTGACCTGCATCGATAACTTCACATCAAGCTAGCCAAAGTGATATTTGGGAAGCGGTCTTGTTGAAATGAAGCTACTTTTAAAAAGTCTTTTGTAAATTTCATACATTTCCTAGTAAGTATTCACCAACTTTGATCTGCCAGTCGTGAAAAAGTGGACATTGTGATCGGTCGACTATCGGTGCCCAGCTTTGCGAATGGAAGAGTTACCAATGCTTCAAAAGTTCACTTTAGTCTTTGAACGTAGTGGAAGATCATCAAACCCAGGTGGTCGTATTATCAAATGGGTAAGCTTGGCATCAAACATTGCATCAGGGATGATGCTGGTTTCAATGGTTAACCCGGCACATGCTGCCTGTGTAACTACGTCAGTTGGGAATGCTGACACAACAAACTGCGTTGCTGGCGGCCCTGTAGCGCCTGCAATCGACACCGGTGACGGTGCCGACAGCTTCACGATGACCGGTGGCGGTTTGGTTAGCCTCGATCAGGGCTCCGGCTTTGACACATTCGTGATGAGCGGCGGTCGTATCTTCGGGATTTTCACAAATGGGGATAATGTTGAATTTACCGGGGGGCGCATTGGCAGTGTTAATATCGGCGCCGGAAATAATATACTTAACATGTCTGGCACCGCGCAGATCGACGGGCTTCTGAACTCGGAACAGGGGAGTGATACCTTTAACCTGTTCGGTGGTTCTATCGGCGGCATTTTTTCCTCGGGCAGCGGAAACGACATTCTGACACTTGATGGCACCGCAATGGGTAGCAATGTAATCTTCGAGGGCGGTTCAGACCAACTGATTCTAAGGTCGGGGTCCATTGCTGGTTCGATTTTCATGGACGATGGGCCGGGGCATACAAATGGCACCGACGGATCTGATACCGCACTTGTGGAAAGCAGCTTTAATCTGGGCGCATTTACTGGAATCTTCGATGGCGGCGATGACTTTTCTTCGGCGGACGGCCTAGTCGATGTTCTGACCATTCGCGGCGCATCCGCGACAGTTAATGGTGCGAACTACATCAATTGGGAAACTATAGTTGTTGACGGTGGATCGCTCAGCTTTGGCCCAATCTTATCTGTTGGATCTGACCCAGGAACCGGCCTGAGCTTGTTAAACGGAGGCGTTCTCAATGCGGCAGGCGGTTTTGCCCTAACCGGCAATTTATCCAACAGCGGCCTAGTATCGACGCTAAATGGTGCGGTCGGAGACACCTTCAGCATGTCTGGCGGTTATTCCGGCGGTGGTCTGCTTCTTGTCGACGTGGATTTTGCGACCGACACGTCAGATACGCTAACCGTTGGAGGGAGCGTGACTAGCGCTGGAACGGCGATTTCCATTGCAAACGTCTCCTCAGGAGCGTCCACGGGCAATAACGTATTGGTCGTGGATGTCACTGGAACGACAGCTGCGGGAGACTTTACGCTTGCAGGCGGTCCGGTATCAGCTGGCGCGTTCACCTACGATCTCAGTTTGTTAGGAAGCCAATGGTTCTTGGCCAGCATAGGTGCAAACTCAGTCGGCAGTGTTTACGAATCTGCGCCGTTTGTTTTGGGCACTCTCGTTGATCTGCCGACGCGCCAACAGCGGGTCAGCCAACGGCGATACCTCACAAAAATTGCAGGAGACAGACAGATCGCACGCGGCGCGTGGCTGCGTGCCTACGGGGATCGGTTTGACGTTACGCCGTCCAGCAGCACAAGTGGGGCGTCAATTGACGGAAATTCCGGAGGTCTGCAATTTGGCTATGACGCTCTGGCAGAAGTTGGCGACAATGGTCAGTGGGTCTTTGGCATTACTGGTCAGTACGGTACTGTGAATAGCACTGTCACAAATGCCATGGGAACTGGGAGCATAAAAGGTGACGGCTACGGGCTTGGAGCAACGGCAACCTGGTATGGTCAAGACGGGCTTTTCTTTGATGCTCAGGCACAGCTGAACTGGTTAAGCGGGGACTATGCAGCTAGCGGCACTGATCTTGCATCCGACCAGGATGCTATGGGCTATGGTTTGAGCGCTGAGATAGGCAAACGGTTCGCACTGCACGACACCGTATCGCTTATTCCTCAAGCACAATTGATCTGGTCCAGCATTGATGGCGATTCGTTTACGGACAGTGCGGGCAGCGCTGTTGATCTTGGCAGCCGAGATAGCCTGATTGGCCGGCTGGGCCTTGCGTATGAGCACGAATACCTTGACACGGATGGTGGCCCGGAAAAGTATTTTGCTATTGGCAATCTGGTGCGTGACTTCTCCAGCGCAAGCTCTGTCAACGTGGCCGGGGCACCTTTGGGCGCAAGCTACAACCACACCTGGGCTGAGATCGGCCTCGGCGGCTCAAAGTTCTGGGATGATAACAAGGCTATTTACGGTGAAGTCTCATATCGCCGATCTCTCAGCAACAACGGCAGCTCAGGACTTGGCCTAACAGCAGGGTTCAGCATCCAGTGGTGAGATAACGGGCTGCCTCTTGCATGGATGACCTGTCTTGACTGCTGAAAGGGGCCATTGGGTTTACGCTCGCCAAAGGCAGCTTTGTCCGCTTGACTAACGTTTCATCCAACTAAATGCTGCACAATGCACGAATGGCAGCAATGCGAAAGCTGTGCTGCGGCGTGACGCAATCGTGTGGGTGTCTCCTTTGGGCCGTTCCTGTCAGCCGGCCCCAACGGCGAATTCCGGTCATTCGCTGTAGGTGCGAAGGGCGGAAGTGATTTTGTGGGAAACGGACCTTCTTTGTAGTGGCGAAAGGATCAAGTTAGAGGGCTGGAAGCAGCAGTTCTTATCTTTCCATCCTAACTCGCAATCTGCGCGCCCGATCCTGAAATGCTGGTTCTCCACCTTCCAGAATTTTGCAAACTTCAGCGCGTATTTCTTGGCTTTCCAAACCAGCGCCGTAATATGTTATCGGAGGCAGTCCTCCGACAGGGTGTGGTCCTGCTTCCGCGATGATAATTTGATCCGCGTCCGTATTGACGACGAGATTAGCATTGTGAGTGACCATGATCACCTGGCGGCGTTTTTTGGCTTCGATAAAGAGTGGAACCAACTCGTCGTTGACGGATTTTGGGTCGAGATTTTCTTCCGGCTGGTCGATTATGAGTGGGCGATCATCCTGATCATCAAGTGCCAAATAGAGCAGCAACAGCACAATACCCCGCGTCCCCGGAGAGAGCTTGCGGATGTCCACGCCATCATAGTTTATCTCATAGCGGACAGTGATGTGATCTGTGGCGAACAACCAATGTGCAAACTGGTTCATCCAATTTCGCAGATCAACCCTTTCGTTCTTTTCATATGGCGCGTGTGACAGGAGCTCTTGTGCGTGTGTTTCCATGAAAGTTTCCATGGCTTTGCGAACGTCAGCGGCGGTGCCTGTTTGCCAGGCCGGCGCAAGGCGGTCTGCGGCAAGTGCCGTCAAAGAACCAACTCCCTTCGTAGCCCCTTTGCGGCGCTTATCAAATAGGTTTGCTTCACCGTAGCGGCCCCATTTCTCGACATCGACGATACGGGTCACTGTGAACCGCAATTTGCCAAGAGTGCCGGATGTTTTTTCCAAACGCCTTAGCAAAGGTTGATAGAGGTCTTGCAACGCAAGCTGTTCATTGATGATCGCTTGAAAAATGCGTTCGTAGCAATCAATGCGCTGACTTTGTAGGACTTTGCGACGTGCCCCCGCTCCTTGGGCCGATGTGAGTTCTATCTTCAACTTCTCGAGTGCCGCGTTCTCTCGTGTAATCGTTGCAGTCGCGGCCTGCCACTGTTTGCGAACGTGATCATCAGCCGTGATGAACCCAGACAGACGTTCAAGTTCGGCAGTGAGCCGATTGAGGGTAACAGTTGCAAGATCCTGATCATCTGGAATCAGCGGAGCGTTGCGATCCTCTACGTCAACAGCATCGCCCGTGAGCTGCGTGACCTTTTGGTCAGCTGCAGCGATGACGGTTCGCAGCGTCGCATCTACGTCGCCATTATAGACCAGCAGAAAATTCCCCCACTGCTCATCCGACATGCTGCCCTTTAGGTGGTTTTCCTTGGTCTCTCTGAGCATCTCTGGCGCAGTAGTGGCGCGAACACTGGCTACTTCATCCTGAAGAGCGAGATACGCGCGGCGTTTTTCAGAATGTAAATTTATACTGCGGCGGACGGATTCTGCAGTGGCTGATAATTCTTCATGCCGGGCTAAAAATTCCGGTTTTCCAGTTAGCTTTAGGTGGCTTTTGTCGACGGACTGATCGGTTATGAGCTTGTCCTTTTGGCCAATCTGCTTCTCAAGATCGGCAACCTTCGCCCCATTTTCAAGCTCAGTAGCAATGTGATCAGAGAGCGTGTCAATGGCTGCCTCTTCCCGGTCTCTCGCTTGACGAAATCGCTCCGTCCTCTGGTTCCGAAGCTCTGTGAAGCTGGTGGCTCCTTCGGCCGTATCTGGGTCATAGGATTGATAGACGACACGTTCAATTTCATGCACTAAGCCATCAGAAATTCCGGCTGGAGAGCATAGTTCTTCGACGAATTGTTGTGAGAGATAGCGCGCACGCGGATAGGCTGTAAAACCACCGGAGTCCGACCCATCGAGCGCACGTTCAACTGTCTCGTCGCTTCCCCAGGTCAACGTTGCACGAGCGGAACCGATAAGTGGTCTCGCTCGACTGAGAAATGATGGCGTTTGGAGCTCACCATCGGACCAAACCGATGCTGGTACAGCATCGCAAACTGCCGCTATCATATCGGCAAGGGCGGTTTTGCCTGAACCTCGCGCACCGATTATGGCGACAAGTCCAGGGTTTAGAGGCACGAAATCTGTTTTGGCCCAATCGGCGTCAGCAATGGCGACTGATTGTATTACTTGAGAGGGTAGCGCGCCCGCTGGAGGTTCCTCCTCAACAAAGGCCCGGTATTCTGGATCGATGCAGGCTTGGCGCAAGGCGTCAAAGGTGGGGGCTCCTTTCACCCAGGAATAGCGGTTGTGGGCAGGTTGACCGACCTCTTCAGGACGGTGCGCATCACAACCATGAAGGCAAGGCTTGCAGCCTCCGTATCTCTCCTTAAGCCCGTCAACGCTTATGGCTGGTCGCTTACCAGTCCAAAACTCACGTTGAGCGACACTGCTGGCAAAGATAACGTGGGCAAACTTCTCGATCTCTGCACGCAGCGTCGCGTCAGATGCCTGACGTAAGCCAGAAGTGCCATCATCTTTCCCACCAGCGACTGCGACTAAGACATTCGCCTTTGCCCAGTCGGACTTCCTGTAAACATTCTTCAGTTGCGAAAATTCTACTTTGAACTGGTTCGCACCTTCTGCAATAAGCGCCTTTTCCGAAGCGTTAGTTGTCAGTGTCTTTCGCCCCAAACGGATAAGGTCTTCACGGGCACATTTGAAGGTGTCGCCATGAGCTTCAAATTCGAGCCGTGCAAGCAACCTCTCTGTGTTTCCGACATGATCCTCAGCGGTGGGGTCGATAAGTAAGTGAATGTTGACGAATCCAGTTCCCGCACGCGTAGTGAGCCTGAGCTCAATATTTGGAAAAATCGTTGTTACGTCAGCCAACCTATTGGCGGTCTTGTATCGAAGAACTTCCTTGTATGTGTCGAGGAGGTAGTAATCGGTAACGCCAAGTCCTTCGATTTTGGGCTCGCTTGTTTCGACAGCTGACAAATATTTTTCCCAAACATCGTTGCTGCCAAACTGGTCATTGAGCGTTGTGCCAGGTGCGTGAATGTGCGGATCCCACCTCCGCCAGATTGAGCCGGTTGTCAGAATTGGTTTTGGCGCATTCATCTATTTTCTCTTCGTATGCAATGTGGTGCTATTAAATTGGGCCGCAAAACCTCATCATGTCAACGTGAAGGCGAAAGCGTTCGGTAGCTACCGCAATCGACACCAAAAACTGCAATGCGGGTTTATCTTAGTTAGTCAGATTTCTCGGAAAACAGTCATGGTAAGCTCGATGAAGCTGCAGCGCGGCATTGAGTGAACCAATAAAGGTCGGTTTGGACCATTCAAAAAAGTCAAGGTATCAGTTTTCTCTGATTGTTGCCGCTAATTCTTTGTAACCACGTCGCTCTAACTCCAGGGCCAGAGACCTGAGCAATTCGACGTCGCCGGACCCTTTGATTATCCCGAGTATGATTTGTAGTGCGTCATTGACCGACGACTCTTTCGATATTTGCAGCCTTTCAAATTTGTCAGCGAATTCTTCGACGCGTTTTGCGTCCAGGTGTCTTTCATCAGTTGTGATAGAAGGTCTGAGCGTCCTTGTTTCCTTCGCATCGTGCCCGCTCTCTTGGATTGCCACAGCTTCCGAACGTGTAACTTCAACTTCCAAGCAACTCCCATCGGCTTCGACCTGCCGGAGCCGCACGTTGCAATTTGCATCTACCGCAAGCTTAACCAGCTTCTCAATGGATCGCTCTGGGGCTTTTGATTGAAGTTGTTCGGCTGAGGCTTGAGGATTTTTTTTGGCCTTTAGCAATCCGGCAAGGCTCTTGCCAAAATCAATGATTGCTTTGCTGCCCTTAGCAGCTTCGACGGCTCCCTTGGCATAAGGTAATGCTGCTTGAGCCATATCCAGAAGGGTGATTAAGATTGAACCATCTTCGACACGTGCGACTACAAGTGTTCTGGCGCGGTTTTGCTTGCGGTAGTCTCTTGCGAGAGCAGCAAGCAGCTCACTCAACGCAAGTGCCGGAACTGGCTGTCTGTTTTCGATGACGATGACAATTTTCGCCACTTCTTCTTGCAAATTCAATTTGGTGCCCTCGTATGGAAAATGAACTGATCGGAGCGTTCCCTATTTCGAACTTGGCCACAACACCAAACAGGGCTGGCCTCGCCGCACTGAATGCACTTCAGGTTGTAGCCGCGTGGTTGGCACGAACGTGTGGTTCCAACCCGCGGCGTCTGCTTTCGGGAAGCTGCGTCGCAGCGTCGAGAGCGTGCGTGAACGGCAGGTCTGGGCCGAGTGTGACGCTCGGCACCAAGGGCGGAGAGCAGAATTTCTCTGTAAGTGCGAATCAGTCATGCCGCGAAGTCGGAAGCCGACGTTCAGGCGAACTGTAAATCGGGCTTCGTTCTGCAGTGCCGCAAGGCTGCTTCGAGGCAGATTTGGCATTGGCAGCGAATGACCGCGTCCCGCCCAATGTGCAGATATGGCGTGTTCGCTTTGGGACGCGAAGCGATGGCAACATGTCAGCCGAACTGCGCCGTAAAACGTCTGCTAGGTCATCGATTATGCCACATATTTGACACGTGTGACCGCTAACGTGCGGCGAGCTTTCAACATTGGTTCTGAAAGTGTAACGCTGAGCCTAAGACGAAATGATGCGCGATAGGATATAAAATCGAGCAGCGGCTAGACCGCCAAGACCAAAAGACTGATCGAAGGACTGATGTGCTGAAGCACCTTTGCCTGAGGTCCACGTTAAGAGAGTATCAATGCCTGCCTACTATAGCTATGACAACACGATCCGGGGCACTCAAAGCACGGTAAACGGAAATTCGTTTGCCTATAACGTAGCCCCATCCAACGGTTCGACTTGGCAATGGTCTGGCTCGAGCTTCACCCATACGGTCTATGAGGAAGACCCGAACGCCACTTTTTACAATGGCGACCCAGACAATGAACAAACCCAAGCTAATATGGGGGTAGGACAAGCTGGCGAACAATCGGTGATGATCGATGGGACAGCGCGGGCAGTCGTCTATGACTATACGTTCCGCGTCTCGGACGGAACCAATACATATGACATCGCAGTAATTGACGTTGACCTCAACAATGATGGCGACCTGAATGACAGCGGCGAAGACGGCTATTACCTCGTGTTTCTCGGCACGCCGCCACCGCCGAACACGCCGCTAACCTCACAAGGGATTGTCGACAACAGTGACAACCGCACCCATGCCAGCATGGGTGGGCAACCGGTCTGTTTCGTGGCCGGCACAAGGATAAAGACCATTGAGGGGATGCGTCCGATCGAGACGCTTGTTCCAGGCGACATGATCTATACCTGCGACGAGGGTTATCAGCCGTTGCGCTGGCTGGGCACCCGCGAAATAACGGGGCTGGGGAACTTTGCACCGATCTTGATCAAAAAAAACGCGCTCGGCAACTGTCGCGATCTCTGGGTGTCGCCGCAACACCGGATGCTGATCTCAGACTGGCGGGCCGAGCTATGGTCTGGCGAGCCGGAAGTTCTGGTGGCGGCGAAGCGGCTGATCAATGATACAACGATAATACAAAAACCGGTGCTGCGGGTCATCTATTGCCACATGCTATTTGACCGCCATCAGATAGTGATGGCTGAAGGCTGTGCCTCGGAAAGTCTGCACCCAGGGCGACAGGCACTAATGGGGCTTTCCGAAGAGAGTCGAAGCGAGTTGTTCGAGCTCTTCCCCGAGCTTGCCCTCGAACTGAATAATCCCCCCCTGTCTGATCGGCAAACCGCGCGGCCAGTAATCCGGGGCGCGCTGGCCGACATGATGGGGCATCAGGCATCTTGATGCATGGCACCGCATTCTGAATGCTTAACTGAAACCTGACAGAACCATAACGGGTGCGGACAGTGAGCTTTCGCTGGATGGGATCGGAGTCGGAACACATACCTTTCCTTGGTAATGTCCATCTGGCCATCTAAAATGCTGAACGATGAGCGAATGGCCGGTCTGGGGACGCTGCGCCGCAGCATATGTAGTTGATGCGAACGGCAGCTTCGGGCCGTCAGTGTATGCAGCCTAAGTACATCTCAGCGAACCGACCCATAGCCAATGCAGCGGTCTTTTGATCAACTGTATCGTCTATGAACAGGCCCCAAGGGAAAACACAAACGGTCGCGATGTCAAAATCATCTATGAGATCCGGCTTGTTTTTGGAAAGGAAAGAATAGCGAATGCCCGCCCACATTTCGAAACCGAGTTCGACCTCCATGCCGTCGTAAACACCGTCACCCGGCGCATCGAGTTTGATCGTCTTCGTGATATGTCCCATCGAGTCCAGGAGCATCGTAGCGCAAGTATGAGCAACAATGTCTGCAAGCTGGATGCCACGGACTTTTCGGGAGTCCTGCTCGAAATGGCAGTGACACCGGTTTGCAGCATATGATCCCTGTAAGGACTTCTGGGCGTTTTTGACTGATGAAAACAAACCTTCATCGAAAAAGACTTCATGTTCAGTTTCGCTCAGTTTCGGGTGCTTCAGGGCAGCATTTAGAAGTTCGAGAGAAGCAGGCCCGAGCCTTCGATCATCACCGACGACACAGACAGCGATTTTGCAGTTCTTCGCGATGAATAGCTTCAGTGACGAACGAAGCCGCTGAAGATTGTCATCGCCCTTCATTTTGGCCGAGGACTTAAACTCGAACGTCGAGGGGTCATATCCGTACTCCTCAAACATCGTGCTCAACGCTTCAGATGGGTCGAAGTCGCAAGTCACGAATGCCGCCAGCGAGAACCCAAAACTGTGATGTTTGCTATCGTCCAAATACAGAAATGCCATGCCTATACGTAGCTATTCAAAGCTGAAGAGGGAAGCCGTGCTGTCAAGCCAGCTTGCCGCTTTGTCGACCTCCTTCGAAGCCACTCACTTAAACCGCTCGCAGTGTCTGGATCTATATGCTGCGACGCCGCGTACATGACCGAACTCGAAGGTCAGACATGGGCCGTTCACGTCAGTCGAACAATTCTATCTGTCGTGTCCAATTTATAGGGAGCGGTTCCAACAACCGTGCCGACGTCAACCTCATATCCTGTTGCCCATTTAGGATTGCGTCGACGATGTCAGGCGCGAGGAGCGTGAGCCGCAGAACGCGCGTCATGTAGGACGGCGCGATTCCCTCGCGCTCCGCCAGCTCGGCGATTGTGACAAACTCCCCCGACTCCAGCATCCGCTTCCAGCGAAACGCCCGTGCCAGCGCCTTGATCAAAGTATTATCCATCTTGCTGTGCCCAGATGCCCCATCCGGCAGCTGAATCTCCTTGCGGCCGCCACGCTTCACGAGGCGAAACGGGATATGCACGGTCACCGTTTCCGGCACTGCCTTCGCGCGGGTCATGCCGCCGTTCCGAGATCAGTCCTCATTTCGTGCGCCAGCCCGGTTAGACCGTCCATCCGGAGGCGCACATTCAGGCCATCGGTGCCGATATCGATCCGCTCAACCAGCAGTGTCGCGATGCGCGCCTGCTCAGCGGGGAAGAGTTCATCCCAGAGCGGATCGAGTCGGGTCAGGGCTTCTCGGGCGTCGGCCTCGGTGATGCCGCCATCCTGCGAGCGGGCCATCTTCCATGTGCCCGCCACAATCTCAGGCTGGCGGAACACGGCGCGGAGTTGGTTGATGACGGCTTTCTCGATTTCGCCCGCCGGGACGCGTCCAACCGGACAGGATCCAGCACCGTGCTTGAGCACCGTCTGGCTGACATAGTAGCGGTAGAGCTTGCCGCCCTTGCGCGTGTGGGTCGGCGAGAAGGCGGCACCATCAGGACCGTAGAGCAGCCCTTTCAACAGCGCGGGCGTGTCGGCGCGCGTGCGGGCTGCGCGCTTGCGGGGGCTTTCGGTCAGGATGGCATGGACCTTGTTCCAGACGTCGCGGTCGACGATGGCGTCGTGCTCGCCGGGATAGCTGGTTCCTTTGTGCACGGCTTCGCCGATGTAGACGCGGTTGTTCAGCAGCCGGTAGATGAACTTCTTATCGATGCGGTTGCCGCGACTCGTGGTGACACCCTTCGCATCCAGTTCTCGGGCAAGTTCAGTGCCGGAGCCGATCTCGACAAAACGGTCAAAGACGCTGCGTACGATCTCGGCTTGGGATGGGATGATGACCAGCTTGCGATCCTTCACGTCATAGCCGAAGGGCAGGTTGCCTCCCATGAAGATGCCCTTCTTGCGGCTGGCGGCGAACTTGTCGCGGATGCGTTCGGCCGTCACCTCACGCTCGAACTGGGCGAAGCTGAGCAGGATGTTCAGCGTCAGCCGCCCCATGGACGTGGTGGTGTTGAACGATTGGGTGACGGAAACGAAGGTCACATCGTTGCGGTCGAACACCTCGACCAGTTTGGAAAAATCCATCAGTGACCGCGACAGGCGGTCAATCTTGTAGACGACCACCACGTCAACCAAGCCGTCCTCAACCTCCGCGAGCAGCCGCCTCAACCCGGGGCGTTCCAGCGTGCCGCCGGAGATACCGCCATCATCATACTGGTCGTGGACCAGAACCCAGCCCTCTGACCGTTGGCTGGCGATGTAGGCCTCGCAGGCCTCCCGCTGGGCATGGAGGCTGTTGAACTCCTGCTCGAGCCCTTCCTCGGAGGATTTCCGGGTGTAGACGGCGCAGCGCAGTTTTCTGACGATGGGTTTGGTCATGCGCCCCTCCGGTGATTTTTCAGGCCGAAGAATACCCAGCCGTTCCAGCGCGTGCCGGTGATGGCGCGGGCGATGGCCGACAGTGATTTGTAGGGCCGTCCCTGCCACTCGAACCCGTCCGTGTTGACCGTGATGAGATGTTCCACGCCCTGCCACTCGCGGATCAACCGTGTGCCCACGATGGGTGTGAGATCGGCGCGGATGCGGCTCTTCTTGCGGTCGCCGCCGTCCAGCTGTTCGCCGAGGGCCTCCAGCCGCGTCACAATTTCCGGCTTCAACCCGCCATACGCCAATTCCTGAATGCGGTAGGCCAGGCGGCTTTCAAGATACCGGCGATTGAACGGGGGCGGTTCGCTGTCGAACAGCTCGCGCCATTGCTGCTTCAGGTCGGGCGTTGGGGTGGTCTTGAGCGCGGCCAGGCGGGCTGGGATGGGATCTGAGTTTGTCATGCGGTTCTCCGGTGAGTCGGAGTTGCATGAGCGCTCTGGCCGGGCGGAGAGTGTAGCGGAATTTCTCCATATTTGGCAGATACTTCGGCGGCGTCTCTCATGTGAAGGCGGAGCAAACCAAGCGCCAGCAGGTTGCAAAGCTCGGCGCGGCGCTCGAGCGGTGTCATGTGGATAGGGTTCAGTGGGTTGGGACCACAGGATGGGGATCGGCTCATTCGGCGACCTCCTCAGCAGCGAAGCAGTGCCGCAGGGCCAACCCGCTCCACCCGCGTCCCCTGTTGACGGTCACCGGCCGGAAGCCGCGCTGCCGCAGAGCTTCTCCTAGCGACTTGGTCGATCCTGCCGCGCACCCAGTTTGTTCGGCCCAAGACTTCCAGTTCGAAAATAGCGATTTGGACGTTGTGCGAAGCTCTGGGCCCTCGCAGCAGTTTTCCGCGATCCATTGCCCAACCAGATCCTCATCTGCGAAGTACTGTTGCACGGCCTCCAGCACGCAATCCGGCGGCGCGAGACCCATGCGCTGCCAATCGACGCATCCGTCCAGCATCCAGCGGAGAATACCGCCTAGCTCCCCCGTCAGCTTTTCCACGAGCTGCGGATCACGTCGACTAGCCGGGATGGTGACGTCAAACGGAACGAGATGGAGGCGGCGCCGCATGGCTTCCCCGCACCCCGAGAGGTGGGGGCGGTGATTGCCCGCAATGAGGAGTTTGAACTGTGGCGCGAACTCGAAGTGGTCTTGCCGCATGAAGTTTGCCCGGATCTTTTCACCACCGGTGACGGTCTTGATGCGGCCCTCGGCCCAACTCTGGCCCTGCTCCGTTTCGGGCACCATCACGAGGCGGGCGGCTCGCAGCCCCGCCAATTCTGTCAGGTGGCGCGTGCCGCGCACCGACATGAAGGTGTCGAGCGTCGCGGTTGCGGCGTAGTTTCCCAGGACTTGGGTCATCGTGCTGAGAAAAACCGATTTTCCGTTGGCGCCGTCGCCGTGTAGAAAGGCGAAGCTCTGCTCCCGCGTCGATCCGGTCAGGCAGTAACCTGCGAGACGGGACAGGTAAGCCTCCAGAACTTTGTTTCCGCCAGTTATTTCACCAAGGAACTTGTACCAGAGAGGACAGTCGCCCTCGGCAGAAGCGGTCGTCATCTGGGTCAGCAAGAGCGCAGGGTCGTGAGGCAGCGTCTCACCGGTTTGGAGATCGATGATGCCGGTGGGCGTGTTGAGCAGCAGTGGGTGTGTGTCCCAGTCAGACGTTTGCGTGGCGATGCGCGGATCGCAGGCTGCGATCCTCAGGCTGGCAGCGATTGTTCGGTCGCTGGCAATGCGCCGAGCTTCTGCTGGCCGCTCGCAGTCTGAAGCAGTTGCACGGCAAATCATGCGGGCAAGTTCGCGCGCACCGCCGGTCGTATCGCGCGCCCAGACCTGGCCCGTCCACTTAAACCAGGCTCCCCATTGCGCGACATGTTTCCAGTCCGCGCCGTGTTGTGAAGCAAAGCGGTCGGCAATTGCGTCTTCGCTGCTGTCCGGCGCAAGGTCTTGTTCTGCGCCTGCAGGCATCGCCGACGGCAGCGGTCCATTCTTCTTAATGTCCAAGTTCAGAAGGGCAATAAATTCGCGATGGAGCCGGGCCTCGTCCCACGGCGGGACAATCATCGCCGCGTTGTGGTCTCGTGTCGCGCACCATGCCTCATCCAATGTGCACACAGGTCGCCTGACATTCCGGATCCAGTGACCGATTACTTTGGATAGCGCTTCAAAGCGGCTCACATCGTCGACACCACCGGAATGGATATGGCGGATCGCAAGGTCCAGGGCGCCGGGGCCGGTACTGACACTTGGCGAATTTGCAATGGCATTCAGCGGCGCTTCCAGCGCGGGCATTGCGTGGGCCGCATCCTCCAGCTCTGCAAGATCATAGTCGAGATCGTTGTCCTCGAGAGTCCGCACAAGAGCTGTCAGACCGTTCTTGCCGTGGAGTGTTCCCGCGACGCGGATCGGCTGTGCCAGGCTCTTGAAGGACGGGTCGCCGCCGAGCTTCACGGCGAGGGTTTCCCGCAGGGCACGGACCCGCTCGAGATCGGCACCGGTGGCCGCCTCGGTGAGCCGCCAGTAGAGATGGCATTTTTGCTGACCGGTCTCGGTGATGCCGCCAGATGCGATCACCAATGAGGGTTTTCCAAGGTGGCGCGAAGCATGCGTCCGTTTGCTGTCGATGTTGCCTTTGTCCAGGTCGATGACGATCACGCATGTCTGCAGGATATTCTCGGCACGGGCCGATTGCCCCGGTTCAACGGTGCAGGGCACGACGTAGACGCCGCAGCCTTTGTCGGCAGCCTGTCCCGCGTGGTCGCAAAGAACGCTGGTCAGGTGCTCGACGTCCGGGAACGACTGCTTGGGTGTTTTCTGCGGGGTGCCAGTTTCAGCGAGCACTCGCACTGGGACAATGCCGTCGACATAGCGAAAGACCGCACGGCAGTAGGTTGCGATAATTTCGGTATCGATCACTGGCGGTATAGACGGAGTGCTGTGGCGACTCATTGCTGACCCGCGGCGTTGTTGCGGTGGCGGTTTTCATAGTCAAAGATGTCCTGGATGCGGTACCGGACGGACCCTCCGATGATACTGAAGGCAGGCCCCTCGCGTAGGCTGCGCCACCTCTGCAGTGTGCGGCAGGAGATGTCCCAGTGGTGAGCGAGCGTCGCTTCGCTGACGAAGCTGGACGCTGCTTTTTCGATAATCGGTGTGTCGTTCTGGTTTTGCATCGGGCTGCCCTGGCGGCTTGTGGGTACGCCCTGATGATACTCTTGTGGGGGGCAGAATTCGCCTCGTCCGACGTGACAGGATCGGCCTCTGGCGTGACAGTCGTCGGTCCGCAGGGGGCGAATTCGGGCCTGTCAACCCCTCACGACGTGACAAAAAGGTTCATGGCGTGACAAGTCGATGTGCTCGACTGCCCCCATGAGAATCGATCGGGCTATGATTCGTCTTTGACAAGAGGGATGATATTCGGCGCGAGCCGATAGCCTTTGGGCGACCGAGACTGGATGAACCGGTCCTCATCCAGTTCTTCTCCGTGCACCATCTCGTAGCTTTCACCGAGCATTTGTCGGCAGCGGTTTACCTGTTGCCGTATTGTGCTCTTCTTCGTGCGTTGGCTTGATGCGAGAGTTCCTGCCGTCACATAGCGGCAATCTTCCGGTGAAAGCTGATTACACTTGTCTTCAAGGAAGGTCGGCTTCAGATCGATCGGAACCTTGGCCTTAGCTCCGATGAAAACACAGAGGCCCTCGATTTTCACCATCGGACGGCCATTCTCCACCCCGAAAGACACCTGTAACGGATCGCCGGCTTTCGGGATCAGATCTATCTCGTCTTCAGGATTCGTGTCTGCAATGCGGGAGCTCGACGCCGGAGAGTCTGTAACAAGTCTGGTGAGACCTTCACCTTGTTGCCCTAGGATAAGAGCGACAAGCGACGTCGCCGGTAGTTTGCCTAAAAAGATATCGTCAGACCGTTCCGCCAGAACTTGATCCAGAACCTGCTTTACGCTTTTTCCATGCCGCATATGCATGGCGACACACTGCTCCAAAACTGCCTGTTTCGTTTGCTCTGGATGGCCGTCGGAAATTCGCGCAAACTCGATGCCAAAAGCCGTCATGAAGATGTGCGGATCGACCGTTGTCAGGCGTAATGAGTGGCGGGCCCATTCGACAGCCATGGTACGGGATTGTGGCTTTTCGCGCGCTCCGAAAAGGATGTCGGTTCCATAGTCTGTATCAAAGTCATGCTGGTCGAGACCGGCAGCCAAGAGCGCGAAGCGCCTGTCGAGGCATTGCGAGCACGTGCCGCAATGGGTGTGCTGGGTGGTCTGCTCCCGGATGCTCGTGCAACTGACGCTGTGTGGGATTTGTCCCGCGCCGCCATGCAGAGCGATGCGCTCGACCACATCGCGCTTGGTCAGCCAGCAGTAACGGTTTTCGATCGGAACATGATCCGGCCCGAGCAGCCCCATGAGCGTATTGAGTTTACGCAGCGAAAGCGGATGGGTCGTCCGTGTCGCCATTGTGCCGACGACCTGCGGGCTGATCGGCAGATTGTGACTGATCACCCCATTTTCATAAAAACTCAACCGTTTGGCACCGAACGACCGGGCCACCAATTGCCCCAGCGCGGCGAACAAAAAGGACCGTGAGCGCTGCGATGAATCGCTCGATTCCTGCCCGACCCGACGCGCCTTGACGTGAATATGGAGGACTCGATCAGGGAACCTCTCTGCGAGATATTGACCCAGCTTGACCTGACGTGGAATTGCCTTCTGAGCGGAACGGTGGGTCAGGAGGATGACCTTCTTTGTCGATGTGGAGAGCGCTTCCAGCGCCCCGGAGAAGGAATCCAGACCTCCGGAGAACAGGATAACTTCCTCAGCATCGAACGTCGCACCGGCTGGATCTAGATCAAGGTACGGCTGCAAAGCCGGGTCGACCGGTTTCTGACGAAATGCGAAAGTCACCGCGTCCTCGGAGAGGAAGTCGACGGCATCGATGAGGGCGTACCGAACTTCTGCGCGGTTCCAGAATGCCGGATTGCGAACAGGGACCAAGAAGTCGAAGGAACGCCGCCAGGCTTCTCCCATTGCCGGGCGCGTTGGTCCGCCTCGCTTCACCGCGCTGTCCGCGGCAAAAACGGTCGCGGCGATCTCAAGCAGATCGATGTTTAGGGGATCAAGCTCTGCCCGGCACGTCGCGCGGATAAGATCGGTTTCCAGCTCGAACGTCGGCGCCACACCACCCAACCGCACTCGGAGCGGGTCAATTCTCCCATCAACGCCGATCACTGCCTCAGCCACTGCGTACCTGCCGTGTTCTCAGGTCATCGACGATCTTCTTCAGTGCGACGTGGCCAAAGCGCGCGGCTTCAGAAGAGCTGAACCCACCGTCTCGATGCAGGGTCTTACCGTACCAACCGCCTGAGAACTCCTTGATTATCCGGGAGGATTCCCAAGAATATTGCTCAAGATCGAACTGAAACGCACTTCTCGCAGCAACATCGGGAAAGCGATGTCCATCCCCGATCTCCCGATCCAGCGTGCGGTCCAGCCAATAGGATAACGTCCCGGTGACCAAGTTACCGAAGAAGCTGCGGGTATATTGAGAAACGCTTTTGTTCCAGGATAGTTTACGCGCCGCTTCCTGCACGTCGTCCGGGGTCGCATCGAAAAGTCCAGGCAGGGCATCACCAATAGATGTGGTCAGCGTTGCCGAAAGCGCCCTTGCGGCAAGCTCGC
Organism: Roseovarius sp. Pro17; assembly: GCF_035599575.1. NCBI lineage: Bacteria > Pseudomonadati > Pseudomonadota > Alphaproteobacteria > Rhodobacterales > Roseobacteraceae > Roseovarius > Roseovarius sp. Pro17. The sequence goes on from NZ_CP141179.1 coordinate 760,099, forward strand.
CGAGATCGCTGTGACCGCCCCGCTCTGCGCGCACTTGATCCAGTCGTCGGGCCGCTGCGCTTACAAGGTCGAGTAACTCGGGCCGGTTCGAGATCGCTATGTCCTGTGCCCTCAAAGCATCGCCAAAATCTTGTGCACGCGCGGCCGCAGGGATCGCCAGAAGGAGTCGTACGGCCTCAATGAACACTGGGTCCTTCGCGGCTTGGAGCAAATCCTTTTCTGCCGCCCGGGCACTGGCTGCAAAGATGTCATGGTTCGGGGCCGGTCCTGAGAGGAGTTCCGAAACGTCCTTCCAGTAGCGCGTTCTCGGCAGAACGCCGAGTGTCGTGTGTCCCATAAGCGCGCCGTCTCCCTAGCCGGTGCTGTTCAGTTCAACCGATCCGGGATGCCCATGTCAAATATTCCCGTGAATGGCGATCTATGCCGCGTCTCGCGCGCGATGCAAGATGCAACATGTGCAACAGATGCGACGGATGAAACCGTTGTGTCTCTTACGCACGCGCGTAAGTGTCCTAATGCATTCATGCGTAACATCTGTTGCATCTGTTGCAGCGAACGATGCTTTCCAAAAAGCAGCCCAATCGCAATCAAGTGCTTTTCCAAGCGTTCGGGCGTGGGCGCGGTTTGAATCGGACGGCGCAAAATCTGCTGGAAGTGCATATCCTTGCCGATGTTGATCTGCCGCTCGTCCGCGATTGCATCGCCCCTTGGGACAGCTTCCAGACGGGCATCTTCCAGCGGATGCTGCTGGAAGGCGCGGCCGTGGACAGTGCATCGGATGCCTTCGCACTCTATCCGGAGATGTTCAGTTCACTCCACAGACAAAGTCGGCATTTCGAAGGGGGCTATTTTAGGGTCAGGCTCCTTCTATATATAAGGGATTTGACTCCTAAATCAGCCCGATATTGCCGAACTGGACGCGGACGGTCTTGGCAGCGTGCGTGGTGGATCGCAGGCGACGGAGCGACGGCATCTGGAAGCTGTGATTGGTGACTTGGCTGAGTGGCGGCCGAAGTAGCACGCTCGTGCGCGTGCTGGTTTGGAAGCAGACGTTTATCCACATTGCAGCTTAGGTCCGCTCCGAGCCTATTTTGACCGATGCTGCACGTTGCATGAATGTCTGCTCTACGACGGTGATCCACTTGCCATTCCAACAATCATTGCACCGAGTGCAACAAGATGGACCAGCATCAGGGCTTTGTCGTTCCACATGGCACCGACAGCAAACCACCCCAACACACCGATCAGAAACAGGTATAGGTTCCATGGTGTCCATCCGAACCCTGTCGCGGTGTAGCCCATGATCTGGATGATTGACGCGCACCATTTGACCACAAAAACCATGCTGTCAAATCGTGGGCGCGCGACGATAGCATCAGACGGCACGGGTCAATCCCCCGTCAATACGCAGGTTTTGGCCAGTGATGTAGCCGCCATCTTCGGAGGCGAGCAACGAAATCACCGAGGACACTTCTTGCGCTCGCCCATAGCGCCCCATCGGAATGCGCGCGCGGCGATCTTCGGTTTCGGGGAGACTGTCGATGAAGCCCGGTAATACGTTGTTCATGCGGATATTGTCAGCCGCATGTTTATCGGAATAAAGCTTGATGAAAGCGGCAAGACCCGCCCGGAAGACGCCCGAGGTCGGAAACAGTGGGTCAGGCTCAAACGCCGCAAAAGTTGAGATATTGATGATCGTGCCGCCGCCCTGCGCCTGCATGACTGGGGTGACAAGCCGCGTCGGCCGGATGACGTTCATCAGGTAAACTTCCATGCCCAAATGCCAATCATCATCCGAAATTTCGAGCACCGGCCCATTGGGCCCGTGGCCTGCGGAGTTGACCAGAGCGTCGACACGGCCCCAGCGGTCGACAGCGCCTTGAACCAATGCAGACAGGTCATCGGGGTTGGTGTTGGATCCCGTGACACCAAAGCCGCCTAACTCAACGCCAAGCGCCTCGCCTTTGCCCGACGAAGAGAGGATACCCACCTTGAACCCATCGGCGGCCAACTGGCGGGCGGCATCTGCGCCCATTCCGCTTCCGCCTGCGGTGATTAGTGCCACTTTTTCTACTGACATTGTTCTCTCCATCTCTATTTTGATCTATCGATACTACAATTCCGTAGATCTCTCTCCTGAGAATTGATGTTTCATGCCTGTAGGAATACTATCGCCAAATGTCACAACTTCCTCCCCTCAACGGGCTACGCGCATTTGAAATGGCTGGCAGGTTTCTGAATTTCCGTGCTGCTGCGGATGAACTGGGCGTCACTCAAGGTGCCGTCGCACAACAGGTGCGCCAGCTTGAGACGCATTTAGGGGTGCCATTGTTTGAAAGGTTATCCAAAGGGCTGGCGTTCACTTCGGCGGGTCGGAGCTATCACGTGAATGTCGCCGCGGCGTTCGAGGCACTTCGCAGTGCGACCGATCAACTCAAGCCCGAACCCGGAAAAGTGCTTGTCAGTGTCACGCCAACATTCGCTGCAAAATGGTTGATTCCCAACTTGCCTGACTTTTCGGCAAAGCACCCTGATATCGACCTTCGCATTCTGGCAACAAAAAAGGTTTCAAGCTTTCACGGCGACGGGATTGACCTTGCAGTCAGGCAAGGAAAGCCACCATTTGGTGCCTCCCTCGACGCTCACCTTCTGTTTCGTCAAGAGGTTATTGCAGTCGCAGCACCAAGCCTTGTTTCCGAGCACACTTTGCCTGTCAGCCCTCAAGCCATGTCGTCTATGCCCAAACTTCATGACGCGCATGATCTCTGGCCAGAATTTCTGGGATTGTTGAATATCGAGGACAGAGGAGGTCGTGGGCTGCGCCTTAGTCAAACGTCCTTGGCCGTGGATGCAGCACTTTTTGGTCAGGGCGTGGCTCTGGTAAGCCGCTTTCTTGTGGCTGCGGAACTTGAAGCCAAGCGATTAGTCCAAATCACACCACAAAAGCTGACCGGCGAACAGGATTTCTACCTGCTGGCCACGCGAAAATCCAAGCAGAACAGCGCGATCGATTCCGTGGTGGCGTGGTTATTAGAGCGAGCTGAAAGGTAGCCCTTCTCTGATTGTGGCCATTGGAGCAGCCGCGGCGAAGAACCGTTTTGTCCCACATCTCGGTCCATTGCACAAGGTGGAGCGAAGGTCCGCTCTCGTGCGGCATGAGGCACAGTGGTCGGATCAATGCCGACGACGGGGCTCACGGTCTACTTTAGTGCCGAAATCTTGCGGTAGGCGCGATTGATCCAGCGCTGGCGATAAGACTGTTCCCCGTCCAAAATGTCGACCTATGTCGTTAAATGTCATATAGTGTCTATATTACAATGGGTTGGTCGATCTGTTATACTGCCCCGAACGCAGATTTCATTGCGCAGGGCGGGGTCATGGCGGCACAATCAGCAGCAGAACCAAAGAGCGAGAGCGCGTCCCTCGGCGCCTCGGCCATCCGGCACGTTCCAGTCTCGGACCTCATCCCTTACGCCAACAATGCGCGCACCCACAGTGAGGCGCAGGTGGCGAAGATTGCCGGGTCGATCCGGGAGTTCGGCTTCAACAACCCGGTTCTGGTGGATGCAAAGAGCGGCATCATCGCGGGGCACGGCCGGGTGCTCGCGGCACGCAAGCTCGGGCTGGGGCGGGTGCCGGTAATTGAGCTGTCACATCTGAGCGAAGCGCAGAAGCGGGCCTACATCCTGGCCGACAACCGGCTGGCCGAGCAGGCGGGCTGGGACCGGGATCTGCTGGGCCTGGAACTGGCAGACCTCGCGGAGTTGGGCATCAATCTGGCCGATATCGGTTTCGAAGGGGCTGAGCTGGATGCGCTGCTGGACCATGGCGCGGCGGATCCGAAAGAGGAGGCAACGCCTGACGTCCCTGACGCACCGGTCTCGCGCCCCGGCGACCTCTGGCAGCTGGGCGGGCACCGGCTGATGTGTGGCGACGCCACGGACGCGGCAGCGGTCAAACGGCTGCTCAATGGCATCACGCCGCATCTCATGGTCACCGACCCGCCCTACGGCGTGATGTATGATCCGGACTGGCGCAACCGGGCAGGGACCTCAGAGACCAAGCGCACCGGCAAGGTGTTGAACGACGATCGGGCCGACTGGCGCGAGGCCTGGGCGCTGTTTCCGGGCGATGTGGCTTATGTCTGGCACGGCGCACTGCACGCGACGACAGTCGCCGACAGCCTGCAGGCCAGCGGGTTCGATATCCGCAGCCAGATCATCTGGGCCAAGGAGCGGCTGGTGCTGAGCCGGGGCCACTATCACTGGCAGCACGAGCCTTGCTGGTACGCGGTGCGCGGCAAGGGCCACTGGTCAGGAGATCGCACGCAGACGACTCTCTGGTCGATCCCGAACAGGGACCAGGATGCGGCAACGGTGCATGGCACGCAAAAGCCGGTGGAATGCATGCGCCGCCCGATGCTGAACAATTCCAGCCAGGGGCAGGCGGTGTATGAGCCGTTCGCGGGCTCCGGCACGACGATCATTGCGGCCGAGAGCTGCGGACGGGTCTGCCATGCCATGGAGCTTGACCCGGCCTATGTCGATGTCGCGGTAATGCGCTGGCAGGCCTTCACCGGGCAAGAAGCGCGGCTCACGGGGCCTGACCTCACATTCGGGGATGTCTCGGATGAACGGGGGGCGCCATGACCCAGACCCGCATCCTGTCCGCGCTCGAGGCGGCAACCAATGTGATCCTCGGCTGGATTGTCGCCATGACCACGCAGCTGCTGGTCTTTCCGGTGATTGGTCTGCAGGTGATGCTGTGGCAGAATCTGGCACTGAGCAGCGTGTTCACCGCCGTGTCGTTTCTGCGCAGCTACGTCCTTCGCCGTCTCTTCATGCGGCTGAGCCGCTGATGGGACGCACGCCGATCACCCTGACGCGGGCGCCAAGCCAACGCAGGATACGTTCATCGCCTTCGGTCCGATCGATGCCCAGGGGGGTGGGTCAAACTCTGGGCGGTGACAGCGGGGACCGGCGGGGGGAGCCAAACTTTTACACGGCCATGATTCCAACCGGGGGTCAAACGGGCTGACAGGGGGAAAGGAGACCTGGCATGGCCCCGCGGGGACCCAAGACGAAACCCACGAATCTGAAGCTCCTCACCGGGACCGCGCGCGCCCACCGGCTCAACCCGCGTGAGCCACAGCCGGAGGTGGCACGCCCCGATGCGCCCGAGCATCTGACTGATGCCGCACGCGACGAGTGGAGCCGTGTCGTTGTCGAATTGGTGGCGTTGGGCATTCTGACCCATCTCGATCGCGGAGCATTGGCCGCCTATTGCCAAGCTTATGGTCGATGGAGCGCTGCCGAAGCGGCACTGGCGCGCATGGCTGCGCGGGACGCTGTAACTGACGGTCTGATGGTCAAGACCAGGAGCGGCAATCTGATCCAGAACCCGCTGGTCGGAGCGGCGAACAAGGCAATGGCCGACATGGTGCGCTATGCAGCCGAGTTCGGGATGACCCCGTCGGCACGGACCCGTGTGGTCGGGACAAGCGAAGCAGGGCCCAACCCATTCGCCCAGCTTGATGAATGGTTGGCCTGATGGGCAGGAGGGGACGCAAGCCGATACCCAAGGTCATTGAGGGCGGCACGGCCGCGTTCGGCGCGTTGCCGCGCTGTCCGGCGCATCTGACCGCTGTCGCCCGCAAGGAATGGCGCCGCCTGGCATCTCCTCTGCATTCCGTCGGGGTTCTGACGGTGGCGGATCGGGCGGCGCTTGCGGTCTATTGCCAGGCCTACAGCCGCTGGGTGGAGGCGGAGGACAAGCTTGCCAGCACGCCGATGTTGCTGAAGACGCCGAGCGGCTATGTGCAGCAATCGCCCTGGCTCTCGGTCGCCAACAAGCAGATGGAGCTGATGGCGCGCTATATGGGAGAGCTGGGGCTGACCCCGGTCGCGCGGGCGCGCCTCGACATCGCTCAGGACAGTCCGACGGATCAGGTGACGACGATCGAGTTCGTGACGGTCTACACCGACAAGGAAGGCAACCGATGCGAACGGCCTCTGGATCACTCGGGGCAGGCTGGTTCTGCTGATGAAAGTGACGTTAAAACAATAAGCTATGAGTGAGATGGCCAGCTTCGAGCGTTCCAATACAGCGCGGGTTCGCGTACACATCTGCCAAACCCACGTTAGGCAGGTTTGTACATGGCGCACGCAGCCCCCAAGTTCGTTGCCTATGAGCGGGTCTCGACCGCACGGCAGGAACGATCGGGTCTTGGTCTGGAGGCGCAACGCAAGGCAATCGATGATTTTGCGGCATCGCGCGGGGCGGACGTCATCGGCCGTTTTACCGAAGTTGAAAGCGGCGGCAAGGATGCCCGGCCCGAGCTCGCCAAAGCTCTGCATCTGGCAAAGCTCACCGGGGCGACGTTGGTCATTGCCAAGCTGGACCGGCTCAGCCGCAATGCCGTGTTTCTGCTGACGCTGCGGGACAGTGGCGTGCGCTTTCTGGCGGTGGACATGCCTGAAGCCAACGATCTGACCGTCGGCATCATGGCCCTCGTGGCCCAGCAGGAACGCGAGGCGATCTCCCGGCGCACGAAGGAGGCTTTGGCGGCGGCGAAGGCACGCGGGGTGACGCTCGGCAATCCCAACGGGGCGGCGGCGCTCAAACGGGCAGGGAAGGGGGGCGAGGCGCTCCGGCGAACGGTGAGTGCAAATGCCGACCAGTTCGCCCACGACCTCAAGGCGGTGGTGCAGGATATCCGTGCTCAGGGCCATGAGACGCTGCGCGCCATAGCCGCAGAACTGAACCGACGTAGTATCCTCACGAGGCGTGGAGGGATGTGGCATGTGTCCAGCGTCAGGAACCTGATCCGCAGGATTGATTGTACAGGTGGCGCCGGCAGTTAGTGCGGTTGCTCCATCACGGCAAACAACGGGCTGCGGGCTGAACAACAAGGTCGAGAACTCTCACCGGCCGTTCCGACGACGGGAGCGGCGATGCTGCGCTTTCGAAAGATGCGTAGCATGGAAAAATTAATCGCCGTCCAGGCCCCCAGTCCACAACCATCTCAATCAAGAACGCCATCTTTGCCCACGTGACAATTTCAAACTGAACCGCGTTGCCGCTCTCGTCGGGTGGCGCGATCTGGGCGCGGCATCAAGGCAAGATCACTGTCCTTTTAGAGGCTGGATCTCATCTGTCTGACAGCACCCTCCACTCAGCACTGGGATGGGAAAGCCCGGTCGCCTTCGAAAAGAAGATGGACTAAACGAGCGCGTCGATCAGAGCAAAAGCGGATCAGTTCCGGTTTTCCGGATTTTGGGTAAGAGACGAGGCCGTCCGTCCCTCTAAATATATAAGTTGATCTCAGTCGTGGCGTACGAGAATGGTGCGGACTGCGGCGAATTCCCTCAATGCCTCCCAGCCCTTTTCACGACCATGGCCGGATTTTTTCATCCCGCCGAAGGGCAATTCGATCCCGCCGCCAGCGCCGAAACAATTGACGAAAACCTGCCCTACCTGCATCTGCCGTCCGACCCGTAGTGCGCGAGCGCTGTCGCTAGTCCAAATGCCGGCGACCAATCCGTAGTCGCTGGCGTTGGCAAGGGTGATCGCGTCCGCCTCGTCGTCAAAGGGGATCACGGCCAGAACCGGGCCGAACACTTCCTCGATCGCCAGACGGTGATCGCGTGGGACGGGGCCGTACATGCGCGGCTGGATGAAATAGCCGTCGGGGCTTAACCCGGGGTCCATTTGGCCGCTGGCCAACAGCGGAAGGCCCGTTTCGTCCGCAATCTGGATGTATCGTTCGACACGCGTTTTTTGACGCGAGCTGATCACCGGGCCCAGCTGACCTTCCATATGCGGCATGATGACCCGAACCTTTGAAAATGCCTCCACGATTTGCGGCAGCAGCGTTTTCATCGCCGCGCGCTCGATCAAAAGGCGCGATCCGGCAGAGCAGGTTTGACCGGCATGCTGGGTAATGGCCGCCACGACGGTAGGGATGACGAGCGCTGGGTCGGCATCGGCAAAGACGATCTGGGCAGATTTTCCGCCCAATTCCAGCGTACAGCCAATATGGGTCTTGGCTGCGGCAGTCTGAATAGCCACACCGGTTTCAGACGACCCGATGAACGAGATGAAATTGATATCGGGATGTTCGGACAGCGCGGCGCCTGCCTCGGCGCCCAAACCGGTGACCATGTTGACAGATCCGGCCGGAAAGCCCACTTCGCGCAAGATATCGGCCAGCACCAAGGTGGTGGCGCACGCATCCTCGGCAGGTTTCATGACGACAGCGTTGCCCATCGCCAAGGCCGGTCCAATTGAGCGGGGAAACATCTGGGCAGGGTAATTCCACGGGATGACATGTGCCGTCACACCATGCGGAACATTTTCCGTCGCGGCGAAATAGCCATTTTGGACTGGGATCGTGTCGCCATGAACCTTGTCGGCCGCGCCGCCGTAATATTCGAAATAGCGCGCACAAGCGGTTATGTCAGCGCGGGCCTGCGCGATGGGCTTGCCAGTGTCGCGCGCCTCAAGCTCGGCCAGTTCTTCGGCCCGTTCTTGCACGATCAGCCCTGCGCGCGACAAAAGCCGCCCGCGCTCGGCGGCGTTCAGCCGCCCCCAGTCGGCCGACAGCGCCCGGCGGGCCGAGGCCACGGCAGCATCCACGTCCGCGCGGCCCGCGCCCGCGATACGGCCAAATGGCTGGCCTTCGGCAGGGGCTATGATGTCCAGCCACTGTCCAGATTGCGGGGTGGTCCATTCACCATCCACCAGCAGGCCAGTGATGTGATCGGGTAGGGTGGCCGAAATCATGATGTCGTCCTCATTGTGGATCAGTCCAGTGGTGCCATGTGATAGGTCTTGGCGATGACCTTCCAGCCATCCGGCATTTTCAGCAGGCTCAGCGTGTCGGTGAACCCGTTGGGCGGGTGCGAACAGGTGACGCGCGCGGTTGCCGTGGTTTCGGCCACGTCGATCCAGTGAACGCAGTTGGTCGAGGGGAATCCGCTGTCCTTGGCCGATTTGCGCCCCCGGATTTTGTCCAGCCAGACATCGCGCGGCAGGCTCGAAAGGCCATCGGCAGAGGCCGCATAAAGATGCGCTTCGGGTAGGAAAGTACGGGCCAGACGATCGACGTCCCCCTCATATAGGCCATCGAGATAGTCCCATAGCGCTGCTTCAACGGCATGAAGTTCCGACATTCTTAGTCCTCCTGTGGCGTTTGGAACGGCGCGGGGTCCAAAAAGCGCCGTAACACGTTCCAAGAAATTTGTGACACGTTGTTGGTATAGTCATCATGGCTGAGGCTGCCCGCCCACGCGATTGAGCCGGTGTTGAACACCGCCCCACCGCCGCGCGTCTCGAAGAAAACCATGTCGGCGGCAATTCGCGCCTCGGCAGGGGCGGTGACGGTTGGCACGGTGATCGACATTTCCTCGTTCACTAGGCGGTATGCCTCTGTATGTCCTTCGGACGAAGCCAGGATCACTGTATGCGTGGGCGTGCCAAGGGCGGTGTCGGCATGGTCGATCTCGACCCCTGCTGCGCCGCCACCCTGCAATCCGAACCCGCCGATCCAGTCGCCTTCGACCCCGTCGAAAATGAAGGCCGTGCGTCGTCCGCGTCCTGCATCAGTGCGCCGATAGCCGGTGGAAAGATCGAACCCCTCGGAAATGAAGCCGACGCCGCCGATAGATTGCGGCGGCTTGCCCTGCGCGCGCCAGAGGCCGCCAAGTTTGCCATCAAAGGCGTGGTATTCCTCGCCCGGCTGGGTTTCCCATGTGCGTATCGCGGGTCCAGAGCGGCGCACTTCGATCACGCCGCGCAGGCGCGGATGAAATGCGATGCGCCAGTAGAAACCATTGCCGCCCATCACCATCATGCGCCCGCCGCCGTCGGTATAGCTTTTGACGCCGTCCCACATTTCGGCCGAAAAATACTCGGGATGGGTGCCTGTCATGATTGCACTATAGCGCGCCAGCAGGGGATAGCCTTCGCGGTGCAGATCCTCGTCGGTGACGACGTCGTAGTCTTGCCCTGTGGCCTCCAGCCAATCCAGAATATGCGTGTCGGCGTTGTATTCGCGCAGATTTGAGCCATTCGCGCCAAAACTCGAGATATAGCCTGGACGGAAATTCAGGATTGGGCGAAAGCGCGAGGAATAGCACACGCCAGAGCCGTCCGAGTGGATATCATACAGTGACGGCCCCCATTCGGGATGCTCGTCGATCAGGCGGTTTGCCTCGTGTAGGATAATGAGGCGGCTGGATAGCAGTTCGGCGATAGGGAACGGCACCGGGTTTAGGTTGGCATAGGCCCAGTATGTCGCCGTAGACGCGATATAGAGCAGCGGCGCGGGCTTGTCTGTGGGCCGGGGGCGTACAAAGAATGGGAGGCGTTCCACTTTGTTGCCCGCCGTAAGGCGGATGGCATAGGCGCCTGAGGGAAGATCATCTGGCAACTGTGCGTCAATATCGGTGTCCCAGCCGGCGTCGTAGATATCATCATCGTGGAAGTGGATCGCGCCGTATTGTTCGGGGGCTGCGGCCCATTTCACTTCTTCGCCAGTCCAGTTCGATCCGGTCATGGCGCGCGCGGGCAGGTTGACGGTTTTACCGTGATGCCCATTGCGGGACAGATCGCGCACGATTTCGCTATCGATCTCCCGGGAGAAATCCCAAAAACCGATGACCTCATCGTTTAGGTCTGGCGGAATGGCGGCTTGGCGCAATGTTTCGATCTCTAGGCGCGTGAGGGCTTTGCGAGCCAGCCGCGGCTTTTCGATCTTACCGTTGAAGTGGCAATCGGTGCGCAGCTTTTCCCCTTCAGTTGAAATGCGCCGCGCCGCGATCAGCAGTGGTGCTGTAGTGTCGCACGTCCAGTCAAAGTCGACCGGGCATTCTGCCATGATCGGGCGTTCACCCGCCCCGCTGCGCGAATAGGGTTCTTGCGTTACCGTAAGTTTACCACCGCCAAACGTCATCGCGACCAAATGCCATTGCCGTGTGACCAAAGGCATGCGGCCCGCCAAGCGGGCAGTGCCGCCCGAGTCCGTGATCTCTGCCACTAGGTAACTATCCGACAGAAACAGGCGAAACGCGCCATCCGGTCCAGTACGAGACAGAATGACCTGTTCGCCGCCATGGGACGTCGGCCAGATATGTGCCATGGCGGTAAAATCGATAAACTCGCATTCGGCCATGTCGATCAGAACGGACGACCCGGCATTGGCGATCTGTTCGCGCGCGGGGTAGCTGCCGTCAAACTTTGACGGGATAACTGTTTCGGAAAATCCCGGCCCCTCCGGATTTAGGTCGCCGCAGCGCACACGCACCAATGCGGCCTCGAACTGATCGGCGGATGTGCAGGACGCCATGATCTTTAGGCGCCCGCCGCGCAGCAGGCTGACGTGGTCGGTGTAGCCGGTGATATAGGGAAGGGGCATTACGTTTCCTTGGCCGGGTCGATGGCGGTCAGCTTGATCCAGCGTTGGCGAAAGACATAGCGTTCGGCCTCGGCCAGGTCGTCGAAAGTGATTTCATCGTGAATAGTCACGGGATCGCCGCGCGTGCCAGTCAATGTGCCCAGCGCCCACCGTCTGTGCGGTTCCAGCGCCACCAGCACGAATTTGCCAGCACAGGGGGCTTTGCGGAAGTGTTGCAACACGAATTGCAGGTCAGGCGAGTGCGCCCCGACCGGCTGTAGCGCGTATTCGGCATATAGCGACGGGCCCCGTGACAAGATCGCGTCCCAAACTGCTCGGGAAGAGCCGCTGTCGTCGGTCAGGTTATGAAAATCGGTCATATGACGCCACTTTCCTTCAATGCAGTCATGTGCTCAGCATCGATGCCCAACAGCCCCGTATATATGTCTTCGTTGGAGGAACCCAAGGCAGGGCCAAGTGTGCCAACCACTCCAGGCGTTTCAGATAGGCGGGGCAATACCGCAGGGACTGTGACTGGCCCCAGAATATCATGCGCCAGCGTAACGAGGTTCTGGCGTGCAGCGATATGCGGATCGGCGAATATCTGTTCGACCGTATTCACAGCGGCGCAAGGCACATCGCGTTCAGCGCAGTAGGCGACCAGATTGTCAGTCGTCATTTGCAAGGTCCAACCCTGCACTATTGCGTCCACCTCACCCGAGTTATTGAGGCGCGCAGGTGTGGTGCCAAAACGCTCCGGCGTGGCCAGTTCAGGCTGCTGAATTGCGCGCGCTAGCCGTTCGAACATCCGGTCGTTTGTACAGGCGATAGCAACCCAGCCGTCAGAGGTGCGAAAATGTCCGTGCGGGCAGGCGTTAGAGGTGCCAAGACCCTGCCGCCCGCGCACGATCCCCTTGGCAGCATAGGCTGGAATAAGGTCGTCCAGCATGCGCAGCACTGGCTCATAAAGCGCCAGATCGACATACTGACCCACCCCCGCATGTTCGCTGACCCGCAATGCCAACAAAATGCCAAGCGCGCCATAGACGCCCGAAATATAGTCGGCGAGCGATGTCGAACCGGGCGTCAACGGCGGCCCGTCCACCTCGCCTGTCAAGTGGCTGAGACCGCCAAACGCATGCGCAATGCGTGCAAAACCCGGGCGCGTGGCGTTGGGGCCGGTTTGACCATAGCCCGACACCCGTAGCATTACGAGCCGGGGATTGATCGCGCAAAGGGTATCCCAGCCCAGCCCCCATTCCTCCATTTTTCCGGGTCGGAAATTCTCGCAGACGACATCTACCTCAGCGGCCAGTTGTTTGAAAATATCGGCACCCTCAGGCCGGCGCAGGTCCAGCGTGACGGATTTTTTGTTGCGCGCTTCGCTTAGCCAGCAATAGGTGGCTCCAATTTCGTCCGCAGGCACGCCAAAGCGGCGTAGCGGGTCGCCGGCCTTCGGCTGCTCGATTTTAATGACTTCGGCGCCGAATTCGCCCAAGATTCCCGCCGCCATAGGTGCTGCGATGAACGTGGCCAGATCGAGCACGCGGATTCCGTCCAGTGGTTTAGGTACGTCTGTCATGATGGACCGCGCGCTCCGGGGTTGTGGCATCATTAGGTTTGCAGCGCGCACGGCGCAGGCGAAAGAACAACCTTCCTCTAACGCTAGACGATAATGTTATGGGCATGCCCATTGTCGCACCCTTCGCAGAGTGCCAAGATCAGCGCCTATACAATTCCAACAGTCAGGTTTCGGTATGGATGTTCGCCAATTACGCTATTTTTTGACCATCGGGCGCTGCGGCAGTTTTTCGCGCGCCTCGGTAGAGTTGAACGTGGCGCAGCCCGCGCTGAGCCATCACGTCGCCAATCTGGAGGCCGAACTGGGCGTAAAGCTGTTTGATCGCTCGACGCGGGGGGTGGTTGCCACCGAATGCGGCAAGACGCTGATGCATCATGCCGAGATCATCCTTCGCCAGATGACCCACGCTACGCGCGATGTGCAGGACTGTTCTTCGCAGCCATCAGGGCCGGTCCAGATTGGTCTGCCGACGTCGGTGTCTATCGAACTGGCTGTGCCGTTGCTGACCGAGGTGGAAAATCGGTTTCCGGCGATCACGCTGAACGTCAATGAGAACCACTCGGGTTATTTGTCCGAATGGCTGGGGTCGGGGCAGTTGGACCTGGCGATCTTGTTCGATGTTGAGGAAAGCGCCGCCTTCGATCTGACCTATGTCCTTACCGAGCCGCTATATTTCGTCACTGCGCCGGGCGGGCCTGCGGCGGGGCGCGATGCGGTCGATCTGGATACGCTCAACGAACTGCCGCTGGTCGTGACTGGGCAGGCGCATGGGCTGCGGCAGGTACTGGACCGTCACCAGCGCGACAATGGGTTACGTTTGAACATCAAGACCGAACTCGACTCACTGAACGCGATCAAGAAACTGGTCGGTGCGGGCTATGGTCATTCGGTTCTGCCGTGGTGCGCTATTCAGGCAGAGTGCCACTCGGGCGCGCTCTGCGCCGCAGAGATCCGAAATCCAACCCTTTCGCGAGAGGTCTATCTGGCTTCCAGCAAGGACTGGGCACTCTCGCGTGCTGCTGAGGTCATTGCGGGCGTGACCGGCGAGTTGGTGCGCGGTCTGGTCGCATCTGACCGGATGCGCGGCACGCAGCGCCCATAACAGTTTTGTATCGCTCTATCCCCAAAACAAAGATTGTTGCGTGGCGTGCGAACCGCAATGCTGCTTTTAGGCTGGATTTGGGTCCCATTGGCGGGATCTGGAGTCCTGTCATTTGTATTAGAAACAGATCATTCAGGGGGAGATGGACCATGATCAGGAAATCCGGTTCCATCGTGACTGCGGCGGTGGTTTCTGTCGCGTTCTCGTTTTCTGGGCCCGTCATGGCGCAGGATAAAACGGTTACTTTGGGCGTGCTTGGCGCGTTTGCAGGCCCCTTCGCCGCAGACGCGGTTGAGGGTTATAACGGGGCTGCATTAGCCGCCAAGGAAATCAACGCAGCAGGCGGCGTCAACGGCTACATGTTCGAGGTTGACAAGTTTGACACAAAGGAAATGACGCCGGATGCAGTGCTGTCCGCGGTCGAGCGTCTAAAATCCACCGACAATCTGGGGGCCATCGTGACCCCATTCGGATCGTTGTCGGGGTTTGAGATGGATTATGTCGCCGAAATCGGCGTGCCGTACATGGTCGCCGCGAACTCGAACCAATACCGTTCGATCATTCAGGAAGATCCCGATTTTTATAAAAACGTCTGGTCACTGGCACCTTCCTATGATGCCTACCAGACCGAGCTGCCTAAGGTTATCGACGCGATGACCGAGGCCGGTACCTTCGATGCCGGCGACAAGACATATGCCATCATTGGGTCGGACAATCCCTATTCCATGCCGATCTATGAGGGGCTGAAAACGGCCATGGACGCGGCCGGATGGACCATGACGTTCGACGACGTTGTTCCCCCGGTCGAGATCAACGACTGGCGCGTGATGTTGTCGCAAATCCGCCAGAACCCGCCGTCGGTCATCATTAATACCGAAGCGTCGTCGTCCAACGCCGCGTCATTCATGAACCAGTTCATGGAAGACCCGACAGATTCGCTGCTTTTCATCCAATATGCTCCGTCGGTGCCAGAATTCGTCGACCTTACCGAGGAAAATTCGACCGGGGTGCTATACAACATGCTGGGCGGTCCGATTTCGGGCGAGGTGCGTCCGCGCACCAAGGAAATCGGCGATAAGTACACGGCCGAGTATGGCTATGACAGCTCGATTTACGGCTACATCGTGTATGAGATGGTTTATCTCTATGCCGATTTGCTGGGCAAGGTCGGCGATCCTATGGACTATGCTGCAATCAACGCCGAACTGGCGCAGACTGACAAGGAAATGGTCCACGGGCGGGTAAAGTTCGATCCGGAAACCCACCTCTCCATTCAGGGCGATGGCTATCTGCCGATCCAGTTCTACCAGATCTGGGATGGAAACCGTGTTACGATCTATCCCAGCGAATACGCCACCGGCGACAGCCAGACACCACCATGGATGGCCAAGTAAGGGCATAGTCTGGCACGGAAAAGCAATCTGATCGGACTTGGCATGGCATTGCTTGAAGTTGACGGACTGACAAAAAGCTTCGGAGCGCTCTCGGCGCTCCGTGGCGTCTCTTTCTCCATAGAGAAAGGCGAGGTGCTGGGGCTGGCCGGACCAAATGGATCAGGCAAAAGCACCCTGTTCAATATGTTGACCAAAATCCCCACCGGCCCGGATGCGGGTGAGGTGCGTCTGGATGGTCAAAGCTTGAAGAGGATGCGCGCCCATCAGATTGCCCGTGCTGGGCTGGTGCGCATCTTTCAGACTGAAACTGATTTTGGTGATCTTTCGGTGATCGAGAATGTTCTCGTTTCTATGCCGCCCGAGACACAGCCGGGTCGCCGGGCGGGCCGGGGCGTCGCGATGGCGCTGCTGGCCGAATTCGACCTTGCGGATCACGCGGACCAGCCTTCGGGCGAGATCGGCGTGTTCAATCGTAAGAAACTGATGATCGTAACGGCCCTAGCCCGACAACCCAAGGTTTTGCTGCTGGATGAACCTGCGGCGGGCCTGTCCAAGCCCGAGGTCAAGGCAATGATCGCGCTGATCAAGCAAATCAACGCCAAAGGGATCGCTGTAGTTGTGATCGAACATGTCATTTCTCTGCTTCTTGCACTGTCAGAACAGCTGATCGTACTGAATTACGGTGAGGTTCTCGCACGCGGCAATCCGCGCGATGTGGTGCGCGACCCGGCAGTTGTGGAGGCATATCTGGGAAGTGCGGCCGACGATGTCTGAACACGTTCTGCAAGTCGAGGGCCTTGTCGCGGGCTATGGGCGCCAGCCGGTCCTCCATGGTCTTAATCTGCAAGTCGGGATAGGCGATACCCTTGGCCTTATCGGTCCCAACGGACATGGAAAGACCACCCTTTTCCGTGCGATCTCAGGGTTGATTCCGGTGTGGCGTGGCACGGTTCGTTTTTTTGGCGACGACATCACACGCCTGCCCACCCCGTCCATTGCAGCGCGGGGCCTCGTGCATGTGCCGCAGGGCAACCATCTATTCCCGGATATGACCGTGTTGGAGAACCTGCATTTAGGAGCCTATGCACCCCGTCCACGCAAAGCGTGGCGCAGCACGCTGGAAGAGGTATTTGCCCTTTTTCCACGCCTTGAAGAGCGTAAATCGCAGCGCTGTCGCACACTGTCGGGGGGCGAGCGTCAGATGGTCTCGATCGGCTGCGGACTAATGGGGCAGCCCAAACTGTTGATCCTTGATGAGCCGACGCTGGGCCTGTCACCGCGCCTGAAGGGTGAGTTGCGCGATGCGATCGGGGAAATCATCGCGTCGGGCACGCAACTGATCATCGTCGAGCAAGACCCTGAATTTCTGCGCAAACTAACCACGCGGCAGGTTTTCGTCGAAGAAGGGCTGGCGCGGAATGACTTCGTGTCTGGCAGTTTAGAGCACAGCAAGATCATGGAGATGTATTTTGGAATGGATTGACCAGATTGGCAGCGCGGCCCGCGCCATATTTGCGTCGGGCCTAGTGCTGTCGTCGCTCTATGTCCTGATCGCGGCTGGGCTAGCTATTGTGTGGAACACGCTGGGTATCTTCAACTTCGCGCATGGCGCGATTATGGTGATCGGTGCCTATGTCGCGTGGACAGTTTCGGATCCTGCTGCACTGGGTTGGGGATTGCTACCCGGTATTGTCATTGCTGTCGCGACTTCCGCCATACTAGGGCTGGTGATAAATCGCCTGCTGATCCTGCCATTCCTGACCCAACCCAACCTCGTTTTGATCACGGTCATGACCACGCTGTCGGGTGCGTTCTTTTTGGAGAACTCGGCCCTGCTGATCTGGGGGCCACGGATCAAACAACTGGAGAAAGTGGTATCTGGAAATGTCTCGGTCGGTGGAACCGCTATCTCGGGACATGAGGCGACGATTATCGTGTTGGCACCGCTCCTGATGCTAGGGCTGTGGGCGTTTTTGCGCTTTACATGGGTTGGATCGGCCGTGCGGGCCGTGGCGCAGAACCGTGAATTTGCCGAACTGTCGGGCATTCGCGCGCGCGCCATGTATGCAGTGGCCTTTGCCATCGCGGCGGGTCTTGCAGGGTTCGCTGGTGTGATGCTGGGTGCTATCCGCTTCATCACACCAGGGCTGGGCGGCGAGCCTTTGATCAAAGCGATGATCGTGGTAATACTGGGAGGGCTCGGCTCAATACCCGGCACCATTATCGGCTCATACCTCGTGGGCTTTGGTGAGGCCGCATCGACCTATTTTCTTGGGGCCTACTGGACGCAGGCCGCGCTCTTCCTCGTGTTTATTATCATTCTGGTAATCCGACCCAATGGGATCATGGGCCGCAAATGACTCGCAAGCATCTTATCATACTTGCATTCTTCGCGCTGCTGGCGGTGCTGCCGCTTATCACCAATGACAGCTATATTCGGCATGTGTCCATCGTCGCACTACTCTATGCGATTGTGGTTTCGGGGTGGAACATCTCGCTGGGTTTCGGCGGCGTGTTCAACTTTGCACATTTGGCCTTCTTTGCCATTGCGGCCTATGCGACTGGAATTCTAACGAAAACCTATGGTTTTCCCAGTTGGATGGGTGTTCCCATTGGCGTCACTGCGTCGGTTATTGCCAGCCTGATCGTCTGCCTGCCGGTGCTGCGATTAAAGGGAATTTATGTCATCCTCGTCACATTCGGTTTTGGGCAACTTTGCCTGCAATTCGTCTTAAATCAACGCTCGCTAACCGGGGGCAACTTTGGTTTTGTCCAGATTCCGCCGCTGCGGGTCTTTGGTTATTCCTTCCGCTCGGACCAGGCTTTGGGATATTACTATCTGGCCTTGGTCGTCTTGATCCTCACCATCCTATTGGTAAGTTGGTTCCGCCGATCTCCCTTCGGGTGGCGCGTCGCAGCACTGCGCGAGAACGAGGATTATGCCATCGCGCGAGGTATCGCGCTTGCGAGGGTGCGGCTTGCCACATTCGCCTTTTCTGCTATCTTTCCGGGGGCAGCAGGGGCAATTTATGCGCAATATGTGCGAGCGGCCTCACCCGACATGTTTGGTTTTTCATTTCTCACCATCGCGTTATCGATGCTTCTTCTGGGAGGCGTCGCCACTGTGTGGGGGCCGGTGGTTGGCGCATTGGTGTTTGCCATTCTGACCGAAATCATGACCCCGCTGGGGCCAGGACGCTATCTGGTCACAGCTGTACTAATTGTGTCGATCCTCAGGTTTTTTCCTAAGGGGCTTGCGGGCATCCCCGATGGTCTAGCCACGTGGCACGCCAAGTGGCGTGGGCAAAGGCTGTCGAAAAGGCCTCATGCAATAGACTGATCCACGACAACTTTAATATCCAGCATGTGATGAGCCTTTGATGATGGGTTGGTTGGGCGACCGCTCCTGACGGCACTTGTGCTAATTTGGTACGAACTGGATCAGGAGGATGGGACTATGAAGGAAGGATCAATTATAAGGGTTAATTTGGCCAAGCTAGTACTTCAGCTTTCTAGCGCGACTGCGAAGGTGAAGTCGTTTTTTAAAAAAACTGTCGCGCAAACTGTTCTTGGCTTTTCGGCGACCGCATCCACATTGCCAAGTTGCAATGGAATCCTACGCGCCTGAACACTATTGGGCCCGGCAGCATTGTCAGAGGAAATCGACATGAGGCGGGCTGGTCGGTGGCCGAGTGTTGCAGGGTGACAAAACGCTCCGCCTTTCGACATGTCGAAAACCAATCCCGAAATCATTCGTCTGGCCGTGAAAATTTATGTCCACTTTCCGCTGTTGCTCAAAGATTTCGCGAGCACGTTGTGCGAACGCGGGATCGACGTGACACATAGGCAAGGTCCCAATTTTGTTTGAGCCTCAGGTGACGTTTCTCGGCTTTAGATCTATGGCCTGCGAGGTGGAGAAGGTTCGACGGGGGTCGCATTCCCTCCGCCACTTGCCCTTGAGAAACTGTTCTCCCTTTCCGGCTGAGGCCGAATTTTTCCGTTATTTCCAAAGGTTATGCGAGTTGCGCTGAGCACCGCCTATGCTAGGAATCGTGTAAAACTGTTCTCTCTGGGCCGTCGTTCTCTGAAGCTGATGACTGCGCCTTTTTTGGTGTTCAGGTTGTAAGGTGCTGCTTTAGGACGATTTATTTGAAACCCCAATATTGACTTCGATGCCAGTCTCGTTCGGCCAGATGGAACTGAAATCGGAATATATTTCCACAACGACAGAGACGCAGTTCGATCAAATTGCCGCGACGCAGCATTCGACATGAAGGGCGGAAAGCGGGCCTTAGCTGCAGGTCCATTTGTCTCATTGATTCGTGGCAAAAGCAGACCCAGCGAAAGCTCTGACGCCAGATACCGTTGCCCTACTGGAAACCAGTTTTTCCAGATCTAAGCTGTTTACGCTGGATAAACTTACGGTCATTGTTAACATTCTGCTTCAGGTTGAATGTGACAAGCGGATTTTGCTTCGTTACGAACAAATCTGGCTTGCAGTTTGTCTCTTATCAAGAGTTCGAGAGGCTTATATTGTTTTGTCGCGATGCTGAGGCCTCGCTCTAATGTTTGAGGCCAAAATGACAATTTCGATCAACTCCCTCGTCGCCGAGCTCACTCCAAGCAATACTGTTCTGGTGTTTGGTGCGGGGGCGTCCCTACCCTCGGGGGCCCCAAGCGTTTGGAACCTTTGTGAACATTTGGCTCCGCTAATTGGCGAAGAACCCGGGACCTATAACTTTGCTGAACTCTGCTCCCTGTTTGAGTATAAAAGGAGCCGCAAAGATTTGGTTGCCCAGGTAAGGCATAAGTTTAAGGGGTTGCGACCGACTGGCGGCCTGCAAAATGTAGCCGAATATGATTGGGTTTCGATTTTCACGACAAATTATGACGATCTCGTCGAAAGGGCCTTCTCAAAGAAAAACAAAGACATTCGAGTTTTTTCTTCAAATTTTGACTTTGGCGAACCAACGCCTCCGACCTCGACACCAATACTCAAGATACATGGAACGATTGGCTATGATACTTCGGATGGGCATCGGTCCAAATTGGTTCTGACTGAGGAAGACAATGATACCGTAGAAGATTATCGTGAAGCTCTCTACGACAGGCTTAAAAATGATCTAAACTCACATGATGTTGTTATAATTGGGCAATCTTTAGCTGATCCAGATTTAGACAAATTAGTGAAGCGAGCCTTGAAGATTCGGCAGAAATCCTATTCTTCGGCAAGAGTATTCTTGCTTGTCTATACGGAGGACAACAACCGCGCGATGCTTCTCGAAAGAAAGGGGCTACAGGTCGCATTTGGTGGTATTGATGATTTTTTCTTTGAACTCGCAAAGCAGTCTGATCAGCTCGTCCCCGTTTTTGAAACCTCCGATGACCCCCTTATTCAAAGCGCTATATTACGGTCTATTACCATCGATATTGAGCATCAGGCAAATCAGATGCCGCCCGATTTCGCGAAAATGTTTGGAGGACGCGCACCATCCTATGCAGACATCCGAGCGGGCTTCACCTTTCCCAGAACCCACAAGGAAAGAGTTTCTGAAAAACTACAGAAGGATATTCAGTTTTCAGTAATATTGGGCGCAAGTGGCGTTGGGAAAACATCTCTAGTTCGACAAATTGCATTTGACCTTGTTGGAAAAGGTTATTTGGGCTGGGAACACAATCCAGACCGGGAATTCATCGCCGATGAATGGAGATCCGTCGCCAGAGCTCTAGACGATAGCCAGCGCGATGCTGTGCTAGTGCTGGACGATGCACATCTTTATCTTCATGAAATAAACAACCTAATTAACTGGCTGCACGATGATGGATCAATACGCCTACGACTTATTTTAACATCCGCCAAGAACCACTGGAAGCCACGCATCAAAACCGCAAACCTATACAAGTCCGTGGAACTTCTAGAATTGTCTACACTGAACCCATCTGAAATCAGTAGCCTTCTGTCATTGGTAGAGGGTGTTCCAGAGATCGCAAAGCTGGTGGACCAGAGCTTTAGAGGCTTTACTCTTCAAGAACGTAGGCGTCGACTGATCGAAAGGTGCAACAAGGATTTCTTTGTCTGTATGAAGAACATTTTTGCAAATGATAGCTTCGACACAATCATTTTACGTGAGTTTTCGAGCATCAGTTCAGAGTATCAAACTGTTTATAAAATAATTTGTGCCTTAGAAAGCTTCGGCGTCAGAGTTCACCGCCAACTCGTGGTTCGGTTACTTCAAATTGCAGCTCAAGACATTGGCCTAGTTCTCGAGAACCTTGAGGGTCTAGTCGACGAGTATCAGATCAATCACCGTGAGAGCATCTTTGGCTGGAGTGGACGGCATCCAGTAATTTCTGAGATTATTTCGAAACATAAGTTTAGTGGTCAGGAAGAAATTTTCGCATTATTGAAGCGGGTGATTTCGAATATTTCACCGACATACGACATTGAAATCAGAACGCTTCGGCAGCTTTGTAGCTTTGAAGGAGGTCTATCACGTGTTTCGGATGTATCATCTCAAAATGAGCTTCTCAGAATGATGATCTCGGTAGCTCCACGAGAAAGGGTGCCACGGCACCGCCTTATCACTAACCTAATTCGCAATGGCCACTTCCCAGATGCAGAAGCTGAAATTAGAATTTTTGAAAATGACTTGGGAGCTGATGGACCTGTCCGCAGATACAGGGTCCGCCTTCTCATAGAGCGTGCAATAGGCACGTTGGGTTTGATGCTCGACGACAAAGCAAAGATGTTGAACGACGCGTTCACCTCAGCCTTGGTAATTCTGAAGGGCGACCCATTCAATCGCCAGAGCCTTCAGCTTCATGCAGATGTGTCCTTAGAGCTGTATCGCGTATCCGGGGATAATTCATTCATCGACGATGCACTTGAGGCAATGAAAGTTGCTGAAAAAGAAATCGGCGACCCTGATATTACTAGAATGATTCATCGCTTTGAAAGGCGGGTTTCACCAATAAATGGGGATGTCTTCGAGATGGAAGCTATCGAAGATACCGATCAAGACTGAGATTCCCCCCAAATGCTGCAGTGTGTGTGAGAGGCTGCTTTGGGGAAGCTGCGCCGCAGCACCGGTGATTCATACCAAGGTCGGCTAAGTGCCGGGAGCGGCGCTCGCTACCCTTCAGCCCATGTAAAACAAGCTTGACGATGTTCCAGAACTAAGGCGTCTGTATCAACACCTTGCTTCGCCAAACCTTCATCGACCATTCCTCTTTTGAAACCGTATTCAGCTTCGCCTTCTCGGTCTGGCGGCACATCCGGGCCCAACTTGACTTCATCTTGTCGCACGACCAGAGAGGGGAGCTGGGGTAGCCCGTTAGCTGCACAATGGCGGATAATCGATTGCATCAGTCCATTATGACCGCCGATTTTGCGGTAGTAGGTGGACCATTCGGCTTTAGGATTGTTTATGCATGCCAGTGCCAATTCCTTATAGCTGCAAAGCCGCTTTTCAAACGCTACTGAGGTCAGAAAGGCGATCGCGCGAGGGATGTCGAAGTGCGCCTTTACCTTGGCAGCACTTCGTTCCGCAAGAATGTGCTTCGCAGCGGTTAGGTTTTCTTGCTGTTGTGGAGTTAACTTCGGGGCGGCTTCGCTGCGCCGGATGAGTGTGTCCAACGCTTCGTCACTGCGATTGCTAAGATAATCCGTCATTTACTCACCAGGCTTGCAAGTCGCGATTGGAATCAGGGTGTTAGTTTAGATCGTAAAATTCCTGAAATCGCCTCAAATCTTACACCAGCGCCGCTCGGCAGGCGTTTGTACATAAATGGATATTCGCCCCACCTTAGGGACTTCATGCGCCGTTGCCAATGTCCGCAATGCGGCGCCGCATTGCGGCGACATGGACGCACGCGAGCGGCTGCTAAGGGCCGTTCTTGTCGACGAAGTCGGCAGCAAAGTCACGATGCCGCGCCGCATCCGAGGTCGGCTTGGAGCCCATCTTGGAGATTTCTTGTATTGCAGCGAATGACTGCTCCAGCTCCGACAGCGCGCCCTGTGTCCGGCGGGTGATGAGGGTCCGCGACTGCGCGCCCCACCGCTCGGCCCGGCGGAAAACCTCAAGAATCACGGCATAGATCTTGCCGCCGCCGCGCCCTCCGTCAAGCAGCAGGTCCCATTCGAGGGGCAGCGACAGGACGCGCGCCTGAAACGGCATGGGCGCAATGTCGATGGTGGCGGGGTTGTGCATCATTGGGATAGTATAGCCGAATCAGTGACATGCCGCTTTGGGAGATACTTGTTGCCTGACCTTGTCCAACTGACCGCCGCCGAACTCCTCGCGTTCCATGCCCAGATAGGCGAGGAGCTGCGGTCGCGGGGCGTCGTGCGCACTGCCAACAACCCGACCGGCGACCTTGCCGAACACCTGTTCTGCGCCGCCTTCGGCTGGACGCAGGCCCCGAACTCAGAGCGGGGATATGACGCGACCGGGCCGGACGGGACGCGCTTCCAGATCAAGGGGCGGCGGGTCCACCGGCGCAACCCTTCGCGCCAGCTATCGGCAATCCGCGACCTTGCAGGCGGGCACTTCGACGTGCTGGCGGGCGTGATCTTCGATGATGACTTCTGCGTGGTCAGGGCGGCGCTGATCCCGCGCGGCGTGGTGGAGGCGCGGTCAACCTACGTCGCCCATACCAACAGCCATAAATTTATCCTGCGGGAGGACGTGTGGTCCGCCCCCGGGGTCCGCGACGTGACTGCCGAGGTCGCGGCGGCGATGCCCTAACCCTTCCCCTTGATGAAATCTTCCAGCGCATCCGCAATGATCCTGCGCGGATCACCGAACTCATAATGTGCAGCGTCTTGCTGGACTTCGTGGCTCACGCCCCCGTCCACCTTTGTCGGCTTCCCATCGACAAAGACCTTGAGATGCCAGCCGTCCCCGTCGCTGACCATCTTGATTTCAAACGAGCGCCCCTCGTGATCGAACGTCTTGACAGTATGCAAATGTAACCCTCCCGGAATGTCCGGGATCAACTTGTCACTTCGTCGGCGTCACGTCCACCAACTTGCGGTAGTCCTCGGGCGTCATGGCGGAGGGCAGGTTGATGTTGACCTGCACGGCGCTGCCCTCCAAGGGCTCGCCCGTGCGGTACGAGTGGCGGGCCTTCAAGGCAAAGATCACGGCGGTCACGTTGCCGTCCATCGCCAGCTCCTACAGCTTGGCAACTAGGCGGTCATGCTCGATGGCCCGGCCCCGGTCCAGCACCTTCTGAACCTCGGGTTGGCGCTCAATAGCCGACATTGGGCCGATAGCGGTTCTGTCCGCAGAGCGTGAGTTCGCTGCGTCCTTGATTTTGCAGTCGCAGCGAAAGTCCGGAATGACGGGCTGCATCGCAGCGGAGATAGGGCCCGGTCAATGGCCGGTATGGGCCGGGAATAACAGCGCTTCCAACGGACGCCCGGTTTGATGCTGCGCAGCCTCTAAGGCCGGCTTCTGAGCCCAATGCGGTTGGTAAACGAATTCGCGACGTTTACCTTGATAGATTTTCGAGTGGCTTGTAGTGCAACCAGCAAAGATCATGCCAACTAGTTTCGAAAGAGTAGCAATGTCAAAGGTAAAATGGGTCGTCGGCGCGTTGGCGGTAGTTGGGGCCAGTACTTACGGATACTTCGAGTATATGCGCTATT
Source organism: Roseovarius sp. Pro17 (assembly GCF_035599575.1). Classification (NCBI taxonomy): domain Bacteria; kingdom Pseudomonadati; phylum Pseudomonadota; class Alphaproteobacteria; order Rhodobacterales; family Roseobacteraceae; genus Roseovarius; species Roseovarius sp. Pro17. The sequence goes on from NZ_CP141179.1 coordinate 785,224, forward strand.
CTGTCGGTTATTATGACTTGCCTGAGGATGTCCCTGAAACCGCTTCCGTACACTCATTTAAGGGTGGGCTTAGAGGAATATACCTAAATTCCCCAAATGAAATCAGAACGCGAGAACACAAAATGGTCGGCATCTCAAGCGATTTGCCGGAATGGTATAATGGGGCATGGTCGCACTGCAGTAAACCTGAAGACGACTTCGATATTGAACGACTTGGAGTCAAACATGAACCGGGTATGAGATTTGAGGCCCTTTGCTACATCGAAGTTGAAGGAGAGAGACCTGTGTATTCTGGCGCCCTCTTTTCAGTCCCCAACCTCTAGGACTTACCCGCCTCGTTCGCACAGCAGATGGTCTTTCGGTTCTGCGCTGTGGCTAACGGCCGTTCATGTCGATCAGACGGGCGGGGCAGCAGGGATGTCTGCGGCGTTGCCGCATATCGGCTTTGAGCCCATTCTCCCCAATGCTGCGCGATGGCGAATGTCAGCTTCTACTGACCTGACCGAAAACGTGACAAAACCAAGCCGACGCTTGCCAAGGGTTGGTGGCATTGGATTTTCAATGGCTGCGCCAATCATGCAATCTTTGCTGGCAACCACCGTTTCTGTCATCCCCAAAATTCTCGATATGCCTTTTGAGTCGCTGAGTTCTTCGTCAACTGGAGAACTTCGCATCCCTCCCGTCCGCGAATAGACACTCTGATCAAGCTAAAGCTCGAGACGTTCAGCTGGAGCCTAACGAGTCAACACCCGTACCTCTCAAATAGACACCATTTTTGCAGGCGTCACAGAGGCCTGCACGAACGCCCTTACCAAGAAGAAACAATGAAATGTTATTTTCATCACAAATCGGGCAGCTATTCTGTGGTGCGAATTTTTCAACTATGTCCACAATGAGTGAAATCCTAATTTCCGGAAAGTATTCGGGATTTGGTTTGCTTTGATAAAGTGCCGTGACCAGCTCAGTAGTCGCTTTGTCCCTCTCTGACAGGTATTCAAATAGTTCAGGCATCTCGTCCTTCAATTGCTTTGCTTGCTTGCGAATAGTTTCAACGTCAAATTTCATGGGAATCTCCATTAGAATGAACTATATACCAGTAAGTATAGCATAAATTTACATCGCCTCATATATCTGCTTGATCTTCGTCAAGGCTACTTGCACTAGCGGCGGCTGACCCGCTCGCAGGCATCTGGACATCACCTTTTAGAGATGTTTTCCAAGTGCATGGATGCTGCTCACCCGCGAGTAGTGAAGAGGTGTGCGATGGACACCACCAATGCGTGTCTGTTTCCGGCTGACACGACCGCTTCTTGCGCAAACCCATTCATGATTGGCCGCCGAGAGCAGCCATTGGCGCAAGCGCGGCGAACTCATGCTTCGCCCTGCATAGCTGATCTTCAACCGCAACCAATGCAGCAAGATGCACGAATGGCAGTAATGCGAAAGCTGCAGCGCAGCATTAGGATGACCAGCGAACGGTCGGAGAAGGCCAGTCGCGTCAGTCGAACAGTTCCACCTGGCGCGTCCACATTACGGGGAATGGTTCCAACAAGCCTGCCAAAGCCAGCTGCGCATCCTGCCGCCCGTTCAGGATCGCCCCGACAATCTCCGGCGCGAGCAAGGTCAGCCGCAGGACGCGCGTCATGTAGGACGGCGCGATGCCCTCGCGCTCGGCCAGCTCGGCGATTGTGACAAACTCCCCCGACTCCAGCATCCGCTTCCATCGGAACGCCCGCGCCAGTGCCTTGGTGAGCGTGTTGTCCGTCTTGCGCTGGTCGGAGGCTCCATCCGGCAGCTGCATTTCCTTGCGGCCACCACGCTTCACGAGGCGAAACGGGATATGCACTGTCACGGTTTCTGGGGCTACCTTCGCGCGGGTCATGCCGCCGCCCCGAGATCAGTCCTCATGTCGCGCGCCAGCCCGGTCAGCCCGTCCATGCGGAGGCGCACATTCAGACCATCGGTGCCGATATCGATCCGCTCGACCAGCAGCGCAACGATGCGCGCCTGCTCGGCCGGGAAGAGCTCGTCCCAAAGAGGATCGAGGCGGGTCAATGCATCACGCGTTTCGGCCTCGGTGATCTCCCCATCCTGCGCGCGTGCCGCCTTCCATGTGCCCGCCACAATTTCTGGCTGGCGGAAGACCGCGCGCAGTTGGTCAATGACAGCTTTCTCGATTTCGCCTGCCGGGACGCGTCCAACCGGACAGGATCCAGCACCGTGCTTCAAAACGGTCTGGCTGACATAGTAGCGATAGAGCTTGCCGCCTTTGCGCGTGTGGGTCGGCGAGAAGGCGGCACCATCCGGGCCATACAGAAGCCCTTTCAGCAGTGCGGGCGTGTCGGCACGGGTGTGGGCTGCCCGTTTGCGGGGGCTTTCGGTCAGGATGGCATGGACTTTGTCCCAAACCGCGCGGGTGATGATGGCGTTGTGCTCGCCGGGATAGCTGGTCCCTTTGTGCACGGCCTCGCCGATGTAGACGCGGTTGTTCAGCAGCCGGTAGATGAACTTCTTGTCGATGCGGTTGCCACGGCTGGTGGTGACACCCTTCGCATCCAGTTCGCGCGCCAGTTCAGTGCCGGAGCCGATCTCGACAAAGCGGTCGAAGACGCTGCGTACGATCTCAGCTTGGGATGGGACGATGACCAGCTTGCGATCCTTCACGTCATAGCCGAAGGGCAGGTTGCCTCCCATGAAGATGCCTTTTTTCCGACTGGCGGCGAACTTATCGCGGATACGTTCTGCCGTCACCTCACGCTCGAACTGGGCAAAGCTGAGCAGGATGTTCAGCGTCAGACGCCCCATGGAGGTGGTGGTGTTGAACGACTGAGTCACGGAGACGAAGGTCACATCGTTGCGGTCGAACACCTCGACCAGCTTGGAAAAATCCATCAGCGACCGCGACAGGCGGTCGATCTTGTAGACGACGACCACGTCAACCAAGCCATCTTCTACATCGGCCAGCAGGCGTTTCAGGCCCGGGCGTTCCAGCGTTCCGCCCGAGATGCCACCGTCGTCATATTGATCGCGGACCAGCACCCAACCCTCCGACCGCTGGCTGGCGATGTAGGCCTCGCAGGCCTCCCGTTGGGCATGGAGACTGTTAAACTCCTGCTCGAGGCCTTCCTCGGAGGATTTCCGGGTATAGACGGCGCAGCGCAGTTTTCTGACGATGGGTTTGGTCATGTGCGCCTCCGGTGATTTTTCAGGCCGAAGAACACCCAGCCGTTCCAGCGCGTGCCGGTGATGGCGCGGGCGATGGCCGACAGCGACTTGTAAGGGCGCCCCTGCCACTCAAACCCATCGGCGGTGACGGTGACAACCTGCTCGACACCCTGCCACTCACGCAACAGCCGCGTGCCGGTGATGGGTGTCAGATCAGCGCGGATGCGGCTCTTCTTGCGGTCGCCGCCGTCCAACTGTTCGCCGAGGGCTTCCAGCCGCTTCACAATTTCCGGTTTCAGTCCGCCATACGCCAACTCCTGAATGCGGTAGGCCAGGCGGCTTTCAAGATACCGGCGATTGAACGGGGGCGGCTCGCTGTCGAACAACTCGCGCCATTGCTGCTTCAGGTCTGGCGTCGGTGTGGTCTTGAGCGCGGCTAGGCGGGTTGGGATGGGATCGGGGCTGGTCATGCGGTTCTCCTTTGAGTTGGAGGTGCATGAGCGCTCTGGTCGGCCGGGTTGTGTAGCGGAATTTCTCCATGTTTGGCAGATACTTCGGTGGCGTATTTCATGCGAAGGCGGAGCAAACCAAGCGCCAGCAGGTTGCAAAGCTCGGCGCGGCGCTCGAGCGGTTTCATGTGGATCGGGTTCAGCGGATTGGGACCACAGGATAAAGATCGGCTCATGCAGGCACTTCCTTGATGAAAGGGTTCTGCAAGGGGAAAGCCAATCATCCTGATGAATTGGGACATATGGTTGTCAAATTCCGAGCATGATTTCTGCGTGCACGTTATACGGTAGTAAAGCCTTTGGAGATCCACATGGTACGTGCCCCGACCAAGACCTGCCCAAATCTCTCTCGGCTGTTTGATGAGGCTGAGACGGATCAGGTTGCCACCTTTCTGAATATGAGGGCTTTCGAGAGGCTGAGCTGGCTCGATAAATACAAGTTCGATCCTGCTGAGCCTGGTACGGTCAATTCTGCCGAGGAGATGCTGCTGCAGGAGAAGAAGGATAGATTGGCCCCTCTGGAGACCGAGGCCACTCGGATCGTCACGGTTGCCGGGTCTCGCGGCCAATTCGCGCTGGAGGGGCTGGGGAGGACAAAGCTTGAGTCCGAACGGACAAGGAGTCTGATGGGCCAGAGGGACGAACTCGCGCGTAGCCTATGGACCTACATCAACGAGAATACTTTGTTCGAGGCGACGGAGAACAGCCTGCATATGCGGCTCTACCGGCGCTATGACAAGCACTACCAAACATTCATGGTCGAGCCGTCCCATGAACGTGGCGCGAACGCGGCAAGTTCCGTACTCGACTTGCTTCTGGCCGATCTGAACACCCGGCTTGATCGCGGAGATGGCTATAACATCGACCGATTTGACATTCCCGCGGGCGATGGCGAACCGGCGGCGGAGATGTATTTGCTGTTCCATCCGGATCCGCCAACCAGCGTTCGGGAGATCGACGACGCTGGCAACCGTTCTCGGATCTACTTTCGGCCTCCGGGCGAAGCAATGATCGTCTACACGCCGTCGACCGGGAGGGTTCATGTTCGAGCGGGTAATCGAACCCTGCGGCACACGATTGCAGAAAGCTTCATCGAGACTGTTCTGGATCAGCCACCTTCCCGACAGCCGGTTGATTTTCAAGCCTACGACATCTCGCTGTTCTTCGCGGGTTTCGAACTGACGCTGCCTGATTTTGAGGATGTGATCATCCTTCGTGCACAGGTGATACGGGCTGACGTCAGCATCGGCAATCTGGCCAATCGCCTTTCGCTCTCGACGACGATCAACCAAGACATGTCGGCGATCATCGATAGTCAGCCTGGGCTTGGAAGAATATTCGAACGAGCAGTCGCGATCCGCTTCGTTGAGATCGCGGTGCAGTATCGGCGGGCCGGTCGGGACACTGAAGAAACCCTCGATTTCACCATCACCGACCGCAACACCAGCAGTCTCCTCAGCCTCGACGACCCTTTCGAACGAGTTCTGGGGCATCGACTGCTGCGAAAGTGGGACATCCTTCTGGAAGGTCGCGCGCCAAGCGAAGCAGAGAGCATGGCGGCGCTACCCGCCCTTTTGGCGCTATGGGACATAAGTGCTGACAAGGTCAGTGGGGCATGGCTTCAGGAACGCCGTATCGACCCAAGTTTTTTGACGGAAGTGGGATTTCTGGTCCCGGCAGGATGGGAGGGTGACGATCTTATTGATGATGACGACGGTTTGGGACCAATGGCTGCGGAGGTCGTTTTGCGGCCTGAGGGAGCCGACCTGAAGGCAACGGAAGGTCAATCAGCGCCCGGCGGACCGCCGGATCGGTACCGTGTCTACAGGGTCCGCGAAGGATGGGTTGCCCAACACCTTCGCGAACGCGTTGCTGATGTGCTCGATGCTCCTGCTGTCGAAGATCTGAATTCGCACATTCTCGCCCTCGGGACATTGCAGATTGATGCGCGCGATGTGCCGGTCTATCTGGTTCGCGGTCTTGCGGACTAGCGGGTGCGCGCCAGTATCGATACGGAGCTGAGGGCGCGCCCGGATCAGGGTATTGGCTTGGTCCTGCAGGCCGGAAGAACCGTCGGGTCATGTCTCGCGGCGAATGTGCTGACGCCAATCATCGATCATATCGAGGGTGATCTGCCCGAGATATCTCTCACCGCGGATAGCCTCAAGACTGTCTTTCGACGTAACCGAGGTCTGGCCAAGGGCGGCCAGACTGTCGACCTCGACCGAACAGGTGAAAATGCCGGGACGCTCTTTGTCCCCGGGAAAGGCACCATCGGCATATCGGGCGAAAACCGGCTGATTGTGATCGAACGGCTGGTGACAGCCCATAACAACGGTCCTGCGCCGATGGCAACTGCAGATCTCACCAAGGGGTTCGGGGAGCAGTCGCTGGCGAACATCTTCAATCAGCCCCTCTGGAACAAGCTGAAAGCTGATTTCGTTCGGTCCCCCAAATCTGGGCAGTGGGAGATCGCGATTTAATTCTCAACTCCGATTCAACTCCGATCAGAGGGTCTGACTAACTCCGATTCGACCGGCCAATAGAGGTGCTCATCCAACGACAGGAGCCCTCAAATGACATCATTCTCTCAAACCCATCGCCAGCGTCCGTCTGCCGGCCGCCGAAGCACTGGCCGCGACTGGCGCTGCCAGAAATGCTGCAAGCTTTTGGGATGCTGCAGTGACGGCGGCGTCCACGTCAACTTCGCACGTGGTCACCAGTATATCGTCAGCACGCCAGTGGCGGCGATCTGCCGCCGCTGTGGCACGCTGAACGAGATTCACAAAACCACCTGATCCGACTGACCGGCTCCCTTGGGGCCGGTCGTTTCATTTCCAATAGAGAGGCGCCCGACGCCCAGACCTGGCCACTAGGAGGCGCGCGACGCCCGGCCGAAAGGCTGGCGTCTCTTGTCTTCCAACTGGTCTGCGCTGCACGCGCAACTTGTCCGGTCCGTGAACCGGTATTCTGCAATGACTTCTTTCCCATCGCTTTTCCCACCGATTGATCAATGCAGGACGTTCCGTGACCCATCGCAGCTGATTGGCTGGCTTCACGCGCCTGCACAGGATGCCGAGGCGAAGAACGACGTTCTGAGCCATCTCCTGCGTGCGTCTGGCGGCAGGGACCGGGCGGGTGATCTCGCGGTCGAGCTGCTGCTTCTGGCCCTTTGGCCGGGGCTTTGCGTGGTGCGTCGACGGTTGTGGCCTCTCTGCCGGTGCGGAACGCTTGATGCCGATCTGCTCAGCACTCTGACAATCGGGATCAGGCGCGTGCGGTTGGGTCGTATCACCCGTGTTGCAGCCACCCTGCTGCGCAACCTCGAGCGTGATCTGCGCCGCCTCTACATTCGGGATGACCAAGCGGCACGGCTTTCGGTCGACATGGACAAGGTCGAACACGTCTTGGTCCAGCGCGAGGTCGACCGGCCCGACGTGATCCTGTCGGCAGCGCAGGCGGCGCTCGGTGCGGACGGAGCTTTGCTCGTCGCCGTCCACATCGCGGGGTTCACTCAGAAAGAGGCAGCCGATCAGCTCGGCATCAGCCACGAGGCAGCCAGAAAGCGGTGTCAACGTGCGCTGTCCCGGCTGAGGCAGCAAAATGATCTGTGATCTGTCCCAAACCGGTCCAGCCGACGGCTTTCCCTATTCAAGGCCGCCATTCCGGCGCCCGAAGAAAGGAACGGGATCGATGGGTATCCGCAATGTGGATGAGGATTTCGAGCGCCTCCCCGGCCTCTACGGGTCGTGGGACTTCGGCATGCTGCTGGAGGAAGGGCGCAGCTACCGCGTCGAGGACGGTGGGCGCACTGAGGACGGTCAGCCTCTTTTCATGGTGTTTCAGCGCTCCAGTTATCGGTGCGGAAGTGGGGTGCGGCATGACCGGTGATCTGCGCATTTGCCTCACGCAGCGAGATCTGGCTGCGCGCTGGCGCGTCAGCGGCCGGACGCTGGAACGTTGGCGGGCGCAGCGCTATGGCCCAGCCTGGATCACAATCGGTGGCTCGATCCGGTATCGCATGAGCGATGTGCTGGCTTGGGAAACCGCACACCTGACACAGCCGTAGACGATGAACGCGGGACGCCAGCAGCGTGGTCCCCGCGACAACCGAGACACTGACCGGGTGGCCGCTGGCCGCCCCGAACGTGTTGGCTCCATCACGTTTGCCACCGCCGCCGAGCAATTGCTCGACAACGGCTATGACCCCATCCCGATCAAACCGGGTCAGAAAGTGCCCGCGCTAAGCCGCTGGACCAGTGTGGAGATCGACGAGGCGGCAATCGAGACCTGGCGCGTTCGCTACGGGTCCTGCGGCGTGGGTTTGCGCACGGGCCGTCTGGTCGGTGTCGATATCGATATTCTTGATCCGGACCGCGCCCATGCGGCACAGGCCCTCGCCATGCAGCGCTTTGGCGAAACGCTCGTTCGAGTGGGGTGCTGGCCGAAACGCCTGCTGCTCTACCGGACACAGGCTCCGTTCGCCAAGATGAAGTCGGGGCAAATCGAAATACTCGGGCTCGGGCAGCAGTTTGTCGCCTTCGGTCTCCATCCCGTCACCGGCAAGCCGTATTCCTGGCCGCTGGGTGAAACCCCTTTGGAAATCCCGCTCTCGGACCTTCCGGTGATTGACCCGAAGGCGGCGGCGGCATTCCTGGCTGAGATCGGCCCGACTGACCAGCGTCCGGACAACCAACGCGGCGAAGCCAGGCGCAAGAAGGCGGCGGGGTCTGGCGATCCGGTGCGCGATGCGCAGGGACGGATCACGGACGGGCGCGATGCCTGGCTCAGCCAGATTGCCTTCCACGCCGTGCAGGACCTGCTGGAGGCCGGGGGCGCTTTAAACCTCGATCAAATCGCGGCTCAGGTCTGGCAGCGGTTCGCGGACAGCACTGATCTCACCCGTTCAAAGCAGGATGGTGTGCGCACTTACGTGCTCGCGGATGCATCCCGCAAGGTGCAGGACAAGCTTCGGCTGCATGCGATCGGCGCTCTGCCATCGCGAAGTCAGCTTGACGTTGCACCAGATTACGCCGTGCCAACGCTCACTGCCACGGCGGCCCGCGGCAAACTTGACGCTGAAATCGCAGATTTCGCGGAGGCTGCATATCTATGGCATCGCGGGGGAGCCCAGACTGAACCACCAAAACGCGCCCTGCGCGCCACCGTCGGTTTGGGCAAGAGTGTGATCAGCAGGCAGCATCTGAGCGCCCTGCAAGCCCGCTTGCGCGGCGCCGGTCTGCCTCACCGCATCGTCGTCTTTGTCGCCTCCCATGCACTGGCGGAGGAAGCAGTCACTGCTTGGGAAGAGACCGGCGTTTGTGTAGCCGGATTGCGCGGCTACGAGCGGAAGGATCCCGGAACCGGCCGGCCGATGTGCGGGAACCTCAGGACGGTGAAGGCGGCGATCTCTAATCGGAGAGACATCCAGAGTTCTGCCTGTCAAAAGAACCTGACGACCCGTTGCCCGCATTTTAACGGATGCCCGAAACAAGAGAACCGGCGCCTGATTAGCACCGCCGACGTGGTCATAGCTCCGTATGATGCAATGTTTCAGAAGCTGGCTGGGGCGATGACCGGCATTGGTGCTGTCATTGTCGATGAGGGCTGCTGGCAACGAGCGCCGAGGGTCTTGCCAGGCTTGAGCCTCGAAAGCCTCAAGGCAGAATTCCTCTCAGCGGGGCGAATATTCGGATCGGCAGTCGGCCGGGCCGCCCGCGGCGCTGACCTGGCGGCATTGCGACAACAACTACAGGCTGCCTTGGCGCGGTCCGGAGCGGGGCCGCTGAAGCGTGCGGCCTGTACCGATGAAGGGCTGGATGCAGACGCCTGCCGCGCGGCCTGCGAACTGGAGCAAAAGCGGTTCAGATCGAGCAGTCCGACAGCTGGCCAGGATGAAGGCCGTATCAAAGAGATTATCGAAGACTCGCTTTGGAATGAACGCGTCCACACGATGTTGGATCTGTGGACAGCGATTGAAACCTTCCTTGAAGGAGAGAGTCTGTGCTGCCCCACCCTTCGCATCGGCGACGCCAACCCGGCCACCGGCGATAGCATGATCCATTGTAGCCAATTGCGCACCATGCATGGCGGCTTCAGCCATCTTCCATGCCTGCATCTGGATGCAACCTTTCGAGATGCGCTTGCGGCGCCCGTTCTGGGACAGATGCGCGAGATCACGATCGATGCGGCCGCCCCCGATATGGCGGTGACACTCATTCCGGGCCCTTTCAGCAAGGGCAAACTGAACGAGGGGTTGGAGTCCAGTTCAGACCATCAGGCGAGCGCGCGGCCCGGAAGCCTTCTGGCGCAGTGCATTGACTATGTCAGGCTCGTCGCGCTGGCACATGGCGGCGATGATATCCTCGTGGTCACCAACAAAAGCATCGAACCGGTTTTCTGGGGGCTGTCAAATATCTCGACGGCGCATTTTAACGCGGTGGCAGGAATTGACGCTTGGAAAGACGTCCGTGCCCTGATTGTCATTGGCCGACCATTGCCGCGCGACAGCGATGTCTCAACCTCGGCGGGTATGCATTTGGGATCTGAGGCAGCGGGCCAGTATCATGTCACAGCCTCAGGGATATGGATGCGCGATGGCCGATCACGTGCCATCCGGGTCCTGAGACATCAACACCCGGATGCCGAGATCATGCGTGCGGCGATCTGCGATGATGAGCTTATCCAGGTCATCGGTCGAGGGCGCGGTGTGAACCGGACGGCACAGAACCCGCTGGATGTGCATATCCTTGCCGACGTTGCTCTGCCCCTTGTACACGATCGCATCGCTCCTTGGGACAGCGCCCGCCCGGGCATCTTCGAGCAGATGCTGCTGGCGAGCGTTGCCGTGGACAGCCCGTCGGACGCTCTGGCGCTCTATCCGCAAATGTTCGGATCCTTGGAGCAGGCGCGGAAGTCGTTCCAAAGGAAGCTATTTAAGGGACAAATCCCTTATGTATATATAAAGGGCTTGTCCCTTAAATCAGCCCGATATCGCCGGACTGGACGCGGGCGGTCCTGGCAGCGTGCATGGTGGATCAAAGGGGAGGATGCGACGGTGCGACGGCATCTCGAAACTGCGGTGGGTGACGTGGCTGAATGGCGACCGGATTAGCGCACGCTCTTGCACGTGCCGGTTTTGAAGCAGACGTTCATGCAAGTCGCAGCGAGCGGCTGAATTGAGCCCACATTTCCGATGTTCAGTGATGCACCGAATGGCAGCTATCTGACGGGCGAAGCTATGCCGGATGTTCCATAAGTAATTTGGTCGGGAACAGTTTAGGAGATCCGGTGTCACCCGGACCTCCCATTATTTTCGAAGAGCTGTCCGTTGTTCGCTATTCTTTTGCAGCCAGAAGGCCTTCGATCAGATCGTATGTGGCGCGGACACGGGCTTCGTTCGGATAGTTCCGGTTTGCCAGAACAACAATGCCGATCTCGTGGGCTGGCAAGAGCATCATATACCCACCAAAGCCATTGGTGGCCCCAGTCTTGTTCAGGATAACGTCCTGCTGCGGCGGCAAAGGGGGCGTAATGGCGGTGGCAGGCTGGGGCGACAGGATGAAGTCATAACCGTTGCCAGCCTCCATCGCGTCCAGATCGGCGGGCCAGGGATACTGTTCCCAGATCATGTCCTGCGTGTAATAGGCCGTCTTGGCACGACCTTCGCGTGTCCGTTCGAGGGCGGCGGCCAGCGCCGGGTCTGCATCGCCGTGACCCAGTTCTAGATCCAGCAAGCGCACCATGTCGCGGGCAGTGGATTTTACGCCGTAGGCCTCATCCGCCAGCACGCCGGGATTCACGCGGATTGGGGCGTCGGTCTCGCGATCGTAGCCGTAAGCGTACCGATCCATAGCTGTGTCCGGGACGTTGATGAAGGTGCTCGTCAGACCCATTGCCGGGAACAGGATGTCCTCTGCCGCCTGCGCGTATGACATGCCCATCGCGTCTGCGGTAATGTGCCCCAACAGGCCGATACTGACATTCGAATAGCTGCGGGTGCCCGGCTGTGGCGGTTGCCAATCGGCCAGCCAGTCGATCAGTGCGGGAACATTCTGCACCTCGTCCGGGACTTGCAGCGGCAGACCGCCGGTGACGTGTGTGGCAAGGTCGATAAGCTTGATGCCGTCAAAGGCAGAGCCCTTCAGATCTGTCAGGCTGTCCGACACAGGGGCGTCAAGGTCAATCTGACCCTTTTGTTCGGCCAGTGCCGCAAGTGTTGCGTTGAATATCTTGCTGATTGATCCCAGTTCGAAGATCGTCTCTGGCGATGCCGCGACCTCACCCTCTCTTGCAGCAAGTCCGGTCGAATAGAAATGCTGTTTGCCACGGAAGGTGATGCCGACCACCAGTCCGGGGATGTCGTATTCGGCAATCACTGGCGCGAAGCTGTCACGTGCCATTTCGGCAACCTGCTTGTCAGTCATGCCTTGTGCGGCCAGTGCGGTAGGAAGGGACAGCACCGCAGCCGCTGTAAGGGTCCAAGTCTTCATCTCTGCCTCGTTGTTATTATGTTTTATGGTTTTGCGGATTTATTGCGTATCATACTGACGCTCAAACACGACTTTACTTTTTGAAGGATTCGCGCGGCAACGCGCTCATGTTCAAAATTGGGGTTTCATGCAGCAGTTCCTTAAAGCGGACCTCAGCACAATTTGCAGCGAACAACCGCTCTCGTGCCGCATGAAGCACAGCGGCCGGCTTAATGGCGACGATGGGGCCCGTGATCCTTGGCGCCGAGTTCCTGCGGTAAGCGCAGTTGATCCGGCGCTGGCGATAGGATCAATGCCCGTCCAAGTTGGCGGTCAATGACGCAAAATGTCATAAATTGTCGATATTACAATGGGTTGATGAGCCTGCTACACTGCCTTGCACGAGGGTTTCATTTCGCAGGGCGGGGTCATGGCGGCAAGATCAACAGCAGATGCACAGTCCGAGACCACGCCCGTGGGCGCCTCGGCCATCCGGCAGGTTGCAACCTCGGACCTCATTCCCTACGCCCGCAACGCGCGCACCCACAGCGAGGCGCAGGTGGCTCTGATCGCGGGATCGATCCGGGAGTTCGGCTTCAATAATCCGGTGCTGGTCGATGGGCAGAGCGGCATTATCGCGGGCCACGGCCGGGTGCTGGCGGCGCAGAAGCTGGGGCTGGCAATGGTGCCTGTGATCGAGCTCACCCACCTGAGCGAGGCGAAGAAGCGGGCCTACATCCTTGCCGACAACCGGCTGGCCGAGCAGGCCGGGTGGGACCGGGAGCTCTTGGGGTTGGAACTGGCGGACCTCTCGGATCTGGGGCTGGATCTGGCCGATATCGGCTTCGAGGGAGCGGAGCTCGACGCGCTGCTGAACCACGGCGCGGCGGATCCCAAAGAGGAGGCAACGCCAGACGTTCCTGAAACGCCGGTGTCGCGGTCAGGTGATCTCTGGCATTTGGGCGGTCACAGCCTGATGTGTGGAGACGCGACGACCAGCGAACACGTGGCGCAATTGCTCAAAGGCGTCTCGCCGCATCTGATGGTCACAGACCCGCCTTACGGCGTGATGTACGATCCCGAGTGGCGCAACCGGGCAGGGACCTCGGAGACCAAGCGCACCGGCAAGGTGCTGAATGACGATCGGGCCGACTGGCGCGAGGCCTGGGCGCTGTTTCCGGGCGACGTGGCCTATGTCTGGCACGGTGCGCTTCACGCCACGACGGTGGCCGACAGCTTGCAAGCGAGCGGGTTTGACATCCGGAGCCAGATCATTTGGGCCAAGGATCGGCTGGTGTTGAGCCGGGGCCACTATCACTGGCAGCATGAGCCCTGCTGGTACGCGGTGCGCGGCAGGGGCCACTGGTCCGGAGATCGCACGCAGACCACCCTCTGGTCGATCCCGAACCGCGATCAGGACGCGGCAACGGTGCATGGCACGCAAAAGCCGGTGGAGTGCATGCGCCGCCCAATGCTGAACAACTCCAGCCAAGGGAAAGCCGTGTATGAACCCTTCTCGGGCTCTGGCACGACGATCATCGCCGCCGAGAGCTGCGGGCGGGTCTGCCATGCGATGGAACTCGACCCGGCCTATATCGACGTCGCGGTCCTGCGCTGGCAGACCTTCTCGGGACAGCAGGCGCGGCTTGCGGGAACCGACCGCACCTTCGCGGATGTCTCGCATGAACGGGGGAATGCATGACCCAGAGCCGCACGCTCTCCGCGCTCGAGGCGGCAACAAATGTGGTCCTCGGCTGGCTTGTCGCCATGATCACGCAACTGCTGGTCTTTCCGGTGATTGGCCTGCAAGTGATGCTGTGGCAGAACCTGGCACTGAGCGGCGTGTTCACCGCCGTGTTGTTTCTGCGCAGTTACGTCCTTCGCCGCCTCTTCGTGCGGCTGAACCGCTGATGGGACGGCTGCCAATACCCCTGACGCAAACACAACGCCAATGGAGGCATCCACACTCTTCGACCCGATCGACGCTGGGGGGGCGGGTCACACTCTGGAAGGCGACACCGTGGACCGGCGGCCTCAGCAACATTTTCGCACGGCCATGATTGCGACCGAGGGTCAAACCGGTTGATCTGATGAAGGAGACCACAGGTGCCACCGCGCGGGCCGAAGACCAAACCGACCAATCTCAAGATCCTGACCGGAACCGCGCGCGCCCACCGGCTCAATCCGAACGAGCCAAAACCTGAGATTGCCCAACCTGAACCGCCGGAGCATCTGACTGATGCCGCGCGCGAGGAGTGGGACCGTGTCGCCGTTGAATTGGTAACCTTGGGGATTCTGACGCATCTCGATCGCGGCGCCCTCGCAGCCTATTGTCAGGCCTATGGCCGCTGGAGCGCTGCAGAGACGGCGCTGGCGCGCATGGCAGAACGGGACGCTGTGACTGAGGGGCTGATCGTCAAGACCAAGAGCGGCAACCTGATCCAGAACCCGCTGGTGGGGGCGGCAAACAAGGCGATGGCCGATATGGTGCGCTATGCGGCCGAGTTCGGGTTGACGCCCTCGGCGCGGACCCGCGTGGCTGGGATAAGCGAAGCAGGGCCCGATGCATTCTCCAAGTTTGACGAATGGTTGGCCTGATGGGCAGGCGTGGACGCAAGCCGATGCCCAAGGTCGTTGAAGGCGGCACGGCCGCGTTCGCAGCGTTGCCGCGCTGCCCGCCGCATCTGACTGCGGTTGCCCGCAGGGAGTGGCGCCGTCTGGCATCTCCTCTGCATTCCGTCGGAGTTCTGACGGTGGCGGATCGCGCGGCGCTTGCGGTCTATTGCCAAGCCTACAGCCGTTGGGTGGAGGCAGAGGAAAAGCTCGCGACCACACCGATGCTGCTCAAGACGCCGAGCGGCTATGTGCAGCAATCGCCCTGGCTCTCGGTCGCCAACAAGCAGATGGAGTTGATGGCGCGCTATATGGGAGAGCTGGGGCTGACCCCGGTCGCGCGGGCGCGCCTCGACATCGCTCAGGACAGTCCGACGGATCAGGTGACGACGATCGAGTTCGTGACGGTCTACACCGACAAGGAGGGCAACCGATGCGAACGGCCGCTCGATCTTACCAGAGGGGTAGGGTCTGACGGTGAAAGTGACGTCAAAACAATAAGCTATAAGTGAGATGGCCAGCTTCGAGCGTTCCAATCGGGCGTGGGATTGCGTACACATCTGCCAAACCCACGTTAGGCAGGTTTGTACATGCTCCACCCAACTCCGAAGCTCGTTGCCTATGAGCGGGTCTCGACCGCGAGGCAGGGGCGATCGGGTCTTGGTCTGGAGGCACAGCGCAAGGCGATCGATGACTTTGCGGCATCGCGCGCGGCGGATGTCATTGGCCGCTTCACTGAAGTCGAAAGCGGCGGCAAGGATGCCCGGCCCGAACTCGCCAAAGCTCTGCATCTGGCCAAGCTCACAGGGGCGACGCTGGTCATTGCCAAGCTGGACCGGCTCAGCCGCAATGCGGTGTTCCTGCTGACCCTGCGGGACAGTGGCGCGCGCTTCCTCGCCGTCGACATGCCCGAAGCCAATGATCTGACCGTCGGCATCATGGCCCTCGTCGCCCAGCAGGAGCGCGAGGCGATCTCGCGGCGCACAAAAGAGGCGCTGGCAGCCGCGAAGGCGCGTGGCGTGAAGCTCGGCAATCCCAACGGGGCAGCGGCGCTCAAACGGGCAGGGAAGGGGGGCGAGGCGCTCCGGCGAACAGTGAGTGCAAATGCCGACCAGTTCGCCCACGACCTTAAGGCGGTGGTGCAGGATATCCGTGCTCAGGGCCATGAGACGCTGCGGGCTATGGCTGGAGAGTTGAACCAGCGCGGAATCCTCACACGGCGGGGTGGGATGTGGCATGTGTCCAGTGTCAAGAACCTGATCCGCAGGATTGATTGTACAGGTGGCGCCGGCAGTTAGCGCGGTTGCTCCATCACGGCAAACAACGGGCTGCGGGCTGAACAACAAGGTCGAGAACTCTCACCGGCCGTTCCGACGACGGGAGCGGCTTTGCCTGCACCTGATATCACACCCTTAGAGCCAAGGCGGCAATTCGAAAGCTGAATCTGAAAAGGGCTCCGGTGACACTAGGTTTGCCCGCTCATCTGGACTGCGCAACTGATAGAAGAGATGTGGCAATCCCAGAGAAGGATCGTTTGTGGCATTTGGATAGGGCACAGCGGCCTGCCATTTGGGATGATACCGGATCATACCCGCGACGCTGCGATAGGGTAAATCGAGAAGTGCAGACGCGATGCGCCGGTTTTGTGCATCTTGCCCGGGGCCGCCAGTACCACCGGCGATAGCTGCGGCAATGGCGTAGTGATGCAACGATGTGTATGGCTGGCATCCGACCTCCGGGGTGGAGAGCGCGCCAAATCTATCCGTGTAATCGTCGGCAAAGCGAAGGCCCATTTCATCGCGGGGTAATCCGATCACTGTGCCCACGATTGCGCCCCGCGCCTTTTCCCCTACAATTTCCGAAAACATGCGGTGGAGTGCACCATACTGCAAGTAGAGCAAGACGGGCAGAGGGTTTTCCATGAATTGCAAATGGAACGTCGCCATGTCTGCGGCGTGAAAATGGGTAAAGGCCAGGACGGCCGGATCCTCTTTGCGGATGTCGTCCAGAATTTCACGCCAGTTGCCGTCAATTTTGCGCGTGACGCGGGGACGTGCGGCCTCCCACCCGAACTGTTCCGAGACTGAAGCCATCGCATTGGCAATGACGATGCTGTACGGTTTTGGCCCCGACAGAATCGCGATGCGGCGATTTCGTGGTTTCCATTGTTTGGAATCCCGCAGCCAAGACAGAAATTTGATGAAGCCCTGACCGTACCAATACTCAGCCGGATCCCCCATGAAGCAGCCAAAGTAGCGATTGGGGTCGCTTGCTATGGTGTCGTGGTGCTGTAACAGAGTGTTGTGGTGAATATAAATTATGCCCGCATCGGCAATGGTTTCATATTCGGAATTTTGCGAGCCGATATTGTAGCCATTGATGATCGCATGCACGTGGTGGTCGGCAATTAGGGTCCGCGCAGCCCGAACCACCTTTTCCGCGCTCTGGTTGCCAGTGTCCATGAAAACTGGAACGAGCTTTCGTCCGTTTATGCCGCCGCGCGCGTTTACTTCGTCGATCGCCATCAGCAGTCCATTGCGAAATTCACGCCCATCATCGGCGGATGTACCGGTCAATGGAACCATGCTTCCTATCGGGATGGTATCAAGCGACACTGCGGTCTTCTCCTAGGCAAGCGATCCTGTTTATCAGATTTACCCAACTCATGGGTCCGGCTCAAACAGCAAGTTGTGCATCAGGACGCGCAAGCCCGGCGGGCTGACAGGCTTGATCATCAAGGGAAACCCCTGATCGCGGATCGACTGTATCAGGTCGGGACTGGTATCCGCTGTCATGACAAGCGTCGGACAGGGTTCTTTCAGTATGGAGTTAATGTCGCGTGCAACGTCCGTGCCTTGGATTTTCCCCTGCAACCGGTAATCCGTTATAATGATATCCGGAATATCGTCCAAATCTGCGACACTGGCCGCGACATCGTCGAACACATCCAGCTGCATGACGATGATGCCCCAACGCTCAAGAAGCGTGGTCAAAGCGTCGCGCAGATTGGCGTCGTCTTCCAGTAACAGACAAACCAGCCCGGCAAACTGGCCACCAATGCTTTCGTTGATTTCCGGCTCGCCGATGGAGCTGTACAGCGCGTTGCCAATCGGCACATCCAACGAAAACACCGATCCCTCGCCCAAGCTACTTTTTAACTCAATCGGGTGCCCTAGCATCTCGGCCAGCCGTCTGGATATGTTCAGCCCCAACCCCAGATTGTGACGCCCCGACAATTGTTTGTCCGCAATGCGAAAGAATTCCTGAAAAATGGCCTCATGATACTCTTCCTCAATTCCTGCCCCGGTATCGATGACCATGATCCTCAGACGCGCCCCCCGGCGTTTGCAGCCTACGATCACCCGCCCGCTCGCGGTATACCGCAGGGCATTGCTGACAAAATTGCTCAGCACTCGTTCCAGCAGGACGCGGTCGCTGACGATTGCAACCGAGCAGGGAAGAATGCGCAGGTCGAGCCCCACCTCGCGGGCCTGATGCGCGAACTGGACGTTCAGGCGTTCCAGTATCGTTGAAACCTGAAACGTCTGGATATTGGGATGGATCCTACCGGCATCCAGTTGACCGATATTGAGAAGCGCGCCAAGCAAGTCTTCCATGATAGACACCGAGATGTCCATCGCATGCAGCGCTTCTTCTCGTTCTCGGGCGGTTTCAGCTTCGTAGCAGCCGTAGATGAGGATTTTCAGCGCCGTAAGCGGCTGGCGCAGATCATGGTTCGCAGCGCGTAGGAAACGCGATTTACTCTGATCCGCCGTCTTCGCGGTATCAAGCGCTCGTAAAAGGGCCTCCTGCACACGTTCTGTTTCAGTTACGTCACGAAGCATCGTAACCGAACCTGCCTGCGCCAGCGGCCAGGATTCAAGCAGACAAACTGAGCCATCACAGAAACGCAATCTGATAGGCCCGGCATTTTCGCCATTCGTCCAATGCTCGGCTCCATCGCATTGAGTTGCCTCAAGCAGAATGCCGCGGGTGCTTGCGTCTTTGAGAAACTCCGACTGGCTCATGCCAATCTGTTCGGAATCAAGCGCGAAGCGGAACCTTTCGGCAAAGGCCGGATTGCAGCCTGAAAGCGTTTGGTGCGCTGTCCAGACCGCAATGCCATGGCCAACATGTTCAAACGCTGCTGCGTCGTTCGCGAGGGATGGTTCCGGGTGGCTCACGGCTTGGTGCCGATAGCTTTGAGGGCTCCGGCGTTCTCCACCGCAAACCGGATTGCTGCCTCGCGAGATTTTAGGCCAATCTTCTTGATCGCGTTGCCCAGATGAACTCTGACGGTCTGGCGACTTATTTCAAGTGTATCCGCGATTTCAGACACTGGCGCGCCGCCGCCCAGCATCACCATGATTTCAGCCTCGCGTCTGGTAAGATCCGCGCCCGGAAAGCTAGCGGCGGGTGGCTTCGTCGAAACGGCTGCCGGTTCGGCCTGCGTCCGGGCCAGAATATCGCGGGGAAAAGCTACCTCTCCGGCAAGCACACGCGACAGTGCGTGTTTGATCTCCAGCGCGTTGGCAGACTTCGGAATGTAGCCGATTACACCGTGCTGAATTGCCCGAAGCACATATTCGGAATCCTCGTGAACCGAGACAATCACAACAGGAATGCTTGGAAACTTGTTTCGAATCAGGCGCAAGCCTTCAAACTCATTGAAACCCGGCATGATGAGGTCAACCAGCAGCAGGCCAATGCCCGGATTTTGCTCTAGCACCGAAACGGCCTCAACGAAGCTGGACGCTTCCAAAACCGAGACGTCGTCGTCAAGGCCACGTGCGACCTGTTTGAGTGATTGACGCACGACCCAATGATCGTCCGCTATCAAGAGTTTCAACGCGGATGGCTGTGCGTCGGCTCTTTCCATCTTGATCATCCTACGGTTGCTGCGATGCCTTTCTCTGAAAGGCGTTCGTTCAGGACGTATCCCGTTATTTTAATGGTATTACCCCATCCGTCTAATCGCGTTCCGCGAGATTGCCAACCATCGGGACCGCTTTGATGAATTAGTCAACAATACCCGGTCAGGACATGTCGCTGATATAGACGTATCATCTATACTTTCACCTATGAGCTCGCAGCGCTATCAATGTGTCAATCAACAGGAAATCCCCAACGAGAATTGATATCGTGAGCAATATTACTTTGAAACTATATTTCAAAAAAAACAGAACTCACAGCAATTAATCAACTCAAAGCTACCAGATTTATCGTTGACAGGTCGATTTTTCTGACACTACGGTATTATCATATCGTCTAGACTTAATGCCTAATTTTGCGCGATTCGACATAAATAATGGCGATGCACGGACTTTGGCAGAATGTGCACGCGCCGCGTCAACCGGAGGGAAAAATGACGACACCCAATGCAAAGAACTCAAATCAGCGTGGGCGCATGCTGACGCGCCGCACGGCTCTTAAGCTGTCGGCCGGTGGAGCAGTGATGGGGCTGGCCGCACCCGCCCTGTCGCAGGGTATGAGCGACAAGCTATTGATCGGAGTGCCGTCGTCACTGTCGACACCTTACGGGGTGGCGGATGACACCGATCACCTGAACGGCACCAATCTGGCGCTTGAAGAAATCAATGCAGCGGGTGGCGTTTTGGGCCGCGAAATTGAGTTGTTCATACCGGATGTGGACAAGCTTTCGCCCGAAAGCTGCCGACAGGCGATTGCGGCCTGCATCGACAAGAAGGTGCACGCGATTTCTAACTCGTTCCTGTTCGCGCCGATCCCGGCGATGGACGAGTCGGCCAAATACAAATGCCCCTATGTTCAGGGCAATACCCAACGGACGGCGACCGAGATGTATCGCTCTGATCCCGAGAAATACAGCCACGTCCTTCAGACCGATCCATCAGAGGTGAACTATGGCTGGACCTATCCGCTCTGGCTGAAGAAAATGGAAGAAACAGGCCTCTGGACCCCCAAGAACCGCAAGATCCACATCGTGGCCGAGCAAGTTGGCTATTGCCAGACCATCCTGAAGGCGGCACGCGAGGCGATCCCGAACTATGACTTTGAACTCGCCGAAGTCACGGACATCCAATATCCGGTCAACGACTGGAGTCCAGTGATCCAGCGGCTGAAAGAAGTCGATGCGGGCGCGATCATGATCGACCACTGGGTCGCCGCCGAATACGCGGCCTTTTGCAAGCAATTCTCGGCCGATCCGGTCGAAAATTCTCTAGTCTATCTGCAGTATGGCCCGTCGCAACCTGAATTCCTAGAATTGGGGCGGCGCGCCACCGAAGGATTCTGCTGGAGCACGGTTTTAGGCGTTTACGGCGATGAAACTGGTCAGGAATTCCGCAAAAAATATTTGGCGCGCTTTCCCGAATACGAGGGCAACATGGGTCTGGTCTATACCGGCAACGGCTATGACATCATGAACTATCTCAAGCTGGCTTGGGAGGCGACCGGTGACCCCGAGGATTTTGCGGCGAACGTGGCATGGATCCGCAACAATCCGTACCGCGGCGTCAACGGCATGATGAACATGAACAACGACCTGCAAGAGGCGCTGCACTTTCCGGACAATGGTTTCGGAAATCAGGCAGCAGAGCTGGAAGATGGCATGAGCCAACTGTTCGTGCAGGTTCAGGATCGTGAACACAAGGTGATCTGGCCGAATGAAATCGCCGAGTCGTCCCTGCGCCCCGCCCCGTGGTGGACCTGAGGTCGTAGACCATGAACACGCTGGCAACGCAGGTTGAGCCGATTTTCTCGGGCAAAAACCTCTCTCTGGATTTGGGTGGGCGCGAAGTCCTTACGGATATCGGTTTCGACCTGAAATCCGGTGAAGTTCTGGGGATCATCGGACCGAACGGTGCCGGAAAAACAAGCCTGCTGGAGATTCTCTCCGGCAGGTATCAGCCCAAGACCGGCAAGGTGATGTATGAAGGCAAAGACATCACCAGACTGCCATTGTTCGAACGCGCGAGGCTCGGCATCGGGAGAACCTATCAGACCCCTATCGTTCCCGAAGACCTGAGTGTAGGCGAGGCGTTCAAGGCAGCGCGTCAGGCCTTTCGCCCATGGCTGACGCGGTTCGATGCAGAATACGGGGCGCAGCTGGTCCATTTTACCACGCCACACGACATGCATTGCTCGCGGCTCAAGACGTTCGAGCGCCGCAAGTTGCTGATGGCAAACCTGCTCATGCGCCAGCCCAAGGTGCTGCTGATGGATGAGCCGGCGGCAGGGCTGATTAACGCCGAAATCGATGAGATCGATCAGATCTTGCGAATGTTGTCCAAGGAAATGAACGTGGGGGTTCTAATCGTTGAGCACCGGATCGAGTTGTTAGAATCAATCGCGGATCGGGTGATCGTAATGGACGCAGGTGAGGTGATCGCACAAGGCGAACTGGCCGAGATTATCGACAGCCCCGCCGTGCGCGCCGCCTATTTTGAGGGCGTCTAGAGCGGTGGGGGGATCGACATGAAAGAAGTTCTGAAAGTCGAAGGCCTGTCGGCAGGCTATGGCGCATTGCGGGTGTTGCACGATCTAGACCTTGTCATTCATCCGGGTGAAAGGATCGGGATCGTCGGCCTGAACGGGCACGGCAAGACCACGCTGTTTTATGCCATTGCCGGATTGACCGGCTGGCAGCGCGGCTCAATCCTGCTGAACGGTCAACAAATTGGGCGCTCGCGCAGTCAGGGGGCGGGGCGCTACACGCACAAGATTGTCCGCCAAGGGCTGGCGATCATGCCTCAAGGCGACGAAATTTTCAACGGGCTGACAGTAGAAGAGCATCTCGACAGCGGTGCCTTCACACCCGAAGCATGGCGCACCCGCAAGGATCGCAAGGAACGCGTGCTCAATCTGTTCGAGCCTTTGCGTAAGCTGATGAAAACGCCCGTGGGGCGGCTTTCGGGTGGTGAGCGGCGAATGGTGTCTATCGGGCGCGGCCTGATGACCGATGCCAAGCTTTACCTGTCGGACGAGCCCTCTTTGGGCCTCGCGCCCAAGATCGGGCTGGCGGTGATGGACGCGCTAATGGCGATCGACCTCAAGGACAGCGCGATGTTCATCGCCGAACAGAACGTGGCGCTGTTGGAGGGTCGCGTTGACCGGATCATCGGAATGCACGCCGGCAAGCTTAAGGGCGAGGCATCCTCGGGGGTGCAGCTGGGCAGCGGCGGATGACGAAGTCTCAATCTGATTTGAATACGGGAAGGTAGTGGAATGGACCTAACATTCGTCCTGACGAATGCCATCATCGTGGCGTGTATATACGGGCTGATCGCAATCGCGGTGTCCATCACCTGGTCCAGCCTGGGGCTGATCAATCTGGCCTATGGCTTTATCTTTTCCTTCGCTGGATATGGTGCGTGGATGGTGGCCGAATATCTGACCGAGAACCCGTTTTTGGTGGCCGCCTCAGGCATTGCCGTCGGCGCATTGGGAGGCGTCATCGTCTGCCTGACCGTGTTCATACCACTGCATGACAAACCGAATTTCACAACACGCGGGATGATCGCCACGCTAGCGATCAGTCTGATCGGAAGTCAGGCGTTTTTGATGTATTTCGGCCCCCGTCCCAAGGCGCTACCCGAGTTTTTCGGCTTCTGGAAGATTGATTTTCTGGGCATCATCCTGACCTCGGACAAGATTGGCATCGTGGTCTGCTCCATATTGATGCTGGTCGTGGTGGTGTTCTGGATGCGCGGCAGTCGTCGCGGATTGGAAATACGCGCTATGATGATGAATCCGCATGCGGCTGCAATTGTCGGAATAGGCATCCGCAGCACTGGAATTTACGTCATGGCCATGACTGGTGCAATGGCAGGGCTTGCGGCAATTCTTCTGTCACAGACCTATTACATCTCGCCATTCAGCGGCCTGACACCTTTGATCAAGGGCGTCAGTATCGCGCTATGCGGCGGACTGGGCTCAGTGCAGGGGGCCGTCATCGCGGCTGTTCTTCTGGGGCTAGTCGAGGCGCTGACGAACAAGTTTCTTGGCGGTCAATACGTCCTGATGACCCAATTTCTGGTCATCATCGCGATCCTGATTGTGCGGCCAAGGGGAATTTCAGGACTGCTGGACAAGGCGCGCGAACAATGAGCGGTTCAAACCGGAAAGACTATGTTTGGCGCAATCCACTTTCGGTTTGGGGAACATCTACCGACAATGAAAAGGTCGCCTCGATCCATGTGCCCGATCCGCGTGACGTCTGGGACGAAAGCCTTGGATACAAGGTTGCGACATCCAAGGTCGGTCGTCTTAAGCACTACATCATCTGGCCAACCCATGGCGGCAGGGTGTGGAACCGGCTGCGATGGTGGCCAACGCGGCGCAACTTGCTGCACATTAAAGGGCAGTACAACCGCAAGACGCTGGCTGCCGAAAAGAAGATTGTTGACCGCCGGCCGATCTACTGGGCCATCTGCCTGCTGATCATCGCTTTGGGTCCGTTTTTCTTTCCCGCCAGCATGATGAACACTCTGATGACTGCCGGTGCGATTTTTGGCGTCTTTGCCGCGATCAACGTGTGCTGGACTCTGGTCATTGGCACAGCCAGCATTTTTTCGCTGGCGACCTATGCCGTGGTGGGCACGGCGGGGTTTATAACGTCATGGCTGTCGATCAAATACGGGATTCCCTGGTATCTGCTACCCTTCATCGGCAGTGGCGTCGGGTTAGTCTTTGGCGCTGCCATCGCCATTCCGGCACTACGTTTGGACGGCTTTTATTACGCGCTGCTCACGCTGGGCCTGAACGAGCTGTGCCGGGTATTTTTTACCACATCGAAAGAATTTGGATCAGCCTCGGGCGGTCTTTACGGCGCATCGACCTTCGTCAACGACAAGTGGGAGCCGATGACCCAGTCGATGGTGACCTATTACGCATCCTTTGCCCTGCTGATTGCGGCGCTGTTTCTGTTTCGATTAATCAACGGCAAACGGCTGGGGCGTGTCCTGCGCATGGCCCCGGAAAAGCGCGAGGCTTTCGCGGCTGCCTGCGGCGTCGACTACAAGCGCGCTAGGGTCACGATTTTTGTCGTCACGTCGATCGCTCTAGGGTTTATCGGTGGTTTTTACTCCGCTCAATACCGCGGAATCGCTTTTTCGATTTTTGGGTTCGATACCGTCCTTCTGGGGTTGGCGATGTTGGCCATTGGCGGGATCGGCAAAGCCGAAGGCGCCATTCTGGGAACGCTGATTGTGGTGTTTCTGGACAAAGTTCTGCTGGAATTGGGGCCAATCCGGCACTTCATGATCGGCGCGATGATGCTGGCTGCTGTCCTCTTTCTGAACAATGGCTATTTCGGGATAAAGCAACAATTCAATGCATGGCGTGACAAGAAACGCGGTGAATGGCGGTCTTCACGATCTGAGAAGGGCGGCGAAGCCCTGCCGGAAGAGGCCACCGAGATCGACGACAAGGACGAGCTTTACTTCCGTCGCTTCGACAAACTTCAGCGCGACTATCTCAAGGGCCTTGTGACACCGCAGATCATTGACGAGCACAGAACCCAACCTCTTGGCCAACACAGCGAAGCGTTGGAGCGCGTGCTGCTCTACTTCCGGCGCGCCAAGATGGAGGACAAATATGCACTTCACCGCGCCGGGCCTAATGGGCCTTACAAGATCATCGCCTTTTCTGGAGAGCGTGGCGTATCGCCCCGTCTGGTGGATGATCGTGAATATGTCACTCTGGATGAGGCCTATCATGGCGTCTTCATGCGCCGCGTTCACGACCTGATGGAATCCTGAGGGGGGATGACAATGACGCAAAACGACAAAACGCCCCCAGTGCTGGATGCCGATGACCATGTGCGCGCACAATTTGACGCCATGACGCGCAAATATCTGCTGACGGTATTGAACGACGACATCATCGAAGAATACCGCCAGAAATCGACTGGCCATCAAAGCGAACCATTGGCGCGACTGCTGGCGTGGTGTCACCGTCGCCCAATGGACCAACAATACTCGCTCAGACAGGCCAGCGATGGCGGCTATCGGATAATCCGCATGTCAGGGCGGCGCGGCGTGCCCCCCACATATGTCGGTGAGACGATTTTCACGACAATCGGCGACGCACATCACGGCGTTTTTCTACAACATATCCAAGATTTGACAGGTGGCTGACCATGGCTCAACAGAAAATATTCGGCTACGCGAACCGCATTTCGGTCAAGCAAGGGGAAGAGATCACCTTTCATGCCAACGCTGACGGCGCAACCTCGGCTAAGGCCCAGCTAGTTCGTCTGATCCACGGCGACGCGCATGAAGCCGGGCCGGGTTATATGGAGGAAGAGATCGCAAACCCTGTCAACGGGAGTTGGTCGGTCGACAAACACTTCACTCAACTTGGCAATTATTTGACGGTGAACGATCCTGACAATCGCCTGGCGGTGGATGGGCCGTTGTCGATGTATTGCCATGTCTGGCCAACGCTGCCGCACCGCGGTCGGCGCCAGACGATAATGGGGCGATGGGACACTTTGAACAAGACGGGCTATGGCCTTGGCATCAACCCCGATGGGCATCTGGAATTCTGGGTGGGCGACGGCAAAGAGGTCGATTACGTCACGTCCGAATTGCCGCTGATGACCAAGGTCTGGTATTTCGTCGGCGTCACGTGGGATCCGGCCAGCGGCAAGGCGACACTGCATCAGGAAGGCGTGTTGAACCGCTATAACTCGCTGGTCGGACCGGTGGTGCCCTATGACTTTCGCAGCCATGTTAGTCAGACATTCCGCTTTCGTCAGGTGAACAAACCCGATGTGCCGTTCCTTGTGGGCGGCGCTCGGGATTCCCATGCTCTGCGCGGCTTTTTCATAAATGATCTCTATGCTGGCAAAGTCGATCGCCCGGTGATCTGCAACCGAGTGCTTGCTCGTACGGAAATGGATGCCTGCCGCGGTGGCGATAAACCGGCCGAAGATGCAATTCTGGCCTATTGGGACACGGCTGCGGGTTACAGCAGCGATGGCATTCGCAACGAGGTGGTCGATGCCGGCCCGAACGGGTTGACGGCCACCGGCCACAACCATCCGGTGCGCGGCATGACCGGCTGGAACTGGAACGGCAAGGACGACAGTTTTCGCATTGATCCCGAACAATACGGCGGGATCGAGCTTCATCCGGATGCAGTAACTGACTGTCGTTGGCCGGAAACCAACCGCATGACGATTCCGAACGACCTGCCCAGCGGGATCTACGCAATCCGCCTGCGGGTCGGCCCCGGCGAGGGCATTGCCGAGGAATATATCGTCTTTATCGTCCGTTCACTGCAACCCACGGCAAAGCTGTGTTTTTTGGTGCCTACCGCCAGCTATCTAGCCTACGGAAACGAGAGCCTCAGTTTCAACGCGGATATTATTCAACCAATGACGGGCCAGCCGCCGGTCGTGACCGATATCGATGTCGAAACCTATGAGCATGGCGAATATGGCCTGTCGACCTACGACTCGTTCGAAGACGGCGCCGGGGTCTGCTTTACGTCGTATCTGCGTCCAATTATCAACATGCGACCCAAGTATCGCATGTCCAGCATGAACATTACGTGGCAATTCCCGGCCGATCTGTCGATTGTCGCCTGGATCGCGCATCAGGGCTATGATTGCGAGTTTATCACCGATGAAGATCTGGATCGCGAAGGGCTGGACCTGCTCAAGAATTTCAACTGTGTGATAACGGGCACTCACCCAGAATACGTCTCGGAACGTATGCTGGACGCGCAAGAGGATTTTGTGACCCAAGGGGGACGCCTGATCTATATGGGTGGCAACGGCTATTACTGGGCTATCGGTTTCGATGAAGAGCAACCCAGTTGCATGGAGGTGCGTAAACTTGACGCCGGTATGCGTGCTTGGGCGGCCCGCGCTGGTGAATACTATTTGCAGACTACTGGCGAGCGTAGTGGTCTCTGGCGAAGCCGGGGCAGGGCACCGCAGAAACTGCTGGGTGTGGGTATGATCGCTGAAGGTTTTGAGACGGCCTCGCCCTACCGCAAGATGCCCGATGCGTGGCACCGCACCGTGTCGTGGATCACCGCAGGTATCGAGGGCGAGATTATTGGCGATGAGGGCCTGGCCTATGGCGGGGCCGCAGGGATCGAAGTCGATCGTTACGACCTTAGCCTCGGAACGCCCCCACATACGAAGCTCATTGCTGCCTCGGGAGGACATTCTGACAACTATGTGCTTGTTACTGAAGAGTTGCTCTATGCCTATGCAGGACTGGTAGGATCGCTGGACTACCGTATCCGAGCCGACGTGACCTTCTTCACCGCACCGAATAATGGTGCAGTGTTCAGCACCGGATCAATCGGCTACGGGCAGGCACTCCCCGCGAGTAATTTCGACAACAGCGCGGCGAAGATGCTGGCCAATGTCGTCGATGCATTCATCAAGGACGGACCTTTGCCTGGCCAGAAATGGACTTTGGAAGAGAAGCAGTGGAGATAGTCCGAAGCGGCTCATATCTTGATTGAGGTTTTTTATTGAGCCCAGAAGCGCCCTGCTAAGGGAGGCTGTGTTGAGGCAGGAAGGTTAGTTGTCTAGCTTATCTGAATGACAAAACGCAGCTCTCTTTGCTATTTCAGCACCTCGCCTGAGATCTTCTGCTCGGCGATGATGTTGTGCGTCCGTCTCCGGCATTCCCTTCGGAAGGTCGAGGATCTCTAGCATAGGCGTGGTATAGGTCTTCATCATTTGGTCGCGGCATTCTATTTTTGAATCTCCGCGTCCGACGATCAACTGGATTACCAATTCGAGTCACCCGGAAGATAGGGTCATTGGAAATCAAGAGGTTAGGTAATGGAGAAGGTTCGACGCCAGTCCCGTTCCCTCCGCCACTTGCCCTTGAGAAACTGTTCTCCCTTTCCGGCTGAGCCCGAATTTTTCCATTATATTCAAAGGTTATGCGGGTTAGGTTGAGCACCGCCTATGCTAGAAATCGTGTAAATCTGTTCTCTCTGGGCTGTTGTTCTCTGAAGCTGATGACTGCGCCTATTTGGTGTTCAGGTTGTAAGGTGCTGCTTTAGAATGATTTATTTGAAATCCCAATATTGACTTTGATGCCAGTCTCGTTCGGCCAGATGGAACTGAAATCGGAATATATTTCCACAACGACAGAGACGCAGTTCGATCAAATTGCCGCGACGCAGCATTCGACATGAAGGGCGGGAATCGGACTTTCGCTGCAGATAGTGCGAAGGTCCGGCTTTACAGCCAAAACTGATCAAGCAATTATGATTGGAGGTTTCTACGAGTGATCACTTCCGCTCAAAAACACATCCTTCTAACTCTTGATAAGCAGGCATCTCCGTAGTCAGATGTTCGGAAAGAGCAATCTTGAAATGGTCGGCGCTTATACTTCCCTTAATGCCGCAGATACTTTTGATCCTACCTGTTTCGTCTTTAAGGTTTTGATTGCTGATATCAGTCACGAAGGTGTCGTATGCAGATTCATCAAAGACGAGGCCTTCCGCAGCGCAATAAGCTTCCAGAACACTCTTGTCATATAGATAGTTTTCAATCTCCCAGCGCGTAAGAACTCGGTGGTTAGTGGGGTTAGTTTTGAGGTAAACTTGGCGGTCTTGTTCGCTCGTATCTTGCCCTGACGCCATGTCACGATCTTTGAGAACCCAAATATTGACGCTTGAGAAGACTTTGCTAAGAATGGCTATTGCAATGGCACTTCGCTGGTCAGGTTCGGTGTTTCCACCACTTGAAATAAACAGTGTCTCCGGATGAGCCTGTCCAAATACGTTATTGAAAACCTGCGCATCCATGCCTCGTTCTCGCCCTCTGAGCCCTGGCTCTGCCCTCCCTTCACAATAAATTATCGTTGAAGGGCTAACTAGGTGGGCCAGATCGTCAAGCGCGACAGAAAGCAGGTCACGCCATGTGGAAGCGCCAAATTTGACCGGCGTTAAAGTAGCAGTCTCAGCCGCTAAATTCGCTTCCGGTCGAAAGTGAACTATTTGACATTTATTCTGCATCGCGGTCTGCAGGGTTCTAAGGAACCCTATACTATGTGTCGTGAGCCAAATTTGACAGTTTGCCCCCACAAGTCGATCTATTTCAACAAGTAAAGATCCTTGTATAGCGGTGCTAATGTGAAGTTCAGGTTCATCGATAAGGAAAACCGAATCGTTATAATCCTCCTTACGAAGATAGAGGTCTAGCAAAAGATCAACGACTTCTTTTTCCCCAGAAGATAGCACGTCAAACTCGAAGTCCTGTGGGTGGTCTGGCTTGCTAAAGTATAGCGTTCCTCGATTGCCTTCCACGTTCCCCAAGCTGGAAATTTTCAGGTCAAGACAATTCGAAATAGACGAGTTGAGCTCACCTATGATTTTATCTCTAGCCTCGCTTGGCTTGATATCATTATCATCTCGATAGCGATTGTAATACGCATAAAGGCGCCGAAAATTATCCTCCATCTTCGCGTCAATACTAGAAGCATCTGCCGCGCCATATGAATTCCGCTTGATCTCTGGAACCGCCTTTGTCTCTTTGATTTTAAGCTCGCTATTGTAGCGATATGGACTACGAAACGCAAAAATTGTGTTAGTGTTACCTGTGGCTTCTCGTGATTGGCGGACGTGTTGAAAATTTCCTACATCAAATTGAATTTCAACGTCTTGATAACTTTGTTTTGATCCTGTCATCGAGTGATAGCTGCCATCCCGACTAGGACCCGATCCGATGCGCTCGTGTGCGCTTGCATGATGCAATATTCCGTCCAGAACGCTGCTTTTACCACAACCGTTAGGACCCACCAAAGCGACAATTCGAGCAGGAGACGGGCCCAAGTCGATGGTAAGGTCGTAAAAGCGCTTATAGCCGTTTTTGAGGCGAAGTTTGGTGATGAACATTTCCTGCTTTCGGATCTAGATTGAATTTACCTTTGGAGATTATCTGGAACTCGATCCATTGGGTAGCTTGTTACTCAACGCCAAACCGAATCTCAAAAGCCGTCATTCGCTGCCAATTAGGTGGACGGCAGCTCTGCGCCGAGTGTGACGCTCGGCACCAAGGGCGGAGAGCAGAATTTCTCTGTAAGTGCGAATCAGTCATGCCGCGAAGTCGGAAGCCGACGTTCAGGCGAACTGTAAATCGGGCTTCGTTCTGCAGTGCCGCAAGGCTGCTTCGAGGCAGATTTGGCATTGGCAGCGAATGACCGCGTCCCACCCAATGTGCAGATATGGCGTGTTCGCTTTGGGACGCGAAGGGATGGCAACATGTCAGCCGAACTGCGCCGTAAAACGTCTGCTAGGTCATCGATTATGCCACATATTTGACACGTGTGACCGCTAACGTGCGGTGAGCTTTCATCATTAGTTCTGAACATGTAACGCTGAGCCTAAGACGAAATGATGCGCGACAGGATAAAGAACCGAGCAGCGGCTAGACCGCCAAGACCAAAAAACAGACCGAAGGACTGACGTGTAGAAGCACCTTTGCCTGAGGTCCACATTGAGAGAGTATCGATGCCCGCCTACTACAGCTATGACAATACGATCCGGGGCACTCAAAGCACCGTTAATGGTAATTCGTTTGCCTATAACGTAGCGCCATCCAACGGGTCGACTTGGCAATGGTCTGGCTCAAGCTTCACCCATACGGTCTATGAGCAAGACCCGAACGCCACTTTTTACAATGGCGACCCAGACAATGAACAAACCCAAGCTACTATGCGGGTAGGACAAGCTGGCGAGCAGTCGGTGATGATCGATGGGACAGCGCGGGCAGTTGTCTATGACTATACGTTCCGCGTCTCGGACGGAACCAATACATATGACGTCGCGGTAATTGACGTTGACCTCAACAACGATGGCGACCTGAATGACAGCGGCGAGGATGGCTATTACCTCTTGTTTCTCGGCACGCCGCCACCGCCGAACACGCCGCTAACTTCACAAGGGATTGTCGACAATAGTGACAACCGCACCCATGCCAGCATGGGCGGGCAACCGGTCTGTTTCGTGGCCGGCACAAGGATAAAGACCATTAAGGGGATGCGTCCGATCGAGACGCTTACTCCAGGCGATATGATCTATACCTGTGACGACGGTTATCAGCCGTTGCGCTGGCTGGGCACCCGCGAAATAACGGGGCTGGGGAACTTTGCACCGATCTTGATCAAAAAAAACGCGCTCGGCAACTGTCGCGATCTCTGGGTGTCGCCGCAACACCGGATGCTGATCTCAGACTGGCGGGCCGAGCTATGGTCTGGCGAGCCGGAAGTTCTGGTGGCGGCGAAGCGGCTGATCAATGATACATCGATAATACAAAAACCGGTGCTGCGGGTCATCTATTGCCACATGCTATTTGACCGCCATCAGATAGTGATGGCTGAAGGCTGTGCCTCGGAAAGTCTGCACCCAGGGCGACAGGCACTAATGGGGCTTTCCGAAGAGAGTCGAAGCGAGTTGTTCGAGCTCTTCCCCGAGCTTGCCCTCGAACTGAATAATCCCCCCCTGTCTGATCGGCAAACCGCGCGGCCAGTAATCCGGGGCGCGCTGGCCGACATGATGGGGCATCAGGCATCTTGATGCATGGCACCGCATTCTGAATGCTTAACTGAAACCTGACAGAACCATAACGGGTGCGGACAGTGAGCTTTCGCTGGATGGGATCGGAGTCGGAACACATACCTTTCCTTGGTAACGTCCATCTGGCCATCTAAAATGCTGAACGATGAGCGAATGGCCGGTCTGGGGACGCTGCGCCGCAGCATATGTAGTTGATGCGAACGGCAGCTTCGGGCCGCAAGTCTGTCCCAGACCGATCCCAGCCCCTTGCGCCCCTAGCTGATCGAGTACATTTTAGCCTGATGGAACTGACTTACCCAATCAACTTCATCGGCCACGATGAGTGGATGCAGAGCGGGTACGATCCGCGCTTGTCGGAGGGCGAGGTTATTACGCGCGATGGAGAGATCATCGGTCGGTGGCGCGTTGTCGGCTATGATCCAGATGATGAGTACTCCGCCGGGCGTTTTGAATTTTTGGCCCTTGGGGAAGATGCTGCAATGTTCCAGGAAGACTTTGCCATGCTTGATGTACGCATGCACCGGGGTTTTGCGTTGTCGACTCTGACCAGAACCATCAGAGAATGGTACGAGACCAATAATCCCAAGATATCCTGACCCGGCAAAATCTCTGGAAGATGGTCGAGGGTCGATTTCCGCCGTCTGCTGACCTCCGTCGGCGAATCGATCTTGGTGGAGCAGCGAATGACTGCTTTGATGAAGCCGCATTGCAGCAGGTCCTGACGCGATGAACGGCGGCTTTGGGCCGGGAGTGACAGCGCTTCCAACGGACGCCCGGTTTGATGCTGCGCAGCCTCTAAGGCCGGCTTCTGAGCCCAATGCGGTTGGTAAACGAATTCGCGACGTTTACCTTGATAGATTTTCGAGTGGCTTGTAGTGCAACCAGCAAAGATCATGCCAACTAGTTTCGAAAGAGCCGCAATGTCAAAGGTAAAATGGGTCGTCGGCGCGTTGGCGGTAGTTGGGGCCAGTACCTACGGATACCTCGAGTATATGCGCTATTCTGTCGGTTATTATGACCTGCCTGAGGATGTCCCTGAAACCGCTTCCGTACACTCATTTAAGGGTGGGCTTAGAGGAATATACCTAAATTCCCCAAATGAAGTCAGAACGCGAGAACGCAAAATGGTCGGCATCTCAAGCGATTTGCCGGAATGGTATAATGGGGCATGGTCGCACTGCAGTAAACCTGAAGACGACTTCGATATTGAACGACTTGGAGTCAAACATGAACCGGGTATGAGATTTGAGGCCCTTTGCTACATCGAAGTTGAAGGAGAGAGACCTGTGTATTCTGGCGCCCTCTTTTCAGTCCCCAACCTCTAGGACTTACCCGCCTCGTTCGCACAGCAGATGGTCTGTCGGTTCTGCGCTGTGGCTATCGGCCGGTTTGTCCGCTGACCGACGATCAAGCCGCCAAAATGGTACACGATGCACGAATGGCAGTAATGCGAAAGCTGCAGCGCAGCATTAGGATGACCAGCGAACGGTCGGAGAGGGCCAGTCGCGTCAGTCGAACAGTTCCAGCTGGCGCGCCCACATTGCAGGGAATGGTTCTAGCAAGCCTGCCAAAACCAGCTGCGCATCCTGCCGACCGTCTAGGATTACCTCCACGATCTCTGGCGCGAGCAAGGTCAGCCGCAGAACGCGTGTCATGTAGGACGGTGCAATGTCTTCACGCTCCGCCAGCTCGGCGATGGTCGTGAACTCGCCCGCCTCCAGCATCCGCTTCCATCGGAACGCCCGCGCCAGCGCCTTGACCAACGTGTTGTCCATCTTGCGTTGGCTGGATGCCCCATCCGGCAGATACATTTCCTTACGGCCGCCGCGCTTCACGATGCGGAACGGGATGTGCACTGTCACCGTTTCGGGCATCGGCTTCGCGCGGGTCATGCCGCCGTTCCGAGATCAGTCCTCATTTCGCGCGCCAGCCCGGTCAGACCGTCCATGCGGAGGCGAACATTGAGGCCATCGGTGCCGATGTCGATCCGCTCAACCAGCAGTGTCGCGATGCGCGCCTGCTCAGCGGGGAAGAGTTCATCCCAGAGCGGATCGAGTCGGGTCAGGGCTTCTCGGGCGTCGGCCTCGGTGATGCCGCCATCCTGCGAGCGGGCCATCTTCCATGTGCCCGCCACAATCTCAGGCTGGCGGAACCCGGCGCGGAGTTGGTTGATGACAGCTTTCTCGATTTCGCCTGCCGGGACGCGTCCAACCGGACAGGATCCAGCACCGTGCTTCAAAACGGTCTGGCTGACATAGTAGCGATAGAGCTTGCCGCCTTTGCGCGTGTGGGTCGGCGAGAAGGCGGCACCATCCGGGCCATACAGAAGCCCTTTCAGCAGTGCGGGCGTGTCGGCACGGGTGTGGGCTGCCCGTTTGCGGGGGCTTTCGGTCAGGATGGCATGGACTTTGTCCCAAACCGCGCGGGTGATGATGGCGTTGTGCTCGCCGGGATAGCTGGTCCCTTTGTGCACGGCCTCGCCGATGTAGACGCGGTTGTTCAGCAGCCGGTAGATGAACTTCTTGTCGATGCGGTTGCCACGGCTGGTGGTGACACCCTTCGCATCCAGTTCGCGCGCCAGTTCAGTGCCGGAGCCGATCTCGACAAAGCGGTCGAAGACGCTGCGTACGATCTCAGCTTGGGATGGGACGATGACCAGCTTGCGATCCTTCACGTCATAGCCGAAGGGCAGGTTGCCTCCCATGAAGATGCCTTTTTTCCGACTGGCGGCGAACTTATCGCGGATACGTTCTGCCGTCACCTCACGCTCGAACTGGGCAAAGCTGAGCAATATGTTCAGTGTCAGCCGCCCCATGGACGTGGTGGTGTTGAACGATTGGGTGACGGAAACGAAGGTCACATCGTTGCGGTCGAACACCTCGACCAGTTTGGAAAAATCCATCAGTGACCGCGACAGGCGGTCGATCTTGTAGACCACGACCACGTCGACCAAGCCATCTTCTACATCGGCCAGCAGGCGTTTCAGGCCCGGGCGTTCCAGCGTTCCGCCCGAGATGCCACCGTCGTCATATTGATCGCGGACCAGCACCCAACCCTCCGACCGTTGGCTGGCAATATAGGCCTCGCAGGCCTCCCGCTGGGCATGGAGGCTGTTGAACTCCTGCTCGAGCCCTTCCTCGGAGGATTTCCGCGTGTAGACGGCGCAGCGCAGTTTTCTCACGATGGGTTTGGTCATGTGCGCCTCCGGTGGTTTTTCAGCCCGAAGAATACCCAGCCGTTCCAGCGCGTGCCGGTGATGGCGCGGGCGATGGCCGACAGTGATTTGTAAGGGCGCCCCTGCCACTCAAACCCATCGGCGGTGACGGTGACAACCTGCTCGACACCCTGCCACTCACGCAACAGCCGCGTGCCGGTGATGGGTGTCAGATCAGCGCGGATGCGGCTCTTCTTGCGGTCGCCGCCGTCCAACTGTTCGCCGAGGGCTTCCAGCCGCTTCACAATTTCCGGTTTCAGTCCGCCATACGCCAACTCCTGAATGCGGTAGGCCAGGCGGCTTTCAAGATACCGGCGATTGAACGGGGGCGGCTCGCTGTCGAACAACTCGCGCCATTGCTGCTTCAGGTCTGGCGTCGGTGTGGTCTTGAGCGCGGCTAGGCGGGTTGGGATGGGATCGGGGCTGGTCATGCGGTTCTCCTTTGAGTTGGAGGTGCATGAGCGCTCTGGTCGGCCGGGTTGTGTAGCGGAATTTCTCCATGTTTGGCAGATACTTCGGTGGCGTATTTCATGCGAAGGCGAACCAACCCGAGCGCCAGTAGACCGCACAGCTCGGTCCGGCGTTCGAGGGGCGTCATGTGGCGGGGATGGAGTGGGTTTGGACCGCTGGCCGCATTCCTGTGCATGGTCGACTCCTTCTTGAAAAACTCTCTTTCAAGATCGAAAAGCCAATCACCATTCAGAATTGGGACACGCGCGGAGCATAAACATTTTGCGAGATTGACAACCGTGTAGGGTGATCAGATTGTTGGCATATGCATCCGGAGGCTGCAATGGCGCCCCGAAAATCCCGGTTCGGAAGGAATCTCTCTCAGCTCATCGAAGCTGCGTCTGCGCATTACCTGCGACTGTTTCTGGCGAGCTGCAAAACACCCGATGATGATCTTCTTCAGCCGCCGGAGATCTCAGGAACCGCCGCCGAATCCGACGCTGCGACGAAGGACTTGCTGAAGCTGTACTTAGATCAACGTGATCAGGAGGTCCTTGGCGAGCTTGATCGGTTATGCGCCAGCGTCCTTGAACTTAGCGAAGGAAAAGGGATCACCTCGCTGAATACCGTCGCAGCTCAAAAGCTCCTGAACACGGATCACGACCAATTTGTCGATGCGCCCGATCCATTGTGCAGAAGTATCTTGGTTCATAGCGAATTCCCGGATGTATTTCGCGATGCGGAGAGTTTTCACGCGGCACGCCGGTACCGTGATCACCGCAAACTCTACGCTGCATTCGAAATCGATCAGGACGACTTGGCCGAGGTTGGCAGCCTGAGCCCAGATGTGAAAGTACTTTGCGAGAAGCTGGAACAACTCCTCGAACTCAAAGCCAAGGCGACGGCCTCCGTTCTCGAACTGCCGGAAACCGCTGACCATCCGCCCTCGTTGCTTATCGCTATTCGCCACCCCGGAGCACTGTCGAGTATCCAAGATCACCGCACAGACGGCGGCTTGATGACTTATTATTATCGACCGTCACGAGAAGCGGTTCTGATCTTCACGCCGGGTCAGAAAAAGATCGAAGTGTGTGCCGAGAGCTTTGAGGTAAGAACAACCGTTGCCGAAACCTTCGCCGAAGTTGTTCTGCAACAGGATCTGTCAGCGAAACCGCTCACCCGTCGGGACTTCAACCTGGAACGGTTCCGGGAGTCCTTGAATCTGGATCTGCCCGACCTGGAACCTGTCGAGGTCACCGGCGCTGCGGTCGTCGAAGCCGAAATGCCACTAGGACATTGGGGACGTCGGCTGACCCTGAAAGTCACGAAAGATGAAGATATCGAAAAGGCGATGACGGATTACATCCGTGGAGGAAACAGACTCGTTCGCAAGTTCGGTTTTGCAAAGATCGTGATCGCAGTCGATTTCGTGCATCGCGGTGATGGCAAGAAGGGGACGCTGCGATTGCAGGTGTCCGGAGGTAACACTTCCAACGTCCAAAGCCAGAGAGACACCTTCCTGCGCGATCTGGGGTTCACGCTGCTGTCGCATTGGGGGCTGATGAACCAAATTCGCCCGCTTACTGAACATGAAGAGGCGAAATGGTTCCGGTTTCTTCTCTCGCTTTACGACCTTACTGGTGATGAAGTTTCTGGCAGCTTCTTCAGCGCGGCCAATGTCGATCCAAACCCGCTTATCGAGACCGGCTTTCTGGAGCGCAAACCTCGTCAGGTGCTGGTTTTGATTGACGATGAGGACGATGGCACGACTGAGGGCGAGCTGGCGACTGGGCCGGAAAAGGGAACCCTGAGACAGTGGGGAGGATTTGGGGAGCCGCGAGGCGTCATCCCTAAGGCGCAGGCCATCGCCTACCGTCTAAATCGCCCTTGGCTGGGTGAAAGAATTCTGAAGACCCTTGGTGGCGTTCTCGGGTCGACATCCCTGCAGATCGAGGATGCTCATCTGGCCAGCTTGGGAAAGGTCGACCTTGCTGGCGTGCGCGTACCCATCTACCTCGTGCGCGGGCTCGACGATACCAAGGTGTTGGACCAACTCGATATCGCCCTGCGTCAGAAGCATAAATCTGGACCGGGCGTGGTGCTCTGCCTGAGCGACCATGCTCCCAGATATCTCGGGCCAAACGTAGTTGTGAATGTCACGAACGTCCTGAGCTCCACGGAGGATTCCGTCCAGATCGACGAGCATGAGCTCAGACGCCTTTTCGACGCCGGACGCACCCTGGTGTCGGCGGCGCAGGTCGCCCAAGTGGTCCGCCAACATGCCCACGCAGGGTCGTTGGTCCTGCCTGGGAAAGATCCTCTGACTCTTACAACCGCCAATCAGCTTGATTTCTTCGAATGCCTCGTGACCGCTGCTCAAGACGGATCATCAGAGGTCCTCACGAAGGTGCTGATGGACGGGATGAGCTCTGACCATCCCAAGCAGCTTTTCTCAGGGAAGAAGTGGGACATCATCTGGGGAACCTATCTGCGCCATGGGTCGACCAAGCGGTATTGGCGTCTTGCTTCGGGTGTCAGGGATCTAATCGACGAGAGCAGCATCTGATCTAGCGTTTATCTAGAGTTTGCCCTGGGACCTCCTAGGAAAAACGGTCGTACTCAGTCGCCACCTTTCCTTAGGAGGCGACACATGCCCGTATATCCCACACCCGACCGGAAACCTGATGCCCATGACTGGCGCTGTACCCGCTGCTTCAAGCTGCTGGGGCGTCGCAGTGACGGCGGCGTCCACGTCAACTTCGCACGTGGTCACCAGTATATCGTCAGCACGCCAGTGACGGCGATCTGCCGCTGCTGCGGCACGCTGAACGAGATTCACAAAACCACCTGATCCGACTGACCGGCTCCCTTGGGGCCGGTCGTTTCACGTCCAATCGAGAGGCGCCCGACGCCCAGACCTGGCCACTAGGAGGCGCGCGACGCCCGGCCGAAAGGCTGGCGTCTTGTGTCTTCCAACTGGTCTGCGCTGCACGCGCAATTTGTCCGGTCCGTGAACCGGTATTCCGCAATGACTTCTTTCCCATCGCTTTTCCCACCGAATGATCAATGCAGGACGTTCCGTGACCCATCGCAGCTGATTGGCTGGCTTCACGCGCCTGCACAGGATGCCGAGGCGAAGAACGAGGTTCTGAGCCATCTCTTGCGTGCGTCTGGCGGCAGGGACCGGGCGGGTGATCTCGCGGTTGAGCTGCTGCTTCTGGCCCTTTGGCCGGGGCTTTGCGTGGTGCGTCGACGGTTGTGGCCTCTCTGCCGGTGCGGAACGCTTGATGCCGATCTGCTCAGCACTCTGACAATCGGGATCAGGCGCGTGCGGTTGGGCCGTATCACCCGCGTTGCAGCCACCCTGCTGCGCAACCTCGAGCGTGATCTGCGCCGCCTCTACATTCGGGATGACCAAGCGGCACGGCTTTCGGTCGACATGGACAAGGTCGAACACGTCTTGGTCGAGCGCGAGGTCGACAGGCCCGACGTGATCCTGTCGGCAGCGCAGGCGGCGCTCGGGGAAGACGGGGCTCTCCTCGTCGCCGTCCACATCGCGGGATTCACTCAGAAAGAGGCGGCCGATCAGCTCGGCATCAGCCACGAGGCAGCCAGAAAGCGGTGCCAACGTGCGCTGTCCCGGCTGAGGGAGCAAAATGATCCGTGATCTGTCCCAAACCGGTCCGGCCGACGGCTTTCCCTATTCAAGGTCGCCCTTCCGGCGCCCGAAGAAAGGAACGGGATCGATGGGTATCCGCAATATGGATGAGGATTTTGAGCGTCTCCCCGGCCTCTACGGGTCGTGGGACTTCGGCATGCTGCTGGAGGAAGGGCGCAGCTACCGCGTCGAGGACGGTGGGCGCACTGAGGACGGTCAGCCTCTTTTCATGGTGTTTCAGCGCTCCAGTTATCGGTGCGGAAGTGGGGTGCGGCATGACCGGTGATCTGCGCATTTGCCTCACGCAGCGAGATCTGGCTGTGCGCTGGCGCGTCAGCGGCCGGACGCTGGAACGTTGGCGGGCGCAGCGCTATGGCCCAGCCTGGATCACAATCGGTGGCTCGATCCGGTATCGCATGAGCGATGTGCTGGCTTGGGAAACCGCACACCTGACACAGCCGTAGACGATGAACGCGGGACGCCAGCAGCGTGGTCCCCGCGACAACCGAGACACTGACCGGGTGGCCGCTGGCCGCCCCGAACGTGTTGGCTCCATCACGTTTGCCACCGCCGCCGAGCAATTGCTCGACAACGGCTATGACCCCATCCCGATCAAACCGGGTCAGAAAGTGCCCGCGCTAAGCCGCTGGACCAGTGTGGAGATCGACGAGGCGGCAATCGAGACCTGGCGCGTTCGCTACGGGTCCTGCGGCGTGGGTTTGCGCACGGGCCGTCTGGTCGGTGTCGATATCGATATTCTTGATCCGGACCGCGCCCATGCGGCACAGGCCCTCGCCATGCAGCGCTTTGGCGAAACGCTCGTTCGAGTGGGGTGCTGGCCGAAACGCCTGCTGCTCTACCGGACACAGGCTCCGTTCGCCAAGATGAAGTCGGGGCAAATCGAAATACTCGGGCTCGGGCAGCAGTTTGTCGCCTTCGGTCTCCATCCCGTCACCGGCAAGCCGTATTCCTGGCCGCTGGGTGAAACCCCTTTGGAAATCCCGCTCTCGGACCTTCCGGTGATTGACCCGAAGGCGGCGGCGGCATTCCTGGCCGAGATAGGCCCGACTGACCAGCGTCCGGACAACCAACGCGGCGCAGCCAGGCGCAAGAAGGCGGCGGGGTCTGGCGATCCGGTGCGCGATGCGCAGGGACGGATCACGGACGGGCGCGATGCCTGGCTCAGCCAGATTGCCTTCCACGCCGTGCAGGACCTGCTGGAGGCCGGGGTCGCTCCGGACGTCGATCAAATCTCAGCTCAGGTCTGGCAGCGGTTCGCCGACAGTACCGATCTCTCCCGTCCGAAGCAGGATGGCGTGCGCACCTACGCCTTCCCGGATGCGGCCCGCAAGGTGCAGGACAAGTTGCGGCTGGCGCGTGACGGGCGGTTGCCGCCGCGGGACACGATCACACCGAAGCCTGAGTATGACGCACCGACACTCTCGGCTGAGGACGGCCGGGCGCAGCTTGCGGCCCTCTTGAAGACGTTCTGTGACCAGGTGCAGGACTGGCACCGAGGTCGCGGGGACCGTCTGCCGGCCCTCGGAGTCCGTGCGACTGTCGGGCTGGGGAAATCGCGGGTCGCGCGTGACAAACTGATGTCGCTGGCGAAGGATCTTCGGGCGCAGGGTCTGCCGCACCGCGTTCTCGTGTTTACAGCCTCCCATGCCTTGGCTGAGGAAACCGCAGCGTCCTGGCGA
Source organism: Roseovarius sp. Pro17 (assembly GCF_035599575.1). NCBI lineage: Bacteria > Pseudomonadati > Pseudomonadota > Alphaproteobacteria > Rhodobacterales > Roseobacteraceae > Roseovarius > Roseovarius sp. Pro17. Next base: position 826,542 of record NZ_CP141179.1, read on the forward strand.
GACATCGGGGCAAATGTCGCTGTTCTGCGTGGCTACGAGCGCGAGGACCCGGTCAGCGGAGAGCCTATGTGCCGTGATCTCGACGCTGTACGGGTCGCGCTCGCATCGGCGCAGAAGGTGCGCGAAAGCGCCTGTTTGGGAGCGAACGGTGTGAAATGCCAGTTCTTCGACGACTGCCTCAAGCAGCGGAACCTGCGCGATGTCGCGGCGGCGGATGTTGTTGTCGCACCCTATGACGCCTTGTTCTCTGGGCTGGCATTCGAGCGGGATGATGTGACGCTGTTGCTGGTCGACGAAGGCTGCTGGGCACGGGCGCTGGAGCACATGAGTGGTGTCTTCGTTGAGAATATTCCGGACGAAGTGATCGCCGGGATGGGAGGTGCTCAGATTGGCCGGGGTCCGGTCGGGGCCATGGCTGATCTGAGCGCGTTTCGCGGCAAGGTGGCGAAGGCGTTGACGGCGAACGGTCCAGGTTCCGTGTCACGGCTGGTCCTGCAGGAAGCCGGTCTGACCGTTGACGACTGCCGGCGTGCTGCCCAGCTTGAACGCTGGCGTTTGGAGGACCCAAAGCTGCATCCCGATATGTCCGTCGCGGCGCGCAAAACTGCTTACGGCATCGCGACCAGCAATGCCCGCGTCCTGCTGTTGGCAGCGCTTTGGCAAGCCCTCGCAAATCTGCTCGCGGGCAACAGCGAGGCTTCAGGACAATTGCGCATAAAGGAGCCAGATTCCTCCGGGCGCCACGAGATTGTTCTGCGACGCGTGCGCGGGTTACACGACAGTCTACGGGGCAAACCGGTCCTGCATCTCGATGCGACGATGCGGCCCGCTCTCGTACAGAGAATTTTGCCTGATCTTGAGACATTTTTGATCGATGTTGCCGCGCCACATATGCATGTCCGGATGGTGAGCGGCAGCTTCGGCAAGTCGATGCTGTGTCCTGCGTCCGGCCTTGCGCCAGAGGAAGCCGCGCGCCGCGCCAACCGTCTGCGTGAATGCGTGAATTACGTTCGGTGGCACGCGCGCCGGGTCTTTCCAGGCCGCGTGCTGGTGGTGACCTACAAGTCGATCGAAGCCGCTTTCGCAGACATTCCCAACGTTGAGGTGGCGCATTTCAACGCGGTGGCGGGGCTGGACTGTTACAAGGATGTGGAACTGCTGATCAGCATCGGTCGGCCCCTGCCACCCAGCCAGGAGCTGGACGCGGTCACCGGCGCCTATTTCGACCACGTACCCCAAGGCCGGTACCGGCGTGATTTGGCAGGCATCCGGATGCGTTCGGGCCTGACGCGTGGTCTCAGGGTCTTGCGCCACGAGGACCAGGACGCCGAGACGCTCCGGGCGGCCATTTGCGACGACGAATTGATCCAGGTGGTTGGGCGCGGGCGCGGCGTGAACCGCACGGCGGCGAATCCGCTGGAGGTCCATGTCCTGTCCGACGTTGCGCTACCGCTGATCTGTGATCGGCTGACAGCCTGGGATGTCGAGCGGCCAGATGTGGTGCAGCAGATGCTGCTGGCCGGTGTTGCGGTCGACAGCCCGGCGGACGCAGCGGCGCTGCACCCACAGCAGTTCAGAAATGGGCATCAGGCGAAGATGGCATTCGAGAGGGGAGGATTTAAGGCACAGCACCCTATGAATAGTTCTTATAGGGAAGTGTGCCTTAAATCGGCTGCCTATCGCCGTGTTGGCCGAGGGCGTGGCTGGCAGCAGGCCATGTGGATTGAAGGCGATGACGCGATGGCGCGCCGATGTCTGGAAACTGCCTTGGGCGAACTCGCTGAATGGCGGCCGGACTGATTTGCAGGGTAGTCGCGGTGACATAACCACTGAGTTCCGGATCAAATCGATCTGATCGACGATCTCTACCAAGCTGTTCGTATGTTCAAATGACAGCAATGCGCTTTCGGATTCTGGGCGTCACTTGCCTCAGTAGCGCCAAACTTGGAGCGCGGCTTGCAGAATGTCGCATCGCTGCCTCCGTGGTTGCGGTATTAATCACTCGCACCAAGCCCCCTGAGCGCTCCTTCAAAAATGAAATGGTTTATCGTGTTTCAGCCAACCCCTACTTCTTCGCCTCATTGCCGTCGCGCCCAACTAGCCCCCACAGCTTTTCCAACATTCCCACGACGCTCAGCGACAGCGACAGCAATAACGCCACCGCCACGAGCAACGGGTTGGCGATCACGCTGTTGATCCAGGTTGACCGCACCTTGCGGGGTTCCGGCACGCCGGGGTAAGTGATCTGAAGCTGCGGGTTGCCCGCGCGTGTGACAGCGACAACCATCAGGCTGATCTGTTCATCCCGCACGATCGGGGTGATATGACCGCGCGCAGGCGATGATCGCCCAGTGCCGAGTTCTATGACCTCCACAACTTCGCCGCGCGCGAACACGCCTGTTTTGACGATGCTGGACGGCCCAATTCCCCATTTATAGCGCTCGCGGATCTCATATCGTCCGCCCAGGAGATACCCTTGCTCTCCACTGCCGGGGTCGCGACCAAGAGTGATGTCGCCGTCAAACGCGGCCACACCAGCCAGCTTCCAGTCATCGATCTTCACCAATATTTCGCTCTTGTCCGCCACACCACCGGCACCATTATGGCGAATGTCGAGGATCCCGTCGGCCCGCAGAGTCACGCGCGCTTTCGACCCTGCTTTCCACTCGATCGTCACGGTCTTGTTGACTTCACTAGTATACAATCGGTCGTCACAAAGCCCGTCCCCGGGCTTACCCAGTGGTTTAGGTGTGTTGAGCGGGACGCAGACGGTCGTATTGTCAAAGCCCCAGGCCGAGCCCCCCGAAGGAAAGCTAATTTCTAGGGCGGCCGTTTGCGCCTCTATCAGAAAACTACGCTCAGAAATCCAGCGGCTTCCAATAATGCCAAGCATGAGCACGGCAAACAGACCAGCAACACAGGCCAGACAGCCAATCTGAACCGCGCGCCGCAGTCGCACCGTCAAAATAGGAAGTTTCACGGGGCCTCGCCGGGCTGGACAACGGTCACCGACACTGGGTCTTGAAACTGCTGATCGACAACTGTCAGGATCACCAGTTCGGTGTCTCCGGGGCCAAGAAGTGCGCGGTCAAATTGGCAGATTGTATCAAACGCGTGACGCGCCGGACGGCCTGTATCGCGGCATTCCACCTGTGTTCCGGAAGAACCGCCCACATAAAGATAGGTCTTTTCAGCCCGCATCGTATTGAGTAAAAGCGATAGATCACCCGCGTCAGCAGAGGAATTCCAATAGGCCGGGGTCAGGCGGGTTGCATCCTCACTTTCGTCGCCACAAGCCTTTTCGGTGATCCGAAGGCCAAGATCGCCTTGACGCATATCGGTGAGAAGATCGCTGTATTCTGTGATGTATTGCACGCGCCCGACACCGCCCTTTGCCGTATCGGGCACGATGTGGGCATTGATTGCTTCGTAAAGCCCGTCTGACGACAAAACGTGCACGCAAATTTCACCCGCCTTCCACGTCTCGGGTACTTTGACCCGAACATCCGGATCGGCCCCGTCGGGCAGGTCACGGTACACCTGAAGCCCCATCACCAGCGCGCCGCGTATCTCTGCAGACGGGTGCAGCATCTCGTTCATTGGTTCCTTGCTCGAAAGTGGAAGAAGGTTGCCTTCTTGCGCGCGTGCGCTAACAATTGTCACTATTAACGCAGCAAATATGGCAATCCAGAGGACCATGAAAATATCCTTTCGATTCGATATTCTTTTGATCCTAGCATCTCTTTTGATTTTCGGAACAATCTCGTCTGCACAATCTGTCCGCGTTGAAGCACGGCAGGGGCGGCAGGGTCAGGGCGTTATGGTGCGCGATGGCACATCCTGTTACCTGCTGTTGCCTGCCCATGTCGCCGGGGACTCGGCGTTTGTGACGCTCATCTCTGAGGCACCAGTGCGCATCGGACGAGCGGTGGTGAACCGCCCGTTCTGGACCGAACTCGGCGATGACGGTGCGCAGGTGCGCGGGCTTGATCTTGCCATTGGGGCGGTTCAGGGCGACATCGCGTCGGTTTGTACCCAACAGCTTTCGCGCTTTACCCCGGTTCAGATCGGGGTGGGACGTGCCGGCACGCTGGTCACCATCGGTCGCAACGGACGGCTCGAAGGCGTCCAAATGACTATCACCGATACCAACTATCTGACGTTTGAGGCAAAGGTCACCCCCCCGGGCGCAGAGATGTTCCCGGGGCGGAGCGGGTCATTCCTGTTCATCAACAAGCGCCCTGCGGGGATGGCCATCAAAGCGCCCCCCGAAGGCGACAGCGCGACGTTCCTGCGCATCGAAGAGATCATGATCAACGCCGAACGTTGGATAAATGATCAGGGCGCGACGTTCACGTCGGGTCTAAAACCCGCAGAGGTCCAACAATCATCGGGCATCGCGGCGCGGCTTGTGTCCTCAAGCGAACCACCCGTCAGCCCCGAATTCCCACCCGAACTGACTCTAACGCCTGATGGGGTGTTCGTCACCGAACCAAGCCGCCCGTTGACGCTTGTCTATGAAATCCTCGCCGATAGCCCTGCTATCCGTGAAGTCACCGTCATCAGCGATCCTACGGGTCCCCACAGCCTGCCGCGCGAAATCTCAATACAGGTCGACAGCACCCCGGGGCGCACTCGGCCGCGCAGGTTTTGGGAAGGTCGCATGGAACAGGACGGGCGGATAAGTTCTGGCACCCGCAGTCAGGCGACTAAGACACGCTGGGTCACGATCATTATCAAAAACGCCTGGGCACCGGGGCCGGTCTCAATCACGCAAGTGCGGTTTGAATAGGTCTTATGCGGGCTAAAACGTCACCGGCGCCCGCATCGGAAGTGCCGGATAGCTCGCATATAACGTCGCTGTCCCTTCCAATTCACCAGCATCATTAAGCGTCATAGGGTTCCAGAACCTCAACAACAGCAATGATACGACCTGATCATTGATCCGTAGCAGACACAGCTTGGGTTGTTCTGCGTTTACATAGCAATCTTGTGCGGCGTCGAATGCCCCAATACGTAAGGAAAGATAGGCAATGTTATTTTCGTCAACGCTGCCGCCAAGATTGCTGAGTTGCGACTTCGCCCAAGTCTGCTGTCTTTCATCCAATGCATCGGTCAGCGAAACAAACACCGATAACGTGGGGCCTGAATTGAAAAAAGCTTTCAACGCGTCCGCCCGAGAGGATGGATTGGTCGAAAATATTCCCTCTTCCATCGCCATGCGTTGCAGCACCGGATCACCAGATCCCATCATGATCTCCATTGCTGCGGCCGCGCGCGCGGGATCAGGGTCGGTCAAGAGCGCCTGAAATCCATTTTGTTCGGTGGTTCGGGCGTCAATCTGCGCGGTTAAATCTTCGAGCGATATAGACTGAGCATGGCCTACCAGTGGCACCGTCAGCGTACCTAGAAAAGCGATCAACTTGGCCAAAATCCGAAAGTTCATTGTGTTCCTGTCTCCTAATATCGTGTAATTTGGTATACTGGCACCCCCGTATTTCTCTTGTCTACACTGGCGTAGTCGGAGCGCACATTTTTATATGCCGTTTGATAATGTTGAGTGATGGCTAGAATGGAAATCGGGCCACTGCGCGCCGCCTGTCAGGTGCAACAATATGCACCGGGCACAGCGTTCAGCGCCGATCCTTACAGAACTTGTCGCCGCCGCCGAGCTTTTCAAATTCTGCGCAATCAAATCCGCCATCGCTAGCCAGCATGTCTTTCGTCAAGTGCCCTCTCAGTCCCGCTCATCCGATCACCTTGCATGGGCGTAATGTTATCATCAAGAGAGTGGCAATTTTGTTGTCACTGGCTGCAATAGTGGCTTGATTAGGAAAGCCGTCGTTGGCGCAGCTGCAGCGAAGGTCCGGAATTTCCGCGCTGCCGTCTTTCGGCAAGCGAAGTCTGGTTCCTGGAAATCGGCGGCAATTGCGTTGCACCGGACCATTTTCGTCGAACGCGCTGGACGCTTGGGGTTCGGCTGAGCCTGAACTTTGCGGTGTGATGCGTCAGGCCGCGTGGTTCTTGCGTTGGCCAAGCTGTTGCGCGTCGGTCCCGATGGCGGTAAATGGCGTAATTTGTCATATAGTGTCTATATTACAATGGGTTGGTCGATCTGTTACACTGCCCCGAACGCAGATTTCATTGCGCAGGGCGGGGTCATGGCGGCAAAATCAGCAGCAGAACCAAAGAGCGAGAGCGCGTCCCTCGGCGCCTCGGCCATCCGGCACGTTCCAGTCTCGGACCTCATCCCTTACGCCAACAATGCCCGGACTCACAGCGAGGCGCAGGTAGCGTTGATCGCCGGGTCGATCCGCGAGTTCGGCTTCAACAATCCGGTGCTGGTGGATGGGGAGCACGGCATTATCGCAGGCCATGGCCGGGTGCTGGCGGCGCAGATGCTGAGCTTCAAGACGATTCCGGTGATCGAGCTGACCCACCTGAGCGAGGCACAAAAGCGGGCTTACATCCTGGCGGACAACCGACTGGCCGAGCAGGCGGGGTGGGACCGGGAGTTGCTGGGCCTGGAACTGGCGGACCTCTCGGAGCTGGGGATCGATCTGGATGGCATCGGCTTTGAAGGAGCGGAGCTGGATGCGCTGCTGGCCCATGGCGCGGCTGATCCAAAAGAGGAAGCGACGCCGGAAGCCCCTGACATCCCGGTCTCGCGCCCCGGCGACCTCTGGCAGCTCGGCGCGCACCGTCTGATGTGCGGGGATGCCACGGACGCGGCAGCGGTCGCACGCCTGCTGGACGGCGTCACACCGCATCTCATGGTCACAGACCCGCCTTACGGCGTGATGTACGATCCCGAGTGGCGCAACCGGGCAGGGACCTCGGAGACCAAGCGCACCGGCAAGGTGCTGAATGACGATCGGGCCGACTGGCGCGAGGCCTGGGCGCTGTTTCCGGGCGACGTGGCCTATGTCTGGCACGGTGCGCTTCACGCCACGACGGTGGCCGACAGCTTGCAAGCGAGCGGGTTTGACATCCGGAGCCAGATCATTTGGGCCAAGGATCGGCTGGTGTTGAGCCGGGGCCACTATCACTGGCAGCATGAGCCCTGCTGGTACGCGGTGCGCGGCAGGGGCCACTGGTCCGGAGATCGCACGCAGACCACCCTCTGGTCGATCCCGAACCGCGATCAGGACGCGGCAACGGTGCATGGCACGCAAAAGCCGGTGGAGTGCATGCGCCGCCCAATGCTGAACAACTCCAGCCAAGGGAAAGCCGTGTATGAACCCTTCTCGGGCTCTGGCACGACGATCATCGCCGCCGAGAGCTGCGGGCGGGTCTGCCATGCGATGGAACTCGACCCGGCCTATATCGACGTCGCGGTCCTGCGCTGGCAGACCTTCTCGGGACAGCAGGCGCGGCTTGCGGGAACCGACCGCACCTTCGCGGATGTCTCGCATGAACGGGGGAATGCATGACCCAGAGCCGCACGCTCTCCGCGCTCGAGGCGGCAACAAATGTGGTCCTCGGCTGGCTTGTCGCCATGATCACGCAACTGCTGGTCTTTCCGGTGATTGGCCTGCAAGTGATGCTGTGGCAGAACCTGGCACTGAGCGGCGTGTTCACCGCCGTGTTGTTTCTGCGCAGTTACGTCCTTCGCCGCCTCTTCGTGCGGCTGAACCGCTGATGGGACGGCTGCCAATACCCCTGACGCAAACACAACGCCAATGGAGGCATCCACACTCTTCGACCCGATCGACGCTGGGGGGGCGGGTCACACTCTGGAAGGCGACACCGTGGACCGGCGGCCTCAGCAACATTTTCGCACGGCCATGATTGCGACCGAGGGTCAAACCGGTTGATCTGATGAAGGAGACCACAGGTGCCACCGCGCGGGCCGAAGACCAAACCGACCAATCTCAAGATCCTGACCGGAACCGCGCGCGCCCACCGGCTCAATCCGAACGAGCCAAAACCTGAGATTGCCCAACCTGAACCGCCGGAGCATCTGACTGATGCCGCGCGCGAGGAGTGGGACCGTGTCGCCGTTGAATTGGTAACCTTGGGGATTCTGACGCATCTCGATCGCGGCGCCCTCGCAGCCTATTGTCAGGCCTATGGCCGCTGGAGCGCTGCAGAGACGGCGCTGGCGCGCATGGCAGAACGGGACGCTGTGACTGAGGGGCTGATCGTCAAGACCAAGAGCGGCAACCTGATCCAGAACCCGCTGGTGGGGGCGGCAAACAAGGCGATGGCCGATATGGTGCGCTATGCGGCCGAGTTCGGGTTGACGCCCTCGGCGCGGACCCGCGTGGCTGGGATAAGCGAAGCAGGGCCCGATGCATTCTCCAAGTTTGACGAATGGTTGGCCTGATGGGCAGGCGTGGACGCAAGCCGATGCCCAAGGTCGTTGAAGGCGGCACGGCCGCGTTCGCAGCGTTGCCGCGCTGCCCGCCGCATCTGACTGCGGTTGCCCGCAGGGAGTGGCGCCGTCTGGCATCTCCTCTGCATTCCGTCGGAGTTCTGACGGTGGCGGATCGCGCGGCGCTTGCGGTCTATTGCCAAGCCTACAGCCGTTGGGTGGAGGCAGAGGAAAAGCTCGCGACCACACCGATGCTGCTCAAGACGCCGAGCGGCTATGTGCAGCAATCGCCCTGGCTCTCGGTCGCCAACAAGCAGATGGAGCTGATGGCGCGCTATATGGGAGAGCTGGGGCTGACCCCGGTCGCGCGGGCGCGCCTCGACATCGCTCAGGACAGCCCGACGGATCAGGTGACGACGATCGAGTTCGTGACAGTCTACACCGACAAGGAGGGCAACCGATGCGAACGGCCTCTGGATCACTCGGGGCAGGCTGGCTCTGCTGATGAAAGTGACGTTAAAACAATAAGCTATGAGTGACGCGGCTCATCTTTGAGCGTTCCAATGAAGCGCGCGATCAAGTACACATCTGCCAAACCCACGTTAGGCAGGTTTGTACATGGCGCACGCAGCCCCCAAGTTCGTTGCCTATGAGCGGGTCTCGACCGCGCGGCAGGGGCGATCGGGTCTTGGTCTGGAGGCGCAACGCAAGGCGATCGATGATTTTGCGGCATCGCGCGGAGCGGATGTCATTGGCCGCTTCACGGAAGTCGAAAGCGGAGGCAAGGATGCCCGGCCCGAACTCGCCAAAGCTCTGCATCTGGCCAAGCTCACAGGGGCGACGCTGGTCATTGCCAAGCTGGACCGGCTCAGCCGCAATGCCGTGTTTCTGCTGACCCTGCGTGACAGTGGCGCGCGCTTTCTGGCGGTGGACATGCCTGAAGCCAACGATCTGACGGTCGGCATCATGGCCCTCGTGGCCCAGCAGGAGCGCGAGGCGATCTCCCGGCGCACGAAGGAGGCTTTGGCGGCGGCGAAGGCACGCGGGGTGACGCTCGGCAATCCCAACGGGGCGGCGGCGCTGCTGGCTGCGGGCAAAGGGGGTGCGGCCTTGCGCTCAACCGTCAAGGCAAACGCTGACGCGCATGCTGCTGACCTCGAGGAGGTTCTCTTGGACGTCCGAGCGCAGGGGCATGAAACGCTGCGCGCTATTGCTGCTGAGCTAAACCAGCGCGGCATTCTCACACGGCGTGGCGGGATGTGGCATGTGTCCAGCGTCAGGAACCTGATCCGCAGAATTGATTGTGCAGGTGGCGCCGGCAGTTAGCACGGTTGCTGCTGTCGGGGGATTGGCCGTCGTCGAGATGAAAGGCGCGAATGGGCGTGTTTTTGCTATCGGGAAATGGGAAGTTTGCGGAAATTCTTCGCCGTTGCCGCTTCCATCCATAACTATCTTAATCGACGGTAGCCGCCGCTACCTGCACGACACTTCAAGGCCAGCCGTGCCGTTGCTGTTGCTGAATGAAATCAACTTATTAGGGCATAGTTGACAGCGACACTGAACTTTCCAGGTACGTTCGCATACGTTGACGACATATAATTCCTTCTTCTCAACCGTAGAGATCAAAGTGAACGTCCCTCAAATAGCGACATGCTATCATTCCTCGTCACCTGTGAAGCTTATGTGAAATTTCACTTGTAAAACTAGTTAACTTACCTAATTGTTCTAGTGAGCCGAATCATCCAAATTTGCGAGGGGCCAAGCCGCATGCCCGTAGATCATGAGAGCAGAAAGCTACTGACAATAGGGCGCAATGACCTCTTGAGAGACGGAGGCGATGACCAGTTCCGGAACATGGTCCATAACCTTTTGGCACTATCGGCTCGACTCGAACAAATACGCAATCGCTTCGGGTCTTTTATTGGCCTTTCCGGGCCGCAATATACGATGCTTGTCACCGTCCGGCAGGTCGAGGGTGAGAAAGGCATCGGAATCCGTGGATTATCCAACTATCTGTCTTTATCCCCGCCTTTTGTAACGGTTGAGACTACGAAATTGGTGCAAGCGGGTATCCTTGAGAAGCGCTCGGACCCAGATGATTTGCGGCGTATTCGACTGACTGTTTCGCCTTCGGGAATAGCCTTATTGGAGCGCCTCGCGCCAATGCAACGCGATATCAATAACTTGCTTTTCTCACCCGTAACTGCCGCTGATTTTGACCAAATATGCGAGCTGACAGAAGATCTGGGGCAAAGCGCCGACCAAGCACTGCGATTGTCTGATCAACTTTTGACCACCGATAGGAGCGCGCGAAAGGCATGAGTGAGAATTCAACAAACCTCAGGCAGGCTCTAGGGCAATTTCCCACGGGCGTCTGCGTTATAACCTGCAAAGCTGAAGGCGGCGACTTGCTCGGGATGACGATGAGCTCGTTCAACACGTTGTCGCTAGACCCGCCATTGGTCCTGTTCAGCATTGACCGACGCGCAAACAGCTTGCCACTTTGGGAAGCGGCAGACGGATATGCAGTTAATGTGCTGTCAGAATCGCAGCAAGAGATATCGAATCGTTTCGCTCGACCATTGTCCGACAAGTGGTGCGGGATTGACTTTAGGACAGGCTATGCCGGAGCGCCTCTGCTTCTTGGCGCATCGGCAGTCTTTGAATGTGCCCGGTTTGCACGCCATGACGCTGGCGATCACGTTCTATTCATAGCCGAGGTAAAGCGTTTCGCCAGCGATGGTGATCGTCGCCCACTGATTTTTGCTCAGGGCAAGTATGGTGCCTTGCAAGATAGCCATGATGGCGTGCCGCTGTGGCCGCTGAATATCCATTATTGACAATTTGACGGGCCAACTGGCGCAAATCCGATCCACAAGGAGGAACAATTTATGATCAAAACTGGTGAACAGCATATCAACTCTCTGCGCGATGGGCGCGAGATTTTTATCAACGGCGAACAGGTCAAGGACTGCACGACACATCCAGCATTTTCCGGCGTGATCGAATCCGTCGGCAAGATTTACGACTTTCAGGCGAAACCCGCCAATCGTGACCTGATGACCTTTCAAATCCCCGGCAAGGACGATCGTGCAAATCGTATCTGGCAATTGCCCAAAAGTCATGCCGATCTGGTCGAGCGCCGTAAGGGCCTCGAAGCCTGGACAGAACTGCATGGTGGCTTTTTGGGCCGTGCGCCTGACCATGTAGCATCATGCATTTCGGGTATGTATATGGGTCTCGATATCTTCAAGGCGCATGACAAGGCGCGTGCCGATGCACTGGCGGGGTATTACGAATACGCTCGCGACAACGAACAGTATCTGACCTATGTCATCATCAACCCGCAGGCTGACCGCTCGAAACAAGCCAATGAGCAGGCCGATCCCCACCTGACCGCCGGAGTGGTTGATGAGGATTCCGAAGGCCTGACCATCCGCGGGGCGAAGATGCTGGCGACAGGCGGCATCATGGCGAATGAGGTTTTCGTAACCTGCATTCAGCCCTTGCGCGACGGGGAAGAGCCCTATGCGGTTTCCTTTGCCATCCCGATGAATACCAAGGGTTTGAAAATCCTGTCTCGCAAATCCTACGAGCAGGCCGCGCCGAGCGTTTTTGACAACCCTCTTGCCAGCCGCTTTGACGAAAATGACTCGGTCCTTTATTTTGATGACGTCAAAGTTCCTTGGGATCGGGTCTTTGTGAATCAAGATTTGGCCATGACAGCGGCGCAATTCCACAAGACGCCGGCGCATGTCTATCAGAACTATCAGGCGCAGATCCGTCTGAATGTCAAAATGCGGTTTCTGATGGGGCTGGCCCGCAAGATCGCCGAAACGAACGGTGTGATCCAATTTCCGCAAGTGCGCGAAACGCTAGCCAATCTGGCTGCGCAAAGCACAATGGTCGATGCGTTGGTCCACTCGATGGAAATCAAGGGGCAGCAGCGCGGCGAGTACTTCATTCCCGATCCAAGCACGCTTTACGCGTCGCAGGTGTTGACCCAGCAAATGTATGCACCGCTCGTGACCTCGATTCGCGAGTTGGCGGGTGGCGGGCTGATCATGCTGCCCTCGTCAGTTGAGGATTTCGCCAATGCAGATTTGCGCGAGTTGATCGGCAAGACCCAGCAATCGCCGACAACCTCGTCCGAAGGGCGGGTGAAGTTCTTCAAATTGGCTTGGGACGCCTTGGGATCTGAATTCGCCGGGCGCCACATGCAATATGAAATGTTTTATGCTGGAGCGACCTTCGTGACCAAGGGGCACAATTTCCGTACCTTCGACTGGGACCGCTGCACAGGACTGGTTGATCGGATGCTGGACAGCTATCGGCTGGAAGATGAACTAGCCAACATGAAAACCGCAGCAGAATAAGGAGCAACAATTATGGCAATCGACAAAGAACACAAAGAGTTTTACGCCATCGACATGGGACCGGACGGATGGCACGTGCCGCCGGGCTATCCCGACGGGATCAAACAGAAAATCCTGGCTGGAAAACTGGACGAAAAGGCAAAGGTCGGCAACCGGACGCGCCTGCTGCGCTTTGGTCCGGGCGTGTTCACGACCGCGCCCTTCGTGCATGATTACTGGGAAGAGGTGTATCTGGTCGAAGGTGACCTGACCGTCGGCAACGACGAAAATGGCGAAGGCGGCGAAAAGTATCAGCCGCACACCTATGCTTGCCGCCCACCCGGCGCCTATCACGGGCCGTTCAAATCCGAAGAGGGCTGTGTCCTGATGGAGATCCACTACTATGATCAGGAGGCGGGATGAAGCCGCTTGCTGAGCTAGAACGGCAATTGAAGACAGGAGAGGTCAGCAGCGCCGAGCTGACCTCAACCTGCCTTGACCGGATCCTAGATGCTAAAGGTGAGGGCAGCCGCACCTTCACGATGATTGACCCAGATCTGAGCTGCGGCACCGCACACAACGCAGACACTCTACGTAAGCGGGGTGATATTTCGTCGCCTCTGGCCGGTATTCCGGTGTCCATCAAAGCGCTGTTTGATATTGGCGGTAAGGTAACAACCGCCGGATCGACCGTTCTGGCCACTGCCGCCACCGCCCGCGCTGATGCTGCGGCAGTGGCGCGTCTGCGCGCCGCCGGCATGGTGGTGATGGGTCATACGAACATGACTGAATTTGCTTATTCAGGCCTTGGCCTCAATCCCCATTACGGAACGCCGGGGAACCCGGCAGATCGCTCGCGGATACCAGGCGGATCGTCGTCGGGGGCTGCGGTATCCGTCGCCGATGGCATGGCTGCTGCGGCACTCGGCACCGATACGGGCGGATCATGCCGAATTCCTGCCGCGTTTTGTGGCTTGGTCGGGTTTAAGCCGACAGCGCGCCGCGTGCCACTTACCGGCGCGTTTCCCCTGTCGCAGTCCTACGATTCCATTGGCCCCATTGCCCGTACGGTCGATTGCTGCGCGCGCCTTGACGCGGTACTGGCCGACGATCCAACGCCTGAACCCGAAATGCCGCCACTTGCCGACTTGCGCATAGCAGTTCTGGATAACTACGTCACTGAAAGTATGGAAGAGCCGGTCGCGCGCGCCTATCAAACTGCGCTCGATGTGCTTGCCAAAGCGGGGGCTGTCCTGACATCGCTGCGCCTCGACGGTCTGGATGATCTGCCTGCTCTCAACGCACGCGGCGGGATCATCGCCGCCGAAGCGTTGCAAGTCCATCAGGAACTGCTCAAAACCCACGGCGATGCCTACGACCCCCGCGTCGCGGTGCGCATCCTCAAAGCCGAGTCACAATATGCCGGCGAACTGGAGGATCTGCTTGCCAAGCGTACCCAAATGATTGCTGTCGCGGATGCAGCGACGCGCGACTTTGATGCCGTGCTGATGCCCACGACACCGATGGAGGCACCTCGGTTTGATGCCTTGAATGCTGATGAGGATCTCTACGGAAGCACCAATCTGCTGGCGCTGCGCAATCCCACAGTCGCCAATTTCCTAGATCGCTGCGCAATTACCTTGCCGCTGCCGATCGGAAGTGGCCTGCCGGTCGGATTGATGTTGATGGGGCGCACGATGGGTGATCGTCATCTATTGGCCATCGCACGTCGGGTCGAGATGAGCCTCGGTTAGGTCAAAGACGCAGAAGTTGTGCCATGATATTCTGGTTGAAGGCCGTGATATGCGCACGCACGGCCTTCTCCGCACGGTCGGGATCGCCTGCTGCGATGCCTTCCAGTATCTCGGTATGCTGTTCGCACACATGAACGCCGTGGTTCGCCGCCCGCAACGAGATCGACCAGAAGCGAATCGATCGATCATGCAGGTTGCCGACCAGATCCGCCAAAATTCTGTTGCCCGAAGCTCCGTTTAACAGGCGATGAAATTCACTGTCGAAGGAAATCATCGCATCGATATCTTTTGCGCGCGCGGCAGTCCAGTTACCATCCAAGTTTCGTCGCATCGCCGCGATATCGTCGGCACCCGCACGTTCGGCGGCCCAGCGAACGGCCTGTGCCTCGGTCAGCAAGCGCACCTCTATGATCTGAACCAGATCATCGATGCTGACCGGTGCCACCACGATCCCCTTGCGGGGGATAACTTCCATCAGACCTTCGAGAGTCAGCCGGTCCACCGCTTGGCTGACTGGCGTTCGTCCGATGTCGAGATCGCTCGCTAGATCGGTCAAAGTAACCGCTTCGCCGGGTTTGAGGGTGCAATTGATGATTTGCCGACGGATCGTTTGATAGGCCTCCGAGCGCAGCGACACTACACGCTCGCGAGGTTTGCCGTGGATCGCCTTTGCTGTGGATGCAGCTGTCTTTTCCATGGCCGTGGGCGCTCCTTTAGCAGTGGTTCGCATTCTAGCCCGCGATGGGCAGTGAACCGATATTGTAGCCAAATGTAATGCTGCGCGACAATACCGGGTCTTCCAGTTCGCACTCCAGCCGTCCGGCAGTTTCGATCCCGCCGATGGCAGGCAGCGTTCCCCCGAACATCGCCGTTCCGTCGGCCAAACCTTCCGAACCGGCGTATCGCTGAATCAGATCCTTGGGTGTCAGAAGCCCCGAAACCTTCCCCTCTTGATAGAGGCTACGGCTCTCGTCATCAACGCGCCAACTGCGCAGAATCAGATCATCCCAGTGCTGCTCGACTTCGGCGAAGGGCCAGACCGTGCCAGCGATCGGCTTGTCACACATTTGCTTGGACAGCGCGACGCCGTGGGTCTCTGCCGCGCGGTCCGTATGGTCAGACCCCACACCGACATAAAGTGCACCCTTCTGAGCGAAAATCACCGGCTCGACCTCACCCGAAGATGCAGTGCCAAGAACTTCGATTTCCTCTGCAACGGTCAGGCGCGCGGCCGCTGCACGATAGAAAGTGGGTGTTTCCTTGGGGCGTGGCACGCCTAGCGCTTCCAGTTCGCGGATGTGATGCTCCATAGCTTCGGCGTCTCGGCCCGCCCAGCCGGCTATGACCAGGTGGGAAATGTCCATATCGAGGGCGGAGCTATCTTTCTGGCTGGCGACCAGCATCTTAAGTCTCATGTCTCAACTCCTGTAAGCGCATTTTTGTGGGTTCGTGGGCGGCAAGGATCGCTATTGCCGGTCAAACAAATTACAACCCTACAATAATATGCTTGTGAAATTTCACAAGACTTTTTATAGTTTTCCGAGTCGACCATCCAGAACGAGGGAGGATGATCGCATTTTCGAGGCTTTGGGAGGAGTTCAGATGTACGACCAAATGAAACTACGCAAAATTTTTGGCGGTGCCTTACTGGCAGCTGCGCTCGCGCACGGCGCGGCCGCGCAAGACAAACCGGACAGCTTGGATGTAGGGGTATTCACATTCATGTCGGGGCCTGCCGCCGCCTACGGGATGCCCGGCAAGCAGGGTGCCGAAATCATTATCGAGCAAATCAACGCGGACGGGGGCGTCGGCGGTGTGCCGATCTCGGCCAGTTTCGTCGATGAGGCGCAGGGGGCAGAGGGCGTGCTTTCCGAGTATCGCCGTCTGGCAGAGAACGGCACGACCGAAGCCATGATCGCGGCGCTGTCATCAGGGCATTGCCTTGCACTTGCGCCGGTCGCCGATCAGTTGAAGATGCCGACCATTGGCTGGAACTGCGACACGCACCAGCTGTACCAAACCGGTGAGTTCGACTATTTCTACCGCCCGAACGGCAATACCATCGCTGAGTTTGTGGCTTTTGCGCTATATTTTCTGGACCAACACCCAGATCTAAAGACGGTTGCATTCATCAATCCCGACTATTCTTTTGGCCATGATGCCGCCGAAATCGTCAAGGCGGCCATCAAAGCACTGCGACCCGATGTCAAAGTGGTGGCCGAACTCTACCCAAAGCTAGGCTCGCCCAGCTATCAGACCGAGGTTTCTCGTCTTTCGGCTGCGCGTCCAGAAGTGATTTTCTCAAATCTGTGGGGCGCGGATCTGGAGAACTTCGTCCGTCAGGCACAACCGCGCGGCTTGTTCAATCAAAGTAATGTGGTCCTTGCCTTGGGGGAGACGATTCTAGAACGTATCGACCTGCCTGAGGGTGTAACCGTAGGTGTTCTGGGTGACGGAATGTGGAACTCGCCTACCGCAAAGGAGATCGGGCGTGCCGAAGCCTTTGCCGAAGCCTATCGGGAAAAATTTGGTGAGAATCCGATCTTTCCATCGGTCAAGATGGCCAACGCTTTCCTCGTTTTGAAATCAGCCTATGAGGCCGCGATGGAAGAGAATGGCGGCACTTGGCCAACTAAAGACCAAGTTGTAGGTGCGCTTGAAGGTATTAGCGTTACCACACTGACTGGCGAAGTCACCTTTCGCGCGGATAATGACGGAATTGTCGACCAGATCGTCGGTACAACGGTCAAGCCAGAAGGCGCAGAGCATGTCACTATCGGAAACATGGTGCGCTACGACGGCAAAACCCTACTTCCGCCAGAAGGCGAGGATGCCCTCGCATGGATCAGCAAGCTGACGCCTGAGTTCATGGACAATTTACCCGATGCAGGCAGCTACAAGTAAGCTGCATTCATCGCAGTCCCAGCCGCCACTTCGGTGCGCGGCTGGGTTTCATGGCGTAAAGACCGCTGTTGGATCACGAATTGTTCAGGCTTTTTCATGACACAAACTCTCATACCGCTTCTCGTTGATGCACTGGCCAATGCCGCGCTGATCTTTTTCGTCGCCGTCGGTCTAACGCTCGTCTTTTCCGTTCTGCGCATTCTAAATGTGGCGCATGGCAGCTTTTACTCAATCGGAGCCTACGTTGCGGCCTCCCTTGGTTTGTGGATCGTCAGCATTGGCGCTCCGCCTTGGTTGACCTTTCCGGCGCTGCTTTTGTCTGCAGCGTTGGTGGCGGCTCTTTTCGGGCCATTGATCGAGCATACTCTGATCCGCTGGACCTACGGCAAGAGCGAAGCAGTGCAGATTCTTGTTACCTTCGGATTGTTTCTAATTCTCGAAGACCTTCAGCGCCTATTGTTTGGTGTGCAATCCATCTACTCGGACACGCCCATGTCGTTGCTTGGCGTTTCTGAAATCGGCGGCATTATTTATCTCAACTATCAACTTGTTCTGGTCGGGCTGGCCGTCATGGTGCTGGTTGGCCTGCGCGTATTCGTCCGACATACCCGGACTGGACGCCTACTTACGGCTGTCGTCGCGGATCGCGAAGTATCGCTGGCCATGGGAATTGACACAAACCGAATGTTTATGATCGCCTTTACGCTTGGTGTCTTTCTTGCTGCATTAGGTGGGGCGATGGCGACGCCTACGACGGGGGTGGCACCCGGTCTTGGCGCTGACACGATGGTTCTGGCGTTCGCCGTGGCCGCGATCGGAGGGCTTGGTCAGGTCGAAGGTGCAGCCTTGGCCGCGATTATCGTCGCCCTTGCGAAAGTGCTGGCCATCTACTTCATGCCGGCGCTCGACGCGGTCGCGCCTTACATCGTCATGGTCGTCGTCCTCAGTATCCGGCCTCACGGCCTTTTCGGCACCGCCCAAACCCGGAGGATTTAATCCATGCGCCTTGTGCATATCATTATTGCAGTGGGAGTTCTTCTGGTCGCGCTCGTCCCATTGGCCCTGCCGTTCCTCGAGTTTGTCCTGACCATCGCCATCGCCAAAGGCTTTGCAGCGCTTGGTGTCGCCTTGCTCTTGCGGGCGGGGATGATTTCCATCGGTCATGCCATGTTCTATGCCGTGGGGGCTTATACCGCCGCTTTTCTGGGTACCAAGCTGGGTGTGACCGACTTGGCGGCGATGCTGCTGCTGGCCCTGCTGATGTCCGCCCTAACCGGGCTTATTCTCGGGGCATTCCTCGTACGCTATCGCGCGATTTTCTTTGCGATGCTGAATCTGGCGATCTCGATGGTCGTATTCGCTTTGGCCTCTAAATTTTACGGGATTACTGGGGGTAGCGATGGCCTGCGGGTGCCTATTCCCACCATCTTTGGATGGGCGCCTGACAAACCAGTTTTCGACACGGTGCTGTTCTACGTTGCTCTCACTCTCGCGGTGTCCATTGGTTATTTGGTCTATCGCTATCTCAAAAGCCCGCTTGGGCATGCACTTGCCTCAATCCATACCAACGAAGTTCGTCTCGAATATCTGGGCGTATCAGCTTGGGCCGTATTGCTTGCCGCCTATGTCATCTCGGCTTCGTTGGCGGGGATCGGGGGGGCTATCGCCGCCGTCTCTATCGGGCACGTGCTTCCGGAATACGCATTCTGGACCGAGTCAGGCCACTTTGTGCTGACTGCAGTTCTGGGCGGGATAGGCGGTGTCGTCGGGCCATTCATCGGGTCTATCTTTCTGGAAAGCGTACATAGCGTGGCTGTTAATTATGCTGCAGAGTATTGGAACATGATCATGGGTGCTGCCCTCTTGATCGTGATCTTCTTTCTACCCAGAGGCCTCTACGGACTAATCGAGCGACGGAAGCCCAACGGGGAGGACAAGCTATGACCACTAAACCGCTTCTGGAAGCCAAAGGACTCGAAGTGGCATTCGGCGGAGTCCGTGCAGCCGACAACGTAAATCTCCAAATCCATAAAGGAGAGTTCGTGGCAATTATCGGCCCGAACGGATCGGGAAAAACAACGTTCTTGAACTTATGCACGGGCTATATTCGCCCCGTCGCGGGCGAAGTGCTCCTCGATGGTCGTTCGATCACCAGCATGGCCCCGCGAAAAATCGCGCGCCAAGGAATAGCGCGCGCCTTTCAGATCCCGCAGCTCTTTACCGAACATACCGTTATTGAGAATCTGATGCTGTCAATTGCTGCCCGTAGGGGTATCTGGCAAGCGTTGGCGCCGCTCGATAGGCCGGACTATCGAGCCGAGGCGATGGAGCTTCTCGAATTGCTCGAATTGGCCGACCACGCCGAAGTCGCCACAGGAACATTGTCCGAAGGATTGCGCAAGCTGGCCGATATCACGGTTGCATTCGCTTTGAATCCGCAACTCTTGCTCTTGGATGAACCGACGTCGGGCGTCAGTTCCCTTGAGCGGTTCAGCATCATGGAAACTCTTATGGCAGCGATGCGTAAGCGTGAGCTAACAGCGCTCTTCGTGGAGCATGATATGGAAATCGTCGAGAAATACGCAGATCGCGTGGTGGTATGGGACAGCGGCAAAGTCATGATGGATGGGTCACCGGATCAGGTTCTGAAAGATCCCCGCGTCCTAGAAAGCGTGATTGGAGTAGCCTGATGCTAGAATTAAGTGATATCCATGTCGAAATCGCCGGGGCACCTGTCCTACGGAGTGTCAGCTTTGCATTAGAACCCGGCAAAGCGACTATCTTGATCGGCCGCAACGGCGCGGGCAAGACC
Source organism: Roseovarius sp. Pro17 (assembly GCF_035599575.1). Taxonomy (NCBI): domain Bacteria; kingdom Pseudomonadati; phylum Pseudomonadota; class Alphaproteobacteria; order Rhodobacterales; family Roseobacteraceae; genus Roseovarius; species Roseovarius sp. Pro17. The sequence continues at coordinate 846,684 of NZ_CP141179.1, forward strand.
ACTACATTGCGCACCATTATGGGGCTCATAAAAGCGTCGCGGGGAGAGATCCGCATTGACGGTGAACGGCTTGATCAGATGCCGGCCCACGCCCGAGCGGGACACGGAATAGGCTATGCGCCCGAAGACCGGCGCCTGATTCCGGAATTCACAGTTGAGGACAATATCCTACTGCCAGCGCTCGCGCTAAAGGTGCCCTCGGCCAAGCGAGCCACGCAGCTGGAGGAGGTATATGATTTCCTGCCCGAGCTAAAAAAGATGCGCTCGCGTTCAGGCGGTGGAGTGTCGGGCGGGCAGGGCAAGATGGTAGCCTTGGGTCGCGCCCTGATGCTGGCGAGAAAGGTCTTGATGCTCGACGAGCCGTTTCAGGGCCTAGCTCCCGCGCTGGCACTGGACTATGCGCGCACTCTTTCCCGCCTACGCGACGCCAAGCCAGAGATCGCGATTCTGATCACGGAATCCAGCCCCCACCTTTTGAAAGCGGTCGCCGATGTGACACTCATGATTGAGCGTGGCAAAGTCGAAGTTGCATAGTCATAAAGCAACCGCAGTAGTCCGAAGCGCCTGCTGGGCGCTGTCAGATCAAATCGGCTTAAGCGGGGCAGGGCGGCTTGATAGCGTTGCGCCATGACGAAATGCTGCCCCTTTCGCTATTTCAAGACGAGCGCTGAGATCATCCGCTTGACGGTGATGCTACGTGTCCGTTTCCCACTTTTGCTTCGGAACGTGGAGGATCTACTGCACAAACGCGGCATGAATGTGAGTCATAAGACGGGTCGATTAGGGTTGAACAGATTTTGGTCGATGTTTGCGGCCGAGGCCCAAATGAGATCCAAAGAGAGCATGCGGTCAAGCCGCTGCTGGACTCCCTCTGACCAGACGTCCTCATGAGGGTGATGTAGGACAAAAGTAATCTGCTTCGAAACTAGTCGCGTTTACATCAGCTGGGATTCAAATCGGCAGATCGTCACAATAAAATCAGATGGTTAAGTGGTGGAGAAGGTTCGACGGGGGTCCCGTTCCCTCCGCCACTTGCCCTTGAGACAACTTTCTCCCTATCCGGCTGCGGCCAAATTTTTCCGTTATGTTCGAAGGTTGTGCGGGTTCGGTTGAGCACCGCCCATGCTAGAAATCGTGTATATCCGCTCTCTCTGGGCCGATATTCTCTGTAGCTGATGACTGCGCCATTTTGGCGTTTAGGTTGTAAGATTCTGTTTTTGGGTGATTTTTAAAAAGCCCCATTATTGACTTCGACGCCAATCTCGTTCGGCCATGTGGAGCTGAAATCGGAACCCGGAACTCTGCTGAGGCCCACACTACAACGCTAAAAGGAGCTCGCCATGATGATCCACCGCGCCGGAGACCGGCCTTCGCAATTCCCAAGCAGTGAGTATTTCACCGGCAAGGTGCGGTTTGATCCGGTAGTGTCGGGTGACGACCCCTCACCGGTCAAAATCCTGTCGGTGTCTTTTGAACCTGGCGCGCGGACAGCGTGGCACACCCATCCCGCCGGTCAAACACTGCATGTTTTGTCGGGCACTGGGCTGGCCGGGTCTGAGGGCCAGCCGGTGCAGGTGCTGCGTTCGGGTGATACGGTCTGGTTTGCGCCAGGGGAGCGACATTGGCACGGCGCGTCTCCCGACTGCGGAATGACGCATTTGGCAGTGCAGACTTCTGTCGATGGCAAGACTGCCGACTGGATGGAGCATGTCGCGGACGAGGATTACAACGCCTCGCGCGCCGAGTAAAATCGAACGGAGCAGCCCACAAAAAGCCACTAATGCCGAAGGCTCATTCTGTCCGCCTAGGGTGAGTTCGTCTGCCCCCAGAATTCGTGGGCGTAGCGAATTTCCGGCCTGGTGAAGCTGCGCCGCGGCGCTGAACGATGTGATGATGGCCCGGAATGGGCCGGTGGTACCCCTCTGCCATAGAAACAACGGCTTGCATAAATGCTCTGCTCCGGTGCAAATTCATCTCATGCCGGTTAAAGAAATATTCGCCATCGCCGACGTCCGCATTCCGGTCAAACGCAAAAAGACCCTAGATCCCGGAAAAGTTAGTGATATCGCCGAGGATATGCTGGAAAATGGCCAAACCACCCCTATCCGTCTGCGCACCGGTAAAACCGGCGGCTATGTTCTTATCGAAGGCTATCACCGTTTAGAAGCACTCCGCGCCCTCGGCGAAGACAAAGTCGAAGGGTATCTGGTCCACGCCCGGCTGCACTGAATGTATTGGTCGCCGTTTTAGTACGGCAGTTGTCGCCCTGCAGACCCTCGTTTGCAGCCCCGAATGCTGCACTGTTCATGAATGGCAGAAACGCGGGAGCCGCACTGCAGCGTTGGCAGATAGTGTAAAGGGCGCTCTGGGCCGTTCATGTTGAGCGACATCGCTTCTCCGGGTGCAGTATGCTGCACCGCGGCATGTCGGCTTAGCCCTAATCGGACACAAGTGTCTTTGACGGGCAAAACTGTTATAGTTGATCTTTAGTTGGCTGTAGAGCGCCGAAGCGCTTCGAAGGGTCGTTGAAACATGCTGAAGCTTCCGCCACCGATATGGGCCCTCCTCATCTTGATCCTCACGGCGGGCGCGACCTACATGGCCGGGTGGCCCATCGTACCTTGGGCACATAGCCTCTCCGTTGGCATCGCGCTCTTCGCGATCAGTTTCATTGCTCCAGTTTGGGCCTTGATATTGTTCCGTCGTGCAGGCACCCAGATTAATCCCACTTCGGCTACCAACAACAAGTTGGTCACCGACGGACCATTTCGGTTCACTCGCAATCCTATGTATCTGGGACTCGTTCTCCTCAGCCTCGGAGTAGCTGTGGCGACAGGCGCTATACTTATGTTCGTCGCCCCCGTCTTGGTATTCGCTATTGCGAATTGGGTCCACATCCCTTTCGAGGAAGCCAAGATGCGCCGCCAGTTTGGCCCGGCTTTCGACGCCTACGCGCGCAACGTGAGACGGTGGCTTTAGGCCCTCGCTTGTTACGGTTGCGCGATAAAATCGGCCCCGCGACCGGACGTCTGGACTGTCCGCGCGGCAGTCCTTCGCTTCTGGAAAATTCTGCGCAATGCATGAACGGCTGTTCTGGTGAAGCTGCAATGCGGCGTAGACAAGCCCGGTTAATGTCTCCTGTGGACCGGTCGCAACGGTCGGCACAGGGCGGGGAGATGCCGTTCCCTGCGGGTGCATGGGATTTAGGATTAGGAGAAGCGGCCATACACGGCACAAATGACCGCGGCATCCTTGCTGCGACAGGTACTAAGGTCTGCAATACGCAGAAACTGGACTCTGCATTGCTGAGTAAGCGGAACGCTTTGACGGGCATTCGCCCCTGCAAATGACAATCACATTCGGAGGCAGAAGAGATGCACATTTGGCAATAGCTCGGGCTAACTTTTAGGCTGCTTCTGGCTATTGAGCGGACCTTAGACATATTCTGCACTAAAGGCAGCTTCTCTAATTGGGTGTTTGGATCATTGTCGCTCATCCGGGTCACGCTTCTCTTCGCAGACTTGTTGATACCGCGATGGCACCGCTGCGCGCATATGTCGGATCGGCAGTGGAGAGCCTTGCTTAGAGACGCGCTTCAAGGTGCGCAGCAGCCATTTCGACTTCTTCCACAGACCTCGTCCGGTGAGGGACGACCCGGTCAAGTTGGGTGGTGGGCGTATCAGATCATGCCGTGTCCTCCACCTGTGCCGGACGGAATTCTGTGCCATCTGCCCACATCCGATGGAACAAGACGGCGAGTTTGCGGGCGACAGCAACGACAGCACGACGGCGACCTTTGGTTCGGATCAGCCTCATGCCCCAGGATTTGATCTGCGACCCGGCCATCGTGCGCATCAGAAGCGCATTGGCCGCTGCGTAGAGCGTCGCACGGACATCTCGCTCGGTCGCCTGACAGCGCTGCATTGATCTGGCGCGCTTCCATGTAAACGACGTCAAAGCCTTCCTCCTTCAGGCCGAAGTACAAATGCTGGCTCATGGTGCCGGCTTCAAAGCCTAGGGGGCAATATTCGGTGCCAATTGACACAGACATCAATCTCCCTGATTGCGCTTATAATAAGAAAGGCTGATTTCATGCGGGCACTAACGGAAATTGCACCATCCCGATCAGTCGGTGGTATCGTGCTGATGTGTGCTGGCATCGCATGCCTTAGCGTCAATGATGCTATTGCCAAGACACTTACCGACAGTTACGCGCCGGTTCAGATTCTCTTTATTCGCAATGCCATCGCGCTACTACCCGCATTGCTGATCGCCGTCAGCATAGGGGGTAAGGCGGCGCTTTGGTCCTATAGACCCATGGCACATCTGGTACGGGGTATTATCTGGACTTGCGCTGCCATCATGTTCTTTCTCGGCCTGAGGCATCTTGGACTTGCCGAGGCGACGACTTTGGTATTTGCAGCCCCGATTTTCATCATCGCACTCTCAAGCATTTTGCTGAAGGAGCACGTGGGCTGGAGGCGATGGTTGGCCGCGGTCGTCGGTTTTATCGGAGTATTGGTTGTCGTTCGCCCCGGCAGTGCGACCTTTCAACTGGTCGCACTGTTCCCGGTGGGTACGGCATTGTTTTACGCTCTGCTGATGATTGGCTCGCGATGGGTTGACCCGCGGGAAAGCACGTGGACCGTGATGCTTTACTTGGTCGGGGCGGGCGCCTTGATAAGCGGTATCCTCAGCCCGTTCTACTGGGTCGCGATCCGGCCCGAAGACATCTGGCTGTTCATCTGGATAGCGCTTTTCGGGACGGCCGGGATGACATTGATCACCCAAGCTTTCCGTTTCACCTCGGCCTCGGTCGTCGCGCAATTCGAATATACTGGTCTCTTATGGGCCACGTTACTGGGATGGCTCTTTTGGCGAGACGTCCCTGATTTGACGACCTTCGTGGGCGCGGGCATCATCGTGATCAGCGGGCTTTTCATCATATTTCGCGAACGGCAGTTGAAATGACATCGAAAAATCAACGGTTCAGCAAATCAGAGGCTAATGTTGAAATGATCACGACTACTCAGCGACCTACCACGACCAGGTTCTGTGAGATCATTCTCACTGTTGATCCGGACGCGCAGCCTCTCAGCTTGCTTTCGATGGCCATGTTGAACAGCGCTAGATTTCTACGGCGATCAGCAAGATCAAGGCACACGCGAATGGCCCAGTGACAGCCAAAACGAGATCGACACGCCACACCATTTGGACACGTATCCACTGGCCGACAGGCGATTGCAAAGCAATCCGCCGAGAGGCTGTGGTGCCGTGGATCAGAACGGTCAGTTCATCGACATCAGACTAACCGCTGCCGACAGTCGATACGCGCAGTATCGATTAGAGGAGCCAGGCGTGACGCCAAGGCGGCCAAGGCCTTACTGAAACCGGCGCCATTGAGCGCGTCCGCCTTCCGCCGCAGTATCTGCGCCTCGGGATCCACCCTGCCAAATCGCGACAGCGTGCTCGCGGCGCGCTGCAGGCCGTCGTCAAAACCGTTGTGATCAGGATTGGCAGTGGATGAAAGGAAGATTGTCATCGCGCAAGCCAAAACCATCTGAGGATCTGCATTTGTGTATTTTAGCTTGACCGCAGGAGGGCGATTCTGGACGGCGGGCTTTAACTGACTGCACCAGAGATGTCTCTGATAAACTTGTCTTGCGACTTCTATTGTCGCCGCCCCTTGTGCAGGGCACTAAGACTGTGGGGTCGCAATCGAAGCCGACAGTATGTCAGGCCTATACTGTGACGATATCAACTTGTTTGTTGCGCCCCGCCGACGAAGTTGCCGTCTTCGCCACCACTGAAACAGCCGACACTTCCCTAGTGGCGGCACGGCGAGTTTCCCTGCATATTAGAGATGTCCCCTGCAGGAGCTGCGCTGATGATCCGCCAATTTCTGATTCTTACTTTCTTGACGCTTGCCGCCTGCGCCTCAGAGCAACCGTCCGACAACGTTGGCCGCGCAAGTGGATTTGGCGAACGGGACCCAGTCGAATGGCAGCAGGGCCACGCGCCGCACCGATACGATGTTCACGGCATCGACGTTGCGCGGTTTCAGGACAGCGTCAATTGGCATGCGGCGCGCGACGCAGGTGTGCAGTTCGCCTTCATTAAGGCGACCGAGGGCGGCGACATGCTTGATCCGCGATTTGACGATCATTGGCGTGGCGCGCGCAGTGCGTCCATTCCTCGCGGTGCATATCACTTCTTTTATTTCTGTACCTCTGCGGCCGATCAAGCTCGCTGGTTTGTCCGCCATGTCCCGCGCGAAGCGGGAGCTCTGCCTCCGATATTGGACATGGAGTGGAACGCATTCTCGCCCACCTGTCGCAAGCGGCCCCCCGGCGAAATCGTCCGGGGCGAGGCGAAGGTCTTTCTCGACAGGCTGGAACGCCATTATGGACAGCGTCCGATTATCTATACAACGCCTGAATTCTATCGTGTGAACGAAATGCAACGGATGGAAGGCGAAGAATTCTGGCTCCGCTCGACCGCAAAGCACCCGCGCGAGGTCTATCCGAGCCAGCACTGGAGCTTTTGGCAATATTCCGGCACCGGCACCGTGCCGGGCATCAATGGAGACGTAGATCTGAACGCATTTTCCGGCGGAGCGTCGGAATGGAAACGCTGGCTGGCGAATAGGCGTCAGTAACCAAATTTAAGGGGACGGCCAACCCAAGGTTATAACGTCTCGACGGTGGCGCGTGCAGCCCGCGTCTGCCTCCGCCTCAAATGCGTCGGCCAAGGCTCACCCGCACATACGGGGATAGATCCACCAGCTGGGTAAAGGCTTCACGCCGGAATTGATGTTTATGTGTTGTCAGCAACTGATTACCGGCAATTGACGGCGGTTGCATGCTCCCGCAACCAAAAATGATACGATATATCAATGCTCTGGCTCCCCTCGGAGCGCTTTTTGCATTTCTGAGGAATGGCGTGGTTCGACGCTGGTGCTACAATTGAGAGCTAATAATGAGACTGGCGCAGCATTTCGTCGTCCAGGCTCGATGGAGAGCATCTGGCTGCGCCGGAGTTTGATAAGATTGGGAAGATTCCGAACCTTCGCTGTGGATGCGAATTCATGGTGCATTATGCAGAAGCGGGCATCCAGATGGCAGCAACAGCCACACCGCCCCCCGGCATCTGAGAAAGGTAGCGTCTCAGGATCTTGTCCCGGGACTTGGTATCTGGAAACTCAGGTGATTCGGCGTGATTTTTATAAAAAGTATATTTTAAGCAGTTACTTAACGGACGGCTCACGCGGCTTGCGTAACATATTGGGAACTCCACTGCACAAGGGTTGGCCCAGTGAAATGCGAGCAACTGAATTCAAGCGATGTCGCATCGTATCTAGCGCTAATCGACCCGCAGCGGACACAGCACGTCTCCACCCCCGTCTATTCGGACGGCGGGATCGGGACAATGGCGCGGCCATCGACGACCTCCCTGCGGTGTGCCGGTCTCGGCGAAGAACGTAATCGCTCCCGGTGCGACCTCTTCGTCGGGAAACGCCATAGACTCATCCGCGGCTGTTTCTCGCGAATGACTTGGGACAAACTGATGCGGACCGGGCAACCGGTTCGGTCAGATTATCCCATGTGTTGGGTGCCGGTCCATTTTTCGGACCTTGTTATTAGTACGCGCTGAACGGGCGTCATGTTTTGTCCGTTCAGCGCAGGTTTTTGTAACACCCAAATTATCGGAGGGTCCCCTGTGATTTCATATGCAGCAAAACATTTTCACGGTCAGGGGTCCTCCACTTTCCCTTACGTCAACGAAATGGCTTTCCTGAAACCCCGTAGGGCTCTAGACTTTTGCCGTGACAGGCAGCGTTCAATCGCAGCCAGGGGGATGATTCAAGTGATGCACGCGCGGACCCCTTCCAATCAGGGTTTGAACCGACAGGCACGATTGTGCTTGCTGGGTCCATTTCGACTGACCGATGCCGCCGGGCGCGAACGTACCCCGCGCAGCGCGCAGCAGCAGTGCATTCTGGCCGTGCTGGCCCTGTCCGCAGATGCCGGGGTTTCACGCGCGCGGCTTCAGGATCTGTTCTGGGGCGAAAAAGACCCGCAACTGGCCGCGCAAAGCCTGCGCACCGCGCTGCACGGTCTGCGCCGCAGCCTGGAAAATTTTGGCCGACCAATTATTGAAATTGACGCAAACCGCGCTCGCCTTGTGCCGGGCGCGGTGCAGGTTGATCTGCTTGAAATCGCGCGCGATGGGATCACGGCGCTACCTAGCCACGCCCGTGTTGAGCCGCCAGACCTGCTGGAAGGCGCAAATATCAACGCCGAGCCGTTCGAGGATTGGCTTCGCGATCAGCGCAGCCATTGGCGCGATCGGATTGACGCCTTGTTAGAGGACGATTTGGTAGCGCCCGGACAGGCGGCACCCCTGCCGAAAACCCCAGAACCTGCGCCAGACACGCGCCCCATCGTTGGATTGCTGGCGCCCGTGGTTCATTCAAGATCTTTTCAGACCTTGTATTTGGGCGAAGCTTTGACCGACCGCATTGCATCCGGCCTGCGCGACTATATTGGCGCGCGAACGTATGACTATCGGAATCTTGATGGTGGGGATGACCTGGCTTTGATCACGGCCACGGGCCCCGATCTCTATCTTCGTCTACGGATTTATGAGGCCGGCGGCGAGTTGTCGATCCGGGTTCTTGTCCTGCGCCAAAGCACTCAAGAACTGATGTGGAGCGTGGATGGCGGTCCATATGCCGTGGACCGCGCCAGCACCGATAACGCCGAAATCCTGGTGCTTGTGGGAGAAATTATCGAACGCGTCGCGCAATCGCTGGCGCAACTGCCCAACTGTGGAGCGGATATGCCGATGACACCATTCCACGCGCTGACGGCCATGTTCCAATTGGATCACACGTCGCTTGACGATCTGCGTGGATCGCTGACCGCCAACTGGGATCTGACGGGCGCGCCAATTTATCCAGCTCTGCTGGCGTATCTTAATACCTTTCGGGTGGGTGAGCACTGGCATGACTTCGACCAAATGCTGGTAGACGATACCCGGCGCCTGATTTCGCAGGTGGAGGACGCGTCACACGATGGTGGCATCGCCTTCGCTTTGGCAGGGCACGCGAAAGGATATATTCTGCATGAACATGACGCTGCCGACCACATGCTGGATCGCGCCATTCGCATGTCGCCCCATTCAGCATTCTGCTGGGACCATCTGGCACTGCACTATGCCTATAACGGGCGTTACGGCGATGCGCGGGGGGCGTCACAGAACGCCTTGCGCATTGGGGATCACAGCCCGATCCGGTTCACGCTGGAAACCACACGCTGCATGATCGCCACGCTTGAGGGCGATTTCGACACCGCCTGCGCCCTGGGGAAGCGGGTGCTGTCGCGCAGGCCGAATTTTGGGGCCGCGCTGCGCTATACGTCGGTCAGCATGGCACATTTGGGCGATACCGATGGCGCGCAAGATTGCATCAAGCGCATCCGCACTATGGATCCGAGCTTTTCGGTGTCTTGGGTACAGGACGAGCGCATGGCGATCCGGAGCGATCGCGCCAAGAACATTCTGATTGATGGACTGATCCTAGCGGGGGCTAAATAGGATGTACGACAGCAAGGCACCACCCAACCCATTCAGCGCGATCCTGGCAAAATCCCAGTTGCTGGCCATCGGCGACAGTTTTGAAGCTGTGGCTGCGGCCGGGCAGGGGGGGGCGCCTCTTGCGGGCGGCGGTGTCTTCGACGGCGCAAGCTTTGTCGCGGTACCAGCGGGTAGCGGCGGCGCGTCATCCCTTTTGAACCGCAACAGGAACAGAAACCGCAACAGGAACCGGAACCGCAACAGGAATCGTAACCGCACCACCACCGAAGCGATGGCTTCTGTCAGCGGCGATACGCCCGATATCCTGCTGCCCTGGCGTGAATTGGACCGTCTGCACCGCTTGCGGGATTTCTGGATCGACCTGCCGCTGGATCTGCCCAAATCACCTGCGGGTCTGTTCGACGAGACGCATGATTTGCTGGCCAAGCAAGCCGCCCTTCTTGGCCCCGACGAAACCATGCGCCGCGCCGAAATCCTGCGCGAACAAGAGTTGGAACTGTCGGGGTATCTGCGTCCACTTGGCGTATCGGATACCGGCAACGCGCCCCAGACAGTTGCCTTGTTCCTGATTCTGGCGCGGCTGTGCGAAGAAATCGGGCTGCGGTATAAGGATCGGTATGACACCCCCCGGCCCAGCACCGTGAACATGCGGCTGAAATGCTTCATTCCGGTGCCGATCCATGCCTCGTGCCCGTCGAACCACGCGTTTCTGTCTTACGCCATCGCGTTTGTTTTCGCCCGTGTGGCGCCTGAACACCCGGGCATTGCCGATCTGTTTCTCAGCGCGCGGCGCATCGCGGAAAATCGTGAATGGGCGGGCCTGCATTACGCGCAGGATACGGCGGCCGGCCGCGCGCTGGCCCGCATGATGACCCCTGTTTTCGAGGTCGTCCTAGAGGATCAGATGCTGGCCGCACGGGGGGAATGGGTATGACGGATCTTGCGCAAAGGCAGATCGAGATCGAAAGCGATACCGCCCGTGGGCGGGGAGATTACACTGCCTTTCACGCGCTTTGGCATCTGGCTGAAATCGGGGTTGTTACCGATCTCAAGAGCTTCGCGTCGGAAGCGTGGGATCTGGCGGCTGAACGGCTGGATGGCGAGGGCCAGCGGAGCACACGCGTTGCCCTAATCGATACATCGGTGGCCGCGGGCCATCCCAACCTTGCGGACGCGATCAACGCAAGGTTTGCGCTGGATTTATTTTCATCCCGCATGGGTGTGCCGGGTGCGAGGGATGCATATGAGGGTATCCTTGGAGATGATAATCGAACGCTGCCGGAGGATTTCCCGGACGGGGCGGCCCAGCTTTGGGCCGATCTGCAAGATCATCTGAAATCCGGACCTTCGGAGGCGCACGCCTCGCCGGTGCGCGCAGCAAATGCGCCGAATTTCTCGGCGCATGGCACGGCGATGGCGGGGCTGATTGGCGCACGTCCTGTGGCGTGTGAGACCACAGCGGTGGCACAGGTCCGGGTGTTTGACCCCACGACTGGCACCTACAGCGAGCTTCCCATGGGGCAATCCGTGGCCTTTGCCTATTCGGGCGTCGATCCGTTTTGCGAAATCGTGCCCATTTCAACCAATTTCGACCCCGAACCTGAACAGCTGATCCTGGCCTTGCTTTACGCGGCGCTGATCGACGCGGATGTCATCGTGCTGGCGCGGGATTTCCCGGCGCCCGCCAGCCTGGCACCCGGCGTGGAGCACAGCCCCGAAGCGTTGAGCCGCGCATTGGGCGTAGATGTCGCGGCCCACGAAATCGAACGCTGGACGGTACTTGAGGAGCTGACAATCGCCCTGTCCAAACGCGTGCCCATCGTCTGCGCGGCGGGCAACGGGGCGCAGCAACGGATCCTGTATCCCGGATCGCTGGCGGCAGACGGCAACGGCATCATTTCGGTTGGCGCGCGTACAGCCGCCGGGCAATCGGCCAGTTATTCGCCTGTCTCGGATCATGTGACCGTCTATGCGCCCAGCGGTGATGGCGAGCGGCTGGATGATAAGATGCAGCGGCTGGACGTTCAGAGCGCGGGCTTCAATCCGAACGACCATTCTCAATTCTACCGTGGCAATCTGGGCAGCTTCGGTGATCCGTCGAACGTAGCAGATGTGGGGCCGGGAACTCATGCGCCTCAGGATCTGATTTCGACCGACGTGCCGGGTCGCGCGGGCTATAACTCCAGCCCCAACGCACAGGTTTTCGGGCGTGATGGGGCGATTTTGGACTATCGGTCGGCTTATTGCCGGTTTTCGGGCACATCGGGGGCGGTCGCGTTGACGGGCGGGCTTTTGTCGCTGGCTCTGTCGGCCGGGCGATTGACGAAGGGCGGTGCGCATTTCGGCGTTAACGCCAAAGCGGCCCTGTGCGGAGGCGCTGCGCAAAGCTATGCCAAGGCAGAGCCTGCGATCCATTGGCGCAACCTCTCGCCCGACGTGGGGGATGTTTGATGAGAACCCAGAACAACGCCGTGGGCTTGCCGCCCATTGCCGCCGCGTTGGTAGCGCTCGCGGCTGTCTTTACCGCCGGCCGTCTGGATTTCGCTGCGCTGGAGCTTCATGACGTGTCGATGGCTCAGTTGGGCGAACTTCTGGCCAGTTTTTTGTTCCTCGCATTGCTAATCGAACGCGCGGTGGAATTGATCCTGAACTGGCGCTTTGGCGCTGACGAAATCGCGATTTTGGCACCGTTCAAACAGGCCGCCGAGCACAATGCGTTTGAGGCGAAGATGTTGGAGCGCGACATGGATCTGCTGGTCAGCCCCCAAGACCGCATGGCGATGGTCGATGGCGGCCTGATGCGCAATGCGTCAGTCGCGCGCGAAACCCTGCCCGCCCAGGCGGCAGCAACGCGCCTAAAGCTCGAAGAGCTGAGCGTTTTGAAGAATGGCTGGGCGACCTGGTCGTGCATGGCGCTGGCAACGGGGTTAAGCCTGTCTGGCTTTCAGCTTTTGCACGGAGGGTTTGCTGCCCAGATCGGCCTGTCGGATTTACCAACGCTGCAAATGAACGTTCTCTCCTTTGTCGATATTTTCCTGACTGCGGTCGCTTTGGCCGGGGCGGCGGGGGGCATTCATCAGGTGGTGAGTCGATTGACCGACTTTGGGCAACGCTCAAAAACCAGGATCCTACAGGATTAATCCATGCAGGATCATAACCCATAACGGCGGTTCAGAAAGGATATCGAAGCGAGCGCCAGAAAACGATTTTAAACCATCCTGTCGCACAGATTTTATCGCGCCAGGTTTAGCAACTTTCGCCGGATTATTTTTCCTGACGCGTAAGACCTGCCTTTTCTTTTCAGTATTTTAAGCGCGTCCCAATTTCCGGCTTCATTCAGGAGCCAAAATCATGCTTTATAAACTTGGACACGGCCAGATCATCGAGGCTACACCCAAATCCCGCGGTCGCAGAGATGTGCGCGGTCGCGATTATATCTCGCTCAACGAGGTCGCCAGTATCTCGAAGTCGCGTGAATTCAGGCGCGTCCCAACCTATCCCGTGCCAGACCCCGATCCCTCGCCCGAACCTGGTCTGCAACCACGACAGGCCTTCCGGTACTACTGTAAGGATGCCGATCCGGTCGTCGAAATCGACGACGCCGGCGCAAAGATCAAAGCATTGGCCGATGCAATGGCCGAAGCCGACCTTGATCAGAAGGACGAGGCGGGCGAATCTACCATGCCGCCGGTCTTTACCTATTTTGGCCAGTTCATCGACCACGACATCACTGCAAACACCGACCGCGAAGAAGCGCCCGGAACGGAAGCTGGCAATTTCAACATTGACCGGCCCGATATCGCTCCGCAATCGCGCGATGTGGCCGAAACCGTCAAGCTAAACCTGCGCAAAGGGCGCCTGGAGTTGGACAGCGTGTACGGTGATGGTCCCGGTCAAAGTCCATCTGCCGAAAAACTGGAAGCCGCCCTGCGCGACCCCGCCGATGCGGTCAAAATGCGGCTCGGCACTGTCACACCAGTGCCGGGGTTCGAGCGGCCCCCGCTGCCCGTCGACAACGGCGCAGATCTGCCCCGCGTGGGTGCAGCCATCGACAGCGGCCACCTGACCATGGCCGAGGTGAACGAGTTGTTCAACGCGGATGGCAGCAAATCCGACGAGGAGGTCCGCCGCCTGGCCCTGATCGGCGACGGGCGCAATGACGAAAACCTGCTGGTTGCACAGTTTCACCTAAGCATCCTGCGGCTGCACAACGCGATTGCCGACAAGCTGCGTTCGGATGGCATGATCGGGGACGATGCAATCTTTAGTGCCGCCCGCAGCCAGGTCACACATATCTATCAATGGCTTGTGGTGAACGTGTTTCTGAAAACGGTGTGCGACTCTGCCGTGGTGGATCAGGTGTTGGCGGAAAAAGCGCCGTTGTATTCGGCGTTCTACGACATCCATAAGGATGACGTGCCCGAAGGCGTGCGGCCTATGCCAATCGAATTTTCGGTTGCGGCGTATCGGTATGGCCATTCCATGGTGCGGGCTGACTACGATTATAACCGCAACTTCGGTCGTGCCGCAGACGATACCGGCGATGGGCGCGCCTCGTTCAGGCAGATGTTTCAGTTCACTGGTGGGGGCGGCATGCTTGGTGCGCCGACCCTGCCCGACAATTGGATCGCCGAGTGGGACCGGCTGATCGGCACGTCACCGATGTCCAACCGAGTGGCGCGCAAGATAGACACGCGGTTGGCCCTGGCCCTGAACAGTCTGGAAAACAACGACCCGAATATCATGATGTCGCGATTGGCAGAACGCAATCTGCGGCGTGGATACGTGTTCAACCTGCCGACCGCCCAAGCAATGATCCGTTGCCTTTACGACAAGGATATCCAGATCCCCGAACTTAGCGCGGCCGAGATCGCCCAAGGCAGTCCAGCCATGCAGGCCGCTGTAACGGGCGGCTGTTTCGACACCGGCACCCCGCTTTGGTTTTACCTCCTGAAAGAGGCCGAAGTGATGGCAGATGGCGCACATCTCGGCGCCTTGGGCAGCCGTATCGTGGCCGAAACACTGATCGGTCTGCTGGTCACGGATGAGCGCAGCTATCTGAACCAGGGGGCATTCGGCAGTTGGACACCCGCCGATGTCGCGCAGCCGAATGGTGCGCCCATCGACAGTCTTGCCGCGATGATGCGCGCAGGTGGCGTTCACGCGTGACGCAACTGGTGCTGCCCGATGAGGGCGGCACCGACCAGATCAAGGTTAGCCCCATGCCTCAACCATCCCAAAAGGATCGCGTCCTTCGCGCTGATCCCACCGATCTGCGGGACCGGTTTTTCGAGCCATCACTGAACCCTTTGGGTGCGGAATCCGAACCCGCGCTTGTCGGTCGGATTTGCAGCGAGACCCATGCTCTGCCCTATCATCTGCGCGACCAGGGGACGGATGGCACTTGTGCGGGCCAGGCGCTGGCCAATCTGATCGATATGCACCGCATCCGCGCGCTCGGTGCCAGAGCTGAGCGGCCCGCTCCGGTCTCCGCAAGGATGCTCTATCAGATGGGCGTTCAGCAAGAACGCGGTCCGGGTGCCACCGGCCCTGTCGGGGTCACATCGCTGCGGTCCGTTATCAAGGGATTTTATCACAACGGGGTCTGCCCCGAAGCAGCGTGGCCGGACAAGAAGGACGAAACCGTGCTGTCGCCCGACCGGGCCAAGGGCGCGCGGGGCACGACGCTGGGTGCCTATTACCGGGTGCGGTCCTATCTGAACGACTACCACGCGGCCCTGTCCGAAGCCGATTGTATTTTTGTTTCGGCCACCACCCACCGGGGCTGGCACAAGGTGACCGATGGAGCGATCCCAACAGACCCTACTCCGGCGGAAAACCACGCCTTCGTTGCGGTGGGATATAACGACCGTGGCTTTCTCGTGCTGAATTCCTGGGGCCGCGATTGGGGTGGGTATCGATCCGAGGGCCAGCTTCTGCACGGCGTCGCGCTGTGGAGTTACGAAGACTGGTCCATCAACGTGCTGGATGCATGGGTCTTGCGTCTGGGTGTTCCGTCCCCCGAGGCGTTCACATATTCCCATTCACGGCGTGGAATCTTTTTCGACGATGGCCCTCTTCAGGCGGGATCGGCGCCGTCGCATCAGCTTCTGGGGCATTTCGCGCATCTGGATGACGGCGACCACGTCACCGGTGGCAGCTATGCGTCATCGCGCAGCTCGGTCGCGCTGACCGCAGGGCGCATGGCGGCGAAGCCGGACCGTCCTGTCCATATCTCCCTGCCCGGATCGCTTCTGGGCATCGGCGCGGCTTTCTTGTCCGAGGTGCGCCGTCGACCAGCGCTGGAAGACGGCTTGGGCATGTATCCCTACACCCTGTTCTGGTGCAACGATATGGTAGAAAGCACCACATCGGTTCTGGCGCATCTGTTTGATACTGCAGTTGAAAAGGTTGGCGTCCACAGCCCCGACCTGAACGACGAAATCGAGGTCGCCACATCCGGCATCGGCCGCGCATTCTGGCGCGACATTAAACGCGCCGCCAGGCGCGCTGGGCACCACGCGCATATGCACAGACCGGCCGTGACACAGGACGGCGCCGCCGCCGAGTTGTTTGATCACTTCGCCGCCACTGGGGCCAAGCTGCACCTGACGGCGGACGGGGCAGGAGTGCTGTTGCTGGAGCAATATTTGCTGTCTCTGCATACGGGCGGCCCCGGCAAAGACATCGCGGGCACGCGCCGGGCGTTCTTTGATGTGGTGTCGTCGTTGACGCTGATCGCGCCCACGATCCGCGCGGATGATTTCGCCGCCGCCTTTGGCCCGTTAGTGGCCGAGTTGGCTGCGCGCAAGCCGATCAAGGACGCCGCGCGCGTAACGCTGTGGGTGCCATCCTGGGGGTTTGAGCGGAAGCTGACGGTCGGGCACTATTCCCGGTCGATTCTGGATCTGGTCCTTTACGGGTTCGAAGGCGCCGACAAAGCGCGCGACCGTTTCATCGGCATGTCCGCCAAGCGGTGGGGTGCGGCGCAATTGACCGAACCGGGCGGCCTGCTTGCGGGCGTTGACGTGCGCAAGATCAAGACCCCCGACCACGCCAAGCAACCGGCCGAGGAGCGCCGCCGCCGATACACTCAAGCCCACGTCATCGCCCACAAGGAAAGCCATGCACAGATACTGGCAAACCTGCAGGCCATCATCTCCGAAGACTCTCAGCAAAAGGATGAATCCCATGATCAAGATCACACTTGAAGAGCTGTCACAGAAGATGGCCGAGCCGGGCACCCAGCCCGAAGATCTGGCCCCCTATTTTATCGAAGATGTGGATGCATCAGACCCATTCGCGCCCGCTATCACGCTCAACCCGGACCGCGTAGTTATTCCTGATACCGATGATGCCGCCACACGATCCGCGCTGCTCTTAAACGGGGCCAACTGGATCGAACGCCAGAGCCGACAAGCAAGGTTTTTCCGAAGGCTGTCAAAGGGCGATTACAAGGGCCCGATCATCGTCGAAGAAGGTGACAGTTGGTTCCAGTTCCCGATCTTGCTACGCGATACGATTGATGTCTTGATGGAGGAATACGCGGTTTTTTCGCTGTCCGCCGGGGGCGACACGCTGGCCAACATGGCCGCGCGCGCCGAATACCGCAAAGCAATCGAACAGACGGGCGCCACGATCTTGTTGCTGTCCGGCGGTGGCAACGATCTGGTGGCCGATGGCGATCTGTCGCGTCACTTGCGCAAATTTAATCCTGACCTGGCGGCTCGTGACTATCTCCTGCCCAGTTTCGACCAACTTGTGGCGACCGCTTTGGGGCAATTCGACCGGATTTATCGCGACGTGGCCGCACGGTACCCTAAGGTGCGGATCTTGTGCCACGGCTATGATTTCGCGGTTCCGAACAAGGGCAAATGGCTGGGCAAACCGATGATTGCCAACGGGATCAAGGATGCAAGGATCCAGGTCGATATCGCCAAGATCATGATGGATCGGTTCAATGACGCGATGGCAGGGTTGGCCCGACGCCATTCCCACGTGACCTTCCTGAACCTGCGCGGCACGGTCGGGGGTGCGCGCTGGCATGACGAGCTGCATCCAACCAACGAGGGATATCGCGATGTAGCAAAGCAGTTTTCGGATGGGATCAAGGCGCTTGGCCACAAATCGCGCGGCGCATCCACGCCGTCGTCGGTGTCGCTGCATGTGGGACTGAACAAGGTCGATCAGGGACATTACGGCGGCGGTCTGATTGATCTGGATTTCTGCGTTGCCGATGCAGATGCCATGGACGCAATCGCCCATGATGGGGGCTTTGCGAACCGCACCCAGTTGAAGGACCACGAGGCCACCCGTGACGCCATCATCGAAGCCTGCGCCGATGCGGCAAAAACGCTGAAGGCGGGCGATATTTTCATGTTCAGCTACGCCGGACACGGTGGCCAGGTGAAGGATTTCAACGATGACGAATCTGGCGGCCCCGACCGCGATATCCTGGACGAAACTCTCTGCCTTTACGACGCTCAATTGATTGATGATGAACTGTACAAGATCTGGTCCGACTTTGCCGAAGGCGTGCGCGTGCTGGCGGTCTTCGATTGCTGCCACTCGGGGTCCATGTTGCGGGCATCCGTGGATCTGGCCGCGCAGGACGGCCCCACACGTGGCAAGACCCGGATGATGCCATTGGCCGTGGCCGCGCAGGTCTTTCGAAACAACGCCGATTTTTATCGCAGCCTGCCATCGTCGCAGCCTGGACCGGGGCTGGCGACGCCATACCATGAACTGACGTTCCCGGTGGCGGCCAGTGTGCTGCAAGTGTCGGCCTGCCAGTCCAACCAAAAGGCGCAAGAGGATCTGGGCAACGGCCTCTTCACCGCGTCGATCTTGGAAACACTTGCCGAAACCAGCGACCCCATAGGATACAAGGCCTTCCGCGACCGCTGTGCCGCACGCATGCCAACTTGGCAAAGCCCAAACTTTTGGTCCGTGGGCCGCCCCGATCCGGCGTTCGAAGGCCAGCGTGTCTTTTCAGTATGAGGGGCCGGATCACCACCGACATGATGCAGCGGGCGCTGCTGAAGCACCCTCGCCGCCATGAAAGCGTTTCAGACCGCGCACGGCATTACCGTCAGTGGTCTGATAGATACCGATACCGCCGGCGTCCTGTTCGACGATGCACTGGATGGGGCGGCATTGCACGACGGTACTCCGTGGATGGATAAGGCGCAGCAGATGATGGGGCTGCACGAAAGCCTGCACAATCGGACTTTGACCGATTTTCTGGCC
This sequence comes from Roseovarius sp. Pro17, assembly GCF_035599575.1. Classification (NCBI taxonomy): domain Bacteria; kingdom Pseudomonadati; phylum Pseudomonadota; class Alphaproteobacteria; order Rhodobacterales; family Roseobacteraceae; genus Roseovarius; species Roseovarius sp. Pro17. The sequence goes on from NZ_CP141179.1 coordinate 865,530, forward strand.
AGCGACGGGGGCACGGCAGGCGATCCGGCGGCCGTGCCTCGGTGCGCCGATTTCGTTCAAACCTGCATTGCCCTGTCTATGCCGGATGAACCGCTGCCAACTATTCCTTACGCGTCCATCGCTTGGGCGCGTTTTGGGAGGCCGATAGTCCCCTGTTTTGGCGCGATCTTGTGTTTCTGGCGTGAGAGTCCAGACATTTGAAAGGGTCATGTGGGGCTCTGCGTCGACGTCAGCGCCACTCATTTCCTGCTACGCGGCGTGAATCAATCCGACCAGATCAGCGAGAAATGAATCGGGCGGGACGTCCTGCGCCACGACCGTACACTGGTTAGCCTCCAATTGACCGCTCAATGCGAACGTTGGCGGGTTTTGTGAAACAGTGTCCCAATCTAGCTCCCGCAACCAACGCTATTCAGCCATTTGGATGCCACACAATTTGCCACACATTCATCTGTGTGGGAATTTATAAACTCTTGAAGATAAAGTATAATAAATGAAGATCATGCAGATATGGCGGACTGTCGATCCGCCACTATCTTTCGTTATGGTATTGAATTTTATCATTAATTCTCTTTTTTCTTGACTGCGTTCCCACATTTGTTCCCACTTGAGACGCCGCCTTACCCGCTCTCGGTGTCAATCCTCTAGAACATCATCCGCTGACTCGCCTGTAATGAGTTCGCGCTGCCGCTCGCGACTGATCTGTCCGTAGCTACGCAGAGTGGTCAGCACGTCAGTATGGCCGAGATTCTGGGATGTTGCGACGATTTCTGCGACTGAGGGGCAGGTCTTGGTTGCATGGCGGGCTAGCACGTGGCGGAAAGCGTGCGGTCCGAATTCCGAAAGGCTTGCGGTAGCAAAAGCGGTGTTGACGATCTTGCCGACCGGTTCGGTGCTTTTCCAAGATCGACGCTCGAAGCCCTCTGCGGTAAAGCCGGTGTTGGAGTTCGCTGCAATAGCAGTCGCCGGAAACAGCGGATCGTCCGGGCCATAAAGGTCTTCGTCGTCGAGATGTGTCATCCATGCGAACAGCGCGGCTTCGGCCTCCGGGAAACCTCTTGCGAAGAAGGTATCGATATTTTTTCCAAACTTGGTCACCACCTCGCGCGGGTTTTGTGCAACGGATTTCTCTTTAAGATCGACGTGCTTGATACGCAAAGAGATCAGCGCATCTACCCGAATACCGGTCAGGCACAGCAAACCAAAGACCGTCTTGTCGCGCATCTCGCGTGGGGTGTTCGCGGGCATCATCTCAAGCGCCCGTTTGGCCTGTTTCACGCTGGGTGCTGGACGCGTGGGAGCGGCGCGGGCTTCGGCTTCATCGCGGCGGGAGAGGTTGAAGTAATCAGCGCCCGACGCCCGAATACGACTGCGAAATCCATCTTGCTGAGAAAGCCAGAGCGTGAATTCTCGCAAGGTTGCCAGAATGGCGCGAGTAGTGGATTTGCTCAGAGGCTTACCGGTCGAACTTTTGACCTGCTCAAGATAGGTGCGGAAGCCCATCGCCCCATTCGATGTGGAATTTGCTGAAATCCTTGCGACCGTTCCAGACGTCGAAACGTTCAAGCGCAGCCAACTCCCTGTCGAGCGACTTCTCGGAAAGCTGGCGTGCATACTTTCGGAAGTCCACAAACCGGCGCTTGAGGCATTCGTTCTTCTCATTTGGACGATTGACCATAATGACCTCCTTTCAGGCGTTCAGCAGAGGGTATTTCGCGTGCCGACCGGGCATGGCCGAAAGTGTGCGTATTCCCAACGAATTGCCGGTCTTTCGGCTTTCATCCTGCCGCTAAGTCTCAGTGACAATGCCGCGTCATGAGCTGTGTATCGCGTAATCCTTCGGAACCGGCCTAAATTCGAGTTCAGCATTCGCTGAATGAAAATCCGGTGTATGATAGCTTTGGTCGGCAGCGCGTAGACCTCAAATATCGCAGCGCTTCTGGCCAAAGCGAATACAGATTTCCGTTTTTTTAATGCTCCTAGGGTGACCTAGCGCCAAGGTAACAATGGCCAGAAGCGCGTAGACTTCAAATATCGCAGCGGTTCTGGCCATTGTGGATATGAGTTCTACTTTGGAAAAATCGACATTTTAGTCACTTGGCAGAGGCTGTTCGATCAGCATAGCTGGGCGCATAACATAGACGGCGGATTCCGGACTTTCGCTGCGATGGCGTACGGACTAGGGTACAACACGAAAAGCGGACATCTATGGTTGTGAAATAGGTTAGCTACTTGGTGGATCTTCTCATTGTGATCAGGCCAGCAGCATTCAATCCCAGGCCCCATGAGCGGTTTTGCCAATACTGGCCCGCTATTTTGGTCGCATCTTCGTTCAGGGTGAGTACCGCAGACCCATAAAACTTCGGTTGGTCCGTTACGGCAAGAGGCTGCGTGTTGTCTTGCTTGTTGGTCTGTTCGTAAACCCCTGCTACCGACTTGTTTCCATTCTCGGACTTAAAAAATTCAACAGAGACTGTTTCGGAACTGAGCAATGGGGTAGTTTCATTCCGTAAGAAGGCCACGTCAGTCCGAAACCACGTCTGTTTGATTTTCACATCAAAGATTGTTTCTTGCAGGCTAGGCCTTTCGTCCTTCAAGGGGTCAAATGTGATTTCGTCACTGGCGGCAGCGTCTTTCAAGCGTCCCACAATTGGCCAATTGGACTGGATAGTCACAACCCACTCGCCGTTCAAGTCAGGAAAGAAGCGATTTGCGAGCCATGGCCCCACCAAAGGTAGCTTCCAAAGAAGACGCCAGCCTGGCACTACAAGGAAGAGCGCAAAGCTTCCCCAGATTATCCCCGCGACAACTCTAGAAGTCAGAAGATTGCCAACTAGCGATCCCAACATAGGCACGTTAGCCGCAAACCGTCGCGCATGTTGAGGCCTAGCAGCGCGATGTTCACCGCGCCCGCGATCAGTTCGACGGCCTGCACGGCATAGAAGGCGGCATCCAAAGCCCCGGCCTGCGCCTTGTATGACAGGTAGAGCGCCGAGGGGATCAAAATCAGGATGCCGTTGGCGGCGATGAATGGCATGCGCTTCTTTTTCGCCGTGACCAGCGGGCCACGCATCTTCTTGGCCAAGCGAAAGCCCGATCCGCCGACGGCCATCAGCGCCGGGAGCAGGATGAAAAACCCCCACGGAATCATGATCTTGACGGTGGTGACGACCTGCGCGCCCATGAAGAGCTCGGAGATCGCGGTGGAGAGCCAGAAGCCGACGATGGTGATGAAGGCGATGGCGCCTGCGATGGGGTGGATGGCTTTCGGCATTGTCTTGCTCCTTCCGTTCAGAAATATATAGCCCGCTATATAACATTGCATAGCAGGCTATTCAAGTGTTATGGGAAGGGCATGGAATTCACCAAAGAGCAATCGGCGGGATATCTCGCAAATCACTTGGCGCGGCAGTTCGCGCGAGGGCTGACGGCGCGGATCAAGCCGCTGGGCCTGACCACGGGCACCTTTCCGGCCTTGCTGGAACTGTGGGAACGCGACGGGTTGACGCAGAAGGACTTGGTCGAACGGCTGGACATCGAACAGGCGACGATGGCCAACACGCTGGCCCGAATGGAGCGTGACGGGCTGATCCGGCGCGAAAGGGACGACAACGACGGTCGTGTGCAAAGAATCTGGCTGACCGATCACGCCCGTGCCCTGCGCATCCCTGCGATCAAGGCGGCGATGGCGGAGAATGTCGCAGCCCTGGCCGCGCTTTCACAGAGCGAACAGCGCCAGTTCATCGACTTGATGCAAAGGATCATTGCCAGCAGGCAGCAGCCGAGCGCGTTTTAGCCTGCGTAACACACCCATTGCGACCGGCGGCCTTGTCCCACACAGCGAATATAAACCCCCTACCAAAATCGGTGGGCCAAAAGCGGCCGAATTCGTGGCAACTATCATCATTCCATAAGCCGCTCTGTGGCCTCATCGCAGTATGCGGTGCGAGAGTGCAGGGCTGATACGATCCAGAATCCGCAACAGCCTTGATTTGCCCACCCAGACTTCGGACCGACCGGCCCGAATGCCCGCAAGAACATTAGCAGCGGCATCCTTCGGCGTGATCTTGCCCGATCCTCGGCCCTGGGTCATATCGGTATCGACCAGCGCCATTAGCACCTCGGTTACGCGGATGTTCGGCGCGCTGGTTTCGCATTGGTATCGCAGCGATTTGGAGAAATTGCGGATCGCGGCCTTGGTCGCGCAATAGACCGGGGAGGCTTCCTTCGGCGCGATGGCGAGGGCAGAGCTTATGTTGACCACAGTGGCATGATCGTGCGTGCGTAGGATTGGCAGCAAGCCGATGGTCAGGGCGACGGGGGCATCCAGATTGACGGCAATCTCGGTACGCGCGTTTGCGATGTGGTCTTGCGCGGCGGGTGACAGGAGATCAGCCTCGAACTGCACACCGGCATTGTTGACCATGACGGATATCTCGGGGTGGTTTTCCGTTATCCGCTTGATCAGGTGATCGACCTGGGACGGGTCAGACAGATCGGCGCACAGGCCGACAATCTGTTCGGGATGTTCTTTCGCCACCCGATCAAGGTCGTTCTTGTTCCGCCCCACGATAAGAATCGTGGCCCCAAGGTCAACCAACTGGCGGGTGATCACACGGCCGATTCCGCGTGCCCCGCCGGTCACAAGAACAGTGCGGTTTTCAACGTCAAGGATCGACGTGTTATGTGTCCTTCACAAAAAGGCGCTGCGCCATGGACTTGAGTGTCTCGATGTATTTTTCCTGCGACCAACCACAATCGATCGTCAGTTGCTCCCAGTTGCGGACTGACAGCATTGTCCAGAGCATATCGGTTGCCTCTTCCGGCTGGTAATCGGGTGACAGCGTCCCATCATCTCTCAAGGCGTTGATCGCCGCTTCGCAGCCTTCGCGCATGTCTTGCATGCGGGTGGCCCACGCCGCTTTGGCCTCTTGGTCGGTGTCCTGCATCGCCATCAGGGCCTTCGCGATGCCGTAGTTCTCCGGAATGTAGTTCCCCCAAGTCTTGACGAACGCATCTAGGCGCGCAGCCCCGCTCGCAGCCGTCCGGCTCGCCACGAGGCGCGCGTTCAAGTCCTTCAACTCATCCAGGTAATGCGTCGTCGCTATCAGCAATTCCGCCCGCGTCCGGAAGTGCAGGTAGATCGCCTGTCGGCTGATGGCGGCCTTTTTGGCGATATCGGACATGCGCACAGCACTGCCTGTGCCTTCCTCCAGCAGGTCAAGGGCGGCTTTTAGAATGCGGGTTCGGGTATCTGATGAATCACTTGACATAATGTAAAGTAATGTCTACTTGTCATGCTGTCAATTGACACGGTGTCAAGTTGATGAGCCAAGGAGTAACCCATGTCTCAAGATCACATTTTGATCGCCGCCCAGATATCCGTGATCACCTATGCGCTGGTCGCCGGTGTCTTTCTGGCCTTCTCGGATTTCGTGCTGGCATCCCTGTCCGAGGTCCGACAGGCGGGCGGCATCCAGGCCATGCAGATCATCAACCGCAGGGTCATGCGAACGATCTTTATGGTGCTTTTGATCGGCATGTCCGTCGTTTCGCCACTGTTGGTCGCCTATGCGTTGTTCGGTGAGACCGGACGCGCGGGTCCATGGATCGCGGCGGGTGGCACGATCTACTTTGTCGGCACGTTTCTGGTCACGATGGTCTTCAACGTACCGATGAACATCCGGCTTGATCGGCTGGATTTGGAAAGCGTCGAGGCCGCTGACCACTGGCAGCATTTCGTATCCCGCTGGGGCTTCTGGAACTGGGTCCGCGCCATTGCGGCGGCCCTCGCTGCCGCCTGTCTGCTTATCGCCACTGTCGTGCTCGCCAGCGGCTGAATTCGGCCCTGAACCACCCCCAAACCCTCATACAACAAAGGAACATGAACAATGACACATCCAATATCGCAAATAATCGTGCTGCTTGTCGTAGGAGCCATCGCGTTGATAATCGGTGGTTACATCCAGATGGATCCGGTCGCGTTCTACGCTGGCACGGGGATCGAGCTTGGCAATCAAACAGCACTCAAGAACGAGTTGAAAGCCGCTGCGGGCTTCCTGCTCACGGCCGGGTTCCTCGCACTGCTTGCAGCCGCGATCACCCAGCTGCGAACCTTCGCACTGACAACCCTTGTCCTGATCAACGGCACGTACGGTGGGGCACGCATTTTGAGCTTTCTGGCCGACGGCGTTCCAAACGCCGAGATGGTGTGGATCGCGGGCATTGAACTGGCCCTTGCAGCAGCCTGCGCCGCAGTGCTCATCCGCGCGATGCGGACCCTAAACCCAATGGTCGCGTGACCATCCTGAACTGAACCTCAAACCAGGAGACTATCCCATGTCACTTTTTTCAGCTTCTATTGTCGGCTCAAAAAGCCAGATCGGACGCCGCATCAGCACTTCGCTAAAGACAGCACTTGCTTGCCTGATGTTGGGCGGCCCCGCGATGGCTGATCAAACGTCCCCCCAGCATACGGGCGACGCGGTCAGCATTGACCCCGCCTCGCCAACATACTTTGGCAACTTCGCCCCTGAACTATCCGTAACAGTTGCACGTATGCCTGCGCTCGACGCCGCCACTGGTCTTGCAGTACAGGAGATCAAGCCCGGTCTGTTCTACGTGACGGACGGCGTATACCAGTCGGCCTTCCTCGTCACCGGATCTGGCATCGTCGTCTTCGATGCGCCGAGGACATTTGCCGAAGGACTGCCCGCAGCGATTGCAGAAAGCGCACCGGGCAAGGAGATCAGCACCCTCATCTACAGCCACGACCATGCCGATCACATGGGTGGCTCCGGTGTCTTTGCAGATGTGCCGGGTCTCGAGATCATCACCTCGCAGCGGGTCGCCGACAGTCTGGTCGGTGATGCCTATTCAGGCGTCATCACCCCGACCCGCACGTTCGAAGACCAACTTGATCTGACCATCGGGGATATCGAAATAAGGCTTGATACCGCATCCTATCATTCAGAGGATGAGGACGTTATTGCCTATATCCCCGCCCTGAAGTTCCTGATCGCGGTGGACACCATCACACCGGGCGAGGTGCCGTTCATGAACTTCGGTGCGACAGCCGATTTCGGGCGTTATCTGGGGCTGTTCGATACTCTCCTCGCCTACGATTTCAACCTTTTGCTGCCCGGTCATATCTCGATCCTCGGCACCCGTCAGGACGTGATCGACAACCGAGAGTATGCCTACGACGTGCGCGATACCGTCCTACATGAGATGGAGACCATGGTCCCCAGGATCGAGCAGGCTTCCGCCGCCATCGGACATGTAAACGACAATCTGGCCTATCGCATGGCGATCGAGGAAATGCGCGGCGCATGTGCGGCACAGATCATCGACCACTGGTCAGAGCGGCTCTCGGTCGTCGACGTCTATGCCGACAGCCACTGCCAGACGGCGATCCTTTACTACATCATGCATTGAAGCCGCGCCTCCTGACGGGTTCCCGGACCGCAGTTTGGTCCGGGTGCTTCACAGCCGAAAGCTTCAGGGCTCCGTCCTGACCTTATCTGCGCTAGTCACGAGCGGCCGGTTTCGGCTGAGCCGCCGTTCAGCCCGCAGCAGGCGAACTCACAACGGGCGGGACGGAGTTGCCATTGAACCCGGCTAATTGATCCAGCCTTTGCTTGCGGAATATCTTGAATACCAGATGAAAAATGCTGCCGCCGCCACAGGCATGAGGATGATCGACAGCATATCGAAAGCACTAAGATCCGCGCCAGATTTGAGCGAGTGGATCAGTTGCACGATCACACCCACCAGCGCCGCGATGAATACGTAGAAGGCCGCCGATTTCCTCAGCAAAAGCAATAGCGAGCCGAGCGCACCACCGAACACAGCCAAGGCGAACCCCGCCGTGGCCCAAACCGGCCTCCCTTCGACAATCACCCGATGAGACTCGGGGTATGACGCCAGCATATCGGGACTCATCTGCATGAAGAAATTCACACAGCCCATTGCATACCAAATCAGGCCGAGGCCCGCGATGACCCAGAAACTCCAATGCACACTGGTTGTTTTATCACCGTTCATATCTCACTCCTGCTTATTGGCCCGGATAATAGCTCATTGATCCCATGGCTGGCGACGCTCTGCGAATACCTAGTTCCCGATGACAAGTTCGCCCGAATTGTCCAGCGATCCCGCGAGGACATAGACGATGCCCGGTTGCAGGCTCGTCGTCTTTCGGATCGGTGATCCACACTCAAAGCAAAACCCGACTTCGACATCGTTGCCCGCGGCAGATTTCAAACCATAGGTTTTCAGCGGACCGGAACACGCAAAGCCGCCGCGCTTGAAGGCGACCTGCGGCGCATGCCCGCCACCCGAAATATGCTGACAATCGCGGCAATAACAGCGGATCGCGTATTCGGGGGCGGTGGTCAGCGTGTAGCGGGTCTTGCCGCAGAGGCACCCACCGGATTGAGGATCGGGCGTCGCGTTTCCTTTCAGGTTGACGCAGTTTACCGGCTTGTTCCCCCAGCCTTACCCGGATTGCGCCAACAAGATGATGCAGGCAGCGATCAGCAGTACGGCATAGGTCGCAAACACTCCGATGGCACGGGGGACAGGAAAGTGCGGGTTGACCAACATGCCGACGGTATGAAGGACACGACCCGCGAAGAAGGCGAGGCCCGGACTCTATAAAAGCCCGTCGGACGTGCCATTGAATTCCAGCAAAGCCAGCATCAGCAGACACATCGGAACATATTCCGCAAAATTCCCGAACGCCCGCATGCGCCGCTGCAAGATCGGGTCGCCACCGTCCTGATATGGGAACTTGGCCATATCACCGTGTTCTTTACCCAAGGAGACCCGCCTGAGTGAGACGAGTATCGTGAGGATAAACATCTGAATTGCGAGGAGTGCCGCGATTGTTGCGGTAATGGGCAGGACGTCCATGGGATCGCCGTTCTTGGTGTGTTGAGGTTGGATGTGGATTCAGCAGACAATCCTGTATCGCCCGCTGCCTTCACCCGAATTTCAACCCTACATCTCCATGTCCATCAGTTCGGCAACCTCGATCGTGCCGTGGTCAAGGTGCGGGCATCCTTGGGCCAGTTTGACGGCGCCGTCGATGTTGTCCGCTCTCACGATCGAATACCCGGACAACGGGTTCGACCCGCCATTATCTGCAACGCCATCCGCGCTGACGGTTTTCGACATGCCTGCCGGTTTACCCTTTTCGATGCTGGCATCGCCCAAGCCGTCGGACCATTCGCGCCACCGCGCCATGAACTTCTGACCCGCTTCGGGACTCTCCGGCTTTTTGCCGCCATGATAGGCAAGGATATAGTTGGGCATGGTCGTTCCTCCTCATCGGATTTCCGGGCGCGAAACGTCCGGATCGCAGGCGTCTGTTACATGTGCATCATCTCCGCCACCTCGACACTGCCGCCGTTTTGCAGACCGGGGCAGCCCTTGGCCATATCCGTCGCGGTTGCCAGATCAACCGCTTCGACAAGCGTAAAGCCCGAGAGCGGGTTGGCGCCGCCATCCTTTGAAACGCCTGACGGGCTGACCGTGTTCGATTGGCCCACGGGCGCGCCGGGGTGAATGATGGCCTTGCCGAGGCTTTCCATCCAGGCGCCTCATTTGGCCATGACTTTGGCGGTTTCTTCCTCGGTGTCGGGCATGCTTCCGCCGTGATAGGCAAAAATGAAATGTGGCATTGCTACTCTCCTTACTTCAGGTTTCAACTTAGCAGTCGTTCAAGTTTCTTCAGGGTCGAAGTCCAACCCTTGCCGTGGTTCTGGGCACTTTCGTCACTCGGCAGGCCGGAATGGATCAACCGGAATAGCGACCCGCCCTTGGCCGGATGCACCTCGAACCGCACGCGGCTCTCAGCCCCACGCTGATCCGCATCGTCATGCCAGCCCCAGGTAAATTCCACCGAGCGCGGCGGATCGACGGCGACGACGTTTCCGCTCATCTTGTGCAACCCGCCTTCCGCATTGATCAGGGTCGAGGACCACGGGCCGGGACGTGAGAAATCAAGGTTATGTTCCTTCATGCTCATGCTTTCCGGTCTCCACCATTTCAGCAGGTTTTTAGGTTCTGTCAGATAGGAAAAAACGTGCTCTGGAGGATGGGGAAAGGTTCGTTCAAGTGTGAGAGTGCTCATTTGCGCGGTCCTTCTTGTTCGGGTGTCGCATAGGCGCGCCTGTAAGCCGGTCGCTCCGTCAGCCGCGCATGCCAGGCCTCTAAAACCGGATGATCGCCGATCAATTCAGTATGCGTCGCCATGAAGCAGCTATGGCCGACCAATATATCCGCGCCAGAGAACTGCGGGCCGAGAAGGTAGTCGCGGTCGCGAAGATGGTCCGAGAGGATATCTGCCCGCGCCCTGAAACCTTCACGCCCTCGCGCGGCCAAGGCATCGTCCCGCGCACCGCCAAAATCCACAGGCCGCAAGGCATTGTCGAAATACATCATGATGGCCGGGTCGAGTTCCGCGCAGGCAAACACACTCCACTGATAATAGGCGGCCCGCTGCGGACTGCCGACAGCGGGGGCCAGCTGCGCCTCCGGGTGTTCGTCACAGAGTTGCAGCACGATCGCCACGGATTCGAACATCGTATAACTTGGGGTTATCAAAGCCGGAACAACACCCAGTGGGTGAATGGCGCGGTACTCTGCCGTTTTTTGCTGCTCCTTGCCCATGTCAAAGAGATGGCTGGCATGGTCGACACCCAGTTCTTACAGCACCCATTTTGCACGCTGGGACCGCGTGGGTGGCCATTCATAGAGATGAGTGCCTGAGGTGCTCATGGATTTGAACCGTCCCGGTTCATGGCCGCTTCGAGCCGATCCAGACTGCCCTGCCAGAAGTCGCGGTAGCTCATCGTCCAGGCGGTGATGGCCTGCACCGCTTCGGGTCGCACCGAATAGAGCCTGCGTTGCTTGTCGATCCGCCGTTCCACAACACCAGCCTCACGCAGAATTTTGAGGTGACGCGAGATGGCAGGGGCCGAAATGTTGCCGATATCCAGCAGGCGCCCCGCGGGCAACTCCCCTCCACTCAGCAGCCGCTCAACGATGGCAAAGCGTGTGGTGTCTCCGAGAGCGGCGAAGGTGGCGGGCAGATGCGACATGGATCTTCTCTTGTTTATAATATTCGTTAATTAACTAAAAATTAAATTAACTGCCGAGTCAAGCTCTTCCACTCGGATCAGGTTGTCAGGGAAGGGCTCGGTCCGGCCGTTCTCTGCTCATGGCGCGAACGATCGGTCTGAGTTGAGCTGCCTCGCTGCGTCGTATTCGAACTGGCACAAGGTGGAACCTTGCTGCTGTTCAACATTTCTGCGCTATGGCTGTCCAACTCTCCCACACAGTCTCAAACGGCGCTTCCACCGCATTTGACGCAGGCGAAGCCTGGCTTGTTCATTCGACGCCCCGATAGATCAGACCAAGCGCCAAGGCGAAAAAGCCGCATTGCAAGACAAGAAACCCGGTTTCCATGGCGATAAAACTACCAGCGTTCGGAAAAATCTGCTTCGCGACCAAGGCCAGAACATGCGACGCCCAGAAAAACGGTTCTGTTGCGTTAACGGCTGCCAATTCTGTCACCATTAGCACACCAGTCTGAGAGGTTCCCGATGATGCGGCGCACTCCCTTCAAACATCACCGTTTCCCAGAAGAGATTATCCTGTTGGCGGTGCGCTGGTACTGCCGATACCGGCTGTCGTACTGGGATGTGCGCGACTTACTCGCTGAACGCGGGACCACTGTTGATGCCGCGACTATCTATCATTGGGTTCAAAATGTCGGACCTGAGATGCGCAAACCTGCATATGGCCGTCACCGGTCATGGCGCGGCATGCAGTGGTATGTAGACGAAACCTATATGCGTGTGAACGGCCGGTGGTGCTAGTTATGGCGGGCTGTTGATCAAAACGGTCGAGTAATCGATTTTCGTCTGACAGCATGAGGAAACGCAAAAGCAGCAAGCCTTCATGCGCCAGGCCTGCGACACGTTGCGTTGCTATAAACCGGTGACGATCGTCACCCCCTCTCGGGCTATTGCTGTGCAATATCCTGCCGGGCAGTGTACAAGGCCCATAGCTAAGCCAAGGACGTTAGGGAGATGAACTTGGGTTGCGAACCAGACAATGCGATTCAACACGTCGATCGCAAGCATCTGAACAATCGCATTGAAGGCGACGATGGTGCCGCGAAGCAACTGCTCTGGCCCAAGCGCGGCTTCCGAAGCCTGACCGCCGCGAAAAATACGTTCAATAGTATCGAAACATACCGCGCGATCAAGAAGGACCACTTCGCAAACAACGAGCCCGGCGTTCTCAACGAAATCGCGTTTGTCGCGGGTCTGTTCAGAACGGCTGCATGAGCATCATCCCCGATGTGGCCATCACTATCGATAAGCTGAAGTAACGCAACAGAGCCGTCCGGAAACTCTTCACTGCGGCAGCCTGATGGACGGCTCAAGAAACCAACCTCGACCATGCCTCAACAATGCACCAGTCCCAGTTGGCGCGCGTAGAGACCAGATACAGGGCGCAGGATGCTCCACCGGGACGTTTCGCGGAACGCGGTAAGAAACTGAGGCTCCCCCTTAGAAGTGGTCCACCCACTGGGATATGTCTATCCCGTTTTCAGGAGGACCACTTCTAAGGGGGAGCCTCAGTTAGTTCGGCAGATCGTCGGTTTTGTCAGTGGCGTCGTCAGGAAACCGCCGCCCCCCGCGATGGCCTTGATGCCGCCCGCGTAGAATGGGGCAATGGTCAGCAAGATAATATTAAGCAATGTTTTGGGCCGCGTTTTTCTGCCTTTGATGCAACTCAAGCGCGGCCTGCATACCGGCAGAAGGACCCAAACGCAAAAAGGGGCGCGCCACCAGCACGCCCCCTAAATTGGCGACAGGTAAGCGCCCTACAGGAACAGATCGGCGATGAATGCCGATCCGACATAAGTTCCGGTCATCACTAGCACAGCGACGATGAAGATCTTCCACCCCGACGATTTGGCAATATCGATCTCCTGCTTTGCGATGGCGATACCCGCATAGGCCAGGCACGGCGTCGCCAGCGTCAGAAAGTTCACGTTCGTCGCCTGCGCCACGATCCACTCGCTGCCCGGTGTCCATGGCAGGGTCGCCAGAATGCCGATAAGTGAGATCCACGCGACTGATGGCAGTTTGATCGGGACCATTTCGGTCAGCACAAGGCCGACCATCGAGATCACGTAAAGCACGATCAGTCCGACAAACCCGTCAGCGATGGGAATGTCCGTCGCCACGGTGTTACCGACCAGACCGATGGCGCAGATGATGACCAGCACCAGCGCGTGGGCCGAGAGGCTCAGCTTGCGCTCGGCGGTGGGGTCCATTTGGGTTTCGCTCGTGTTCATGGTCACTCTCCCGCCTTGATGGTTGCGTCCTTACGACCCAAGAGGTCGTAGAGCTTTTCGGTGATCGGCAGGGCAACAAAGACGCCCAGATAGATGCCGGTTGCATAGGTCAGCACGTTGGACGCGCCGGCGAGTGCAAGGATCTGTTCCTTCATCTCCGGCACTGCGGTCGCCAGCGCACCTGTGCAGGCCGCCATCATCGAGCCGGACCCGATGCCGCAGGCCATCGCAAGCGCCTCGATAGAAAAAATCCCGGCCGTTGATAGGAGTGACGCCAGAATGGCAAAGATAAACGTGCCGAACAGCGTGCCGATCACGTAGACACCCATCACGCCGGTGCCCTCCTGGCTTTTCAGGCCGTACTTGTCGGCGATGATCGCGATGTTCGGCTCACGTGCGACCGAGAAACACGCCCCAATGGATTCGCGGCCCATCCGCAGCACCAGAACGGCAATGGGAAAGGCGATAACGATCGTGCCGAGGTTGCCAAGTTCCTGCAACAGAAGGGCAGGGCCGGCGTCGATGATTTGCTCCATTTGGGGGCCGATGATCGTGCCGAATTTGGCGATGAAGGGCATGATCGCGATCACGATCAGCGGGGACGCGGCACTGACGTCACTGTCCTTGATCCAGACGCCTGCACGCTTGATCACGTTGGGGTTGATGAGCATCCCCAAAATGAATGCATACAGCAGCGGCAGCAGCAGGATTGATCCGATGCCGATAGGCACGACAATCACGCCGATCAATTCGCTGATGACGGTGATGATCAGCACGCTGATGTGCAGCCGCCAATCCAGCACAATCTCCATGGTTCGTTGCATTTCGTCCCTCCCTTTTTTCCGTGCCGTACCGGGCACATGGGTCGTCTTGTGTCAGTTGATCTTTTCCCGAGCCACTTGGCAACCTTATGGGTCAGCCCGGCGCATAGCCAAATCCGATAACCGGGTTTTCCGCCGTCTCCACCCAGACCGACTTGGTCTGCGTATAGGCCGCCAACGCCTCGCGTCCCGAGGATCGGCCATAGCCCGACCGCCCGAAGCCGCCGAAGGGTGACATCACGTTGATCGTTTTGTAGCTGTTGACCCAGAAAGTCCCGGCGCGGACTTTTGCCGCCATGCGGTGGGCGCGGCCCACATCCTGCGTCCAGACCGCCCCGGCCAGTCCATAGGGTGTATCGTTTGCCAACGCGACGGCCTCTTCTTCGGTTTCGAAGGTCAGGACCGACAGGACCGGGCCGAACACCTCTTCGCGGGCGATGGCCATGTCCGGTGTCACGCCGGTCAGCACCGTTGGTGCGTAGAAGTAGCCACCGCTATCCGCCAGCGCGTCTGGCTTGGCCCCGCCCGTGGCAAGGTGGGCGCCGTTCGAGGCGGCAGCCTGCACCATCGCGTCGATCTTCTGCCATTGAGCGGCGTTGTTGACGGGGCCGATCTGCGTTTCGGGATCGGTGGGCATACCCACCGGGATGCGCGCGCTGGCGACAGTCAGTTTTTCGACCACCTCGTCATGCACGGACCGCTGCACCAATAGGCGGGAGCCTGCGACGCAGCTTTGCCCGCAACTGGCGAATATGGCAGCCTGTGCGCCGACCACGGCGCGGTCGATATCGGCATCGGCAAAGACGATATTGGCTGATTTGCCACCCAGTTCCAGCACCGCCCCCATGGGCTTCAGCGCCGCCCGCGCCGCAATGGCGCTGCCCGCCTGCGCCGAGCCGACGAATACGGCCAGCCCCGTTGCCGGATGGTCGATCATCGCCTGCCCACTAGTCGGCCCCGCGCCAGCGATCACGTTGACCAGACCGCGCGGCACGCCCGCCTTTTCGCACAGGACGCCTATAACCAGCGAGCTAAGTGGCGTTAGCTCGGACGGTTTCAGCACCACGCCGTTTCCTGCGCAGATCGCGGGCGCTACTTGCCAGCAGCAGGTGAACAGCGGCGCGTTCCAAGGGGTGATCTGCGCGACGACGCCAATTGGTTCGTGGCGGGTATAGTTCAGATGCGTGCTGGGCACCGGGATGACGTCGCCGGTGATCTTGTCACACCAGCCCGCGTAATATTCGAACATCTCGGCCATGCGCCCCGGCTCCCCGCCGGTATCGCGGATAGGGCGGCCGGTCGAGATACACTCCAGCTCGGACAAGGGCGCGGCATGGGCGCGGATCTGGCGGCCTATTTCGAACATGACGCGGCCCCGCTCAGATGCGGTTTTCGCCCACCACTCTCGCTGCGCTGCCTCGGCGGCGTCTGCGGCCTGCGCGACGACATCCGCACCGGCATCGCGGTACGTGGCAAAAACGTTGCCAGTTGCCGGATCGGTCAGGGACAACTCATCGCCGGTGCCGGGCAGGAATCCGCCCGCGACGTAGCTTTGCACGCTTGAGGCGCCCAGCAACTCTTGCAGCAATTCAGCAACGCGGTTCGAAATGTCGGTCATTCGTCTTCTCCCCTGAACCGATCCGCCTGCGGATCGCCCATCAGCATGAAATCGTCGGCATCGCTCAGCCCCGAGCGGTCTTCGCTCCACAGATCGGCCACCAGATTGGCCAGCGGCAGCGCGCAGCCCTTGGCCTTCGCCATTTCAAGTGCCAGACGCACGTCTTTGCGCATGAGCCCTGTCGAAAACCCGCTGTCGAAACTGCGCGGCAGTACCCAAGTCGGATAATGGATTTCGCTGATCGCGCTACGCCCGGTGGCCGAATTAATCACGCGCAGGGCATCCTCAGCACTGACGCCCGATGCCTCGGCCAGCCGGATAGCCTCCAGCGTAGTGACCATATGGCTTGCGACCAGCATGTTATTGACCAGTTTTGCCACATTTCCCGCGCCGCTCGGGCCGACGTGGATGATCTTTTGCCCCAAAGCTTCCAGCACTGGCATGGCACGGGAAACATCAGCATCGGCACCGCCCAGCATCATCGCCAGAGTGCCAGCAGCAGCGCCGGAAGGCCCGCCGCTCACTGGCGCATCGACAAAGCCGTGACCGTTATCGCCCAGCGTCGCCGCCAGTTTGCGGCTGATCTCGGCCTCGGATGTCGATGTGTCGATCACGATCCGAGGCGCAGCGCCGTGCGCCAGATGGCCAGCGTCGACGGCATCGGCAATCACCGCTTCGACATGATGGGAAGCAGGCAGGGACAGCACGATGATGTCGGCGGCTGCGAACACGTCTGCCGCACTTGGCACAGTCGTGGCACCGGCCTCGGCGGCACGTGTCAGTGCGCCATCAGACAAATCAAATGCCGCAACGGCGAAACCCTTGGCGGCCAGGCTCTGCGCCATGCCGATGCCCATGGCGCCAAGGCCGATGATCCCGGTGCGTATTTGCTGTGTGTCGGGCATCGTGGCCCCCTTGCTGGCTTGAGTGCAATCCGACCAAACTATCCAGAGCGGGGGCGCGCAAAAATAGAGCGCAAAGCAGGTACAGTGCGTTGCGCTGAACGCAACACCACTTAGCCTTGGAATGCCACCATACGCCGGGCCAGAAATTCCGCTGTCAGTTCCACCGATTTCGGCAGGCGCCGCCGTGCGCGCACCATCAGATGCGCGCTGACCTGTTGCAACGAAGCCTCCTCGACCGGGACAATCGCCAACTCGCCCCGCGCTGCCTGAATCGACACGGAAAAACGCGGCAGGAACGTGACCCCCATCCCGGCGCAGACATAGCGGATCAGCAGCGTGATCGAACTGGTCTCGATCTGCGGGTGCAGCAATAGCCCTTGATCGCCTGCCGCCCGCCCCACCAATGCGCGGATCGCATGGCGCCTGTCCAGCAAACCGACCGACTGTTGCAACACTTCGGCCAGCGGCACTGAGACGCGGCCTGCCAGCGGCGAGCCTGTGGGGACAATGGCGCAGAGCGGCTGGCGCCCCACGGCAAGCGATCGGATCGCCTCAGACGGGGAGGGGTTGTAGGCGATGCCAATATCCGCGTCACCCAGCACGACCCGATCCTGTAGCGCGTCGGTGCCCGCCTGATCTATGCGAAACCGCAGATTAGGACGCGCTGCGGCCAGCGGTGACAGGCCGTTCTGCATCAGATCGGCGGTAAACCCCTCGCCAACGGCGATACGCACGTGCCGCCCCTCGCCCTTGCCGAAGCGGCCCAGTTGATCCAACAGAAATGCCTGCTCGTCCTGCTGGTGCAACGCATGTTCGCGCAGCATCTGCCCGGCATCGGTCAGATGCACGCCCTGCGCACTACGCTCTAATAGAAGCACGCCCAGCCGCGCCTCGACGTCGGTGATCTTGCGGCTGATAGCGGAGGGCGCGACGTTCAACCGAGCCGACGCACCCCTGATCGACCCCTCTTGCGCGACGCAGAGGAATTCGCGCAAAAACCGTGGGTCAAGGGCGTCCATCAACCGCGCGTCGCGTGTTGCGCAAGCCGGACCCAGAATTCTGCGCCGATCGGCAGGACTTTATCGTTGAAATCATAACTGGCGGAATGAAGCCCCGGATTGTCGCCCGTCCGCGCCGCGCCCAGCCACAGATAGGCGCCCGGCACCTTTTGCAGCATGAAGGCGAAATCCTCGGACGCCATGCTTGGGTCGGCTATGGTGGTATCTAGCCCCATCGCATCACCAATCTCGCGCGCAATTGCGGCCTCCGGAGCAGTGTTGATCGTAGCGGGGTAGCGGCGCTGATAGTCGATACATGCCTTGCAGCCATGTGCGGTTGCGATGCCTTGCGCGACCTCGCCTAGCCTCCGCTCCAGAATGTCGCCCGCCTCTGCATCGAACCAGCGCGCCGTGCCCGCCAGCGCCGCGCGGTCGGGACAGATGTTATAGGCCGATCCCGAATGGATCTGCGTGATCGACAGAACGCCTGCGGTCAGCGGTGACAGATCGCGCGCCGGGATCTCCTGCGCGGCGGCGGCAATACGCGCGGCCGCGGCGATGACCCCGTCGCTTTGTTCGGGCATGGCGCCGTGGCCGCCCTTGCCGGAAATGGCGATGTCAAATACGGCGAAGGCCGCCATCATCGCGTCGTCCCGCGCCGCCAGGCGGCCCGGCACCAGCCCCGGCCAGTTGTGGATGCCATAGACCGCATCGCAGGGGAAGCGGTCGAACAGCCCGTCCTCGATCATCACGCGTGCACCGGCCTCGGCCTCTTCGGCGGGTTGAAAGATGAGGGTGACGGTGCCGCCCGCCACGCCCTCGGCCGCGATCTGCCGCGCGGCCAGCAGTAGCATCGAGGTATGCCCGTCATGCCCGCAGGCATGCATCATGCCGGGTATTGTCGAGGCATAATCCACCCCCGTCACCTCATGGATTGGTAGCGCGTCGATATCGGCGCGCAGGCCGATGCGCGGGCCGTTGCCATCCCCCATCGTTGCGACGACGCCGGTTGTCGCCAGACCGCGGATGACCTGCCAGCCCCAACTATCCAAGAGGCGGGCGATCATGTCGGAGGTGCGCGTTTCCCGATACGCAAGCTCGGGGTGGCGGTGCAGGTCATGACGCCATGCGAGCGCCTCTTCGATATGGGTGCTGTCGAACATGCGTTTGCCTTTCGCTCATCCGGCCTGCTGCAAAGTCAGGAGGACCCCGCCCAGCCGGCCCGTCTGTGTCAGAACATATGTATCGCCGATCTGGAGATAGGCGAACTGCCCTGCCTCAAGGTAGGGTGTTACCAGCGCAATGTCGCGCGTCACGATGTCCAGAGACACGACCGACGGCGCACCATCCGGCGCCAGATCGTCGGGCAGGGGGCCGAACAGCGCGGCGGCGCTGTCGCGGTCTGTAACGCGCCACATCCCACCCCCGGTATCCACGGAGAAGCCCCAATCAGTGTCCTGCACTGCGTCCCCACCGTGCAAGATCGTCAGCCAATCGCGCACCGCAGGCTGATCGCCGGGCGCGGCGAGGATGGTCGCCGAGGCACAGCCAATCGCGCCGTTCGGGTGGTCCATCCACTCAGGGAATTCGATCAAATCACGCCGGTGCTGCTGGCAGGCGAACATCGCCAACCGGTCCAGTCCGGGACGGGTGAATATCTGCAAGGTCGTCGCCGTGCGGTCCGGTGTGCCATCGCGGTGCACCACGTCGCGCCCAAACGCGATGCGCCCCTCACATTGCGCCCCCCGTGCGGCCAGAAGGGCGGCGTCGCTATCCGCGTCGTCGCTGCACAGCGCGGTCAATGGCACGCCTTCGCGCTCAGCCAAATGCGTCTGAATATGGCGGCCAAAACGAAAATTGCCTGCGACGTAGCCGTCCAATAAGGAGGCGTCGCCTATGCTCACCAACTCCAGCAGTTGCCTCCGGAAAATCACCAGCGCGGTCGAGGTGCCCCACGGGTGCATCCCCGGCGGTTTCATCGCGAAGCCAAGCGATTGGTAGGTGGCGCGTGCCGCCTCTAGGTCATGCACGCAGATCAGCGGATGATCCAATGTCAGGGTCATTCCCGCTCCTCCAGCGCCGCCAGTGTGGGAAACCCGGCGAACATGCCGGGCCGACGGATTCGTTCTTCGGCGCGGGGGCCGGTGACCAGCGCGCCGGGCGGCACTTGGCGGGTGACGACAGCGCCCGCCCCAATGACGGCGCCTGCGCCGATCTCAATCCCGCCTAGGATGATGGCACCCGCGCCAATGGTCGCGCCGCGCCGAATGATTGGATGGCGGCTGTCACTCAGATCCGCAAGCGTGGAGCCCAGCGTGACCCCATGCCAAAGGCTCACGTCATCCTCGATCACGGCGGTCTGCCCGATCACGACGCCGATGCCATGATCAATCCAGATCCCACGCCCGATCTGCGCCTGTGGCCAGATCTCGGCCCCCAACGCGCGGGTGAATTGACCCTTAAGCGCCAGCGCCAGCGGGCGGCGCCCCGCGTGCCACAGCGTATGGGTCAGCCGGTAGGATAGCAGCAGGTGATAGCCACCCGCGAAATGCAACGTCGCGGCGCGCCCGCCCGGATCGGCGTCGCGTCCTGCGGTCGCGGTTAGATCATCCAGCGCGGCGGTGCGCGCATCTGGATGGTCGCCGAAAATTTGTGCCGCGATCGCCCGTAGCCTACGGCGCGCCGGACCCTCCGGTATGCAGGCGGCCAGCACGCCCGCCAACAGATCGGCGTCGGTCTCGATACCCTCGGGATCGTAGCCGAAGAACATGACCAGATCCGGCTCTTCGATGAACAGCGCACGTGCCTGTCTCAAAAGGGGCGAAGCGGCCATGGCAATATCCTCTTCACGGGGCGCGGGCCTGCATGGTCGGCCAATCGGGTGCTGCGGGCAAGGCATGAATTTTACCTGCCAGCGTTGCCACTGGGCGAACGCTTAGCCTCGGCCTTGCTCGCGCCCGGAAAAGGTCATTGTGCGGGACGTTTTTGACGATCCTGTCGTCCCCTTGTGGATCAGATACCTGCTGAGCGTTTGCTATCAGTTCTGGCACAAGGCACGACTGACGTGAGAGGCCGTAGGCAGAAAATGGTCGATGCCGATGAGGTGGAGAAGCCTATCGCGCGAGTAAATGCGACGGCTGCTCCGGTTTCTGATGCCCCTGAGGGAATGATGACGATTTGGAAAACTGCGAAAAAAAGCGTCGTGCCCTGCGATCGAAATCCTGCGTCCTCTCTCTCTCCGAGAGTTCATCGCCGCCTTCGTCGGGCACTACAACCATCAGCGATACCGCGAGAGCCTGAACAACGTGACACCCACAGACATTCGCACAGGTCGCGGCCACACAATCCTACTGGAACGAGAACAGGCGAAGAGGCGGGCCATGAAACAAAGGCGCTTGCAGTGCGCAAAATCCGCTGCTCAACTGAAATCAGATGAGCGATGACTCTCCAAAGTCAAACCCTATCTGTCTCAACCTATTCGATGGCGGACACAGTAATCGACAATGGGATCGCCCCCAGAACGACGCTGTCCTGCGCCATGAAATAACGGATTTCATAGTCGCCGGCAGCCTCGGGTAAGGGGACCGTCACTGGATTGCCGCTGCTGGTATAGGTATAGGTTTGATAGCCGCTCTCGCCGGGTTTCGAAATGGCGATATAGTCGCGCGCGTAATCCGGACCATCCCACCCGACGATTACATTTCCATCCGCGAGTGAAATGCTGGACGGCGCGACAAGCTGCGCGTTGACTTGGCCGACCGTAACCGCTTGGCTGAACAGAATTACGTTGTCCTGTGCAAGAATGTAGCGGATTTCATAGTCGCCAGCTTGCGATGGCATCATTAGTTGCAAGGGTGATCCGTCTTGAACGTAGGTATAGTTCAAGTACTGACCACCGCTGTCGCCGACGCGCGCCACTGAGATGTAGTCACGCGGATAAGCCGGGCCGGTCCACTCTACCGGGACCGAGGCACCCATAACCGCGACAGACGGCGCGGTGACGCTGGCTGCTACAGTGTCGACCGTGATGGTTTGGCTGGACAAGACGACGTTGTCTTGTGCGATGATGTAGCGGATTTCGTAAGTGCCCGGTTCTGACGGCATAAGTATCCCAAGCGGAGAGCCTTCCTGAACGTAGGTGTAGTTTTCATATTGTCCGCCCGCGACGCCCACCTTGGCGACAGAAATATAATCGCGGTCATAGCCCGGTCCCGTCCATTCGACCGAAACCGTTTCACCCGCCGCCGCCGTATCGGGGGCGGCTAGTTTTGCACCGACCTCCTGAACGGAAATTTGCGCACGCGCCATGATGGTGTTGTCTTGCGCCATGACATAGCGGACCTCGTAGTCCCCGGCTTCTGGCGGCATCACAATGGTTAGCGGATCGCTGTTCTCGGTGTAGGTGTAGTTGATGTAATTGCCGCCATTGCTATTGGGTGTAGCAACTGAAACGTAGTCGCGCTGATAATTCGGCCCGTCCCAGCCTATGGTGACAGCCTCGCCCGCGCTGGCCGTGGCCGGCACTTTAAGCGCGACCTTGATCGGGGTCATGGTGATGGCGCGAGTTGCCAGCACAGCGCCGTCGGCTGATGAAACATAGCGCAGCTCGTAAGGTCCGGGCACGGGCGGCATCAACAGACCGCTGTCGGCAAGTTCGGGGATATAAGTGTAGTTGATGTAGGACGTGTCGCTCTGATCTGCAGAAGCGACTGACACGTAATCCCGATCCACATTCGGCCCGGTCCACTCTACCGGAATGGTCGATCCCACGGCGGCGGTCTCTTGTGCAGTGATCGTGGCGTCGGGTTGCGGCACCGGCAGCACGACTGTCACTGTCTGTGCAGCCTCGGTCACGACGAAACCGGTCGTCGCCTCAATCCCGTCGGCCACGCTACGGGCAATCACAGTGTAATTGCCGGGCTCCAGTTCGGCGGAATAGGCTTTGCCAGTCGTGGCAGTCCCGCCTTCAATCAGCAGACCTTCGGCGCCGGTGATGTCCCAGACAACCACAGACGAGGCGTCGGGCCCCCCTTCGCCGCGCGTAGCGCGAAAGTCGATAAGGGTCAGGTCCGGCGCTGGTTGGGCGGTCGCGGCGACGATGCTCAGGGCTTCGGACAGTTCGTCAGCATTCGACGCCGTCAGGAACTGCCCGCCTGTTTCGTCCGCGATGCATTGCATTTGAGCCAGAGCGTCTGCCTCTGTCACATCGAACCCGACAACATGGGCGGTAAAGTCGATCCCCGCTTCCTCAAGCGCCCTTGCTGCGGCGCAGGGGTCGGGGTTGCAGGTTTCAATGCCGTCCGAGACGAGAATAACGGTTGCTGCTTCTTCGGTATAGCGCAGGGCCTGTGCCGCCGCGATGATTGCGTCGGTCATCGGGGTTTTGCCACGAGGGTTGATCGCGTTCACGGCGTCAAGGATTTCGGCTGCTGTGTCAGGGCCGGGGGCCACGATGGTTTCGATGTCGGCACAATTGCCCCGTTCGCGGTGACCATAAACAGTCAGGCCGAGGTTTTCGTTCGCCGGAAAGTCCGCAAGGATCTGTCCAACGACTGTGCGGGCTATGACGATTTTGTTCACCCCGTCAATCTGCCCCCACATAGAGCCAGACCCATCCAGAACGAGGATCGTATTGGATCGCTCTTGGGCTGCGATAAGGCTGGGGATCAGAGTGAGGCAAAAGAGCAAAGCGGACAAACTGCGCATGATAGCCCCCTTGTTCGATGAAATTTATCGCCTGAGCGTGCGCCCATATAATCACAAGGTCAAGAATGTCCGTTTTCGGGTGCTGCATGGTGAGGCACGACGACATGCCCAATGCTCGCAATGGGCCGTTCATGTTGATCTGGCGAACGGGGCACCCAATATGCGCGCCGCGCCGCCGCAGTTCAGCTTCGAGCCCAAATTGGTCTTCTTCCCCTGCAGTAATACCTCTCGCTTTGATGGCCAATAGCTTGAAGCGAGCTTCAGCTACTGGACATCCGACTGCAGCGAGGGTCGCTAGTATTTCACAACGGTGCCAGTTCCGGTCCGGCCACCCCAGCTCAATACGCGAACTTTCACTCCTGAAATAACAACATTGACGACGGCATCTCCACCCAATTTTGCGGCGGACGTTTTCAACTGCTCTTCTACCTGAGCGACAGTCGGATCTGCGTTAAAAGCAGTTGTTTTATTCACGGCCACTTTAATGTCTTGGATCACAGTGAAGGCCTGTCCTGCGGTGCTGCCGGTAAACAGTTGGATTTGATCTGATGTTTTGGGCGCGGAGGGGGCTGCAGCAATTGCTTGCGCTTGAACCGGTGCCTTGGCTTGGGTGTCGCTAATGCCATCCTCTTCCCAAGTCGCTGAACAAGCACTCATCGCCAAAGCAGATGCTAAAACGATACTGACTTCAAAGCTCTGTTTTTAATTTAGTATTCCATATTTTTCTATTTTATCACAAGGATAGCAGGTATTATCCAACAAGAGCGTATCGAGCAAGGTGTTTTGCGCTTCGCAGCACAGCAGCTAAAGGCCGTTTTGTCCCGCTCAGCAGGCATCCTGTCGTGGAAAATGCTGCGCAATTCACGAATGGCTGGTCTGGAGAAGCTGCGCCGCAGCGATGGGTGAATTGGCCAAGGTCCGGCCTGGGCCGAAACACTGTGAATCCGTTGCTTCGAGGCGGTTATGCCGCATGGCTCAGAACCACAGGCGCCATGCCCGGCGTGTGTTGCCTACTTCAGGCGCAGCCATGAGCGCGTTGGCCTAATAAGGGCCAACCATCCTACACTGTGAGGTCGTACAACTTGGCAACACATCTTCGCCCCCATTATTTGTGGCTTTTGTATCCGCTTTCCAACGGTCCCCAGACGGAGTAGGCATATTATTCTTTGAAGGTTTGGGACAAATCATGGCGCAAAATGCCACCATTTATAAAGTTGAACTCTCAGTCTCCGACATGGATCGTCACTATTATGAGACCCATAAACTGACCGTGGCCAAGCATCCCTCAGAGACCGATGAACGGCTGATGGTGCGCATTGTCGCTTTTGCGCTAAATGCCCATGAGCATTTGGAAATGACGAAGGGCCTTTCAACGGATGACGAGCCAGACATTTGGCAGAAAAGCCTGAGCGGCAAGCTTGATGTGTGGGTGGCCCTGGGACTTCCAAGCGAGAAGGTGATGCGTCAATCCTGTAGCAAAGCCGACAAGGTGATTGTCTATCCATATGGCGGCAGGACTGCCGAGATGTGGTGGGACAAGATCAAAAACAGCACCACCCGTTTTGATAATCTTCAGGTGATAAATTTTTCCGAGACCGACACAGGCGCGCTGGCAAAACTGGCAAGCCGCGCGATGAAGCTCCAGATCAACATTCAGGACGGCGACGTGATGGTCAGTGTTGATGACAGCGTCGTTTACGTTACCCCCGTAAAATGGAAGAGTGCTGCGTAATTCACGGTTGCCCGCTGCAAAGACGGACTTGAGTTGCTCAGTGGCGGCCACCTCAGTCAGATGTGGCCGCCAATGTCCGCATCGGGTAAGCTGCGCCGCAGCGCCGGTTCCTGTGACCAACGGCGGCTCTGGGCCGCTCTTGCAAGCGGCCCGTCTGGTTAGATTTCAATGGCTTCTTCAATGGTGAGCGCGTCTTCCAATTCGACGCCAAGGTATCGGACGGTACTGTCCATCTTCGTGCGCCCCAGCGATAGTTGGACTGCTCTCAGATTTCCGGTCTTATTGTAGAAGGCTTTGGCGGCGAACGGTCCGGGCCTCGTCTCGCGGGTGGTCCTACAGGATGCCAGTGTGTCTCTTGAGGACTGCCGGCGTGCAGCCTAGCTTGAACGCTGGCGCCTGCAGGATGCAAATTTGCATCCCGGGATGCCCGTCGCGGCGCGCAAAACCGCTTGCGGCATCGCAGCGGGAAATGCCCGCGTCCTGATGTTGGCAGCGCGTTGGTAATCCCTCGCAAATCTGCTCGCGGGCAGCAGCGAGGCTTCAGGACAATTGCGCATCAAGGAACCAGATACATCCGGCCGTCATGAGGTCGTCCTGCGGCGAGTGCGTGGGTTACACGACAGTCTCCGGGGCAAACCGGTCCTGCGTCTCAATGCGACGATGCGGTCCGCTCTTGTACAGAGGATTTTGCCCGATCTTGAGAGGGCTTTGATCGATGTTGCCGTGCCACATATGCAGGTCAGGATGGTCAGCGGCAGCTTCGGCAAGTCGATGCTGTGTCCCGCGCCCGGCCTTGCGCCAGAGGAAGCCGCGCGGCGCGCCAATCGTCTGCAGGAATGCGTGGATTATGTTCGGTGGCACGCGCGCCGGGTTTTTCCGGGCCGCGTGCTCCTAGTGACCTACAAGTCGATCGAAGCGGCGTTTGCGGATATTCCGAACGT
Source organism: Roseovarius sp. Pro17 (assembly GCF_035599575.1). Classification (NCBI taxonomy): domain Bacteria; kingdom Pseudomonadati; phylum Pseudomonadota; class Alphaproteobacteria; order Rhodobacterales; family Roseobacteraceae; genus Roseovarius; species Roseovarius sp. Pro17. The sequence continues at coordinate 891,632 of NZ_CP141179.1, forward strand.
CGAGGTGGCGCATTTCAACGCAGTGGCGACGCTCGACTGCTATGATGATATCGCCCTACTGATCAGCATCGGTCAGCCCCTGCCTCCCGGCCAAGAGCTGGACGCTCTCACCGGGACCTATTTTGACCACGTCCCGAAGGGTCGTTACAGGCGTGAGCACAGCGGTATCCGGATGTCGTCGGGCCAGACGTGTGGTCTCAGGCTCTTGCGCCACGACGATCAGTACGCCGAGACGCTCCGGACGGCCATTTGCGACGACGAACTGATCCAGGTGGTTGGCGAGGACGGGGCGTGAACCGCACGGCCGATAATCTGCCGGAGGTTATTCGTAACTACGAGGCTGAGCTATCCGAATTGGGCTACGAGACGCTCGTATGGCTGCGGCAAGGATGAATGCGGGCCGGCCAGCGCGATGTCGCAATATCTATACCCACGTGATACTCAGCTGAAAACGCTTGGTCGGGTGAGCGCGGCTGCGTTCAGCCTGCCGCGGGACGATCACCGCTATCTGCTTGCGACAAATCCGGAAAAGGGCCGCAAGGTGTCGATCTACGCGGCCTTCGAAACGTTCGACCATTTTCCGGAATTGTTCCAGAAAACGCTGGTCCTGATGGACGCGATCGAGGGTGAGGCGCTGAACCGCCGGATGGAATTTGTTTCGGCCGAAGACATGGCGCTCAGTCTTGGAACAGATGGGCGCGTATCCCTGTATGGGGTGCATTTCGCCTATGATTCCGACGCGCTGACGGCTGAGTCAGACCCGCCCCTGGAGGAGATCGCAAAGTTTCTGGCCGCCGAGCTGGACACGCAGGTTTTCGTTGTCGGCTACACCTATATGACAGGGAGCTATGACTATGACATCGACCTGTCGCAACGCCGGGCGGCGTCGGTCGTGAAGGCTCTGACGGACGATATGGAGTTTCAGAGCGGCGGCTTGAGCCGGCGGGCGTCGGTCCCTTGGCACCGGTGGCCGAGAACCTGACCGAGGAAGGGCGCACACTGAACCGCCGAGTCGAACTGGTGCGGAGATAAATCGATGAATCGCTTGGCGACGGTGTTGACCCTGCTTATAGCTCTGCCTGCAATGAGCAAACCTATGACCGGCGAGCCTATGCCGTTGCATGTGAAGTGCTGCGGGCCATCAACACTGCCACAACATTGGGTCCCGGCACCACCTATGTGCCCGGAGTTCTAAAGGAAAGCGAGAGTGTTCGATTGAGCCTGTGTTCGGCTGACACACCTGATCTGTCCGCGCGCATGACGCTGATGGTGCGCGAGAACCTGGTCGCGAATGTGGCGGATGCTGCGACCCTGCGCGCCCGAATGGTGGGCGAGTTTCGCACCACCATCGGTCAAGGTGCAGTGATCGAGGAACTTCAGATCGGCGACACGGCCATCTGGGTCGGGGAAATCGGTCAGTTAACAGTATGGCACCGGGCGGGGCGGGTGATGCTTATCTTCAGTCCGACGCCGATGCAGGACCGGGCTGCCGCCGAAGCCGCCGCGCAAAAGGGCCTGACAACCTTTCTGTGACCGGGGTGTCGCGCGGCCACGCCCGGAAACTCTTTGTTTGGTGGGCGGCGCGCCATGAGGCATCATCAGAGCAGACCCAAGGGATTCATGCGCCCCACTCATCTCTCAGGAGGTTGCTCGATGCGCCTGTTCGGAATGATATTCATGCTGTTGAGCGTCGCGCCGCCAGTGGTCGCACAGGAGGACGATCCGCCCTGCGATGAACTATGGTTCGCCCGGAATCTGTTGTTCGATCGCGCCGGTTATTGCTTTGACTCGACGTTGGGGCAGGCGGTCTTTGACAACGCCGACTGCACCACCGCCACACCGGCCCTGGACGCGCGCGCGGCCGCCAACGTGGCGCGGCTCCGCGCGGCGGAAACCGCCTATGGCTGCGCAATCGACACCCGTCGCACGCGCCTCCGCGATCAGAAATATCTCGCCGTTTACCACGACCTGCAGGATCTGCCCGTGGTCGAACTCTACCCCGGCGGGTGCATCGGCTATAGAGGCGCGCCGATTCCACTGCACAGCGGCGCCAGCGACTCAGCGCTGGTGATCGGCACGGCTGCGCCCGGTCAGTCGCTGGGGATTTCCTATCAAGATTTTGGTGACTGGACCTTCGTCGCGGTCCACCCCCGCGATACCGGCCTGCCCGTAATGGCTTACGGATGGGCGCGGCTTGGCCCCGATCAGCTGATTTGCGACGTCTATCCCGGATAAGGGGCCGTGGTCGGCGGCTACAGTAGCTTACGCGCGTAGAATTTCAGGGGCAGGCTCCGCGCCGTCGGTGCGGGGCGCCTGTTTACTCAGACATCAGTGGCGGCCTCGGCAAGTGCGGATAGCTGACAGGGGTGCGCGCGACGGTTAATCCGAGCATCACCCGTCAAACGCGCGAAAATGGGGAAAATTGCCGCTTTTCAGGTATGCTTGTTCTGCAGATGTTGAACGACGGCCGAGAAGGTGATTGCGGTGAGGGTGGCGGCCGAAAGCCTCGATCACCTGTTTCACGTCACGGGCCTGCTTGACCAGCGACCGATAAATCGGCCGCAGTTGCACTGGGGCTTCTGCCGCGATCTCTTCGCGAAGCCCAATGAGAAGATCGAGGCGTTCAAGGTGATCCGGCCCCTCGCAATGGCCAAGTGGCAGGCAATGGACAACCTTGAACCACGGTGTGGGCAATGCAACGTAGTGGCCGTTCGACAATCCCTCCATCGTCAGGGCCAGGGCCATCTGATCCTGCGCGAACGCGCGGGCGCTGCCTGCCCAGACCGAGCGTGAGAACTGATCGAGCAGGATGATGAGCGCAAGCCTGCCCTTGGGATCAGTGGTCCAAGGCCCGAAATGCCCTGCGGCCGCTTCTGCCGTGAGGTCCGTGAAGCGCCGGATTACCTCATCATGTGCGCCGCCGCGCATCCTCCAGAACCAGTGGCCCTTATGGGTGTCGGCGTCGACCCCAAGTGAGCGACCTTCCGGAAACCAGAAATCGAGAACCCTCCGCCATGTCTCGTCGTCGGATCTTTCGGTCAGTTCCATGCCTCCTCGGGCACCATTCTCTCTTGCTCCGGCCAGCAATGCAAATGGTAACCATCACGCCTATCGGCGGGCGCGACGCCACAAGAGACGGTTTCCCCATTGATGCCAGTTTCCCCAAAGCTTGTCGCGCAGCCCGTGCGACAGCAGTTACTGGCAACCGGAGGGCCGAGCGTGATAGCAGGGCCTTGCGTTCCTGTTCCAGCATCCGGGTAGATATTGTGAAAAAGCTGTTCGCTGCAGATCGAACGATGGTGTTGACGGTCCTGACGGTCCTAGGGATGCTCATGGCGGTTCTCGCTCTATGGCCACTGCAGGGCATCGCGGCCGAACGCACTTCTCTGGTCGGTTTGGTGCTTGTGTATATGGCCGGGGGGATGCCTGCGGCGTGGCGGGCGCTTGTGGCGCTGTGGAAAGACCGCGTTCTCGATATTGATTTGCTGATGGTTGTCGCGGCCATTGCGGCTGCGGCCGTGGGCGCGCCCTTCGAAGGTGCGGTACTGCTTACGCTGTTCAGCGTTTCGACAACTCTGGAGGATCGCGCACTTGGGCGGGCGCGACGGGCGGTAGAGGCCTTGATGGCGCTGCGTCCCGAAACCGCTTTGCGAAAATCGCCCGATGGCACCGTTGCGGAAATTCCGGTCGCAGACCTGAAGGTGAACGACATTTTCGTTCTGCGGCCGGGCGCGCGCGTGCCCACCGACGGGGTAATCACCACCGGCCGCGGCGCGCTAGACGAGGCCAATATCACCGGCGAATCCATGCCTGTCACCAAGCAGCAGGGCGCAAAAGTGTTCGAGGCAACCGTCAACCTTGATGGCGTGCTGGAAGCGTTCGTCACGAAAACGGTCGAAGAAAGCACTGTCGCGCGCATGATCGCCTTGGTGACCGAAGCGCAGGCGGCAAAGGCACCGTCCGAACGCTTCAGCGAATGGTTCGGACAGCGGTATACGATTGCGGTTCTGCTGGGCGCGATCCTCGCCTTCGCTGTTTTCAACTGGCTTGAGCACGACTGGCAGGAGGCGCTCTATCGCGCCGCTGTCTTGCTGGTGGCGGCAAGCCCCTGCGCAATCGTGATTTCGGTTCCCGCCGCAATCCTGTCTGCACTCTCGGCTGCGGCACGGGGGGGCGTTTTGTTCAAGGGTGGGGCGGCACTTGAAACGCTCGCGGTGGTCGATACCTTTGCCTTCGACAAGACCGGCACGCTGACAACCGGCAAGGCGTCGGTCACCAAGGTCATTGCCCTTGATGGCAATGAGCAGGAATTTCTATCCCTTCTAGCCGGACTCGAAGCCAATTCGGAACACCACAGCGGCGCGGCTATCCGGCAGGAAGCGGCCAATCGCGGCATCCAACCCGCCCAAGTGGAGAATGTCGTTGCGCTGCCCAGCGAGGGTATCACCGGTGACAACGCCGGCGGCACACTGTGGGCAGGCAATCCGCGCATGGCGGCGCGGATGGGGGCCGAGATCGTGCATACTTCCTTGAAGACGCTGGCCGAAGACACCCAGACGGTCATCTACTTTGGGCAGGATTCCAGGCTTCTCGGTGCCGTCAGCATCGCGGATCAGGTCCGCCCAAGCTCCAGATCTGGACTTGCGGCGCTTCGGGAAGGCGGCGTCACAAAAATCTTCATGATGACCGGCGATCGCCAGCCAGTCGCACTTCGGATCGGCAGCGAACTTGGCTTCCAGCCGGACGAAATTCACGCCGACATGCTCGCCGAGGACAAGGTCGGCATGGTCGGCGAGTTTGCAGCCAAGGGCAGGGTCGCTTTCGTCGGAGACGGTGTTAACGACGCGGCCGCGCTCGCGCGTGCCGATGTGGGGATCGCAATGGGCGCAGCGGGTTCGGAAGTCGCGCTTCAGGCTGCTGACGTCGCGCTTTTGTCAGAAAATATGGGGCAGCTTGCGGAGGCACATAGACTGGCGCGCCGGACCGCCACGATCATCCGCCAGAACCTGATCTTTGCCATGGGCGCCATGGCCGTGCTTGTCATGGCCGGGCTGTTCTTTGATCTGCCCTTGCCTTTGGCAGTGATCGGCCATGAAGGGGGCACGGTTCTGGTGGTGCTCAATGGCCTGCGATTGCTACGCGCACCCCGTCGGAATGGTGGAACGAAAATGCCTGACAGGGCGGGGGTGTCCGCCGCTTGAAGGTTGAGCAGGCGCTACCAGCAACAAATTTCCTGCGTTATGATGAAAAACAATGGCGTCGTCGGTGGAGAAGGTTCGACGGGGGTCCCGTTTCCTCCGCCAGCCACCCAAGTCTTTGAAATTATATTTTTTATGGCGTCTTTAGCGCTTATTTTTCGGCAACTAGTGCCGCCAATTCCTATACAGCGACGACATGGTGAGACACATATCGCGCGTTTGCGGCTGGCGTCTCTGCCGGGTGCATTTCGGGGTTCGGTTTGGAGGGAGTTTCCCTGCTGGCCGGGAATTTGCAGGGAATTTCTTCTAGATTTTACATGTCTCGCGCTGTTCGGTCGGTATTACATGAGTATTTTCATGCTTTTAGTAGCAAATTCCCTGAGCGTCGGAGCAAGGCATTTGCAGGGAATTCCCCCTGCCAACAAGACTGAGATTTCGGTGCGACAAGCACAGAACGATGGGTCGGAATTACCGTCCGAACATGCGCTCTTGCATGGCCCAATCCAGCGGGATGGGTTGGCGCATCATCCGTTTCAATGTGATGTCTGGCGACGGGGTGCCGTCGCGGATGGCCATCTGTAGCGTTGGTGACAGGAAGGCAAGTTGACCGCGGGTCCGGACTAACAAGTTGACCGCGGTTCCGGACTAAGGCGTCGTGATACGCGTCGTCGCGGGCGATGGTTGTGAGCGGCGTGCTATCACGCAGCGCGCGCGCCAAGGCGCCGCTAACTCCCAACCAAACTGTCCAGTTTGCACCGGGAAACTGACCCTTTTTGTGCCGGGATTGACAACTGGCTGTTGGCGCGGTTCCAATCGACAACGAGAATGGTGAGTTAGCGGACCGTCTCGGCTGGCGAGAAGTTGGGCTGCCCAATGCTTCGCATTTCGTATTTAGTGATGGACGATGTAAGCAAGTTCAAACGTTTTTGTACAACGATGACGAACAGTTGGGCGAGTTCCTTGAGCTATCGCATGCCCCACCCCTCAGCGGTTCCGATGAGCGAGAGCAATCTCTTATCAAATTACCCTGTTTAGACCTATAGACGCTGACGTCAGACAGTTGCGGAAATCCAGGTCCGGGCCGCGATCCTCAATCGCTTCACAGCGCTTGGCATATCAGAAACTGTCGCGACAATATGGATCTGATCAGGGTAAGGGGAAGTCTGGTCTTAACCCGATTTGTGCAACAAAGCCGCGTCTACCGTATGACCAGCACAGGAATGGGCGTCGTCACCAACACTTCCGATGTCTGACTTCCGAGCAACATCCGTTGCACTCCCCGCCGCCCATGTGACGACATCACGATTAAATCGCATCCACTCAACTTGGCGGTCCGGACAATGGCTTCGGCGGGGGAGCGGTCAAGCTCATGTGTCAGGTCCACCTTGAGTCCGTGTTCCCGTGCGCGGTCTTCTATAAACGCAAAGCGTTCTTTCATCAGACTATCAAGCTGTTGATCATAGCGAATGGCAGCATTTTCTACACCCGCCAATTGCGCCGCTCGTGCCATTTCTGGATGCAAAGGTTCTGACACAGTCAAGATCGTAACTTTCGCACCAATCGACTGGGCAAGCGCCAAACCATGCTCAAGCCCCTTGAGGGCAAGTTCGGATCCGTCAGTTGCAATGAGAATATGTTTGTACATGTGTTTTCCCTTTTAGAACTTAAATCGCGGTTCCCAGCGCATCCGCAACGCTTCAGGCATCTTGGTCCCGATACCGTGATAGGGCAATAGGGTTGAATGTCGCATAAAGCTAACCCGGTATACGTCAGAATGGTCACTGGGCAGTGTCGGAGGAACTTTCTTGTCCCTTAGGGTCGCGCCGTCCAACGCCGCCGTATGACAAAACCTTACCCGTTCTGCTATTTCAGAACGTCGCCCGAGATCGTCCGCCTGGCCGTGATGATGTATGATCGGTTCCCATTATCGCTGCGAAACGTCGAAGACCTTCTGCACGGGCGTGGCATCGATATTCGTCATGAGACGTTACGGTTTTGGTGCAACCGCTTTGGCCCGATGTTTGCTGCTGAAATCCGGCGCAAGCGGGTAGATCGAATGCGGTAGGGGACCCGTTGAAAGTGGCACTTGGACGAAGTGTTCGCGAAGATCGACGGCGATCAACACCATCTTTGGCTTGCCGTCTGTTATGGAGGGGACCCGAGCTAAGCTCTTACTTCGTGCACGCTCGATGGCAGAACATGGGTCGCGGAGCTATTTCGAGTTTTCTCTTAGCGGGGCAGCAATCGCGGAAACCAGCGATCAGATCGGGTTACCATCGTTTTGAACGCTACCTTTCCCGTCCGGTGAAACTACGGGCGCAAAGAGGTTCTGGACGACCTGACCTGCAGACTGATGCTTCTTACCGGCAGCATCAGCGTGGATCAGGTATGCGGATGCGGCCCCAACCGGTTATGCAGGCGGGCATCGTGGGTCTTGAAGTGATCGCCGAACCACGCTTCCAAAGTTGTCGCCAACCGCTCCGCGGTCTTGTCCGGTGATGTCTCATCGCTGTCCATGATGTCGCGCAACTCGTCCAGGAGCCGTTCGTGGTGCTCCTTGTGCTGGTCGCGCTGGTCGTAGCCATGAGCTTTCATCTGCTGCTCTTCGAGGGCGAAATGCGCCGTGATGGCGCGCAGAAGATCGCCAAAGCTGTCTTGGATATCGGCCTCTGGCTCGTTATCGAGGATGGCTGACGCGGTCTGATTGACGAGGTCGATCAGCTCCTGATGCTCATGATCCACCGACGGATTGCCGACGCTGTATTCTGTTTTCCATTCAATCGGTGCCATGTTGGCCTCCTTTTCTATCATTCGAAGATAAATCCGCTGTCCTTGCGGAAGTCGATCACGAAGCTTTGGCCGGGGTGCAGCTCGACCTTACGCGTCGCCTCATAGCCGAAGGCGTCGGACGCCGGGTTGTCGCGCATCCTCACCGTCAGATCATGCGTGCCCGCAGGCAGCAGCAGGCGCTCATAGAGGCGTGACGGACCGCTTCCGGCAAGACCCGAAGGGGCGGTTTGCGCTGCATAGAACGGCGCGCCGTCGACCTCGAGTTCAACATAGATCGGCGGACGCCTGCGATCACAGATTTGCGGCGCCCGCATGTTGGGCGGCAGCTTGGCCAATTCTTCCGGCGTCCTGTCGCGGCAACTGGCGCTGCGGTCGCCGCTATGGGTGAAGCTGAGGCGCAACAGGGCCATGTTCTCCGGCGCATTTCGCCAGGAAGGAGATGCAGACATCCATGCGACGCCAAGGCCAAGCGCGAGCGTCACGATGCCGCCCATTGCCAGATGGTGCAGGCGCCCCTTCATTTCGCGTCCTCCCCAACTGCCGCATCTGGGGCTGCCTCGGGTTCGTTCGGCTCAAGCCTGCGCTTGCCTTGCATCGGCTCCAGCGCCGCCACCCTTTCGGCGAAGGCGCGAATGTCACCCGCAAGGCGCGCTCGCTCGCTTGGACCGGCCCAGAGCGTCAGCAACCGCTCGCGCGGGACGCGTTCACGCAGCTGGGGATCGCGGGTTCTGGCGATGCGGTCCTCCGTCCATTTGGCCCCGACACGATTATAGCACTCGCGTTCGGCGCAACCGGCGATGCAGACGCCATCGGCCAGATCGCGGCTGAGGATGAAATCAAACAGCGAGGGCGGCGCCATGGCCACGCAGGGCAGGATCACGCTGCCTTTTTCGGGCATATTGGCCGCGCCGTGTTCACAGGCGATGGTCATCACTCGGCCTTGCCCGGTAAGATCGGCAGCGGCGGCGATGACCTCGTCGCGCAGCTGCCTCAATGGGCGGCCGGGCAGGTCAATTCCGGTGATCAGCGGGCCGGAGCGGCGGAATGGCGTGGACGAGGGGCAGGACCCCATGCAGATGCCGCAGGCAACGCAGCGGTCTGGGTCTACCAATGCCTCTTGCGGGAAGGGGGCGCCATCGCTGCGCGGCACCATGGTAATGGCAGTATAGGGGCAATCGGCCTCGCAGCGGGTGCAGCCGTTGCAGAACTCGAGGAACACCTGTGCCGCCTCGGCCTCCTTGCGTGGCGGCAGCCAGGGCAATCCAAACATCAGAACCGTGAACAGCAGCGCGCCGGTCCAGATCACCGGGGGCGGCATCAGGTCAATCACCGGATAGAGCCCGAGAATGAACCAGTCGAGCCCGACTTTGGCCGGAAATGTGGCCAAGTCCGCAGGCCCCTGCAAGACCGCTGGCATGGCGAAGGAGACAATGACGAGGGACGCCAATGTCAGCAGGCTCAGGCCGCGCGGCGGCATGGTGCGCGCCGCGGTGATGCGCTGGATATGGATCCACATCATCAGCAAAAGCAGTAGCGGAATAGCGATGTGCAAAAACACCATCAGCGTAAAGAAGCGCCCCGACAGGCTTGCCGGGGTCAGGAAATTGCGCGCGATCGGCTCGGCAAAGAACGGCAGAGCGTCGAGCAGTTCGGTGGTGGTCAGCGCCACGTATTGCGCCAACTCGTCCCAGACCAGCCAATATCCGGTGATGCCGGACATGTAGACAAACCATATCACAGGCACCCCGGTGATCCACGAGAACCAGCGCCGCCCGCGATAACGGTCAAAGGCCCATTCCCGCACCAGGTGGATCAGCATGAGGAGCACCAGGAAATCCGACGCATATCGGTGCAGGCTGCGGGCCAGCCCGGCATGCAGCCAATGCGTCTCGCTCAGCCATTTGACCGACTGGTAGGCATTGACCACGCCGGTGTCGAAGAAGATGAACAGATAGACGCCGGTGGCGGTGACGATCCAGAACATGAACCAGCCCAGCGGCCCCAGATTGGCAAGTGGGTTCCAGTCGGGTCCAAACAGCCTGTCCAGAGGACGCTCAACCCGATCAAAACCACGCTTCAGCGCGGCCCGCATTCCCATCACCTTGCCACTTCGTCTGCTGTCGGGGTTGATGGGTGCAGCACGCCATGCGGTCGCATGCCTCGCCGCCGTTCAAGCCAGAGCCGCACGATGATCAGGCCGGTCAGTAGCAGCGAGACAGCGCCGAAGAAGATACCGAACAAGATGCCATAATCGAACCGGTAGGCGCGGGTCAGTGGGTTGTAGACGGTGCAAAGGAAGGTCAGCCGCGACCACAAATCTGTGGGCGCAATCGATACCGTCGCGCGGCCAAGCACCAGCTCCTTGAGCGGGGCCATGAACACCGGCAGCGGGAAGTCTTCGCCGTAAAGCTGGCGATAGACGCGCCCGCCCGCGTCAAGGATCGTTGTCTGGCTGGGATGATCGAACCCGCCGGCGGCGTCGCGCCAACTGAAGCCCAGATCACGCAGCAGCGACTCTGTGGTATCGGGGTCGGCGCTGGCCAGATACCAGTCGTCCAGCCGGTTGAGTCGGTGTGATATTGCAAATGCGCGCAGCTGCGCCGGTTTGTCGCCGCTGGCGTCAAAGCCGAAGGTCAGAACCGCGAAGCTGCCGTCGCCCAGAACCCGGCGCGCCTCGCTCACCGCGTCGTGCAGGTGATCTGTGATCACCGGGCAGATCGAACTGCAGCTGGTATAGACCAGCGAAATGACCAGCGGGCGACCGCGCAGGTCAGCCATCGCCAGCGGGGCACCATTTTTGTCATGCAGGACATATGCCCCCACTTCGCGGCCGATCACGCTCTGGCTGATCTCATAGACCTGCTTCGCATCCAGAACCTCGGGGGGTTGGCCTTGCGTTTGCGCCTGCACCGGACAAACCAGCGCCAGAATCCATAGCAGGGGAAGTGAGCGGCTCAAAATGCCCATCGCGAAGCCTCGTCCAGTACGACGCCGATTGACAGAAGGGCAAATTGCGCCAGCGATGTACGGAAAGTGCGCATCGCTGGCCCCCTTGAGGGATCGTACATCAGGCGCCAAGCCGCCAAAAGAAACGGGGCTCCGCCCGCCACTGCGAAGAGGCCATAGATCCAGCCCATTCCGAACCACAGCGGCACCAGCGACAGCGCAAACAGCGCAGCGACGTGGCTGAATATTACTGGCGCCCAGACATTGGGCTTTGACACGACCGGCAGCATCGGGATGTTCGCGCGTCGATAATCCTCGCTGCGGGCGACAGCAAGGCTCCAGAAATGCGGCGGCGTCCAAAGAAGCAGAACCGTCGCCAGAATTGCCGGAACCGGGCCGATGACGGGGCCAAATTGCGGTGCCGCGGCCGCCGCGCCGGCCAGCACCGCGAAACTGCCCGCCGCGCCGCCAATTACGACGTTCCAGACTGTGCGGGTCTTTAGCCAGACGGTATAGATCACGCCGTAGGTGAGCGCACCGAGAAAGACGAGGACCGTGGCCAGCGTGCCGCCGACCGACCACGCCATCAGCAGCGCCCCGATCAGCAGCGCCAGCAGAGTCACCGGCCAGATTGGCCCGGCCTTCAGAACACCGCTGGCAAATGGCCGGTTTCGGGTGCGCGCCATCATGCGGTCGCTGTCGCGCTCGTAATATTGGTTGAACCCTCCGGCCGCACCAGATGCCCCGAGAACGGCGAGCGCAAATACCAGCGCCTCAAGCGTGCCAAGCTCGCCGCCTCCCGTCATCACCCCGACAAGTGCAGCGAGGGCAATGAAAAAACCGATCCGCAGTTTGAGTATCGAGACAGTCATGTTCAGGGCGGCAAGCATGGCTCTGTCCTTTCGTCCTAGTTGAACAGCCAAAGGTCTGAGAGGTACTTCCAGTTCACGAAGTAGTAGAGAACGAACGTGAAGAAGAAGATGGTGACCAGCATGACCGTGCCGGGGATCTTGAGCGAGGCTTCGCTGCCATATTCCGACACCGCCTGAGCGCCCCCGTCATGCAGCGGAAACACCAGCTTGGCGCCGGGCTGATCAAGGCGCGGCCCGCCTAGGATCGACGCAACGACGAGCACGATGAACAGCAGCCCGCCTGCGGCCGCGAGGATTGCGGACATACCGTTGAGGCCCATCATCAGATAGGCGGCAGGCGCGAATTCATAGGGATGCGCCGCATCCACCAGTGAGATGTCCCAGTGACGGCGCGGCACCCCCAGCGTGCCCGCACCCATCATGAAGAGCGATATCCCGCCGGCGCCGATGCCAAAGAGATAGGGCTGCCATTTCGCCAGCGTTGGCCAGATGATGTCACGCTGGAATATCAGCGGCACCACCAGATATGTCATCGCCATGAAGGCCAGTGTCGTGCCCGCAACCACGGTGGCGTGGAAATGACCCGGCACATAGATGGTATTGTGCATCAGCACGTTAAGCTGCTCGGTGCCCAGAATCACGCCGGTAATGCCGCCGAGAAAGCCGAACATCACCAGGCTCATGAACATCCCCGAGAACGCCGGATTGCCCCAAGGCGCTTTGGTCAACCATTCGAACATCCCGCGGGTATAGCCGTTGCGGCGCTGCGCCGCCTCAATAGCACCCGGCACAGTCAGCCCGTGGATCATCGAGGCCATCACGGCCAGATACATCATGTAGCTGGTGTTGATGATCTTCCACGACGAACTCATCCCCGGTTCGGCCAGAAGGTGGTGGGCCGAGGCGAGCTGCAGGAACAGGATATACATCAGGAAGGCAAAGCGGCTGACCTTCTCGGACAGCGGCTTGGCCCCGACGACCATCGCCGCGATCGCGTACCAGATCGCGATATGGGCGGCGACGTTGATCTGCTGGCTGGAATGGCCCATGCCCCACCACACCAATTTATACATCAGCGTGTCGATGCCCGAGATCAGCCCGAGCGACCACAGCCATGTCGGCACCAGGATGATCGCGCCGCAAGCCAGCGTGAACACCGCGATGATCGCAGCGGTAATGGCTCCGAATGTTACCAGCGGCACGGAGCCTTCATAGGTCTTTTCGTCCTTGGCCACGACAAGCGTGCCGAAGAAGACAAAGACCCCGATCAGCGCCCCCACCGCGAAAACGATCAGCGACAAATAGAACCAATGCTCGGCCATCATCGGCGGATAGGAGGTGAACATCACCGTCGAGTCGCCGTTCAGCACGGCGTAATTGGCCATCACCGCACCGATGATCATCAGCCCGAAGCCCAGCCATGCCCATCGCGGCGTTGCCAGCCGCGAGCCGAGCAGCACCGTCGCGGCGAAGTAGAGCACTGCGATCTCGAAGAAGATGATCCAGAACAGCAGCACATTGGCACCGTGCCCGGTCAGCACCAGATAAAACCATTCGGCAGGCAGAAGCTGCACCGCAGGCCAGCGCGTCAGCGCGACCATCAGGCCGAAGAACCCGCCAACCGCCAGAAAGACGACCGCCGCGACGGCATTGGCGCGGATCAGCAGTTCGGCGCTGCGCTCGATGCGGCGCCCGGTGAACGGGCAGGTGCGATACCTGACGTCCGGGCCGGCATATCCGATTGCTCCGTGATCAATGGTAGTCATGTCCCAGGTCCCCCGCTTATTCGACGACGCGGATTATGCCGGTCATCATGTGATGGCCGATGCCGCAGTATTCGTTGCAGACGACGCCGTAATCGCCCGTTTCAGTCGGGGTCAGCGTCAGGATGTGTTCATAGCCCGGATGCACCGAGATATTGATGTTGACGGGCTGGAGCGAAAAGCCGTGCTGCCAGTCAGCCGATGACAGGTGAAACCGATAGCTCTGGTCCTTCTTCAGCTCCAGCGCCGGCCACCATTCCCAGAGCCGCCCCAGCATATAGACATCGCCGCCCGCCGGCGGGCTGACCACGGGGACGCCGTCGATCTCGACCGGCTCGCCGGAGGCGTCCAGTAGTTGGTATTCATCGGCGAATGCCTCGACCTTTTCGACGAATGTGTCGGGATTGATGCGATAGGTTTCCGTGGACAGGTTCTGATTGCCGATGAAGTGCCAGGCAATCATGAAAAAGAACATGAACAGCCCCCACAGAAAGGCGATTATGATCCACGCCAGCTCGATACCGTGGATCGGCTCCTTCCACCAAAGGCGGTTGCTCGGAGGGTTGATGGACATGGCACAACCTTTCAAGATGGTTTGCGATCAGTTGGCGATCGGAACGGAGGCGACTTCCATCACACCCCAGATAATGTAGAGCACCGTCGGCATCGTGACGCCGATGAATAAAAGCAGAAATGGGTTGTCCAAAATGCGCTGCATGGCCGGGATCGGCTCAACTGGCTGCGGTGCAGCGGCGGGATTGGTGTCGTCGTTCTTTTCCATGTGTATCACCCCTGAGTGACAAGGCAGTAATGCCGCGTCCCGCTCGGTGAGCTTGCACCTTTACGGTGCGCACAGACCTGCGGTCTGTGATCGGGTAAAAGGGATAACCGGCGAGTGTATTACCAGATGGGCAGGGCATCATGTGCCAAACCCGCTGCCAGCAAATCCAGACTACAGGGCCACTTGAAAACGATAATTGAAATTAACTTGGGGCGACATGACCTAAATCAACGACGGTTTGCTGAAATCTTGTTTTGCACACCGGCTCTGGACGTCGTTGCGATCCGCGAATCACCAGAGCGTTCATCACCGGATCGCTGGACAGAACCGCCCATTTCCGCCGATAAGCAGTTCGAAATATGTGCCCAGTCTGAGGTGGAATTGGTCGGGGGGTGTCCGTACTACGTGCCCACTTGGGATCCAAAATACTGTCCTGCACACAATGGTCCGGTTCAAGGAAGCTGCACTGCAGCGAGGCGACGACTTGCCTAAGGGGCGCGTTGAGCGGTTCATGATATTCTTGGCCCGATGACTGGCCGAAATGCTCGGCCTGATTCCTCCAACCTACCGAAAACGGCTCCATTAACCCGGTCAACGAGATCTCCAGCCCCTGCTGGCCACCTATGATCGCCTCAATGATATCGGGTGCAAGCAGCGTGAGCCGCAGAACGCGCGTCATGTAGGAAGGTGCGATCCCTCGCGCTCGGCCAGCTCGGCGATGGTCGATAAGTTGCCAGATTCCAGCATCCGCTTCCAGCGAAAGGCTCGGGCCAGCGCCTTGACCAACGTGTTGCCCATCTTGCTGTGCCCAGATGCCCCGTCCAGCGTCTGCATCTCCTTGTGGCCGCCACGCTTCACGAGGCGGAATGGGATATGCACTGTCACGGTTTCAGGCATCGGCTTCGCGCGGGTCATGCGGCTGCCCCGGGATCGGCCATCATTTCTCGCGCCAGTCCGGTCAGCCAGTCCATGCGGAGGTGAACATTCAGGCCATCGGTGCCGATGTCGATCCGCTCGACCAGCAGTGTCGCGATACGCGCCTGCTCGGCGGGGAAGAGTTCATCCCACAGCGGATCAAGACGGGTCAGTGCATCACGGGCGCCGGCCTCGGTGATCCCGCCATCCTTGGCGCGCGCCGCTGTCCACGTGCCCGCGACGATCTCGGGTTGGTGGAACACGGCGCGGCGTTGGTCGATGACGGCGGATTCGATCTCACCTGCGGGGACGCGTCCGACAGGGCAAGACCCGGCACCATGCTTGAGCACCGTCTGGCTGACATAGTAGCGGTAGAGCTTGCCGCCCTTGCGGGCGCGGGTCGGTGAGAAGGCGGCGCCATCGGGGCCGCAGAGTAGACCCTTGGGCAGTGCGGACGTGTCGGGACGGGTGCGGGCCGCTCGTTTACGGGGGCTTTAGGTCAGAATGGCGTGGACCTTGTTCCAGACGTCGCGTTCGATGATGTCATCGTGTTCGCCGGGATAGCTGTTCCCCTCGTGAACCGCCTCACCGATGTAGGCGCGGTTGTTCAAAGGCCGATATAGGAATTTCTTTTAGATACTGTTGCCACGGCTTGTCCGTAATTCCCGCGCCAGTTCCGGAGCTGCAAATTGGAGATCCGGAGGCGTCGTCACCTTGCAGGCGCTGCGCTCCAAGTTTCGATACAGCGTCGCTACGCTGTCCTTCGAGCAAGAGGATATTAATGTGGATTGCTTCAACGCGGGCGATCCGGATTTGCGAGCAGGCGTCGCTCGAGCATTTTCGCTGCTTTTTTCGACGTCGCGTATTCAAAGCTTCCACCATCGGCGCGGTTGCACCCCCTGGTCGGCGCGCACACGCACACCGGTCGGCTGGAGGTCAATATCCTGATGGTGCGGGCCATCAGCCGGTTTGTGCAACAGAGTCGAATTCTGGTGCCACATCGTGCTTGCCCAATGGCAACGGATCCCAACCTTCTCTTGTTTTTTCGATACCGTTGTCGGTCGATCCGCCATATCCCACCGGCAACGCGATCTTGCCCCTGATCAGCTGTGGTCTTCTTCCAGCACTTTTCGCGCGGCGCGAAAACATTCCAGAGCCTGCGGCACGCCGCAATAGATGTCGATGACGTGGACGATCGCGCGGATCTCATCGAGGCTGACGCCGTTGTTGAGCGCACCGCGGCAGTGGATCTCCCATTCGTGCATCTCGCCCAATGCGCCGATTATGGTGAGGTTCAGCATCTAGCGGGTCTTGAGCGCGATCACGTCGTCGCCCCAGCCGAACCCCCAGCACCAGGCGGTCATCGCCTCCTGAAAGGGGCGGGTGAAATCATCGGCGGTGGCCAGGTTTTTCTCGACATATTCTGCGCACAGCGTCGCCTCGCGTTGCTCAAACCCCTTTAGGACAGGTTTTCGTCAAATGTATCTATCGTCACAGGTCCTTGTTGCCTGCGCCGCCAGCATCCACCGCCGCGCGCATCCATTGTTGCAATGTCTGCACCGAATGTTCGGAGTTCAGCCCGCAGGCCGGGTCCAGAACCAGCGGGCCGGGTTTGTAGCCGCGGCTTTGCAGGCCGCGATAAACGCTTTCGACAAGGTGGATATCCTCTTCCACGGTGGTCGCGCGGTCCTGAATCGCCAGGCGCCGGATCACCTCGCTGTCCTCGCCCCCGGGCGTGAACCAGCCGCGCCAGACCGTGCATTGATCGACGTCGTGGGCGCGCCAGTGATAGGTGTTCAGCACGTTGCCCGGATAGATCTGGAACGAGAACATCGGCCAGAGGTAAAAGCTGCGATACTCGCCCGCATGCGGTCTGGACAGGTCGATGTCATAGCTCATCGCGTCCAGCGACTGACATTCGGTGGTGTGGCGCAGCACATAGCCCTGCTCGGAGGGTTGGATGTCATAGGTGTCGGGCTTGATGACGCCGGTTGAAAAGGTCGGGTGGTTAAGTGAGCAGTGGTAGCATTCCGAGTAATTCTCAATCGAGACCTTCCAGTTGCACTGCTCGGGTATCTCGACCCATTCCAGCGGCTCTAGGATGTCGATATCGGGCACGTATTCGCCCAGTTCAGTACGTACATCGGGATACCAGTCGTCCATCGGCGCTGCATCTTCGTCAAGATTGACGAAGATGAAGCCATGAAAGCTTTCGGTGCGCACCGAAGTCAGGCAGATCTTGGAGCGGTCGAATCCCGGAACGGATTTGATATTGGGACCGGCGCGCAGTTCGCCCGTCATCTCGTAGGTCCAAGCATGGTAGGGGCAGACGACGACACGCGTGGTGCCTGAGCCGCTGACCAACTGATGTGCCCGGTGCTGGCAGACATTGTAGAACGTCCTCAGCACGTTATCGCGGCCTCGGATGCAGAACAGGCTTTCACCGGCCAGCTCGAAACTGAAATAATCGCCCGCGCCGCGCACCTGGCTTTCATGGCCGGCAAACTGCCATGTGCGGGCCAGCAGGCCCTTGCGTTCCTGCGCGAAAATCGCGGGGTCGGTGTAGTAACGCGCCTCCAGTGAGTGGACCGGGGCGGGGGTGTCATGAACGGTCATGTCTGCCAATCCTTGTCCTCGACATAGATACCCAGTGCCTGCCGCTGCGCGTGATAGGCGTCGATTGAGGTCACCACATCCTCGCCGGCCTCGGCAATGATGAACGCGATCAGCACCTCGAAGAACGCGGTCAGCGCGATCGTCGAGATGAAGAATTGCGGCGTGTCCGTCGGCACAACAAAACGGTGCTGCGCGTCGGCCATGATGGGGCAGGCAAGGCTGTCGGATATGGCGATGACAGGCACGCCCTGCGCGCGCGCCACGGCGACAGCCTCGACGATTTCGCGCCGGTAGGGGCGGAAGGTCATGGCGATCAGGATATCGCCGGCGTCTGCGCGCGCAATGCCATCGACCGGCAATGTGCCGCCCTGGGGCAGGGCGCGCACGCCGTCGATGGCCATTCCGGCGAGGTAGGCAAAGTTGCGGGCCACCGCATTGTTCACCCCGACGCCCAGCACATAACAGCGCCGCGCGGCGACGATGTCCTTTGCGGCGACCTCGATCAGGTGATGATCGGTTGAGGCGAAAAAGCTGACGATGTTGTCGATGGCCGATTCCGCAGAGGCGGCATAAAGCGCGCCGATCTCGCCACGCTGCGCCAGCGATTGCAGCCAGCGGGCGCGGTCGGGATAGGTCTCGCGGCCCTGGCGGATCTCGTCGCGGAACACTTCGCGAAACGCCTCATAGCTATCCATGCCCAAGCTGCGGGACAAACGTACCAAGGTGTTCGGTTTGACCTCCGCCTTGGTGGCCAGCTGCCGGATTGAATTGACGCCGATCTCATACGGGTTTTCCAGTAGGAAATTGGCCAGTTTCGCCAGCTCTGGCGTCAGATCAGCGCGCGCAGACTGCAGCGTTTCGAGAAGCTCGGCAGAGGTTGCGGGATTTGGTACGTTTGTTTGCTTCATGATTGACGAGGCTACATTTGTCTTTTACGCATGTCTACAGGAAACATTTGTTCGAAAGGGATGCAACGCATGATTCCATCGCATGCAAGGGTCGTTATCATCGGCGGTGGTATCATGGGCTGCGGCCTTGCCTATCATCTTGCGCATGAAGGCTGGAGCGACGTGGTGCTGCTGGAAAAGGCCGAACTGACGAGCGGCTCCACCTGGCATGCGGCGGGGCAAATCACCCATTCGACCTCCAGCTTCGCGCTGGGCAAATGCGTCGGCTACAATATCGACCTTTATTCCAAAGTGCTGGAGGAAGAGACCGGACAATCGGTCACCTGGCATGGCTGCGGGTCACTACGGTTGGCCTATACCGAGGACGAGATGGACTGGCTGTACCAGACGATCTCGGTCGGCAAGGGTCTGGGGTTTCCGATGGAAATGGTCGGGCCGGACCGCATCCACGAATTGCATCCCTTCTACAATCTGGACGGCGTCAAGGCCGCGCTGCATACGCCTGATGATGGCCATGTCGATCCGGCGGGGGCTGCCTTTGCGCTGGCCAAGGGCGCGCGGCAACTGGGAGTGAAGATCATCCGCCAATGCCGCGCCACCAATGTGACGCAGGCCGAGAGCGGCGAGTGGCTGGTGGAAACCGAGCAGGGCAATATCACCTGCGAGCATGTGGTCAACGCCGGTGGAACATACGCGCGGCAGATGGCGCTGTGGTCCGGCTATGACCTTCCCGCAACGTCTATGACGCATCATTATCTGATCACCGACACGGTCCCGGAATTTCAGAATTTGGACAAGGAACTGCCGGTCGTACGCGATGACCGGCTGGTGTCGGGCTACATAAGGATGGAGCAGAAATCGGGCCTGATCGGTATCTATGAGAAGGTCAACCCCAATACGGTCTGGGAGGATCACTGCCCGTGGGATGCCGAGCATGAGCTGTTTGAGCCTGATTACGACCGCATCATGCCATGGCTGGAGAACGCAATGGGCCGGATGCCGGTGCTGGCGGAACTGGGCATCAAGCGCGCCGTGCACGGCGCTATCAGCCATCCGCCGGACGGCAATCCGCTGATCGGTCCGGCCCCCGGCTTGCGCAATTACTGGTGCTGCTGCGGCACGCAGATCGGCGTCGGCTGGGGGCCGGGCCTGACCCGCGAGCTGGCCCGCTGGATGGTGCATGGGGCCGCCGATATCAGCATGCGCGAATTCGACCCGCGCCGGTTTGGCCCCTATGCCGATCAGAAATTCCAGATCACCAAGGCCAAGGAAGATTACCTTCTGCGCCACGAAATTCCGTTCCCGCATTTCAACCGGCTGGACGGGCGCCCGGTAAAGCCCTCACCGCTTTATGACGACCTCAAGGCCGAGGGCGCAGTGTTCGAGGAGGTGTTCGGCCACGAGCGCCCGCGCTGGTTCGCGCCGAAAGGCATGGAGGCCAAGGACATCTACGGATTCCGTCGCACTGCCCTGCACGACATCGTCGGCGCCGAGGTGCGCGGCGTCCGCGAGCGGGCGGGGATCATGGATATCTCGGCCTTCTCCAAGTTCGAGGTGTCTGGCCCGGATGCGGCAAGTTTCCTTGATGGGCTGGTGGCGAACCGCCTGCCATCTGTGCCGGGGCGCATCGCGCTGTCCCATCTGCTAAGCGAGAATGGCCGGATCGAGCTGGAAATGACCATTGTCCGGCTGGCCGAGGACCGGTTCTATTTGGTCTGCGCCGCTTTCTTCGAGCGGCGGCTGCTCGACTACCTGACCTTTGCGCAGCGAGGCGAGAGCATCACCATCACCAATCGCTCGACCGAATGGGGTGCGTTCACGCTCAATGGGCCGCGCGCGCGCGCGATACTGTCCACCTGCACTGATGCGGACCTCACAAACGCCTGTTTCAAATGGATGAACGCGCAGGAAATCACCGTTGGCGGGCACAAGCTCTGGGCATTTCGCATGTCCTACGCAGGCGAGCTGGGCTGGGAATTCCATGGACCACGCGAAGCGATCCTGGGCGCGTTCCGCGCGGTCAAGGCGGCGGGCAAGGCGCATGGCCTCGCCAATTACGGCTCCTTCGCGATGAACGCGATGCGGATGGAAAAGGGCTTCAAGGGCGCGGGTGAGTTGACCAACGAGGTGACGCTGCCCGAGGCCGATGTGATGCGGTTCGTGCGCATGGACAAGGCGTTTCACGGCAAGCAAGCGACCGAGGCGGCGCTGGCCGAGCCGCTGCGCTGGGTCTGCACCTACCTCGAAATCGACGGCAACGGAAAATCCGATGGCAATGGCGGCGAGGCGGTCCTGTCGAACGGCGCGCAGGTCGGCACGGTCAGTTCCATCGCCTTCGGCCACGGCGTCGGCAAGCTGCTGGCTTTCGCTTATGTTAGGGCGGACTATGCCGCACCGGACTCTGCCCTTGAGGTGGTCATCATGGGCACGCCGCGCGCCGCGAAAATCCTGACCGCCCCGGCCTATGATTCCGAAAGTCTGCTGCCCCGCACCGATGCACGCGAGGTCGCCGCACAATGACCCAGACAATGAAAGCAATGGTGCTGACAGGGCATGGGGGCCTCGATAAATATGTCTGGCACGAGAATTGGCCGAAGCCCGAGCCCGGCCCGATGGAGGCACTGATCCGTGTCGGCGCCTGCGGTCTGAACAATACCGACGTGAACACGCGTTCGGGCTGGTATTCCAAGACGGTCAGCGAGGCAACCACCGGCGGCGCTTACGCGGCAGTGGCCGAGGACGACCCGACATGGGGCGGCGCGCCAATCACCTTCCCGCGCATTCAGGGCGCGGATGCGGTGGGCGAGGTCGTCGCGGTGGGCGACGGCGCGGACACTGCGCTGATCGGCAAACGCGTCATGACCAACGGCTGGCTGCGCGACTGGTCCGACCCGGACAACATGGAAAAAGTCGGCTATTTTGGCTCGGAAATTGACGGCGGCTTTGCCGAATTTACTAAGACCGACGTGCGCAACATGGCGGTGGTGACGTCCGATCTGAGCGACGCAGAACTTGCAACATTCTCGTGCTCGTATTCGACCGCAGAAGGCATGCTGTCGCGCGCGATTGTCACCGCCGCTGATACCGTTCTCGTGCCCGGCGCATCGGGCGGGGTCGGCGGCGCGCTGGTCCAGCTTGCCAAGCTTCGCGGCGCACGGGTGATCGCGATGGCAGCCGAGGCGAAACATGGCGAGGTGGCCCGGCTGGGCCCCGATCTCATCCTGCCGCGCGCGCCCGAGAATTTGCGCAAGGCCTCGGGCGACGAAAAGGTGACCGTCGTGGCCGATATTGTCGGGGGGCCGTATTGGCCGACGCTGATCGAAATCTTGGAGCGCGGTGGGCGCTATACCTGCTCGGGAGCGATTGCCGGGCCGATGGTGACGCTCGATCTGCGCACATTCTACTTGCGCGACCTGACATTCACTGGCTCGACAATCATCCCGCGCGGCGTTTTCAACAATGTCGTGCGTTACATTGAACGCGGTTATATCAAGCCGGTTCTCGCCGCCACCTATCCACTTTGCGAACTTCGCGAGGCGCAGCAGGCGTTCATCGAAAAGCAGCACACCGGCAACATCGTGGTGGTGCCGTGAAAATCACCCGCATCACCGTCTGGGCGCTGGATCTGCCGCTGACGCAGCCCTACTGGCTGTCGGGTGGGCGGCTGAAATTCGAGCGTCTCGACAGCACGTATCTGCGGATCGACACCGATGCGGGCGTCAGCGGCTGGGGCGAGGGCTGTCCCTGGGGCACCACCTATCTGCCCGCGCACGGGCCGGGTATCCGCGCCGGGATCGCCACACTTGCGCCTGCCATCCTGGGCCGCGATCCGTGTAGCCTGCGCGCGCTGAATGATGCGATGGATATGCAGCTGCCCGGCCATCTTTATGTAAAATCCGCTATCGACATGGCCTGCTGGGATATTCTGGGGCAGGTTGCGGGCCTGCCGCTATGGCAGCTTTTCGGCGGGGACCATGCTGCGCCGGTGGCGGTCAATTCCTCTATTTCGACCGGCACCCCGGATCAGATGATCGCGCTGATCCGCAGCGCCAGCCGACAGGGCTATCGGGTGCATTCCGCCAAACTGGGTGGGCATGACATCGCCGCAGACATTGCCCGGATCGAGGCGATTTCAACCGCTCTGCCGACGGGCGAGAAGGTGACCTACGACATCAACCGCGCGTGGACGCCGGGCGTTGCCGTGCAGGTGCTGAACACCGCCCTTGCGCGCGACTGGGTCGAACAGCCTTGCGAGACACTGGATCAATGCGCCCATGTCGCGCGCCGCGTTGCCAACCCGATCATGCTGGATGAATGCCTGCACAGTTTTCAGGATCATCTGGACGCCTGGCGGCTGGGTGCGTGCGAAGGCGTCAAGGTCAAGCCGAACCGCGTGGGCGGCCTGACCAAGGCGCTGCAAATCCGCGATTTCGGCGTCGCGGTCGGTTGGCAGATGCATATCGAGGATCTGGGCGGCTCGGCCCTTGCCGACACCGCCGCGATCCATCTGGCAAGCGCCACGCCTGAGGCGAACCGGCTGGCCAGTTGGCTGTGCCACTATCACCTGTCGGCGGACCCGGTGCCGGGGCAGGGCGCGCGCAACGAGGGCGGTTTTGCAACGCCG
Source organism: Roseovarius sp. Pro17 (assembly GCF_035599575.1). Lineage (NCBI taxonomy): Bacteria > Pseudomonadati > Pseudomonadota > Alphaproteobacteria > Rhodobacterales > Roseobacteraceae > Roseovarius > Roseovarius sp. Pro17. The sequence continues at coordinate 915,045 of NZ_CP141179.1, forward strand.
CCGTCGGCGCCCGGTCTGGGTGTGGTTCCCGATCCTGCCCTGCTGGGCGATCCGGTGGCAGTATATGAGGTTTCAAAATGAAGATCACCCGTCTGACGCTTTGGGATGTGCCGCTCACAAGCCACGTCGCTTATCATATGGCGGCCGGCAAGACCTGTGACACGGCCTCATCAATCGTGCTGCGCGTTGATACCGACGAGGGCATTTCGGGCTGGGGCGAGGTGTGCCCGATCCCGCATTACCTGCCGGCTTATGCCGATGGTGTGCGCCCGGCGCTGGAATATCTTGCGCCGGTGCTGATCGGCGGCGATCCGGTCGGGCCTGAGGCGCTGATGACGCGTGCGGACGCGTTTCTGCAGGGTCACGCTTACGCCAAATCCGCGCTGGATCTGGCGCTGTGGGATATCACCGGCAAGGTCGCAAACCTGCCGCTATACGCGCTTTTGGGCGGGCGGCAGGCGGTGGATATGCCGCTCTATCATTCGATCACCTGTGTCGCGCCCGAGGAGATGGCCCGCATGGCTTGCGAGGCGCAGGCTGAGGGCATCACCCAGTTTCAGGTCAAGCTGGGCGCGGATGATGACTGGCAGGCCGATATCGCGCGCCTGCGGCTGGTGCGCGAGGTGGTGGGCGACGGGCCGCTGGTTTACGGCGATTGGAACTGCGGCGCGACGCGTTTGGATGCAACGCGGGTGGGCCGCGCAGTGGCGCATCTGGACGTGATGCTGGAACAGCCCTGCGCCACGCTGGAGGAATGTGCGGCGGTGCGCGCCGCGACAGGCCTGCCGATGAAGATCGACGAGAACGGGCATGACACTGCCTCGCTTCTGAAGGCATACGATCTGGGTTGCATGGATGCGGTAGCGTTGAAGCTGTCGAAATTCGGCGGGCTGTCCCCTATGCGCCGGGCTCGCGATCTGTGCCTGCATCTGGGCGCGAAGATGTGCATTGAGGATACTTGGGGGTCTGATGTCACGACCGGCGCGCTGCTCCACCTCGCCGCCGCCACGCCTGCGCGGATGCTTTTGAACACCTGCGATCTGTCGGGCTATGTTGGCCCGCGTCTGGATGGGGGCGCGCCTGTGCGCCGCGCCGGACGTATCGCCCCGCCCGAAGGCGTCGGTCTTGGCGTGACGCCCGATCCAGAAATTCTGGGCCAGTCCATGGCCCTCATAGATTAAAGCGTTTCGCCATATTGTTGTTGCACGACACTATGGCGAAACGCCCACGACCAATGAACGTTGCACGCGTTTCGATTGAAGTTGCGCTGCAACTTAAATGCGAAACGCTTTAGGAGACCGCAATGTCCGAGACAACCGCAATGGAGAAATGGGCCGAGCGTGCCCGCGCCGTTCTGCCTGCCGGTGGCTTTGGTAATTATGATCCGTCGATATTCATCCAGCACGGCAAGGGCAGCCGCGTCTGGGACGAGAACGGCAAGGAGTATATCGACTACCTCATCGGCTCCGGCCCAATGCTGCTGGGCCACGGTCATCCGGAGGTATTGGAGGCTGTGGCCGAGCAACTGCCCAAGGGAATGACCTTCTTTGCCAACAACTCCGCCGCGGTGGAACTGGCGGAGGAAATCTGCCGCGCGGTCGCCTGCGCCGAGCAGGTCCGGTTTCTGGCCTCGGGGGGCGAGGCGGATATGTATGCGATGCGCCTTGCGCGCGCCTTTACCGGCCGCGACAAGATCCTGAAATTCGAGGGCGGTTATCACGGCATGTCTGCCGAGGCGCAGATGAGCCTTGCACCGACACGCATGGTAAATTTCCCCCAAGCCGTTGCCGACAGTGCCGGTATCCCCGAGGCCGTGCGCGCCGAAATGCTGATCGCGCCGTTCAACGATCCGGAGTATCTGGAAAGCCTGCTGGCCGAGCATGGCGACCAAATCGCCGGCATCATCGTCGAGCCCTTGCAGCGGATCATCCCGCCCAAACCGGGGTTTCTTCAGGCGGTACGAGACCTGTGCGATCGCTATGGCATCGCGCTGATCTTTGATGAGGTCGTGACCGGCTTTCGCTTTGCCTATGGCGGCGCGCAGGAGGCCTATGGCGTCACGCCTGACCTCTGCACACTGGGCAAGGTCATCGGGGGCGGGTTTCCATTGGCTGCCGTGGCGGGGCGCAAGGATATCATGGATCATTTCGACAAGGCGATTGTCGGGACTGATCGCTGGCTGATGATGCTGGGCACGCTTTCTGGCAATCCGGTCGCGGCGGTGGCGGGGCTGAAAACAATGGAAATCCTGCGCCGTGACGGGGCTTATGATCGCCTCAGGGCAAATGGCAAACGCCTGATGGATCTCTATCGCACACATCTGAATTCGGTCGGCATCGCACACCGGATCGTCGGCCATGAGACATTGTTCAACGTCGTATTCACCGATCGGGAGGTACGCAGCTACCGCGACGTGCTGACTGCGGATGCCGCCAAAAGCACCCGGTTCAACGCGATATTGCGCGAAAACGGCATCTTCAAATCGCCCGGTAAAACCTATCCGCACCTGGCCCTGACAGAAGAGGATTTTGAGTTGACCGAAGCCGCAATTGCCAAAGCGGCGCAGGCAGTGGCCGCAGAATGACTCGAGCCTAATGAAAAATGCTCAACCAAGAGAGATTAAAGTGAGCGTATTCAAACCAAACTGACGGCTTCTGCCGCGCTCGTATCCTCGGCGGGGATGGCGCAGGCTGCAGGCAGTCCCAACGTGTCTGCCTATGGCGGCAGGTGAGGCGATGCACTGACATCGTGCGTGTTCAAACCCTTAGAGGCAGAAATCGGCATTCCGGTGGTTCCTGAGCCAAGCGCGTCAACCGTCACCTTGTCCAAGCTACAGGCCGAGGCCGCCAATCCCGTCACAGATGTGGCCTGGATGGATGGCGGCGTATCTGAACCGACCCGTGACAGCGGCGTCGTCGCGGCCATCGATCCGGCCATGGCGCCGGGTTTGGCCGGCGTTGTCGATCAGGCGAACTGAAAGACGGATGACGGCGATATATACGCCGTCGGCAACGGCTATTTCGCCTTCGGGATTGTCTACAACAACGAAGAGATCAAAAAACCGCCCACCTCGTGGGAGAATCTTTGGAATCCCGATTATGCCGGGCGAGGCATCATGCCCAGCGCGGTCACCTCGATCAGGGTGCCGGTGCTCGCGATGTTCAACTCGCTGGCAGGCGGGACGCTGGACGACTTGGCCCGTGCCGCTGAAAAGATGGCGGACTGCCGATTGCCGATGCCATCCCAAGGAAGGCGCGATGGCGTCGGATATTCGGTTACATATCGTGAAAAACACCGATGATCTGGAGGTCGCGCATGCACTGGTCCATTTCGCGATTCAACCCGCAAAGGCCGATGTCTGGCCGCTGCATTGCAGGTGGGGCCAGCCGCGCAAGGTGTGACATGCCTCCGGAGTTCGCCACGCGGACGCCTTGGGGCGTCGATGGGTCGATCGCTGATCTGACCGTCGTTGAGTGTAGCAACGTCAACACATACCGCGATGCGCTGACCGAGGCTTGGCACCGCCTCGCCGCGGGCAATTGATTCAACGGACCGGGGGCACAGTGCCTCCGGTCACTTAGCCATAAAGGCACGCCATGACGCAGGATCCTATCCAACTGACTGGAATATCGCGCCGGTTTGGTTCGGTGACTGCGCTTGCCGATATTTCCCTTTCGGTGCGCCAGGGCGAGTTTCTGGCCCTGCTGGGTCCATCGGGCTGTGGCAAGGCCACGCTTTTGCGGCTTATTGCGGGGTTCCTCGACCCGTCTTCGGGCGATGTGTTCATCGCGGGCAAGCGGATGAATACCGTGCCGCCGGATCGTCGCCCGCTGAATACGGTGTTCCAGAACTACGCTCTTTTTCAAACATGGACGTGGCCGAAAACATCGCCTTCGATCTGAAGCGTGCGCGCTTGCCCAAGGCCGAGATAATTGAGCGCGTGGCCGAGACGCTGGAAATGGTCGGCATGGAAGCCTTCGCCGCGCGCTGTCATTCTTCGTTGCGCCCTTTGCGGCCGTGGACGTCTCCAGCGCGCAAGACCCGGAAAGGGGCTGGAGTGTTGCCAATTTCATACGCGTGGGCAGTGATTCCTGTTACATCAAGGCGCTGTGGACGACGCCTTCGATTGCGCCCCGGGTTACGGCGATCATGATTCTGCTGGGCTATCCTCCGGCCTATTGCTTGGGCCGATTTGGTGTTTGGCTTGTACCGACTTGTTTTAAGTGAAGGCTGAATGGATCGAAGAATGCTTTCGACGCCGGTCTCTTTTGGTCAGATGGAACCGTGATCGAACCATGCCGTTGACGCATGGCTCGTCAAACCCACGTGGAGTCCTGCGGCGCAGCATTTGGCAATATACGCGGTGTCGGGACGTTCTCTGCCGCCGCGAGGCAAAAGCGAGTTTTGTCAAAACGGACATCATTTGGTGGCGAATCCCAGTGTCAGTTCTGGATCGCAGTAGGCGGCTTAGAGCCCAAAGCGCACGGGCAGTGTTTTCGGCAAGACCGAGAAATGCAGTTATGTCTCCGCTGATCGGGTTCGCTGAATGTCCGACACTCTGTCCAACAGCTTTTGGGTCTCTTTGGTTTCGAGTGCCAACGTCTGTCGTAGAAGTTGAGTTGCCGTACCCGGCACCTCGGAGTCACGACCCAAAACCGCCCAGTACTTCGTGTGACAAAGGGGCGACCAGCTTGCCAGACGGTCTTTTAGATCACCGGTTCCGTGTCGCCGCGCTTCGAAGTCCAAAATACCGTAGCCGAACTCTGGCGCCAATGGCCCCCCTACAAGGTCGCCGGGAAAGTACAGATTGGTCCAGCGTACGAGGGCAAAAAGCGCCGATGGGATTAGTACTCGGGATTGTTGCCCGATGGGGCGGTAAGCGATCGCATCCTCGACCTTCGCCGGATAGTGCTGCTCTTTCTTTCGGTCCCAGTTGTCGTTGAGAGGTGGGCAACGAGGGTACTCGCGATCAAGCAGGCCTTCCTTCAAGCCGCGGCCACGATCGCCGGCAGCACGCAACAAGAAGTCCGCATGCGCGAGCGGACTTCCCAAAGTTACAAGATCAGTGATCAACCAAGGGTTTCCGGCGCGCTTCTGCTCTTCCCAGAGTTGGATTTGGGACTTGCGATATTCGCTCGCCGCTGACTCGACAGCAAGAAGTCTTAGATTAACAACCTCTTTTTCCGACTTCGGCGCGCCGCCTCTTTTTGACTTGGCCTCATCTAGAGCCTCTCCTGCGAGTCGGAGTTTCGCGCCAAGGATCTCGATTTCCTCAAGGATAGCCTGCTCAACCTCAGTGAGGTTTTCGCGCTGGTTCTGTCGATATTGGTCCCACAGGCGCGAAACAACATCGTATGCTATGACGCTTCCCAGGCTGTGTCCAACCACGATAATCCTCTGATACCGCCCTTGACGGTGCAGCCTGTGCAACAAGGAAATCGCCTGCCGTCTAATGGCTGCCCGTTCCGTCAGGTTATCCGGGTGAGGTGTGAGATACCGCGCCGCATCGCCCACATAGCCGTTAACATAGGTCCAAAGGAATCCACCAAGAAGCGTAGTGACAACCCCGCTACTTAATAGCCCCGTCAGTTTGAGCCATTTGTCCCAAGGAGTTACAATTGCTGCGTACAGGACGCCTGCGCCAAGCCCAAAAATGATAATTAGGACAATCCAATAGATTGCGTAGACCCGCGAGTTTTTTTGGGGAGGCGTGAACAATAGGCGCCAAAACCAGTACCCGACGTGCCTGAATTTTGTGTCACGCATGCGGTGGGCCCAGTGGCATTCAAAAAAATCCGCAATGGGAATCTCATTTCCTGCAGATCTTGGCGGGGCTCGTAGCGTGAACAATTCCAGCGAGTTTGAATACTTGTCTGGGTGACTAGTAAATCTTGGTTCAGGATTGTCGGGCGAAACGGCCGCCGCTGTGAATTTCCGTAGAGTTGTCATTGGCTTTTGTTCGCCTATTCCATGAATGACGACCACGGCTTGCCTTAGTTTCTTACCGTCGAGCATCCATCTCGCTCCCTTTTTTCGCCGCCATGAACCGGAGCCAGGGCTGCTGAGAAAACCCCCTATGCAAACCGAATATAATAGTCAGGTTGAATGCGTGCCGGACCTCGAAGGACATTCGTCGTCCGCACAACACCCGCATTGCACATGTTTTGTGACGCATTTAAATACTCGAAACCCTACCTCGGTTCGTAAGCATCTTTGAATTCCAGACCTCCAAATATGTTCTTCTGGATCCATTCGTATTTCTGATGAAGGAGGTCGTGACCGTGATTGAGGTCATCGACTACGTTTGCCCGCATTTGTTCCCCGTCGTGAACATAGAGCCGCATTGCGCCTATGAAGGAATGCTGGCGGCTTCCCTGATCGTAGTTGCGCCCATCGAGGTTCACGAATCCACGTGAGTGAGTGGCGGGACACTCCGGATGCGGTGTTTGATTGTCACAAACGCCAATCAGTTCCTCTCCGAAGATCTGAAAGCCAATCCGGAGCTCCGACTCCGAAATTCCGGACCTTGTTTCGTGTTTGGAACCTGGGGGTGAGCCACTGTCGACGAAACCCATTATCGGATCGAGCACAGAGTGGCTGAGTTCGTGAAGGATATCATCCTGAACCTCGGAATTGCGCCGCACCCAAGCTCCTCCATCGATGAAGGGGTTCCCTGCACCTGCAGCCATCGACACTACGGGATAGCGGGCGGCGGAACAGGGTTCTTCGAAGCGCCCCGAGCGGTGACCGCGCGCACAACCTAAACGCGCCGCGTCGAACCACGCTGTATCGGAGAACCAGATTGGCCAAGTCCACAGCGTAAGGCCCAGTTCGGTGAGGAAGGGGCGCTCTTCGGCCCACACGCTTCCTATGTGCAAGGGGGCATTGCAGGTCGTGCTACCTTGCGCGCCGTCTTGCCCGCAGCCCGATGCGCCTGATTGTGACTCGTAAATCTTGAACTGGTGCGCAGATTCCTGCTGCAGGATCGTGCGGCTGAAGTTGGAGAAGGTTACCTGACCCGACAATGAAGCGTCCGAAAGAACTGCGAAAAGATCGTTGCCGTAGTCGGCTACGTCCCAATTTGGCCCGATTTTGCGGAAGTTAGCGATAGCGAGCGCAAGGCGATTGGCGCCGTGGTTGACGGATGGACCAAGCTTCGCACCGATCCATGGCCAAGACGGAACAGCCATGTCGAGGCGCCCGTAACTGATCGCACCATCCGGCGTATTGAAGCCCAGAACGAGCCGATTTCGAAACAGCGCGAGCGCGGAGCGCACGACAATGCTGTCCGTCGCAAACTCGGCAACAGTGGTGATCCGCGGATCGGCTGGCGCATCAGGTCGGACAAAGGCGTGGCGCAGCAACTGGCCACTGATTGGTCCCCCAAACTGCTCTGGCCAGCGTGCGCTGGTGTAGGCGAAATGGAAGCCGCCACCAAGAGCGACGGGTTCGGAGATGTCGAGGGACAGAAGCACTCCCGGGGTCGCCCGCGCCATCGCTGACGGAGTGATGTCGCTGGCATTTGCCCAAGGCGACGTACGATGCAAAACGCGAAGCCCCTTCGTAGCCATCAGTACTTGAACGAGTTGATCCCCGTCGTCGGGATCGGCGGGGTTCTTCAACTGGTACCTTCCCAATGTGCCCTCGACGAAACCGCGGTAGGTTTCTTCGTGATGGACAACGTTTAGGTTCGAATTGTAGCGCCGGTATACGACGACGGGTATGTCGCCGGTGCTCTGACCGGGAAACATGACATGAAAATGCCGCCCGCCGTCGGAAGTCTGCGAGACGGAGATGCGTCCGCGAACCTCGTTGCCGTTTGTGATTTGAGACCACCCGCCCCACATCGCCCCAGAAGGTTTCTCAGCGTGGAAGAGATTGTTGCCGGAGTCGCGCACAAAGAGGTGGAGCCGGTCCGGAGATTCTTGCGAAACTAAAACCGGAGCGGTTGTCGGTTCGCCCCTTATGCCCAAGATATGGCTCCAGCCGTCCCAGACTCCTGGAGCGCTGGTCGCGTTCACCATCACCGCCCCGTCCGGCTGAACCACTGCAACGTGGATCCCTACTTCGAACTGAGCGATGTCCGGTGATGCAGAAGAACGAACAATTAAATCAATCGGACTTGAAGGCGGAATGGCGGCGTTGAACGTTTGACCGAGAGCTTCGCATTTCATATGGGCGAGGTCACCACCGTCTAGAAAAAGTTGTCCCGATCCTAGGCTGTGAAACTGGATTTCGTTATTGGTGGGGTCCAGATCGCTTTGAGATTGCAGGCTCCAGCCGAAGGCATAAGTATTCTCCTCGTGAAAGGGGAGAGTAATGGGGTTTAGGCGTTTACTCTCGTCGGCCGCGATGCTCCAGCGAGGATAAGGCGAAAGTGCGCGGGTTTGGGATTCAACCGGGCTCGGACCGGATGCGGCGACGCTATAACTGCCGCCGACGGTGCTGTACCAGTCGCTGCCTCCAGCATTCTCCACGATTGGATGAATTGCGAGCATGATCGCGCTGCCCGGACCGCGCCCCTTAATCTCGTAGCACCAACTCGCCGCGGCGAGGTCACCTTTGCCAGTCGGACAGGTCTCATCAAGTGCGGTTTCACGGATAGCCGTGAGTTTCTCGGCTGCCGCCTCGTCGCCGTCTTGACGGCACCAATTGAGATGGTAAGTGCGATCGCTGCTCCATAACTGGTCCGAAAAACCACAGGCACGCGCGATGTTCTCGCGGTTCTGCGATACGGCACGGGTGGAATAGGCATCGCAGTCCTGCGCCGATACCGTTGCCGCGTTGAGGACCAAGGCAACGAAAGCTAGCAGAAAAACTCCAAGCAATCTAATGTCGTGAGCTACAGTTCGAATGCAAGCCATAGTGCCATTCCTTGCGTAATGTTCCCGCAGAAAAGTTTAACAGGAACGGCGAATGCGGCGTTGATTTCCATCAATCCCGCTTAAAGAGAGCCGAAATAGCCACGCTTCCGTCTCTCCGTTTTCGAGCCGTTTGACGATGCCTGATCTCGATCGTCCTCCTCGTCCTCAGAGTTTTTTCGCGGTGAAGGAAATGAGAAAGCCTGAAGTATTGCCAGCACACACCACAGATAAATGAGAGTTCTAGAGACGGGACGTCGAGCGGAACCATCTGACGAAAAATTCACGTCGGCCTGCGGTCGGTTGCCTGTCAACCCAGCCGTCAACGGTCCTTGAAGTGGGCGGGTGACTGACAGGCCAGAGTGTAACTTCCCTATCGGTTAACTTTCCATCGAACGGCTGCTTTTTCGCTCTGCGAGCTTTTTTTACTGTCCGTCCGTTGGCGAAGTGATCTCGAAGGCTTTCAGTTCGGTATTCTCCAGAAACCAAATAGTGAGAGAGGCTGCATGTAGTTCATCCCCGTGGTCGCTGTCTTGTATGAAGTGCTGGAGCGGCCGCATTTGGAAGGGTCAGGTTTGTCCAAGATTTAGGCATTGCCCAGTTGCGTCATTATGCAATTGCACCGAATGGCAGGAATGACGGGCCGCACCACAGCATCCTGCGGGTTGTCGAACGGCCGGTTTGGACCGATCACAACAATTGAATTGAGCGGATAAGACCCCCTGTCGGTTACTCAATCGGGGCTTTTTGCCGCCGCCAATCATGGCCGTACGGGTGCCGTTCTTGCGTCGTCGGAGAGACGTACTTCCAAGCGAACGTGCCTCACCGGCTATTTCACTTTTTTGAGCGTGTAGTCATGCCGAAGCGCCTTGTAGACAGACATAGTGTCGCTCGGGGTCGGCGCAAAGCTCGGTGAACTTTCGGCAAGCGCCAAAGAATGCGACGCCGCGTGGTTGAAGAAATCGTCATCCTCCGCCGTATATCGCGTGCCCGTCTTCATTTTATCCTCGCAGTCGGCTTTGTTTTCGCCCGGCGGGCATTGGAAATTCGGCACTGTGTCGATCTGCATGACGGGGCTGAGCGCACTCGGCCAGGCGAGGCGCAAGGTTGCGCCGTCGCTTTCGCCGCTGAGGCTTGCTCCTTTCAGCGCTGCTACCCTTGCGCAGCCAAAGCAGTTTTCTGCCGTGACTTTGAAGAGCGGCGGCGTCTGATCGTAGCGCGCCTTGGCCGCGGCCCTGGTCACCACCGCCTCGCGAAAACGCCACTTGCCGGCGCGTTTCTCGAGCGTTGTCCGCGCGGCGAGGTCATAAGAGAAGGTGACCCCGTGTTCGTACCGGATTGGCTGGCGCGCGCCGGTGGCGGTGTCGATCAGATCATATGTCGTCCGGTGCAGCAACGTCCGCACGCCCTTGAGCGTCACATCCCAGATTTGCGTCTCCCGTTCGAATATGACCCGGTATATGATTGTCCCGGAACAGGGTGCCTTGTCGGGCGTAGCGTTGACAAAAGTGACCTTTGCCTCGCCGCCGGGTTCCAGCGGCAGTATCACGGGTTGCGCTTTTGTCGGAACATAGGGTGCCTCGGAAGGCATCCAGTCACCCTGATAGTTCCACTGCAGGTAAGTCAGGACCAGTTCGGCATCGTCGCGCACTTCGCCTGCGACCGCATTGATGCCGGACAAAGTGTATCCGGTGCCCTTGAGACGGTATTGCCCCCGACCCGAGATCGGGCCGTCAACTTCGGGCAAGCGCAGCTTGACCTCTTCGGTGCTCAGCATGTGATCGGTCATGCGATGGTGCTGACAGGTGACATCGCCCTCGACGGTCAGCGTTGCCAGACGCTGTGCCTGTGCGACGGCAGGAATTAGAAAAAGGATCATTCCGAGCCAACGGATCATGTCTGCACCTCCTGCCGTCGCAGCCTGAGGATACCTCAGAGTTGAAGTCAGTCCGTTGACTTGGATCAGTCCGAGCGTCTGCTTCGGGACCCCTCACTACACGGAATGCGGCACTTTGCGCCAATGGCAGCTTTGTGAAAGCCGCATTGCGGCAGGGTTGCGTTGGTTGAACGGCAACTATGGGCGGCTAGCGATGCTTTGCGACGTCCGCTTTCTGCACATCGCTGACCTTGGCGCCGGGCGCGGCGCATGTGCGCGGGCGATTATGCAGCGCGGGACGCGGACGGGCATGACAGTTCTATGGCCAGAGACGGTGACGTCTTTAATACGAGCATTTATGATATGCTTGGGAACAACGTGATCGATTTTGGGGACGAGAAAGCCCCGCATGCGGGTGTGTTTGGTTGCGAACACGCGTTTCTTGCCGATCGCCGTTGGTGGCAACCAACACCGATGCGTCTTGGCTAAGTTGCAAACCTGCCTGAAAATGCAGAACCACCTTTGGCAAATCCATTGCGGTTCACCCTATGAGCGATCAGGTCGCATGCTCTTGCAAGAAATCTTCGGTTTGCTGAACGCATTCCACCCACGCTGGCTCATGGCCCAAGAGGATGTGGTTCTTGCTGTCGAGTTGCACGAATTCGGCGTCCGGGATGCCGATCGCAAGCTCGCGCCCCTGCTCCAGCGATATCCGGTGGTCGTCGCGCGCGTGAAAAACGATTGTGGGCGCTTGCACCTTGGCCAGGCTTTCGCGCACGTCGATATGGCCGAATGCTTCCTGAAACCGCACGGCGTTTTCCGGAGAGGTCGTCTGGCGCTGGAACTCGTCGAACCATGCCAGATCTTCCGGCTTTGAATCCGGCATAAAGGTTTGCGAGAATATGTGCCTGTAGGCGGGGTTCGACGTCCCCCAGCCATGACGGGTAAGCGTGAGGACGGCCTCGCGGCGCGCCTGTTCTTCGTCGCTGGCGCCGATACGCCATCCGGTGGCATATCCGGCGATCAGGACGAGGCAAGACACCCGTTCGGGGTGGCGCGCCGCATATTCCACCGAAACCGCGCACCCTTGGGACATGCCCAGCAACGGGAACCGATCCAGCCCCAGCGCATCGACTACGGTTTCCAAATCGCGCACGAACGCCTCAAAGCTGATATCATTCACGTCCCAATCCGACAGGCCATTGCCGCGTTCGTCGTAGCGGATAAACGTCCGTTGATTGGCCCAGGCCGAAAAGGTCGGTGCCCAGATGGGGCTGTTCCAATCCAGTTCCAGATGGTTCAACCAGTTCGCCGCCTTGACCAACGGCGGCCCCTCTCCGACGGTGGCATAGGCAAGGCGCACTCCGTCCGACGCCCGGCAAAACCCGATGGTTTGCTTGCGCAACATGCGGCGGGGCGGGCTTTCCACCGGCCGTTCGACTGCGGGGTTGGTTGTCGGCGGCTCCGATTTCTCGTCCAGTAGCGGGCCGGTGACAGACAGCCCGGCCTTTTTCGCGGTTGCGTGAAAATCCGCTTCCCAATGGCGCGCTTCTTCCAGTCGTCCCGATTGCGCGAGCGCATTGACCAATCCGCGCGCGGCTTCTTCCTCAAGCGGGGTTTCTTCTATCCAGCGCCGCGCCCATTTCAAGGCCTCGGCTTGCGTCAGTTCGGGATGAAGCGTCAGGCGCCGCAGGACGTTGAGTTGCAGCAGGTGCATGTCCTCACGCTCAGCGGCCAGCCATAGCTGAAAACTCTCCGTGCCGGCTTGCTCCAACCCTTCGAGAAGGGGCCGCTGCAACTGCCCGGCCATATCGCGCAATTCGAGCGGGGGGATCAGGGGTGGGTCGTCGATCAGGCGTTCGCGTATTGCGCGCAGATCCACAAGGGCATCGGTCGGCTCAAAGGCCGCACGCTCCCGATCCGCGATAATACGGGGTGTACCCTCGTCATCGACGGCTTGGCGCAATTTGCTCAGCGCCCAACGCAGCGATCCGCGCGGATCGTCGGGCAAATCCCAGAACATCTCGCACAGGCGCTCGCGGCGGACGGGACGTGCCGTCGCGGCAAGGTATCCCAGCACTGCGCGCGCCTTGCGTGACGCAGGCAGGGCAACTGCCGTGCCGTTGGCCACGACGGACAATTCACCTAAAAGGGCGATGTGGAGTGAATAACCCATGAAAATCACATTTTTCTTGGAAATACCTCGGTAATTCTATCAAATTACCACGGTCCGCACAACGCTGCCGCACACGGGCGGGCGCCACAAATGTCTCCAGTCACTCAGACAGGAGACAGAAGATGACACATACGAAACGTATAAACCTGCCCCACCAGACCGATCAGATTTTTCTGACGGATGCAGGGTTCGAGACCTCAATGCTGTTCCACAAGGGTTTTGACATGCCCTATTTCGCGTTCTTTCCCATGTTGCGGACGGTCGAGGGCCGCGCCGCGATGAAGGGATATTTCGCGCAATTCATGGAAACGGCCCGGCAGAATGACGCTGGGTTCATTTTGGATACCAACACCTGGAGGGCAAACCCCGACTGGGCCGGATTGCTGGGCCATGATCGGGATGATCTGGCGGACATCAACCGGGAGGCTGTCACCTTTGCGGAGGAGCTTCGTAGCGAGTTCGGCGCAGGTATGAATGTTCTGATCAATGGCGTGATTGGACCGCGTGGCGATGGCTATGACCCGTCCACGATTATGAGCGCGGACGAGGCCGAGGCCTATCACGGATTTCAGGTCGGAGTCCTTGCAGACAGCGGGGCCGATATGGTGTCGGCACTAACCATGACCAACACTCCCGAAGCGATCGGCATCGCGCGTGCTGCAGCAAAAGCGGGCGTGCCTTGCGTGATCAGTTTCACGCTGGAAACGGATGGTCGGTTGCCCACGGGCGAAACGCTGGGCGAGGCGATAGGCAAAGTTGATGCGAACTGCCGGGTCAAACCTGCCTATTACATGATCAACTGCGCCCACCCGGATCACTTCCGCGGCATGCTTGAGCACGGCGGCGACTGGACCAAGCGCATCTACGGCGTGCGGGCAAATGCCTCGCGGATGAGCCATGCGGAACTCGATAATTGCGAAGAGCTGGATGACGGCAATCCGCAGGAACTGGGCCAGCAATATGCAGAGCTTACGCGCCTGTTGCCAAAGCTGAACGTCTTTGGCGGCTGCTGCGGCACGGACCATCGGCACGTGGCGCAGATCTGCGAGGCGGTGCACGCGGCCTGACCCGTCAGCGCGCTGAGCGAAACTTACAAAAATCAATTCGGAAAGGAGAAAACCATGCTCGAAAAAGTAACACAAAACTGGCGCAGCAGGCGCGATCGCCGCCGAAACGCGCGCATTCGCCAACATCTGCTGCAGACGCTGGACGAACGAATGCTGAAAGACATCGGCCTCTACGGGGAAACCGACGATCGTAACAGCCCGCGCTGGCCATCTGTCTAACACGGATAGACCGCTTGGAAATTCTGACGGCATGCTGTCCGTATGCCGTCAGATGCCTACCTCACATTGAAAATAAGAATTGGAAACAAGATGATAAAACAACTTCTCCTCGCAACTGCCCTCACCTCGGTCGCGGCGTGCGACGCCTATGCCGGCGAGGCGCTGACGCGCTTTGACGTGGCCGAAGACCACACGCGTTTTGTCTTTGCCGACAAGCCGGTCCATGAAAGCGGCATGCCTGCACATGGCAATCCGTTCGTGACGCAGGGTTACATTTACCCCGCCGACACTCTGGCCGGAAACATCGACGGCGTCCTTGAGGATGGCAGTCCTGCCTTTCCCGACAAGGTGCTAGGCACCTGGACCTGTGATGGCTGGTTCGTCGGCGAAGGCGGCGATGCAAAAACGGGTGTCTGGCTGGTCAGTCGTCAGATCATGCAATTCGACAATGGCGACGTGGTGATCACCCAAGGCACCGAACTGGCCGATGCGGGTGTTACCAACACCCGTCCGATCACCGGCGCGACTGGTGACTATGCCGAATTCGACGATGTGATGTTGCAGACCCTGATCGGCTTCACCTCGCATTTCGGTGTCAACGCAACATTCGAGATCCCGCAGGGCGAGGACCACGCTTACGCGAACTGAGTGCCTAAACCAAAGAAAGGAAAAGACGATGAAAACGATGATTGCAGTTGCCGTTCTAGTCACGGCGGCAGGTGCGGCGGTGGCCGCACCGACGGTCGAAGTTAAAACCCCGATCGGGAACGTTCTGGCGGCAGAGGCCGGTGGCATGACACTTTACACTTTCCGCAAGGATCGGCGCGCCGTGTCTAATTGCACAGGTTCCTGCGCCGCCTCATGGCCCCCGTTTCTGGTGGGCAGGAGAGGCGCAGCCAATGACGGCTCGACGATAATCCAGCGGCCAAACGGAACCCTCCAATGGGCGACGTCCGCGGGGCTACCGCTCTACTTCTGGACAGGCGATTCAGCGCCCGGCCAGACCACCGGCCACGGTGTCGGCGGCCTCTGGGATGCTGCGCGCCGATAGACAAGGCCCCGGCTGCGGTTTGCGTGGCAGGGGCCGCTTACCCCCCATTTCACAAGAGAAGATATCATGAGTAATTTTGCATTTTCACGCCGAACCGCGCGGCCCCAGCCGGATGCGCCGCTTGCCTATGGCAAGATCGCACATCGCTATGACCACGCGCATCGGCGCTGGTTGCGTGGCACCGGACGGCAGGCGCAAGATGCGTTTGATGGTGCGGCGGCGGCCATTGTCCAGCCGGGATTCCGGGTTCTGGACGCGGGCTGCGGCACCGCTGCCGTGGCCAAGCGTTTGATCCGGCTGTGCCATGGTCACATCGATGCCCATCTGCTGGATGTTTGCCCCGAAATGCTCAAGGCGACCGGACCGATGCGCGCCGAAAAACGTCTGGGGCGTCTGGAGGATATTCCGTTTCCGCAAGGGCACTTCGACCTCGTGACATGCGCTTGGGCGTTGGAAGCGACCACGCGGCCGCTGAATGCGTTGCGCGAACTGGTTCGTGTCACGCGACCGGGCGGGATGGTCTGTTTCGTCTCTAGTGCAGATTTCGGCCAGATGCCGCTAGTGCAACGTATGGTCCATCGCAACGTGCAGAGGCGCGGTCTTGGCCGGCTTCTGACGCCTGCTGAAATCGCGGATATCCCTATGCTGTTCCCCAAGGCACATGTGCGCCTCATGCACATTAATCATAGCTCCGTCTTAGGACTGATCCGGAAAGAGACGCGGGGCTCTGCCGGAAAAGAGGCATGCGGCTCTGCCGGAGCGCGCCCGTGCATGTCCAAACACTGATCTCATATCAAAGGCAGTCATCATGTCCCGTTTCATCATGCTATACGCCCTTCTGTGTTATGGCTTGTTTCTTGCTGTTTTCGTCTGGATGGCAGCTTTTCTTCTGGATATCGAAGGTATCCGCACGTCACCCGCCGGGATGCCTTGGCCGATGGCGGCTGCCGTCGACATCGCGCTGATCTCGGTCTTTGGCCTTACCCATAGCATCATGGCACGCCCCGCCTTCAAACGGGTCTGGACTAAGGTGATTCCGGCGGCTGCCGAGCGGGCGACGTATGTGTTGCAATCGTCCGTATTGCTGGGTGCGATTTTCCTGTTTTGGCAACCAATTGACGTGACCATCTGGAGCATCGAAGGAAAACTTGTGATCCTCGTTCTTATCATATTCTTTACCGGCCTCGGGTTGATCGTCCTTGCCACATTCCTGCTGGATCATTTTGAATTTACCGGTCTGCGACAGGCGTGGGATAACATGCGGGACGTGCCTGCCCAACGTGCGCAATTCCGCACACCATTGCTCTATCAGATCGTGCGCCATCCGTTGCAGCTGGGTATTGTCACGGCCATCTTCGCGGTGCCGCACATGACCGGCGACGGGCTGCTTTTTGCCACGGTCATGCTGACGTATATTTATATCGGTCTAAGGTTTGAAGAACGCGCCCTGTTGCGCGAGTTCGGCGATGCCTATGCGGCATATTGCAAGTCTGTCCCAATGCTGTTTCCGAGGATTCCAATTCGGTCAGGTGGTGCACACCACACGGGTTGACTTCGCTCGGCAACGTCCCTTACGTATTAGCCCATGATAAAGCCATTCTTTTCAGTAGAAAACTATTGCCCTCAGCTTTGATAGCTGCGGACGCTTTGTCGTGAATTTTCCGCTGCCCTGACAGCGGTCTATGTAGAAGATGACCTCGTGCCGGGTGGCAAGTTTTGAGGTCATGGAAATGAAATTCGAGATATCAGATACGCCAAGGGAAACCCTTGGAATCGTCGGTTTTGGCGCTTTTGGAAAGCTGATTGCGCAAAGCCTGAGTGGGCATTTTGAGCTGTTTGCTTATGACCCGGTATCAAACCTTGAAGATATTGCTGCAGAACTCGGTGTATCTCTTACCTCCCTAACTAAAGTAGCGCAGTGCGACGTGGTTGTGATCGCGGCACCTGTTTCGAGTTTCGAAGACGTCGTGACTTCTGTTGCCGCAGTCTGTCGCCCCGGAGCGCTGATTGTTGATGTCGGGTCTGTCAAGGTACAGGCGGCTGAGATTATGGAGAGAATTCTTCCAGATCACGTTGATGTTGTCGCCACTCACCCTCTGTTCGGTCCGCAGAGCGCTCGCGATGGCATTCGCGGCCTGAAGATTGCAGTTTGTCCAATCCGGGGAGGGCGTCATTTGCCCCTTGCGGCGTTTCTTCGCAAACATCTTGGCCTTCACGTAATCATGACAACGCCCCATGACCACGACCGCGAAGCAGCAACGGTTCAGGGCTTAACGCATTTGATAGCCAAGGTCTTGCTGAGCATGGCACCTTTGCCGTCACGAATGACAACGCGAAGCTTTGAGTTACTCGTCGATTCAATCTCCATGGTTCAAAACGATGCTCCTGAAGTATTTCAAGCCATAGAGAAAGCGAACCCTTACACAGAGGATGTCAGGCGGCGCTTTTTTAATCTGGCCCATGAACTGAGTGTCGATCTGGAAAGCAGAACCTAATGTTGATTGAATTTTCCTAGAGCGGGCTTTGGCAAAGACAATGCATATTTCGACTATATCCCACACTGCTTGATAAATCGAAATGCCGGTTGGGGTGAGTAGGGGGGGGCGTGCTGTCAGCAGCTCCTAAGCGAGAGGTGCAATTGACATCGCATCCTCTGCAAACTCGGCAACCATTGGCGCGTGATCCGACTCGGGAAACTTGTTGTCGGTAGCGAAAGCGATGCTCTCGTCGTGGATCATCTCGTTATGAATTTCAGCGGCCACAAAGCTCGCCATCATTCGACGAGAGACGACCATGTGATCGAGTAGATTGCCCTTGCCGTGGTGATACAGCGTGAACCGGCGGCTTTCCGCGATGGAAAGCGCGGCTGGATGCATCACGCGTCCGTTCAGTTCCGGATTGCCAGTATCCTCTGTCAGTCCACGGATCGCCATTGCCGGGACCTCATCAGGTTCGGCGTTGAAATCCCCGCAAACGAGGATCTTTGCCTCCGGCTCAACATCAAAGATTGCGTCAATGAACAGACGTACCTCCAAAGCCGCGCCGACCCGCTTCATCGACGAAACAAAATAGCCTTCAGCCCAGCCCGATGGCGTGGCCCACCGAAAGTTCTCGGGTCCCTGACCCGGGATGGGTGTTGGATTTTTTGATTTGAAGTGGATGTTCATGATGTGCAGGGGATCATCCACCCCCTTCCGAAGCCGCACATAAAGCGTTGGTCGTTCCCACCTGACCGGCATTGCTTCCTGCGCGCCGTCGGCCGTCACGCGCGAGTACATCGGCGGATTCACAAGTGTGTTCTGGATTTCGCGAACTTCCTCGATTGTGTATTCCGGCGCCGAGGCAACGACCAAGTTTCGAAATCGCTCGACGTCTGGCTTGCCCTTCAGCGTCGTCGACGACAATTCGAAGCTTTCGTAACGCGTGCCTTCCAGCAGTCTCGTCAATGCACGGAGGCTGCGTGGCCCGGGCTGATCGTCCGGCGCATTTTGCCCATGGACCTCCTGAAAGCAGATGACATCTGCGCGGAGACGTTCGAGCATCGGGCGCAAAATCACGGCGCGCTCCTCGAAGGGTGCCGCATTCGGTTTCGCCGGCCCGTCGTCGAGATTCTCGATGTTAAATGTTGCTACCCGCATAAATCACCTTGAGACCAATTCTAATATTATAGCAGAAATCGGCACATATGTGTTCGGTATTACGAAATGCGGTTCACCATTCGAGAAGCAGGGAGCTGCCGTGCCTCGCCATTTGAACAGCCGCGCAGCGGACGTAGAAGGCTTGGATCGTCTGAGAGAGCAGAACAGAGCATCTACTCTCATAACGTTTTCAAGGGGTAACATCAGAAACTGCGGCACATACAAATGCCTTTCGTTCCGGATTGATGAGCAAACTCGAGCATCAGGTAAGGCGGGCGTCAGCTGCCGGAGCGGTGTCATGCTGCGAGCGAACAGGTGCCCAAGGCAGCTTTGGGCCGTTCGCGACGCCAGCCCAGATTCCGGAAGTTAGGGCGTATTCCGTTGTCGCCCGGTTAGCCAAAGATTTGTCGTCGCCGATCTGCAAGATGTGGCAGCGATGGACCATGCGGTCGAGCAAGGCAGCAGTCATCTGGCATCGCCAATGCCCGAAGCTGAGGTTTGTGGTGATTGCGACGCTGGTGCGCTGCGGCCGTTTTGGAGCAGCGAAGCGATTTGCTTCGGAGCCATGCACGTAGTGCATACCGACTATGGTTAGGGTTTGCCGATTTAGGTCACAAGTATCCGGGGCGGCGATGTCGCTGCTCTAACGAAAGATGAGACCATGAGTATACATATATCCGTACCGTCACGAGCACAGTTCCGAACTCAGCCTGACGTCGACAAGTACATTGCGCAAGCCCATCAGCTTCGCGCCGCTTATATTGCCGCATCCATGAAGTCTGGTTTGGCATATTTGCGCGACGCGTTTTCGCCCAAGAGGCCCACCGTCAAGGCGACTCTGTGAATTGGTGTTTGGCATTGCAGAATCTGTCTTGCCGACCCGTCACACCTTAAAGACACTTACTCACACCATTCCAATTGAGGGTCTGCGCCGCGAATAAGCTCCGAGTGCTAAATTTCTGCAAAGGGCTGCTCAATAGCGGGTCATCGTGACCTTCAGAGACCCCGTAAGCTGCCATTCGTCTTTTGACGCCGTCCGCGTCTAGAACGCTTCCTCGGGGTGCCCGCACCGGCCGGCGGCTATGAGCCGCGAGCCTCCCAACACGGAAAATGCCGAAAGATGAGGCTTAATCGCCTCCTGTGGCGCTTATTCGCGACTGCAAAGCAGACTCGGCTCAAATTCGACGTAAACTCCCGGTTTGCACCGTTCCGACCCGCGAAAATCCGCCTATTCTCAAGTAGTTCAACAGATTGATGTGGCGGTGCAGCGAAGCTGGGCCTAAGGGATCACGGGTCATGGGGCTGTCATGCGAATGAGTCGTCTGCACAGGATGCCATCTGTCTGAGAAAGTTAATGGGTTCCAATGTCTGTAAAGCCACGGTCTTCTGAACAGGGCCTGTGCCGTCTTAACCGCCGCACTCTGATCTCTGCTCTTACCGGCTCTGTGGCCGTTGTCGCATTTGCGCGCAGCGCCCTGGCTCAGGATATTGCTGAGTCTGTATCAGAGGCGGAAATAGAACCCAATGCGCCCGACGCTCCGACACCTGAGCCTGCCGCTCCTCAGCCGTTCTCCTTTGAGTGGCTGGACGCACGCATGAGCGATGCCGCAAAGACTAAGTATCTGGCACCTGTTGACGCTCCCGAAGTGATCGCGGACCTCGATTACGACGACTATCGCAAAATTCAATTTGATCCGAAACGCGCCCGTTGGCAGGACGACGGAGTTCTGTTCCGTCTGCATGCCTTTCATCCCGGGTGGCTGTATAAACAAACCGTTGCAATCCACGAGGTTGTGGATGGGGTTCAAACCCCGATGGTTTTTTCCACTGACGATTTTCTCTATTACGAGGATCTTGCCCCTCGCGTGCCTCAGCATGTCGAACTGCCCGGCGTGGCTGGATTTCGCCTGAATACCCCGCTGAACCGGGCCGATATGTTCGATGAACTGATCGCCTTTGTCGGCGCTTCCTATTTCCGCGCTCTAAGCCGTGATAGCAGCTATGGCCTGTCGGCGCGCGGCCTTGCGATCAACACAGGTCTTGGCGGCGAAGAGGAGTTCCCGCGCTTTTCGGAATTCTGGTTAGAACGTCCGAACGCAGGTCAAGAAGACGTTGTGCTGTATGCCGCGCTTGATAGCCCGTCCTGCACTGGGGCCTACCGCTTTGTCATCCGCCCCGGCTCTGAGACGACCATCGACGTCACCGCGAAACTGCACTTCCGCCGTGATGTGGAGCAACTGGGCGTGGCGCCGCTGACCTCGATGTTCCTGTTCGACGAGAAAAACGGCAACGTCTTTGATGACTACCGCCCGCAGGTCCATGACAGCAACGCGTTGATGGTCATGCGCACGGACGGGGATGTGTTGTGGCGTCCGCTCAACAACCCGCCACGTCTGGCCAGCACCTATCTAAACGAACCCAATCTGAAATCCTTTGGCTTGATCCAGCGGGACCGAGACTTTGATGAATATCAAGACGCAGGCGCGCAGTATCAGGATCGTCCGTCTGTTTTGATCGAACCTCAGGGCGACTGGGGCGCCGGAGCGGTCCGTTTGGTCGAAATCCCCTCTGACCTCGAAGGCAATGATAACATTGTCAGCTTTTGGGTACCCACGGAAAACCCGCGTGCGGGGGAAAGCCGTGAATATGCCTATCGCATGCGTTGGGGCGCGCTTGGCACCGACCGTGACGGCGACCGCGCGTGGATCGTTAACACGTTGGCTGGCCAAGGCGGCACCTCAGGTGTGTCCGGGGTCAAGGACTCGTTGCGTAAATTCGTCATCGACTTTGATGGCGGCTTGATGGCCGATCTTCCGGATGACGCAAAGATGAAGCCTGTCGTCACCCTGTCGAATGGCAAGATTCAACACATCGCCTTGTCCAAAATCGCAAATTCTACGAAGTGGCGTCTTGTGATTGATGTGGACGGAGAAAATGAACGCATTGTGGAACTTGTCGCCCATGTCGCAGGTTTTGGTCGGAAGCTGACCGAAACCTGGATTTATCAATGGTTGCGCGAATGATGATTCATAGTCCCTCATCGTTTATGTCTGATGCGCTTGCGCAAGAAGCCCGCAAAGCGGCGATCTTGCGCGAAGCGGCCATGCCCGATGCGCCCTTGGCAATGCCAAGACAGGTGATCGAAGTCCCACGTGCCAAAGCGATGCACGCTGAAGTGAGCGGGCTGCGCCGCATGCTATCAGTGCTTGCCCAAGGCTTTGGCCTAACGGCGCGTGGCCGCTAACGGATGACCCGTAAAACGTCCTCTGGCCGCGTGCTTGGGGCGCGGGCTTTTGCATTGCTGACCAGCATTGGCCTTGGGGCTGGTGCCGCAGCGCTGTTTTTACAGTTTGGCGCCGCAGACGGCTATCAGATGGTGGACGGCGTGCGCGCGGCGTTGGTGCTTATCACTACCTTTTGGCTGGCATGGGGGGCAATGCAGTCGGTGGCGGGGTTGATCTCAGCACGTCGCCCCGCCGCTCCGCTCACAGCGCCCATCACCACCCGTACTGCCATTTTAATGCCGATCTACAACGAAGATCCCGGCGCGGTCTTTGCCCGCGTGGCGGCGATGGATGACGCCATAGCGCGGATCGGGCTAACGGACTATTTTGATTTTGCCATTCTCTCTGACACGCAGGACGACCGATTGGGCTCTGAGGAAGAACGCTGGTTTGTTCACCTGTGGAACGACCGCCACCAAGCCGCCCGCAAAGCAGAGGGCAAGGCCCCAAGGTTTTTCTACCGCCGCCGCCGTCGCAACACCGGGCGCAAAGCGGGCAATATTCAGGATTTCATTGAAACCTCAGGCGCGAATTATGACTTCGCCCTGATTTTGGATGCGGACAGCTTTATGGAGGGGGCCACCATGGCGGATATGGTGCGCCGAATGCAGGCTGATCCCAATCTGGGCCTGTTGCAAACCCTACCGCGCATCACAGGCGCGCGGTCGCGATTTGGCCGCGCAATGCAGTTCGCCGCTGGATTCTATTCACCGGTTTTTGCCCAAGGTCAGGCCGCAATGCAGGGCATCACGGGTCCATTTTGGGGCCATAACGCTTTGGTCCGGGTGCGCGCCTTTGCAGAGAGTTGTGCGCTGCCAGAACTCTCAGGACCGCCCCCCTTTGGCGGCCATATCCTCAGCCACGACTACGTCGAAGCCGCGCTTTTGTCGCGCGCAGGTTGGTCTGTCCGCGTTGATCCCGATCTCAGCGGCTCCTACGAGGAAGGCCCGGAAAACATGATCGATTTTGCCAAACGCGACCGGCGTTGGTGTCAGGGGAACCTGCAACATATCCGGGTGATTTCGGCGCCGGGCCTCAAGGCGTGGTCTAGGTTCGTGTTCTTTCAAGGCATCCTGAGCTATATCGCACCGCTGTTTTGGATGATGTTTCTGGCCTCCAGCCTCTACGCGGCAGCGACCGCGCCCGAGCCGGATTTTTTTCCCGAACCGTTCCAGCTGTTCCCGGTCTTTCCCTCCGATCAGACTTCAAAAGCTGTCAGCGTGGCTGTCGGTGTGTTCGGCCTTTTGGTGTTTCCCAAGGTACTCATCTTGTTGGATGCGGTATTACGGGGTCGGGTTTCGCAATTTGGCGGGACCGTGATGGCCCTGCGTGGCATGGTGCGCGAATTGGTGATGTCATCGATCAACGCGCCGATCATGCTGATGTGGCAAACACGGGCCGTGCTTCAGGTTTTGAGGGGGCATGACGGCGGCTGGCCCGCCCAAACCCGAGGCGATGGACGGCTCACTCTGCCTGAGTCCTTTGCCGCCGGATGGTGGATTCAACTTTGGGGTATCGCTGTGATTCTTCTCACTTACAGCTTTGCCGCCAATCTCATGCTTTGGGTTTTGCCGATTGGTGTGCCTCTGGTTTTGGCACCGCTGGTGATTTGGGTCACCTCTCAACCCTCAAAGCCGCCTGTCTTTCTCACCCCAGAAGAAATGGCCCTGCCACGGGTCATCGCGGACTTTCATCGGATCATGACCCAATGGACCCAAACCACAGCGGCACCCAACGCCGCTGCGGTGGGAATATCAGTTTAATATGTCCGGAACCTTGTCGCCAACCAGCCTCCCTGGCTCATCCCGCGATCCGCGCCTCGATTTCTTTCGCGGCTTGGCGCTGGTGATGATTTTCATAAACCATGTTCCCGGCAATCCGCTTGAGATATTCACCAACCGCAATTTTGGTTTTTCGGACGCTGCCGAAGGCTTTGTCATCATGTCTGGCATGGCGGCGGGTCTGGCGTATCCGATAGCTTTTACACGCTTGCCGCTCTGGCGGGCTGTGGCAAAATGCTGGGGGCGGGCGTGGACGCTTTATGAAGTGCATGTGATGATCTCCATGATCTGCCTGGCGATAATGCTGGGGGCGGCCTATTGGTTTGGTGCCGAAAAGATGTGGCAGATCAACAATGTCGGCCCATGGATGAAAGCCCCCGTTCAGGCGACCATCGGCATCGCGACCTTGGGCCATCAATTTGGCTATGTGAACATCCTGCCGATGTATGCGGTGCTTTTGCTGCTGACGCCTGTGATGATCCTCGTCGCGCAACGCCACACCTGGGCCATGCTTGCAGGCTCTTTCCTGCTGTGGGTTATCGCTGGCGAGATGCGGCTGAACATCCCCGCGTATCCCAACGACGGCGGCTGGTTCTTTAATCCATTCGCATGGCAATTCCTCTTTGCCATCGGCCTGGCCACCGGGATGCGACTGAAATCTGGTGAGCGGCTCTTGCCTGATGTCGCTTGGGCCAAATGGCTCTCCTTGGCGTTTTTGGTCTTTGTCTTGCTATGGATGAAAATCGACGTCGTCCAAAGCACCGGTCGCGCAGGCCTCGCGTTTTTACGGGACCACGGCTTCCCGTTTTACCTTACCAGCTTCGACAAAACGTTCCTTGCCGCGCCGCGTTTGCTGCACATTTTGGCTTTGGTATATTTCCTGTCTACCCAAGGCTGGATAATACGCCTGTCCGCCAGTCGCTGGGTCTGGCCCGTTGAATTGATGGGGCGATTTGGTCTGGCCTGTTTTGCGTTGGGAACCGTGTTGTCCATCCTTGGCCAGTCGATCAAAGCCGCATTGATCTATGATCCTTGGATCTTTGACTTGGGCTATGTCTTCCTAGGCCTCGCCCTCCAGATGGGATTTGCCCGAATAAAATGGCAATTGGCGCAAAAGCCGGTTTGATCCCGACCCTTGGGCAGGGCAGTCGCCCCCGAGCGATGACAACAATCGCCTCAAACAAGATTAAACCGCACTCATTTCCCGATGTGGTCCACTACCAGTTAACCGGTGTCGGTTTAGAAATTGCGCGACCTCTTCCTCTGTCGGGGGGATACCGGCGAAAAGTTCGACGTAGTGTTGAACGCGGGCAAGCCGGTCCGCTCTTGTTTCTTTGATCTGCATCGAAATGTATCCGATCTGGGTGTAAATGACCGTGAGCCCGCGCACATCGGCATGTTCCTTTGAACTGCCGTAGCGTGTAAATATGTCAGTCACAGCTTTTATACGCAGGTTGTCTGCCTCGCTTAGTTGTACTTGGAGGTCAGGATTGACGCGGGCCCAATTGCGAATAGCCAGATCAAGCGGCGCATCAAAAAGCATTGGATCAAGCCAACAGTCCATCAGATTAAAGAGAGCTTCGCAAAGCCCCGAGGCGTCCTGTCTGCACCGCGCGACAAGATTTCCGGTATTCTGGGTCTTCCACCGGTCAATCATTGCAGCATGCAACTCAGAAATATCTTTGAAATGCCAATAAAATCCAGTGCGCGTCAGGTTCAGCCGCTTTGCCAGCGACATAACTTTGACCGCGTCGATCCCCTCAGAAATCAACAACTCGTATGCGGCGTCAAGCCACAAGGCTTTTGAGGCGCGCGGACGGGGAAGAGATTCATTCATGTGACAACTATGGGATTCTTGACACATATGTCAATTTTGCGTCAAGCTCCTTTAGAACACATGTGTCTAGGCCGCTGCGCGACTCAGGCGATGCCAAGGAAACTCTGATCGTGAGATGCCTCAAATGACCAAAGACCCCCTGCTTCAACCCTATCAATTGAAACACCTGACGTTGAAAAACCGGATCATGACCACGAGCCATGAACCGGCCTATCCTGAAGACGGGATGCCCAAAGAGCGTTATAGTGCGTATCATGAGGAGCGCGCCAAGGCGGGTGTTGCGCTGACAATGACGGCAGGCTCGGCTGCGGTATCCAAGGACAGCCCGCCTGTTTTCAACAACATTCTCGCCTACAAAGACGAAGTGGTGCCGTGGATTCAAAACCTGACAGACGGGTGCCATGAACACGGCTGTGCCGTGATGATCCAACTAACCCATCTTGGGCGCCGGACGACTTGGAACAAGGGCGACTGGCTGCCATCAGTGTCCTCGTCCAAGCACCGCGAACCTGCACACCGTGCGTTCCCCAAGCTGATCGAAGATTGGGATATTGACCGGATCATCAATGACTTTGCGGACGCCGCAGAGCGGATGAAAGCGGGTGGCATGGACGGGATCGAATTGCAGGTTTACGGCCATCTGCTGGATCAATTCTGGTCACCTCTGACGAATGATCTGGTCGGGCCATATGGGGCCGATACGTTAGAGAACCGGATGCGCTTTCCGCTGGATGTGCTGGGCGCGATCCGCAAACGCGTCGGTGCCGGGTTCATTGTCGGGTTCCGCTACACGGCAGATGAAGCCCAAAAAGGGGGCATCACAGCCGAGGACGGATTGGAGATTTCCAAGAGGCTGGCAGCCACGGGTCAGCTTGATTTCCTGAACGTCATTCGAGGACGCATCCACACGGACCCTGCGATGACTGACGTGATCCCTGTGCAGGGAATGGCCAGCGCGCCTCATCTTGATTTCGCCGGGCAGGTCAAAAAGCTAACAGGTATGCCGACATTTCATGCTGCGAAAATCCCCGATGTTGCAACCGCCCGTCATGCCATCGAGGCTGGTTTGCTGGATATGGTCGGCATGACACGCGCGCACATGGCAGACCCTCATGTAGTCAAAAAGATCATGGAGGGTCGCGAAGACGACATCCGCCCCTGTGTTGGTGCCACCTATTGCCTTGATCGCATCTATGAAGCCGGGGATGCCCTGTGCATTCACAACGCCGCCACGGGCCGCGAACTGACGATGCCGCACACCATCCAGCCTGCCGAAGTGAAGCGCAAAATCGTTATCGTCGGTGCAGGCCCTGCCGGCTTGGAAGCAGCTCGCGTCGCTGCCGAACGCGGCCACGATGTTGTGGTGTTTGAGGCACAGCCAGACCCCGGCGGGCAGATCCGCCTGACAGCACAGAACCCGCGCAGGCGCGAAATGATTTCGATCATTGACTGGCGGATGTCCCAATGTGCCGCACGCGATGTGATGTTTCACTTTAATACGTGGGCTGAATCCGGGGATGTCACAACCCTGAACCCTGACGTGGTGATCGTCGCCACCGGCGGGATGCCAAACACTGAACTGTTCGAATCCGGTGGTGACGCGCCGCATGTGGTGACCTCATGGGACATCATTGCGGGCGATGTGAAGCCCGCACAGAATATCTTGATCTATGATGAAAGTGGCGATCACGCCGGGTTGCAAGCCGCGGAAGTCGCGGCAACTGCCGGATCAACAGTTGAAATCATGACCCCCGATCGCACGTTTGCACCCGGTGTGATGGCGATGAACTTGGTGCCTTACATGCGGGCGTTGCAAGACAAGGACGTGACATTCACGGTGACGCGCCGGTTGTTGGGCGTAGTGCGCGATGGCAACAAATTGGCGGCGACCATCGGGACAGATTACAGCGACCATTCCGACAGACGTGAGTATGATCAGGTCGTGATAAACTACGGCACCCTGCCTCTGGATGATCTGTATTTTGATCTCAAACCGCACAGCTCAAATGAAGGCGCCGTAGATCAAGACGCATTGATCGGCGGCACACCCCAAGCGATCAAACGGAATGATAATGGCAGCTTTCAACTCTTTCGGATCGGCGATGCCGTTTCTGCCCGAAACACACATGCTGCGATCTACGACGCGCTGCGTTTGGTGAAAGATTTGTGAAATCCTGACTGCAAAAGCGATGTAGCAACCCGGCTTTCGCAGATCAGCCCTGACCTACCTGCGGTCCCGAAGATCCTTGAGCGCAACGAGAAGCGCCAGAAAGACCACAACTGAAATCAGGGCGAACCCGACAACCATCGCCGTTGACCACGACGACACCGCAAGCGTGGAAAACGTCGCCGCCGTGATGATCGCGATACCGATAGCCGTTCCGATCCGCTGACCGGTCTGCATGATGGCGCCCGAACTGCCCGCATAATCCAAAGGCACATCCGCGAGCGTCAGCGTTTGGTTGGGGCTGATGACCGCCCCCTGAGCCAAGCCGACGAATGAAAGCGACGCCATTAGCCACCAGATGCTGAGCTGGCCCGCTTCGTGCATGATGACCACGACAATGCTTAGCCCGAGGCCGATCAGTGCCAGAAGAAGGCCGCCGATGACCAGCTTGCGGCCAAACCGCGCGACCCGGCTCCCGGCCCAATAGGCGGCATAGGCCGATAGCAAGGCGGCGGGAATTCCAAAGGCCCCGGATTGCAGCGCCGATTTCCCGTCTCCTTCCTGCACATAGAGCGCAACCAATACCCAGACACTGGTTACCCCCATGAAGTAAAGCGTCATGATCGTGATGCCGTTACTGTAGCTACGGGTCGAGAATATCTTGAGATCGACCATCGGGCTCAGGCCCAGACGAACATAGCGCCGCTCCCATCTGACCCAGAGCCAGACCAGTAAGAATCCGAGCGGCAACAGCAGCCAGACGACGGCGCCACCGCCTCCCTCGACAAAGGGGAACAGGATTGCAAGCACAGCCAACCCCAAGAGAAGAGCACCCACCGGATCAAGCGAGCGCAGGCCGCTGCCTGTTCGAGGAAGGCGTTCGATCAGGGGGCGTGGAAACCACATCAGCCCCAAAATGATGGCAGTGACGCCGATCGGAACATTCACGAGAAACGTCAACCGCCAGCCCAACTCAGGCCCGCCAAGCTCAATCAGAAAGCCGCCGAGGACCGGACCGATGGCAACCGAGAAGCCGACAGCAGTGCCAAAATACCCAAAGGCGCGGCCGCGCGCGTCACCTCGAAAATAGTGCTGGATCATCCCCAGACCCTGCGGGTTGAGCAGCCCTGAGCCGACCCCCTGCACGAAACGCGCGGTGTTGAGCCATTCTGCGTTAGGCGCCAGACCCGCCGCGACCGAGGCGACGGTAAAGATGCCCACGCCAACAAGGAACAGCCCACCACGGCCCATGATGTCTCCGGCCCGCCCGGCTGCCACCAGAACCACGCCAAAGGTCAGCGCATAGCCCGACAGCACCCATTGCAGATCGGATTCCGACGCGCCAAGACCCTGCCTGATCGAAGGCAAGGCCACATTCACGATGCTGACACCGATCAGCGTCATGAAAATCGTGACCAGCAGCACGAAAAGGATACGCCACCTAACCGGATCCGCCGTCGGGTCGGATACTGACCCTGCGGGTGTGTTCGCATCTGTTTGTGACGAAACCATAACTTGTGACTTTCAGTGGGCGAGATTTATGAGCCCGTCTAGCCTAGGCGCTGACCGAGTTCAATTTGCCAAGCCAAGGGATCAAGCCGCGAGCATTGGGGCCGCAGGGGCATTGTCTGGGTCTGATACCGAAGAGTGCATAATCGTGTGCGTGTGCGCGCTGTTCTTCGTCGGAAAAATCGGCCCAATTCTCGAACTGTTCGGTACCGGGGCTGGCTTCCAATCAGCCTGATGGGCCAGATGCTCTCTTGGTTCAGCTGCCTTTGGAACCCAAAACACCGCCGACGGACAATCGACAGATCGCCAGCCTCCAAGACCGCATCGACGCCCTAAATGGCCGCACCGCGCGCGGCATAACTGCGGCTAAGGCAGTGCGCAAAATTCGTCCGGGAAAGGCGCGACTTTGCCATCACCAGATTTTGTGCAACGAGGTCGTGACATCACGCCAGCGTTCTGCCAAAACAATAATATTGTAGGAAAATTTGAACGTGGGGAGGGCATTCATGTTACTTAGCATGTATGAGCAAGAGCGGCTTATGGTCTACACGGCCGGCAAGCTTGCGTTGGAACGCAAGGAGCGGGGCCTGAAGCTCAATCTTCCAGAAGCGACCGCGCTGCTGACCTCTTACCTTCTTGAAGGCGCCCGGGACGGGGAGACGGTGACCGACCTCATGGAATCGGGGCGCAATGTCCTTGGCCGGGACGATGTCATGGAGGGCGTTCCCGAAATGATAGCCCAGATTCAGGTCGAGGCGACCTTTCCTGATGGAACCAAGCTCGTGACAGTGATGGAGCCGATACGATGACCAGGAAACTCAATCCCTTCGCCCAGCTTGTGTCTGACAACAAGGATGCCGCGAGAGCCAAACACGTGTCTGATGATCCGGGCCGCGAGTATGACCAAACCAGTTCCGACGCGCCGGAACAGACCAAATCATCCGGCGTCAGCGCCCCCAGCACACCGCGCCGCCCCGGTGGCGGCACGCGCCAGGCACCGCGGCGTCAATCCGAGGTTGCCCTCGATGAGGCGCGCGATCCGCTTGTGCCCGGCGAAATCCTTTATGGTGAGGGCGATATCGTGATCAACGAGGGGCTGGAGGTCACGACTATTCGTGTGACTAACACGTCGGATCGTCCGATCCAGATTGGCTCACATTTCCATTTCGCCGAGGTGAACGCGGCGCTCGATTTTGACCGGGATGCCGCGTGGGGCAAGCGCCTTGCGGTGCTCTCGGGCGGGGCAGAGCGGTTTGAGCCCGGCGCAGTTGCAGAGGTGAATCTAGTCCCCATCATGGGGCGGCGCATTGTCCGTGGATTGCGTGGACTTTGCGGAGGGGAGCTTGATAATGCAAAAGATTGATCGTCGCGAATACGTTGCGTCATACGGTCCAACGACGGGCGACCGCATTCGCCTTGCCGATACATGTCTGACTATCGAAGTTGAGGAAGACCGATCAGCCGGTGGCGACGAGTCCGTCTTTGGCGGTGGCAAGTCGATCCGCGAGTCGATGGGGCAGTCCTCTGCGACCCGCGCGGAGGGGACGCCCGATCTGGTCATCACCGGTGCGGTGATTTTGGACCATTGGGGGATCATCAAGGCCGATATCGGCATCCGCGACGGGCGCATCGTCGGGATCGGCAAGTCCGGCAATCCCGACACGATGGACGGGATTGATCCTGCGCTGGTCATCGGCCCCTCGACCGAGATTATGGCGGGCAACGGGCTGATCGCCACGGCGGGCGCAGTCGACACGCACGTGCATTTCGTCGGTCCGCAGATGCTGCAAGTCGCGCTGGCCGCTGGCGTGACCACGGTCACCGGCGGCGGCACCGGCCCCACGGAGGGGTCGAAAGCGACGCTTGCCACGCCCGGCGCATGGTGGATGGAGCGTATGCTGGAAGGCTTCGATCCCTGGCCGGTCAATGTGCTGTTTTTGGGGCGTGGCAACACGATGTCAAAAGAAGCGATGTGGGAACAACTGCGCGGTGGCGTCGGCGGTTTCAAGGTGCATGAGGACTGGGGCGCAACACCCGCAGTGATCGACGCCTGCCTTTCGGTGGCTGAGGAATCCGGCGTGCAGGTGGCGA
Organism: Roseovarius sp. Pro17; assembly: GCF_035599575.1. Lineage (NCBI taxonomy): Bacteria > Pseudomonadati > Pseudomonadota > Alphaproteobacteria > Rhodobacterales > Roseobacteraceae > Roseovarius > Roseovarius sp. Pro17. The sequence continues at coordinate 946,602 of NZ_CP141179.1, forward strand.
TCCATTCGGACACCCTGAACGAGGCCGGATTTGTCGAGGATCTGCTCAAGGCCGTCGATGGCCGCACATTCCACGCCTTTCACACTGAGGGCGCGGGCGGCGGGCACGCCCCCGACATCATCAGAATAGCTGGTGAGCGTAACGTGCTGCCCGCCTCGACCAACCCGACGCGGCCCTTCACCCGCAACACGGTGGCCGAGCATCTGGATATGGTGATGGTGGCGCACCACCTGAATCCGCAGGTCCCAAACGATCTGGCCTTTGCCGAAAGCCGTGTTCGCGCGGGGACCATCGCCGCCGAAGATATCCTTCAGGATTTGGGGGCGATTTCGATCATGTCGTCGGATGCGCAGGCGATGGGACGGATCGGCGAGACGGTGATGCGAACATGGCAGACTGCGCATCAGATGAAAAAGCTGCGCGGCTCGGCTCCGGGTGACGATCGCGCCGACAACCACCGTGCGCGGCGTTATGTGGCGAAATACACGATCTGTCCTGCTGTTGCGCACGGGATGGAACGCGAGATCGGGTCCATCGAGGTCGGCAAGAAAGCCGATATCGTGATGTGGCAACCGGCCCTGTTCGGTGTCCGACCGCATACGGTTTTCACGGGCGGCATGGTGGCGACTGCGGCGTTGGGCGATCCAAATGCCTCGATCCCGACGCCGCAGCCGGTGATGGAGCGGACCGGCTTCAACGTCCATTCCCCGGCGGCGGGGGCGACCAGCGTCGCCTTTGTCTCACAGGCTGCGATTGATGACGGGTTGGCGGATCGGATCAATACAAACCGCCGCTTCGTCGCGATCGAAAGCACGCGCGGACGAGGCAAAGAGGACATGCCGGAAAACACCGCATTGCCAAAGATTGAGGTTGATCCGGACACCTATTCAGTGCGGATTGATGGCGAACTTGCCGACCACGAGCCTGCGGATGATGTCCCGATGGCGCAAAGATACTTCCTGTTCTGAATGGAACATCTTGGATCGGGAGGGCAGGCGGCGCTTTTGCTGCTTGCGGACGGACGCCTGCCAGCAGGTGGTTATGCCCATTCGGGCGGCTTGGAACCGGCTGTTACCGCAGGCCGCGTCACAAATATGGCCGATCTGGAAAGTTTTCTGATCGGGCGCGCCGAGACTGCCGGACTGATCGCCGCCGCGTTTGCAGCGGCAGCTTGCGCGCGCGCGCAACGCGGCGACTTGTCCGAGTTGCCCGAGTTGGAGGCGGAGCTTGATGCACGCATCCCATCGCCGGAGCTGCGCAAGGTCTCGCGTGATCTGGGGCGGCAGCTGCGCCGCGCAATGAGCAGCATACATCCGCACTCGTATTTCGCCGAACTCGGGGTCGCGCCGCATCAGCCTGTTGTGATGGGCGTATCGGCGGCGGTTCTCGGCCTCGGTCCACGCGACGCGGCGGTGGCCATTCTGCACGAAACCAATGCCGGAGCTGCGGCCGCCGCCGCCAAGATCATGCGCGTCGACCCTTTTCAGGTCCATGCCATACTGGCCCGCGCCACAGATCGGCTGGATCGGCTGGCTGGTAGGGCGGCGGAGGTGGCAAACGACCTGCCGGCTGATTTGCCTGCCCCCGGATCGCCCCTTGCCGACATCGCAGCAGAGCATCACAGGAGAACCGATGTCCGACTCTTCGCTTCTTAAAATGCCGACGAGGTCGACAGGTGCAATGTTCGCGCGCGCAGCCCTTTCGAGTGGGCTCGCCGCCAATGGTCGCGACAGCCGCGTGGAAACCTTGCGTTCTGACGGTCCGCTCGTGTTGCGCAAGAGCAATCCGAAAGGCCCCGAACCGCTGACCCAAAGGCGCCACGGCGTCGCGCGAGTAGCTTTGGCCGCGGGGACCGCCGGGCCGCTGGGCGGCGACAGCTATGCCCTTGATGTGCATGTCGGGGCAGGCAGCACCCTTGTCCTGTTGGAGGTTTCGGCAATGCTGGTCCTGCCCGGTGCCGGGGGTGACAGGTCGCATATGTCGATTGATGTAACCGTCGAAGAAGGCGCGACATTCGTCTGGTGGGCCGAGCCGATCATTGCGGCGCGGCGCTGTAACCATCGCCACGATGTGCGGATAGCACTTGCCGAGGGCGCACGAATGATCCTGCGTGAAGAGATGATCCTGGGCCGCCACGGTGAAACACCCGGCGACTTCACCAGTCGCTTGCGCATTACCCGCGCAGGTGCGGCACTTTATGATCAACAGCTAAGTTTTGGGCCGTCCGCGGATGGCTGGAACGGCGCCGCAGTTCTGGGCCATGGCCGCGCGGTCGGATCGATTATCGCGGTAGAGCCGGACTGGGAGGAGGCGCCCCCGCCAGCTCTGCCATACCATCAAGACGCAGTGCTGACGCCCTTGGCCGGACCCGGTGTCGCCATCGGTGCGGTGGCGTCTGATAGCCTCGAGTTGCGCCGACTGCTGACGCAAGGATTGAATGAACTCGGCCCGCCATGGGCGATCTGATATGAAGGATAACGAGAAATGACCGACGAAAAGAAGACAGAAGAAACCCGCGCCTTGCGGCTCGGTATCGCTGGCCCTGTTGGCACGGGCAAAAGCTCGGTGATTGCCGCGATTTGCCGACATCTGCGCGATGAGTTCGCCATCGGCGTCATCACGAACGATATCTACACGGACGAGGACGCGCGTTTTCTGAAATCCGAAGGCGTGCTGCCCGAAGAGCGCATTCGCGCCGTCGAGACGGGCGCGTGTCCGCACACGGCGATCCGCGACGACGTGACGATGAACCTGATGGCCGTCGAGGACATGGAGCGCGACTTCGCGCCGCTTGACATCGTGCTGGTGGAAAGCGGCGGCGACAATCTGACCGCGACCTTCTCGCCGGCGCTGGTTGATGCGCAGCTCTTTGTGCTGGACGTGGCCGGAGGTGGCGATGTGGCGCGCAAGGGCGGGCCTGGCATCAGCGGTGCCGATCTCTTGGTGATCAACAAGATCGACTTGGGCGAGCACGTGGATGTGGATGTGGTTCAAATGGTCGCCGATGCCGAAAAAGCCCGCAATGGTGGCCCCGTTCTGCCGTTGTCGCGCAAGCGCCCCGAAACGGTGGAAAAGCTGTGTGATTGGGTGCGGGCGATGCACAAGACCTATGCCGCTGGCGGGCACATTCCGATTGATCCCGGCCCGATGGCACCGCATCACCATGCGCACGACGAGGGCGGTCACGATCACGCTCATGATCACGGGCATGCGCATAGGCACGACTAAGGATAACGGCACACGGATGGGCATTGCGATACCGTTGATCGCAATGCCTATGGTGGTGACGATTATCGCCCACTTCGCGATCGGGTGGGACGTGTGTTCCTAAGTTGTGCTGCCCGGCAATTGTCCTCTGCCGGCTGAAGGTATCTTCAGCACTGACCTCGCGATCACCGCTTTGACGCTAAGCGCGTGTGTCTGACGTCAGCGCTTATGGGCCAGTTTAGAGCAATTTGGTAAGAGAGGATTTCTAGCAGGGCAAAATGGGCGTCTCGCAAAGCGGAAATTCGCGACCTCCGCAGCGAGCGCAGGCTGGAAGCTCTCATTCTTGAGCGACTGCTACGCAGCTACTGCCTGCTTCCAGGACCCTAAACAAAAAAATTGGCAAAACCAAGTGAGGTTCTGCCAACGTTTTGCGGCCAGCTACTGTTGGGGAACTGAATGCCTTTTGAGATGCGGAATAAATGACTGTTTCCGGGGTCTTGCAAAGCTCTGCTTATACCCCGGCTCAGTCATTTTTTCCAAAGCGAGAAGCCCATGATCGGACATCAAGTCTCCCTAACCATTCGAACAGCGCTTCGTCATTCTGACGGAGGGGTATCCTGCGACTGGCACTCCTGAATGCTTCCTTCCTCCATCTCATTTTCCAGTGTCGCGGTGTTGCTCTTGGTCCACCACACATGCGCGCCCGAAGCATATTTCGCGCCCGAAGCTGACACCACGTTTACGAAAATCCGGTCCTCCCCGTCGATCGGAAAGATCGCCAGCGCGTTTGCGCCCGCGTTCACATATTGGACAGAGAATGGCTCTCCATCACCGCAGGTATAGGTTGCCGACTCGACGCTATCCATTGTGCCGCTCTTGAGGGGAATGGACAGATTGGCTTCTGCGGCTGCTGCCCCCGCAGTTGCAAATAGGGCGAGCGCCAAAAGACTGATACGCATTATATGATCTCCTGATTTGGAATGCTGTGTAACCTGCTCTCGCAGGTCTCTTGTACATAACGAGGTGCTAAGGGAAGTGTTCCCCATCTGGGGCAGACTTTCCGCGATTTAGCCTCGCAGACTTGCTGGATCAAGATGCCTCCGACGTCGACGTTCGGCCATCCTACGCTGGAACACAATCTGGACTGGATGGAAGTTGATCCCGCTGTCCGGTGGGCGTCGGCGTATCGTCGGTCAAATCCTCATCCCCAGAGCCTGCTGAGCGATCATCCTCATGTGTTGAGGATTGTTCGCAATGCGCTGATTTCATCTTCGACTATACCATGACCCGCGCCGGGATAAATCTGCGTAGTCACAATTGCGCCCAGATCGTTGAATACTTTTTCGGACGTTTTAACGCGGGCAAGCGGGATATGGGGATCGCGTTCGTGACATCCCAGAAGAACGGGCGTGCCATCCAATCTGCCATCATAGTCGAACTTCTTGTCGATCTGGTTGTAAAGCGCCGCTTGAGGTTGACCGCCGCCGTCCTCTGTCCCGACCAGACCGCCTGAAAGGCCCGCCACGCAGGCGAAGGGTGTCCCGGCGCGCGCAGCATATTCAAGCGCTAGGCACGCGCCTTGGCTGAATCCGAGAACGACTGTTCGCTCCGGCCCAAACCCCTCTTCGGCCAACTCGTCCGAGATTTTGCCGATCACGCCCAAGGCTGACGACAGTCCCGGCTCATTGCTGGCAAGGGGGGCCAAGAAACTGTCGGGCCACCATGAATTTCCTGCCGCCTCGGGGGCGCGAACGGCGATATCCGGCAGCCCTAGGTGGTCCCCCAGACGCACCATATCCTCCGGCGCGCCGCCGCGTCCGTGCAAGATGATCATGGCCAACCGCGCGCGTGTTAATGGGGCGCCTCCCGACAGGACACGCCCTTGGCCGTGTGGATCATTGCTCATCTCATAGACCTTTGTGGAATGGTGATGGGCGGCAGGACACGTTCGATCTGATCCCGCATACGCTCGTGTTGCGCAGGCAGCTTCAGTTCCTGCCCCAGCGTTTCCATCGGCTCGTCTATGGCAAAGCCGGGCGGATCGGTCGCGATCTCGAAAAGCACGCCGCCGGGTTCGCGAAAGTAGATGGCGTTGAAATACTGCCGGTCGATCTGCGGTGTCACGTCAAAGCCTTGCCCGCGCAAGGTCTCGATCCACCCCTTCTGCACATCGTCATTTTCCGCGCGGAACGCGACGTGGTGGATTGATCCCGCGCCTTGCCGCCCGATGGATGGCGCATCCGATGTGAGCAGATCAATTGCCGAGCCGCGCCCCTTACCATCTGCCAGAAAGCGATAGCGTTCCCCCCCACCATCCGATGCCTCATCCGCACTGCTGTAGCCAAACACATCGGTCAGCAGGCGGGCGGTGCGGTCCGGATTGGCCAGCCAGAGGGTGACGGAATGAAACCCGCCGTCGGCTGGCGAATCCTCCGCGACAGCAATGTCTGCGGTGCCGCGATCCGTCTCGATCAGCTCGACCCGCAAGCCGTCGGGATCACTTAGGGCGATCATCTGCTCCCCGAACCGCTCAAACGGGCCGTCGAAATCAACCGCAGCCTCCGCAAGTGCCATCATCCATGCGTTCAACCCACCCTTGGGCACGGCATAAGCGACCGCGCTGGCCATACCGGGACCGGCGCGACCCGGTCCCGCATCCACAAACGGAAAGAAGGTCAGGATGGTGCCAGGCTGGGCTTGGCTGTTGCCATAGTAGAGGTGATAGGTGTCGGGCGCGTCGAAATTGACGGTCTTTTTGACTAGCCTTTGCAGCAGGGTGCCGACGTAGAAATCAACGTTTCCCTGCGGCGGGCCCGAGATCGCGGTGACATGGTGAAGGCCGGAGATCGTTTGGGTCACGAAAACATCCTTTCTTGTGAGAGTGATCTATCGGTTGGGTCAGGGATAGGCCACGCCGCCGGTGGCGCGGCGCGGTTTGCCGATATCTTCGGGCAGGGGGATGAAATCCGCCTCATCTCCGGGCACGGTGTCGAACCGGCCCTTGGCCCATTCCTCTTTCGCGGCCTCGATGCGTTCGGGGCGCGAGGATACGAAGTTCCACCAGATATAGCGTGGTCCCTCCATCGGCGCGCCGCCAAATAGCATGAAGCGTGCGGTCGAATTGGCACGCACAGTGATTGCATCGCCGGGGCGCAAAACCAGAAGCTGGCCCTTTTCAAAGCGATCTCCTGCAATTTCAATCTCGCCCGAAATTGTATAAAGTGCGCGTTCCTCATAGGTGGCGTCGATCGGCATACTGCAACCTGCCTGCAATTCGACATCGCCATAAAGGGTTTCCGAGGCTGTCTTGAGCGCGGATTTCTTGCCGAACGCTTCCCCGGCGATGATGCGCGCCTTGATCCCGTCGCTATCGAACATTGGCAGATCGTCAGATCCGTAGTGAATGAACTCAGGCGAGGATTCTTCCTGCGCTTCCGGCAGTGCCATCCATGTTTGCAAGCCAAAGAGCCGCTGGCCGTTTTTCTTTTTGTCCTCAGAGGTGCGCTCGGAATGCACGATGCCTTGGCCGGCCTTCATCCAATTAACCGCACCCGGACGGATGGTTTGCTCGGTTCCCAGTGAATCCCGGTGCAGGATTTCGCCCTCGAACAGATAGGTCAGCGTGGCGAGGTTGATATGCGGGTGCGGACGCACGTCGATGCCCTGATCCGTCAAAAACTCGGCCGGTCCCATCTGGTCGAAAAAGATGAACGGCCCGACCATCTGACGCTTGGTCGAGGGCAGGGCGCGCCGGACCTCCATTTCGCCCAGATCGACAGCACGCGGCACGATCAGGGTTTCAATGGCGTTTACGCCGTCTACGTCGCCGAGGATTGGATCAGGGCATGGGGAATAGCTCATATTGGACACTCCTTATCTTATTTTTTAGTTGCGGCTAATATAGCCCTTCATTCTCGATTGGTAAGTCGTTACCTTTTGGTAAGCGACTTACCAATTCCGCCCATCACGTATGGAGATGGCATTGAAACGTGAAACAACCACCGAAATATGCCCCGCAGATCCGATCCTGCGGGTGATCGCGGGACGCTGGAAGACGCATATCGTCTACCTGTTGGGGCAGAACGGTCCTGCACGGTTCAACGTCATCCAGCGCCGCCTAGTTCCCATTTCCCCCAAGGTGTTGACGAGCCGGTTACGCGAGCTGGCAGACGATGGCCTGATCTGGCGCGAGCAAGAGGCGACGATACCTCCGAAAGTTACATACGGACTGACGGATTTGGGCCGTGAAGTTCACGAAGTTCTCAAATCGTTTGACGCCGTAGGACGTAAATTGGGGTCTGTCCCGACGACCGACCTGCCTTAGTCAATCCCGGTAAATGGCGCGGGCGACGCGCGGTTTTCCCAGTTCAATCTTCAGCGCAGAACGGCGCCATCCTCCGGTCTTGCCACCGCTCGGTAAAAGCGCAGGCTTTCGATGTGATGAAAACACCGAGATAAATACCGATCAAACTGACGAGTTCTCCGGCTCCACATGCTCCGGTTCCGTGCGTGGATCGAGAGCCATTGCGATCGGCGTCACGTCAGGCAGTGGCACGTATTTTTCCCGCTGCCCCGCAGGCACACAAGGCTGCCGCGAGACTTGGACAAGAACGAACACGGCATAGAGTATCGCAACAGTGGATTCGAACAGGAAGAAGCTGGATGGCCCATAAATCGCCATGAGGGCCGCAGCTAGCAGTGGACCGATCGTCGCACCGATGGAATAGACCATCAGCAAACGTCCCGCCGCCGCGATATAGTATCGGCGCTCCAGACGGTCGAAGGTCTGGGCAACGCAGAGCGGATAAACGCTGCTCATTGCCCCACCGAACGCCAGCGCCACGATCAACAAGGCAACAAGCGGCAATCCGGATGCAACGAAGCCTGCCAACGTCCCCCATGCAGTGCCGACCGCAATCAGAGCGCCCGACATGACGATGCGCCGGTCATAGCGATCCGCCAGCACGCCCATGGGGATTTGGGCGGCCAGACCGCCAAGCACCACGACGCTCATGAACATCGCGGATTCGGACACGCTCAGCCCGATCCTGCGCGCAAAAACGACACCCAAAGCGTAAAAGGAGCCAACCATCAAACCCGCTACAGCCGCACCGACCACGCCAACCTTCGACGCCGCGTAAAGATCCCTGACGTTCAACACGCGGCTGTCGCTGAGATTGGGTTCGCCCAAGCTGGTCATTGCGACGGGGATCAGCGAAAGCCCGATCAGCGATGCAGCCAGCATGAAGAGATCGGGTGCTTCGACGTCGGCGAGGTTGATCAGGGTCTGACCCGCCGCGATTGCAAGAAAATGGGTCAACATGTAAAAACTGAGGACCCGCCCGCGCGTCTTGTTACTGCTTCGGGTGTTCAGCCAGCTTTCGATTGTGGCAGTCAAACCGGCGATGCAGAATCCGTTGACAATTCGCAGTATCAGCCATGCAGCCGGATGGAAGAAGGCGGCATAGGCCAGCGTGGTTGCAGCCGTCAGCGCCGCGAAAACAGCGAAGGCACGGATATGTCCAATCCGAAAGATCACGTGTTTGCCACGCAGACCACCGAGCGCCAAGCCAAGGTAGTAGGCGGCCATGATGGCCCCGGTCAGGGCCACCGGATATCCCGCCGCCTCCATGCGAAGCGGCAGGACAACGCCAAGCAGGCTGTTTCCGATCATGAAGGCTGCGGTGCCGCCCAATAGGGTTTTAACCGAGACGAGTATCTCGCGTATGTTCAGCGCCGTTGCCATTGCTCTGATGTTTGTCCTTGAAGGGGCGGCCCGCGCCACGATCCAGCGACCCTGCCTTCAAATTCAGATTTTGTCGATGCGCAACCCGAGTAATATGCGCAGCGTTACGTCAAATCTTTGCCAAAGCGTTGATCCCGAAGCGTGTCTGACCGTGAGCGGCAGCTTGCGATTGCACGTTGGGATTAATGGAAAGGAAGCTACCGCAACCATACTGCTGCAATCGACGCTATGCGCGCGGGAATAGCAGAGAATTTCCAGACGACATCGACCGCGTCCCCGTTCAGACCAGGCCTGCGCGGCGCTGCTGGTTTTTGGCGGTCACTCTTCGGGGGCTGGCACCGCATTTTTCGAAAACATGGCCTTGGCCTATCTCTCGCTGGTGTTCGCTTTGTGATTCAGCCCTTTGCGGCATAACGGCCTGCTCAATAAAAAGCCCCGGCCAAGCCGGGGCTGATCAGTTTGTCTTGACCAAAGCGCTGCCTTACGCGGCTATCGATCGAAGCATCCAGGCCGCTTTTTCATGAAACGCAGAGCGTTCGGTCGCAAGGTCGGCTGTCACCGGGTCTTTTTCAGATTCCGCGATTTCGACGAGCGCGTGAAAACGACGCACCAGACTTTCGTGGTCCGACAGAAGATCCTTTACCATCTCAACCGCGGCAAGCGATCCACTCGAGCTTTTACTCAGATCCGCGATACTCACGGATGCTGGCTTGCCCAAGGCTCTGATGCGTTCGGCGATCACGTCCACGGCGGCGAACATGTCGGTGTATTGCTCTTCTGTCAGGTTATGGATCGCAAAGAACAGCGGGCCGGTCACGTTCCAGTGGTAGGTGTGGCTCTTGACGACGAGCCGGTAGGTGTCGTTCAGAATATCGGCCAGAGCCTCCGCCACCGGTGTCAAATTGCGAGTGCCGGGGTTTGCATCTTTGGTTGTTGGGTTCTGTTTCAAGGTGGTCGTCATGGTGTCTCCAATATTGAAAAAGGGCTAAGTTTCTCGGTAGCAAAGCAGATGCTTGTCGTTGGCACGGGTTACCCATGCAGACACACAGGCACCCAGACTATTCAGTGCCGCCCGACAACGCTGGCAAGGATGATGCCGCGCGGTTGGAAATCCGCGACGCAGTGCACTGACATCGGCTTTGGTTAGGCGGCCTCGAGATAAGCGTTGTAGTTCACGTTCTCAGCACGCGGGGCCTGTGCCGTCGTGGCCATCCGATGCTCGCGAGCGCTGAGCGCTGTGGCTACGCGGGGTATGTCGCTTCGGTGAAGTCCGATATCGGCGAGCATCCTGTCGTCCAGCTCTTGCAGGGCGGTGATCATCTTGCGGCGTCGCCATTGCTGCGTGATCGCAAGAATCCAGCGGGGGAAAAGGCCGGTATCGTCATTCGACTGGCTTCGGCTCATAGCCGGGTCGATCATTTGTTTTGTAAGATAGATAGACATGCAATCCTCCAGTTTCGAGACTACTGACGCCAAGACAGTCGTGCCTGTTTTAGTCGGGCGGACGGATGCGGACGTTCGCATTTCGCGCCCCGTCGGCGCCGGCGCCTCGGTCTATGTCAGTTTATTGGTGATAGATCAGGAGAACCCCAGAGCGTGGACAGATGAAACCGCCCCAACCGCCTGGGGTTACTGGCGGTTCAGTGGCTTTCCCGCGACAAGCGGGAACCTCCTATGAAAGCTGAACATCATCATGACTCTTATATGGGCATTGCCACACAGGCCTTCAACGGGCCGGCCCACCGCTCAGCGGCCACTGGGCGCGAACGCGCCTATTGCAGAGCCACCAGTCTGGGCCAATACGAGTGGGTTCGGCGCGAGGTTGAGAAGGTCAAATAGATCGCCGACGATTTAGGTGACAAATTCATTTCCTTGAATCATTCAATATTACGGTTAAGCTCAACGTATGATTGAGCGGGACACATCTCAGATCACGAAAGTATTACGCGACAACGGGTTGCGGGTTACCGCCGCACGTTGTGCGGTGCTGGAATGGCTGGGCGAACATCCGCACGCGACGGTAGATGAAACCTGCGCGGGGGTGCGAGAGCGGCTTGGCTCAATCTCAAAGCAGGCCGTTTACGGCGTCCTCAGCATATGCTCGGATGCCGGTCTAGTGCGGCAGATCAGACCCGACGGCCATCCGGCCCGGTTTGAGCGGCGCATTGGCGACAATCACCATCACCTCATCTGCCGCAACTGTGGGCGGATCGAAGACACCGATTGCAACGCTAAACTGCGCCCATGCTTGACGCCGGACCGCGATCACGGTTTCGATATCGACGAGGCTGAAGTGATGTTCTGGGGCCTGTGTGATGCTTGCAAGCACGAACCCATCAATCCTGACGCGGGGGCTAACCGCGCACGCAATACGAAGGAGAATAGATCATGACGAAAGACAAGGGAAAATTCACCACGACCGACGGGGGTGCCCCCGTCGCCAGCGACGAACATTCGCTTACCATCGGTGCAGACGGACCCATCGTGTTGAACGATCATTACCTGATCGAGCAGATGGCCCAATTTAACCGCGAACGCATCCCCGAGCGCCAGCCACATGCTAAGGGCGCGGGCGCGTTCGGTCGTTTCGAGGTGACGCAGGACGTCAGCAAATATACCCGCGCTGATCTGTTTCAACCCGGCACCAAGACCGACACCCTGATCCGGTTTTCAACCGTGGCGGGCGAAAGCGGCAGCCCCGACACATGGCGCGATCCGCGCGGCTTTTCGCTGAAATTCTACACCAGCGAAGGCAATTACGATATGGTCGGGAACAACACTCCGATCTTTTTTCTGCGCGACCCGATGAAGTTCCAGCACTTCATCCGTTCGCAGAAACGTCGCGCCGATAGCGGTCTGCGCGATCACGACATGCAGTGGGATTTCTGGTCGCTGTCACCGGAATCTGCGCATCAGGTCACCTGGCTAATGGGGGATCGCGGTATCCCCAAGACTTGGCGTCACATGGACGGCTTTTCCAGCCATACCTATATGTGGGTCAATGCGGATGGTGAGAAATTCTGGGTCAAATACCACTTCAAGACCGATCAGGGCATTGAATTCCTGACACAGGCCGAGGCGGATAGGATCGCTGGCGAAGATGGCGATTATCATCGCCGCGATCTGTTCAATTCGATCAAGAACGGCGATTTCCCAAGCTGGACTCTGCACATGCAGATCATGCCGTTCGAAGAGGCAAGGACCTATCGTTTCAACCCGTTCGACCTGACCAAGGTTTGGCCGCATGGGGATTACCCGCTGATCGAAGTCGGTAAACTGACACTTGACCGCAACCCGACCGATTTCCACACCGAGATCGAGCAGGCTGCCTTTGAGCCGAACAATCTGGTGCGCGGCATTGGTCTGAGCCCTGACAAGATGCTGCTGGGGCGTGGGTTTTCCTATTCCGATGCCCATCGCGCCCGTCTGGGTGCGAACTACAAGCAGATCCCGGTCAACCGGCCCATAGCTCCGGTCCACAGCTACAGCAAGGATGGCGCGATGCGGGTCGATAACGTGTCTGATCCGGTCTATGCGCCCAATTCCTACGGCGGTCCCACCGCCGATCCGTCGCTGACCGATGATGCAGGGCAATGGTACGCAGATGGCGACATGGTGCGTCAGGCGTATACTTTGCGCGAGGATGACGATGATTGGGGTCAGGCCGGGACGCTGGTGCGCGACGTGATGGACGATGCCGCACGCGATCGGTTGGTCAACAATATCGTTGGTCACCTCAAGGGCGGCGTGTCAGAGCAGGTCCTGCAACGCGCATTCGAGTACTGGCGCAACGTCGATAAAACGCTCGGTGATCGGGTGGAAAAAGGTGTCCGGGGCGACTGATCTCCAGACGATTGGTCCGATAAGCGCCAAACCGACCCATGTGCAAGGCAGGAGACTGCGTTGTGCAAGGGTCGGTTATGGGAGCGGAGGAGGTATGTGCGTGAATTCCTAAATCCAACCGAGGATGCTGGCGCAAAAACTCAGCCATGCTCACCTTTTACCTGTCAGATCGAGTGATCGAATAAACTATGTTTTTGGCGGGCAGGTTGTGATGGCCTGCTGCAGTTTCAGCATCGGCGCGCCGGAGTTAGACATATCCGATGATTGAAGCATACATTCCAAAGCTTCGGTCCCAGTGTAACCGGGCCTCACCAATCTGAACAAGAGAAGCCCAGAAGAACAGTATGGCGACGCCATTGAGGTTCCGCTCATACTGCCATAGGCGTTTCGCGAGATTTCACCAGTGGTGTCGAATGCTACAGCGCTAAAAATGTTAACGCCTGGGCATGAAATATGCCCCCCTGTATTCGAGAAGGGTGCGCGGTTTCCATCTGAATCATGAGCCTCAACGATAACACCACTTTTCGCAATGTCTTGTTCGCGCGCTTCTAATGCGGCCCAATTGAATGGGCTGGCAAATCTGGCCCCGATCGGAGTTGCGAGTCCCGTACTATCGTTGCCCGCTGCCGAGAAAATAACCCTGCCATTCCTGTCTGCTAACTCAAGCAACGGAACAAGGATTGCACCTTGTGAGGCAACCAAAGTCCGCCACTGGGCAGCGTTGGGTAGATCCGGATTTATCCCAAAGTTGCCTCGCCAGTTGTATCCCAGGCTAATATTGAAAGTGAGAACTTCGTCCTGTTGAGAAACAAAGTTTTCCAGAGTTGCTAATACCTGGCTAAAGAGGACGAAAAACTCCAGGACTTGACCGCCTTCGTCAGCATTAAAAAATATGTCACCTGAACGGGCGCGCACAAAGCAATTTGGCAGAACCCCTTTAACACCACCGCGTTGTCATGCCGACCACAACCGATTGCGGCCACATGGTTGCCGTGATCATCAACATCGGTTCTGGGTGGCAAGCCTATAAAGACTAAATCCTCATGTCGTGAAAAACCCACATCCATCACCCCAAACAGGACGCCGTCGTGTGAATTGGCAAGCGGCCAAAGCTGATCGGCCTCTATGTCTGCGATTCCCCAGTCGATCGTTTCCGTTGGGTTGGCTGCATCGGATAAAACAATATCGCTTGGGGTCATTAGGTTAGTAATAGTAATTTCTGTTGTATGACTATCTTGATCGCGCAGAAATAAATCAGGGGTAGCATTTTTGATGCGGGGGTCAGATTGAAAGTCGTTAACGATATCAACCATAACTCTAAGCAAAGCATCATTTGCACTGTTATCAGAAAGCTCAGGCTTGAAGTAGTTACTGAGATCACCTTCGACCTGAACCGACAGAATTGATGGGTACTTGCGAACAATCTCAAGCTGACGTTCGGCAAGAAACGAACTGACTTCAGCTTCGGTGGTGCCGGGCTCAAATTGAACAATCACGCTATTGGGTGCCGCTATCGGAACCTCTGTCGTGCCGTCGGCACTGAACTGAAATTTTGTTAGCGCGTCGGCCGGAAGCTGATCCGAGGTGACACTGAATTGCAGGGTGTTTCGATCTTTGATATCTTCGCCCTTTTGGGGATCTATCAAGTAATCGGATTGAGACATGTCCTTTGCGGGCAGTGCCTGGATTGCTTGTTGGGTTACATCAGGAGTCGAATACAGGCTTCCTCGGTTCAAGGTATCCTGAGCGTGCAAGTCGGCACCAACCAAACTGCCGAACAAGGTCGCAGCAATTAGATATCGTCGGGACATTGCTTTCTCCTAAAATTTTCCTTTTCAAAATAAAATTGTTAACGACAAAAATGGCTTGCATATCCGGCCTGTCAAAGAGATTTCAGGTACTCTAAAAGGGCTTCTCGGTCGCCGACACTTAGGCTGCTTCCATACTCGTGACCGCAACGGCTATTTCCTGAACTGACATCTGCACAGTCAGTTGTCTCAAGCACGTAGCCGAACTGACTTTGTTCTGTGGATAATCCAACAGTTTCAATGTCGTAGTTCGGTCCCATCTTGAACGATGCCGGGCGCTCCGACGCGGGTAGCAGTAGCGCCTCGAGTGTCGGTACTGACCCATTGTGCAAATAGGGGGCTGCGGCCCAAATACCCTGCAGGACCCGTGCTTCATAAGCACAGCCTGATCTATTTGCTGACGTGGTTAGTCCGGGAGGAGGTGGCTCAATCTCTCTTAGCGCACCTTTCAACTGGCTTAACTCGGGGGGTAATTCATTGGCCGACATGGCAGCGCTGTCTACTGATCCAAAACTAGTAACCCGCTGAAAAATTGATCCGATAACAGCTGTCGACAATAGATTGAATGAAGTATCGACTGGTTTTAGTGGATCGGTCAGGAACGGAATCTTGGCACCTTCCATTACCCCTGTTTTTACGGTGCGTTCGAGAATCTTGCATTCACGGTTGTCTGTGCCGACATCTTGAATTGGGGTTTCCCACGTGCCGCGTATAGTCCATCTGTTTGCGCCGGGTCGCTGTCCATGACAACTGACACATCCACCATCACCGGGCGCTCGATTGAAAATCTCCTCACCTGCTGCTGCAAGCGTGTCGTTGATTTCCCACGGCCATACAGGGGGTCCAATCTTCCAGATGAGTTCCTCTAGATGTGACAAGCCTTCGAAGTTCGCGGAGTTGGCTCCTAGGTAGTCACGATTGAGAATGGAGAGGCCGGTTGTTTTTGTTGGGTGTAGGACGCCAAATACCCCATAGACCTCACCAAGGTTCCGAGCGAGATCCAGAAGGTCATTTCCATTATCTGCAAAGCCAGGCCATTGTGTTTTGTCCTGCCGTGCGGCGTTCCAAAGAAATGGATATCGGGTTGGTGCATCTGCCGGATAGATATTTTCGGGAATGAGGTACGTGGGCGGAGGCCCGATATCAAGCCCAGCCAAACGATTGAAAATCATGGATACCGCGTCAAGTCGCCCCGGACCCCAAGCAGGGTCGGGCAACGCGCGACTTGTCAAAGTATTGAAACGTAGATGCCACAACTCGACTGCCAGTTTGAGTTGCGCTTTATCTTCGTCGCTGGCCGCAGTTCCGATTACCTTTTCCGCAAAGACGTCAAAGTTTGCATCTTCAGACAATACCAGCGCCATTGCTGTTTCAAGGTCGGCAAGGAAAGACTGAAAGTCCACAATTCCTGGACCGCCATCGATCCGAAAGGGGGTGTTGTTCACGTCGATCTGGCGTGTGTGGCATGCCGCGCAGGTCATCCCTATCGACGGCGTCCCTTGGTGTTGGGCGACGGTAAAGCCAACCGGCACGTCTGATGTGGGGCTGTTCGGGTTCGCAAGATAGCCATAGCGCGTCAAGCTGTCGTTCAGAAACCCGGTGCCGTCAGCCAGTAGCAATGCACGCATCCAAGCCAGAGGCATGATCCGCGACCCCTGATCTTGGGTATAAAATGCGCTCCTGTTAAAGGAATTCCATTCAGAGCCTTGCTCAACAAATACGGTCTGAGCGCTGATCGATAAACTGCTAATCCCGACCAACAGGGTAGCAAGAACGGGGCAAACAAGCGCGGAAAAATTCTTTGAAATAAATTGCACAATGGAAATCCCAGATACAACTAATAGGTGCATCTTACCCGATCAAACGATTCTGCGCAGATTTCAGCATAGCCAGCTCTCTGAGATTGCCGATGGGATCAGGTCCAGCCTTGGTGATATCCTGCGTACAGAAGCAATACGCAGTTGCCTCGTAGACTTCTAAATCTGATCGATTGAAGCTGCGTGCCGACAGGGTATAACTGAAAAATTTCGGCGATTTCCGCATTGTAAAGCCCGATCCATCCGTCAGACGACTTTCGCCAAATCTTGCGAGTGTCGTGGGTTCCATGGATGATGTAGGCAGGCCAATCCAGATACATTGCATGCGTACCAAGTGGATTGTCCGGGCCCGGCAGCATGTAACGATATTAAGGAAACCGTTCCTTGATAAAGGCCATCGGCGTCCAGTCGGGACCGACTTTTTTTCGAATGATCTTGGTGTTGCCACGCTTGGTCAGTTCCACTGATCGGCACTGAGGTCGGATTGACGCGATAGTCTGATCCGTCGCCGCTCCAAAAATGCAGCGCGCGCGACCCGGTGTCACCAAGAACAGTCGCCAGCCCAGCGTATCGAAATGGCCCTGCCAGTGCTGAGGCGTGAAGCTGGATACATTGCGTCTGGCGGCATCATGCGCGCGGACAACTGCTGGCATTGCCGAGCCGCCAGCCATGGCAAGGCCGGATATCAAAGCACCTCGGCGCGTTACGGATGTGTTCACGTTCTTTCCTTTCTGTTCATTATCTGCAGCTGTGCTGAAGTGGTGTCAGCTTCTGGACGATGGTTCGGTGCAGATACGGTCGTAAAAGCTGAGTTTCAGCGGGCAGTCGCGCTTAGGTGGCATGGCCGCCCGAGCCCGGAGGGCGACGAACGACCGCCGGCTTACCATCGGCTTCTACTGTGCTGATCTGCATGGAAAATTGCCTACCACGGCTTTGCGCGATAGCTTCCAGCAGGGCGGTGCGGTCCATAGCACCCGGATAGATCGCTTTCCCAATGATGAACGCAGGCGTTCCCTGCAAGCCAAGCTGCGCCGCCTGAGAGCTATTTCGCGTCATCAGCCCGTCACATTTGTTGCGGTTGGCGCGATAGGCGCGGTCCAGTTCGGTTGCGTACGAGGCTTGCCTTTCCCAAGGCATCCTTGATGTCGGATTCTGACAGGCGGCCGGGCGTCGCCATCAGCGCCTCGTTAGCGGTCAAATCCTGCGCCTGAACTTGCTGCGTCGGCAGAAGTAGCGTCGCGCCCAGGATTGCGGCTGTGCTTCCGGCCAAACATCCAATCGATATGTTTCGTCGGGTGAAAATGCTCATTCTGGTGCTGCCACACGTCCGGTTTCATTTGTCGACGGTGTATTGTCTGCGCTGTCAGTGCCGGTCCCTTGGCCACTTTGACGCCTACTCGGAACGACGACGTTCGCGCCGGCATCAACCCGGGGGTGCCGATCGTGAATATTCTGATTAAAAAGCCGAATGCAGTCCAACGGCGACGACTTGCCGATCTGACGATGTCGTTGCCTTTTCCGGCAAGGTATGTGCGCAGGCACCCGGTTTCGGCTCCACCGCAATCTCGGCGACCATTCTGAGCTGCGTCGTTTTATGTCCCATCGCTGGCGCCTTTCAAATCCTTGATACCTGCCAGCAAGGCCGCGCGCGAAATCTCTCCGGTGTGGACGGCCTTCAGGCTGCCATCGGCTGCAAAGAACAGCGTACTCGGCAGGCCAAGAAGCCCGAATTTCTCCATTAGGGTGGAATTTGGATCGCGGATCATTCCGTCAGCGGGCAAATCGGACAGCATGAGAAACTCTCCTATCGCCCTTCCATGTTCGCCTTGATTGGCAAACACGACATCGACGCCGTCCTGCGATTGCGCCACGCCGACCATCATGGGCATTTCGCGGCGGCATGGGGGGCACCAGGTTGCCCATAGGTTCAACACCAGAGGCTGACCGTCACGGTTTGCCAGTGATACAGGCGCTCCGGATAAATCTGCGAAACCGCCGGTCGGTATACGTCCACGCGTTTCATCGGGCAGCAAAACCGTCGTGACGCTAAACACCAGAAAGGCCGCCAAGACGCTGATCAGCAACGGGCCACCAGTTCGGGACCGGCTTAGAAATCCCGCAACGAGGGTGGCGCCCAGCCCGAATGTTCCGGCACGGGTGTCAAAGCCGCCTTGCCAGATCGCGACAACGGTCCACGGCGCTGGTGTAAACGCCTCCCAATGCGCAGCGACGTAGCCAAGGCGCGCGGTGACAATCCAGATCACCAGCGCCGCGCCCGACCATCGTCGAATAGCATCCCGATCGCGGCGCCTACGCCAAGCGATGATCTCGGCGGTGATAAGGAACACCACGACGGTCACGATTGCGATAAATCGGTCGTTGGAAAAGATGAACGGGCCTATTGCAATGGCGTTCATTGGATTGCCTCCGCCGATTTCTGAACAGCGCGCCGACGGGTATCGACGACGATGCGCGACCCGAGTGCCTCGATCCTGTTGCTGTCCCAAAACACCATCGTTGGCGGGCCGACAGCACCCAGCCCGTCTAGCATGGCCTGACCCTCAGCGCCAATGTCCGACATGTCGGCGGCGATCAAGTTCACGTTGGAAAGCGCCGCCTGCACATTTGCATCCGGCCAGACGTTCCGCTCAACCACCCGGCAGGTCACGCACCAGTCGGCAGTCACATAGATCATCGCCGGTGGATCGGAATCCGCTGAAAGGGCAGCATTGAGGGCGCCGCGCCTTGTCGTCAGCTCGCTGTCTTGTCCGGTCAAAATTCCCGCAAGGATGGGAAGTATCGGAATTACGCAAGACGTGAACGCCAACAGCAACCCGAACCCCAAGAAACCGGCCAGCACCATCAGCGTGCCGCCACGGGAACGAAGCGTTTTGATCGCGCCATCGTTTTCGGCAAGCGTCAGCGCGCCATCCCGCTGTTCTGATGATGCAGGACTGGTCGCGCCGTCGTCTGACGCCAGGGTTTGCGCGATGGGTGGATAGCAGTGCCACCCTCCTGATACCCCTGCCATGTGACGGTCACAGGCCCGTCGACCGGGCCCAACATGGCATCCGCGTTGCCGGAATAAACCTCGACCAATCCGAATGTAGTATCTTTCATTTTGATGCCCGGAGCGGTTTCGAATTACAACGACGCCCCTTGATCGGTTTCCGCCTGCAATTGATCACGTTACAGGTAATACCCGTCGGCAATCTCCCATAACAGGATGCGGCTGCTACCCGGCTGCGTCGAAGTGCTGAGCGGGAAAGTTTTGGAGGCGGGAGGGGGCGCGCTCGCAGACGAGGACAAAGTCTGCGCGGGTGCGGGCCACGCCAGCGCCACGACGATTGCGATTGTCAAAATGGTGACGATGGATCGGGCAGTGCGACGGTGATATGAAATGGCTCTGGTCATGCCACCTCACTCGCGCTCGTGCCCGGATAGATTTTTTAGGGGGGGCCGATACGAGTGCCAACGGCAGTGGGCTAGGCCTCGCTATCGTAGAAACAGCAGTCAAACGTCTAGGGGGGCAAGTTGATTTCGCGTCGCGAGAGGGTGGTGGGGAACTAGTCAGGATGCAGTTTGCATTGGGTCAAGTGCGGTGGTTGGATCCGGCCTGCCACGAGCGGCCCGGTCGCTGTTTGGTTCCGGCTACGCTATTCGCCTGCGCAGTTATGCGTCTCGCCGGCCAAGGGGTTTTCCAGTCCAGAGCTGCGTGTTTGCGACGGGGATGACGGGAGGCAGCGGCGTATTCTAAAAGTGCTGGCTTGATCGAGTGGGTGCGGGCCACGACTTCCACCGCATCCACTCAGGCTTGATGGTTTGGAGAGATATTTCGACAGCGTCGACGCTTGTGCAGAAATCAAGCAGCAAGCTGCCAAACTTAGCGGCCAAAGCTATCACACTCAGAACACCGGTCAGATGGCTGATAAATGGGCAGCGCTAGCTGCCTGCCTCGATATCGGCTAGGAGGTGGTCGGTCGGAATACCGCGACGGACTCCGCTCTCTCGGACGGCGGATTGAAGGGCTTTGCTGCGCTTGAGAAGGCGCAGAAATCGCCCCTCGTCGAGCACAAGCAAGGTGGATGGCGCGATGGCGCGCACTTCGGAGCGTTGCGGGCGGCGCATCAGCACCCCCATCTGGCCGAACATCTCACCACGGCCAAGGCGCCAGATCTGTCCCGCCACCTCAAGCTCGACCGCGCCGGACGCTACAAAGTAGACGTTTCGCGGTGCGCTGTCTCGGTGCAAAATCCGCTCGCCCGAATTGACGTAGCGGGTGACCAATGACCGCGCCAGCCTTTTCAAAACGGTATCGTCCAGTTCGGAAAACAGGGGAAACTGCCGCACCAATTCGGCTTTTTGCAGGGTCAGATCCAGCAGCGGTGTCGCTTCTGCGCGGTCGCGGCGGGCCGCGACGCCCTGCGTCAGGGCGCTGTGAACTTCCTCGCCGATCAGCCCGTCTTCCAATAGGGTGTCGTATTCACGCTCTTCCAGACGAAGGGTTGTGCGGTGTATGAAGCGACGCTCCATGTCTTCGGCATAGCCCGGATATTGCAAGCGCAGCCCATCAAGGGCCTGTTTCACCAGTTCGATCCGCCGGTCCAGCATGTCGTGCAGCAATTCCGCCACGCGGCGGCCGTGGATGCGCCGGATACGTCCGTTGATAAAAGCGTGCAGATCGCGCAGGATCAGTCGCTGCGCCAACAGCAGGCCAAACCGTGTCGCGGTAATCCGCGCCAGTGGGCGCGAAAAGCGCAAGCGGTTGTGCAGAAAAACAGCCGGCCGCAACCAGATCCTGAACCCGAGGCTGCGGCTGGCTGCCTTTTTATAACCCGTGCGCCCGTCGAACCGCGATCCTTCGATTAACGCGTCCGCGTCCGACAACATCCGGTCTGACAGCGTCGACGATATGGTTCTGTCGCGAAAGCGGGCGAGGATCGTGTCACGCTCTGCGCTGGCCAGTGCAATCAGGCCGAGGGTGATCCGGTCACGGTCCAGAATTTCGGTGCTGTCTTCGGCGGACTTAACCGCAAGATCCAGACGCTCACCAAAGCGCTTGGCCTCGGAGCGGACTGTTTCCTTGGTCAGTTCGTAGTTTTCAGTCACCTTCGCCAGATCTTCGCGAACGGTTTGCAGGGCGACTGCGATCACCTGATTGTATAGCGCTTTGTCCAGCGGCGACAGTTTATCCAAGCCCAGCCAGCCGATGACCCAGCGCAATGTCGTCCCTTGCACCAACAGCGTGAACAGGGTGAAGCCTGTGGCAAGGATGGCCACCTGTCTTTTGACGTCGGGCGGGATCAGATAGCTCTCGGTCACGGCCAAGGCCAGCGACAATGTCACCGCGCCGCGCAAGCCGCCCCACATGATAGCCACGCGATACGGTCGCTCGACCACCGGTGATAGACGAAGCCGGGTCAGCATCGGAAGCAGCCCATAGAGAATGATCGCCCTCGCCACGATGGCGGCCAGCACAACCACCATGATCAGGCCCAGATCCGACAGCTGCACCGTCTCCAACATCCGTGGGATGAGCAGCGCAGCAAGGATAAAGATCAGCGCCCCGGCCCAATGCGCCAGCAGATCCCAAACCTCGCGCAGGTTCTGCCATGTCGATGGCGGCAGCCGTCCCGGCCCTGTCAGTTGAAGCGTCATGGCCGCAACGACCACCGCGATGACACCAGATGCGCCGACGCTTTGCTCGGCTATGATATACGCGAGGTAGGGCAGGGCGATAGAAACCGAAACCACTGCCAACTCATACCTAGCAAAGAGCGCCATGATCCAGATCGCGATCCGCGCCGCGACCCATCCGACCAGAACACCCCCGGCCAGCAATACTGGAAATCGCGCCAGCGCGCTTTGCACAGATGGGTCGGGAACGCCCGCCTTGACGTATTCCATGAACAGCGCGGCGAGTGCGATGGCGGCGGCGTCGTTCAGCAGGCTTTCGCCCTCGATGATCCGGGCCAAACGGCGCGGCGCCGATATCGAGCGGAAGATACTGACGACCGCCGATGGGTCTGTCGTTGAAACGATCGCCCCCACCAACAGCGCCGCCGAAAGCGTCAGGGCAGAGGTGAAGGCCAGCGCATAACCTACGACGAACGTTGCCACAAAAACGGCCACAACTGCCAGCACCAGTATTGGCACCCAATCATCTGCCATGCGCCGAAGGTTCAGGCCCAGCGTGACCTGAAAAACGAGGGTGGGCAGAAAAACATACAAAAAGACATTCGATCTGATCGGTAGCGCCAATATGGCCGCAGCCACTGGATTGAGGGCGTCGGTCAGATCCGTACGCAGAAAAAACGTAGCCGCCACACCGACGAGAATGCCAAGGCAGGCGATAATCACGGCGTAGGGCAGCCGCAAACGGCTGGCCAGCGGCTCGGCGGCGCCGATCAGCAGGAACAGGGACGCGATGATGGTCGTGATCAGAATGATATCCATGCGCACTGGATACCAGAATATTCGCGCCGGGATAGGTCGGTCAGACTAGAAAATGCTTGGCTTCGGCATTCGGTCGCGCCTATCGCCTAAACCGGCAAATTAGGCGGTATTGCCAGCACGTCGCGGTCCGCCCGGCGCAGGATCTCTTCGGCGACGCTGCCGAGAAAGGTCTTGCTCAGGCCGACGCGTCCTTGGCTGGCGACCACGATCAGATCAGCGTCGAATTCTACCGCTGCCTTCAACACGGCCTCAGATGTCGGTGCGCTGCTTTGGCGTGCGATTCCGTGCCAGTCACCAAAGGGCAGGGTCGCGGCGAACTCCTTTAACTCCTGCTCGGCTTCTATCTGCAAGGCGGCAAGATAGCGGATCATCTGCCGCTCAGACAGCACGTCGCTCATGACCAGACGTCGCGCGGGCGCGTCGATGATGTGCAGCAGCGTATGATCATCGGGCGCGGCCAAATCCAGCCCGGCCAGATGCAATGCCGCCATGCGCGAGGGTTCGGAAAAATCCGTGGTTAGCAGGACGGTGCGATAGGTCTGTTCGGGTTTGGCATTGACCATCAGGACGGGCCAGCGCGCCCGGCGTATCGTGCGCTGGGCAGTGGTGCCGACGAACACATCACGCAATGCCCGCCGACGATGCGCGCCAATCACCACGAGATCTGGATTGATCGCATCGGCAGAATTGCAAATTCCCTCAAACGGATCCCCCAGCACCACGTCGGTTGTGCAATTCAGCCCATCTGTCTGGTTAAGTCGCGCGATTTCCTCTTGCAGAAGTTGCTTTGAGATATCGGTTTCGCCCTCTACGATCCGGGGCTTCTGATCGTCGTCGACCACATGAATCAGATGCAATCGCGCACCCGACTTGGCGGCGATCAACGCCGCCCGGGTCACGGCAAGGTCGGACCGGACCGAGAAATCGGTCGCCACAAGTATCGTTTTCATCTACGCCCCTTCCGTATGACAAGGCACCGCTATGCAAATGCCGGGGACCGACCGTCTGGCGGTTCCTTTGATAGGGTGTATTGCTAGCACAAACCACTGCGCTAATTCCATGCGGCTGGATTGCGCCAGTGCCCAGTTTCGCCGCCTTGGATTAATTCACCGGATGAGACCGACAATGCCCGACCTGATCCTGTCAGCGCAATGGCAGAGTAACAGGGATCGCCGCTTGCGAAGGCCGACACCTATCGGGTACGCGCATTCTTGCCCCTGTGAAACTCAATGGCGGAGTGCTGCGACGGCGAGCAAAGAGGGAAATATCGAAAACACGCGGTTCGCGTCCTAGCGAAAGTCTTGCGGTAGGCGCATGAAATAGGTGGCCCAAATCGCGCGACGCAAACCCCAAGGCCGCGTCCTTGCCATTGAATCCCGAATGAGAAGTTTGTTGCTTTGAATAGCAGAAAGTAAGGCCCACCTGCCCAAGGAGTTGGTTGAGCCTATATAGATCGGGTCGAAACAGTCCTGCGTGGGTGTCGCCTACATCCGCCTAACTGGTGCCGAGGGTGTGCCTTGACCCAGCGATCTCCGCGGTCAGTCTGTCCCGACCGTTTTCGCCAAGGGACTCACGCGCCGTTTCAGTGATCTCACCACCTTGCGTGACGTGAGCTTTTAGGTCAAACACAATGAAATATTTGGATTTTATGGCTATATGGCTGCGCCAAGGCGACGACAGAGAAGATATTGACCGGGCCTTTGCCCGCAGTGAGCGCGAGGCGTGGCTGTTCGGCAAAAAGGCCGATGCAAAAAATTTTGAGGCGCGCAAGCGCGTCGGATTCATGACACAGAACTTCTCGCTCTATGGCGAATTTAAAGTGCGGCAAAGCCTTGCGTTGCATGCGCGATTTTTTCACCTCATCAGTGATGAAATTTCATTTTTATCAATGAGTTTCTTGGCAAGTTTAACCTTTTACCTTATGCGGATTTGCTGCTTGGATTGCGCCAGCGCCTATGGCTGGCCTGTGCGATCATCCATCGTCCGATGGCACAATTCGCGCTGCTTCTGATGCCGATGACGCTACAATCTGGCGGTATTACCCCCAATCGAAAGTCATCCCGTTCAGCTGCACCCGATCACATGGCTACTACCCTCACACTACTTCGTGGAACTCGCCACCTTCGTCGCCTATCGCGGCGCAGATTTCGGGATTGTCTTGAGCAAGTTTCTGTGGACGATCCTACAGGGTGTTGAGTTTTTTTTGAGTAGTCGCCCTGCTCCTGTTTCGCTGCTCTGTCGCGGGGGCGTGAAGAAGGGGCTGAAACGATAAAGGGCGGCCTCATGTGGCCGCCCTCGTTGCTTGTGGCGCTACGCCGGTCCTAAATCGGATAGCGCAAGATTGCGGCCAGTTCTTTTTTGCCGGGAATGTCCTGCTGGCGCACGGCCAGAACGCGGGCCCCTGTGCGCAGGGCGCGACCTGCAATCTCGTCAATGACGCCATAGCTTTCCGCGCTTTCCTCAGGCGCAAAGGTCACAGCGCCGGTATTGTCGTCAATCACGCCTGCGGTGACGGAATCGAAATCCACCAGCAGCGTGTCGATGCCGCCGAACGTTGCCGCACGGGCCGCATCCGAAATATCGGTCGTAGTGCGGTTCTGTCCGGTACGCTCGTCAAACAGCTCTCGGAATTCGGCGATCTGACTGTCGTAATATGCATCCAGAACTGGCCGTGCCGCCTCGGCCAACTCGGCCTCGCTCATGTGATCGGGGCTGGTCTCGATCGTCTGCGGCAACAGCACCAGTGTGGTCTGCGCGCGGACAAGCGCATCGACTGGCAACGTCGAGGCCAGAACCACGGGCATTTCCGACCCTTGCAGAATGGGGCGAAGGGCCGCGTCAATCTTGCGAATATATTGGCCAAGGCGGATTTTCTGACCCTCCAGCCCCTGAATTCGACGGCCCGACCCACTGTCGTTGATCGACGCCTTGCCGACGGCGCTGGCCGCATCGCGTGGCATATTCGGCACTTTGATTTCCCGCGCCGGCAGGTCCGAAAACACCTCGATCAGGCGCACGTCATTTTCCGACACTGCCAGAACATGCGCTACATGCGGGAACGTTACCGCCCGCAGCAGCGGTTTGAGGTGAAAGCGATCCGACACCTCGACACTATCATGCAGATCGTTGGCCAGCCGATAGGTGCGGATGCGTTCGGGGGTTGCAAGGATGGCGAGGCTGTTTGCCTGATGCTCCCAAAAATCATCATCCTCCAGCAGAATGCCCAGATGCTCCTCCAGCGGCCAGATGCGCCGCTTGGGCAGTCCGGCCTTTTCCAGCTGGCTGATGGCGGTCTTGACCAGGTTGGACAGGTTGGTCCGGCTCTGGCCGATGTTCTGCGTCAACGGCGTCGTCTTGAGGTAGATCGAGACGCACGCGTCCGAACGGACCTGATTGAGGTTGCCAATCTGTTTCAGTGTTGGGGTTTCGACGTAAAGCAATGGAAAATCTCCTGAATTTCTAGCCCTCCGGCGTGTCGCCGCAATAGGGCACCGGCGTTTGCACGCGCCTACATGCATCCCTATCCGCTGCGCGCTTTGCGGCCATTGACCCAGATCAATGAGACCGACCCCGACCTTCGACAGGATGCAACGGAAGAAATCCGTCGGGGCGCGCATAGGCATCCCAGCGCACGTTCATTCGCGAAAGGAAGCTGACTGATGTCCTCCGACCCCACTCTTCAACCCGATGATGAACAGGCGCTCGAGTCGCGTTTCCCGACCGCCTATACGATCCTGTTCCTGCTGATCATCGTGATCGCCGTGCTGACCTGGATCATTCCTGCCGGCCAGTATGAGCGCATTTTCGACCCGGCATTGGATCGCGAGGTGGCCGTCGCCGGAAGTTACGCGCAGGTGGACCGCAATCCGCAGGGTTTCGTTGATGTGATGCTCGCGCCGATCGCGGGCTTTTATGATCCCGATAGCTATGCGGCCAACGCCATCGACGTGGCACTGTTTGTGTTGTTTCTCGGCGGGTTTCTGGGCGTCGTGAATGCGACGGGCGCCGTCGATACCGGGATCCGGGCGGCGATGACCCGGATGAAGGGGCGCGAGATCTGGATGATCCCGATTCTCATGACCGTTTTCGCCTTGGGGGGGACGACCTATGGCATGGCCGAGGAAACGCTGGCCTTCTACGCCATTTTGATCCCTGTGATGATCGCCGCCGGATATGACGCGGTGACGGGTGTTGCCGTAATCATGATCGGTGCGGGCATCGGCGTGCTGGGGTCGACCATCAACCCCTTTGCCACGGTTATCGCGTCAAACGCGGCGGGTATTCCGTTTACCGACGGCATTGTGCTGCGTGTGATTATCCTGCTTGCTGGCCTTGCGATCTGCGCGGCCTTCGTCATGCGCTACGCCCAGCGGGTCAAGGCTGATCCGTCGCGCTCGGTCGTGGCGCATCAGGCTGAGGCGCACAAGCGTCTCTTCCTCAAGGATACCCCCGCTGGCGAGGTCGATGATGTCCTCTCGACCACGCAGAAAGTGGTGCTGGTCGTCTTTGCACTGACGTTCGTCGTGATGATCTGGGGCGTCGCCTCGCAGGACTGGTGGATGGCGCGGATGGGCGCACTGTTCCTGGGCGCGGCCATCGTGACCGGCGTCATCGCCCGCATGGGCGAGAAGAAGCTGACCGGCAGTTTCGTCGATGGTGCGCGCGACCTTCTGGGCGTTGCGCTGGTCATTGGCCTGGCGCGCGGCATCGTCGTCATTATGGAGCAGGGCCTGATTGCCGACACGATCCTGCACAGCGCCGAAGAGACACTGGCTGGTGTGGGCGAGTTGGCCTTTATCAACCTGATGTTCTGGATCGAGGCGGGGATGAGCTTTCTCGTGCCGTCGTCCTCGGGCCTTGCGGTGCTTTCGATGCCCATTCTTGCCCCCTTGGCCGACTTTGCCAATGTCAGCCGCGATCTGGTTGTGACCGCCTACCAGTCGGCCAGCGGCCTTGTGAACCTGATCAACCCGACCTTTGCGGTGGTGATCGGCGGACTGGCCATAGGGCGCGTGTCCTATGACCGCTGGTTGGTCTTTATCTGGCCGTTGCTGCTGGCCCTCATCGTCCTCATCACGGCTGCGATCAGCATTGCCGCCATAATCTGAGTTAAGGGAAATACCATGACCGATCAAAAGCTTGGCGTTCACTCTGAATCCGGAAAACTACGGCAGGTTATCATCTGCCGCCCCGGTCTGGCGCATCGCCGCCTGACGCCCGACAACTGCGAGGACCTCCTGTTCGACGACGTATTCTGGGTCAAGCAGGCGCAGAAGGATCACGACGCCTTTGGTGATGCGATGAGGGGCGAAGGCGTTGAAGTGCTTGAGACGGGCGCGTTGCTGGCCGAGACGATGGACATCAAGGAGGCGCGCAACTGGGTGCTGGACCGCCGCATTGCTGCCATTCATGTCGGCGTCGGTATGCGCCGCGAGTTGCGCGCCTGGATGGACGAGTTGTCCGGTCAAGAGCTGGCAAAGTTCCTGATCGGCGGTCTGACCGTCGCCGACGTACCTTTTGAGGCCGAAAGCATGTTTGGCGCATATCTGGGCCATCACGGATTTATCCTGCCGCCGTTGCCCAACTTCCTCTTTACGCGCGACAATTCGGCCTGGATCTATGGGGGCGTCACGCTGAATCCGATGTATTGGCAGGCCCGTCGCCCTGAAACGCTGCTGACCGCCGCGATCTATAGGTTCCACCCCAAGTTCAAGGGCCGCGTCGAGGTGATCTGGGGCGATCCGGAGCAGGACTACGCCCTTGCCACACTGGAGGGCGGCGATCAGATGCCCGTCGGAAACGGTGTTGTGCTGGTCGGCATG
Source organism: Roseovarius sp. Pro17 (assembly GCF_035599575.1). Taxonomy (NCBI): domain Bacteria; kingdom Pseudomonadati; phylum Pseudomonadota; class Alphaproteobacteria; order Rhodobacterales; family Roseobacteraceae; genus Roseovarius; species Roseovarius sp. Pro17. The sequence goes on from NZ_CP141179.1 coordinate 975,301, forward strand.
GGCGAGCGGACATCGCCGCAGGCCGTCGGTCTTCTGGCACAGGCGCTGTTCGAACAGGGCCGCGCCGAGCGGGTGGTAGCCTGCCAGATGCCCAAGCTGCGCGCGGCGATGCATCTGGACACCGTGTTCACCTTCTGCGGCGACAATATCGTCACCAGCTTCAAGGAGGTCGCGGACGAGATGACCTGCTATGACCTGCATCCCGGCGAAGGCGGTAAGCCGCTGGACATGCGCCACGACAAACGCCCGATGTTCGACGTGGTGGCCGATGTGATGGGTTTCAAAAAACTCAAGGTCGTGCCCACGGGTGGCCATGATCCGTTCGAGCAGGCCCGCGAGCAGTGGAACGACGGCAACAACGTGCTGGCCCTGCGCCCCGGATTGGTCATGGGCTACGACCGCAATGACGACACCAACGCCGCGCTGCGCGCTGAGGGCATAGAGGTCATCGAAATGCCGGGTGCCGAGCTGGGCCGGGGCAGGGGTGGCAGCCGCTGCATGTCCTGCCCGACCATCCGTGACGCGGTTTGAAAAGGAGTTAACGACATGGCTTTCAATCTGAAAAACCGCAGCTTCCTGACGCTGCGCGACTTTACGCCCGCCGAAATTGGGTTCCTGCTCAAGCTGTCGGCAGACCTCAAATCCGCCAAATACGCCGGCACCGAGGTCGAGACGCTGAAGGGCAAGGAGATCGCATTGATCTTTGAGAAGGACAGCACGCGCACGCGCGTCGGCTTCGAGGTGGCGGCGCATGATCAGGGCGCGACGGTCACTTATCTCGGCCCGTCCGGCACCCATATTGGGGGCAAGGAAACGGTCAAGGACACCGCCCGCGTGCTGGGCCGCGTCTATGACGCGATCGAATATCGCGGCTTTGGTCAAAAGATCGTGCAAGAGCTGGCCGACTGGTCCGGCGTGCCGGTCTATAACGGGCTGACGGATGAATTTCACCCGACACAGATTCTGGCCGATTTCCTGACCATGCAGGAACATGCCGAGAAACCGCTGCGCGAGGTCGCCTATTGCTTCATCGGGGACGCGGGCAACAACATGGGCGACAGCCTGCTGATCGGCGGGGCCAAAATGGGCATGGATGTGCGTCTGTGCGCGCCCAAATCCCTCTGGCCTACCAAGGCCATTCAGGACGAGGCGCAGCAGGTCGCCAAAGAGACCGGCGCGCGCATAACCATCACCGAGGATGTGGACGAGGCCGTCAAAGGCGTCGATTACGTCTACACCGACGTCTGGGTTTCGATGGGTGAGAGCAAGGATAAATGGGCCGAGCGAATTGAACTACTGAAAGCCTATCAGGTCAACGCGGACGTCATGAAAAAGACCGGCAACCCGCGCGCCAAGTTCATGCACTGCCTGCCAGCCTTTCACAACACAGACACTGCAGTCGGCAAGGACATCAAGGAGCAGTTCGGCCTTGATTCCATGGAAGTCACCGAGGAGGTGTTCGAGAGCCCGGCCTCAATCGTCTTTGATCAGGCCGAAAACCGGATGCACACGATCAAGGCGGTCCTCGTCGCCACATTGGGGGGCTGAACATGCTTGTCGTTGCAGCCCTTGGCGGTAATGCGCTGCTCGAGCGTGGCCAGCCTTTGACCGCAGAGAACCAGCGTTCAAACGCGCGGACCGCCGCAGCCGCGCTGGCCAAGATTGTCCGCGCTGGTCACGATCTGGTCGTCACCCACGGCAACGGCCCGCAGGTCGGGCTGCTGGCGCTTCAGGGTGCGGCGTATAAACCGGATGAGGCCTATCCGCTGGACGTTCTGGGGGCCGAGACGGGCGGTATGATCGGCTACATGATCGAGCAGGAGTTGGAGAATGCGCTGGAACACTCGCGCCCGGTCGCAACACTGCTGACGCAGGTGGTGGTCGATGCGGCCGATCCGGCGTTTCAGGACCCGACCAAATTTATCGGCCCCGTCTACGAGAAGGCCGAGGCCGAGGCGCGTGCCAAGGCCGCAGGTTGGACCATTGCGGCCGATGGTGACAAATGGCGCCGCGTCGTGGCGTCGCCCAAGCCGGTGGAAATCCCCGATATCCGCGTGCTGAAGCTGCTGCTAGATCAGCGCGTTATCGTGATCTGCACCGGCGGCGGCGGTATCCCCGTGCTGCGCGGCAAGGACGGCAGCCTCACCGGCGTTGAGGCCGTCATCGACAAGGACGCGGCCAGCGCCCTGCTGGCGCAGGAACTGGACGCGGATGCGTTGCTGTTGCTGACGGACGTGCCCGCCGTGATGCGGGGTTTTGGCACGCCCGAACAGGCCGAGATCGGCCAGATCACCCCCAAAGACGCGCTAAAGCTGGATCTGCCCGCTGGCTCAATGAAGCCGAAGGTTGTCGCCGCCGCCACCTTCGCCACCAGCGGAGGCATGGCTGGCATCGGACGGCTGGACAGCGCGCTTTCGATTTTGGAAGGCAAAGCAGGAACGCGGATCGTTTCGGAACAATCATAAGATTCCAGTAAGATACCGAGGAGTAGTAAAGTGGAACATCTGATAAATCGGCTGGCGCAGGATTGGTGGGTATTTCTGATACGCGGCATTGCGGCCATCATCTTTGGCATTGCGGCCTTTATCTGGCCGGGCCTCACGCTGGCGGTGTTGATCATACTCTTTGCCGCCTATGTGCTGGTCGACGGCATCTTTGGGCTGGTTTATGCGATCCGCAATCGCGCCCGGCTGCAGCATCTGTGGATTTGGGTGGTCGAGGCGATCCTGGGCATTGCTGTTGGCCTCCTGACATTTTTTATGCCCGGCGTTACGGCGCTGGTTCTGCTGATGTTCATTGCCGCCTGGGCCATCGTCGGCGGTGTCCTGCGGATCGCCGCGGCGGTCGCGTTGCGTAAGCAGATCACAGGTGAATGGCTGTTGATCGCGGGCGGGGCGCTGTCGGTGCTGTTTGGCATTCTGCTGATCGTCATGCCCGGTGCCGGGATCATTTCGGTGGTTTGGCTGATCGGGCTTTATTCGGTGCTGTTCGGTGTGCTTCTTGTCGGGTTGGCCATGCGGTTGAAGGGCGTGCGCGCGGAGGCGAGCAATGCCTGACGCCGCTACCATCGTGGCCCAGGGCCAGGTCGTCGCCGTGCGCGGCGGGATCGTTGATGCGGTGTTCGCGCAAGGCGGCCCCGAGATCGACGATCTGCTCTATGCAGGCGACGTGGCGCTGCAGGTCATGACCTTTGTCGAGGGCGGCGCAGCGCGCTGCATCGCCCTTGGACCGGTGCATGGCCTCGGCCTTGGCACGCCCGTGCGTGCCACGGGCGGCCCGGTCCGCGTGCCGGTGGGCGAGGCCGTGCTGGGTCGGATGCTGGACGTCTTTGGCGAACCGATTGACGGTCAGCCCGCGCCAGAGGTAAGCGAGCGTCGCTCGATCCACCGCGCGCCGCCGCCGCTATCAGACCGCGTGCTGCGCGCCGAAGTGCTCGAGACCGGCATCAAGGCTATCGACCTGCTGGCCCCTATCGAGCGCGGCGGCAAGACCGGGCTATTCGGCGGTGCAGGCGTGGGCAAAACCGTGCTGCTGAGCGAGCTCATCCACAACACGGTCGAGCATCATCATGGCGTCAGCCTATTCTGCGGTATCGGCGAGCGGTCCCGCGAGGCAGAGGAGCTGTGGCGCGAGATGGGCGAGGCCGGCGTGCGCGACCAGATGGTCATGCTGTTCGGCCAGATGAACGCGGCCCCCGGTGTGCGCTTTCTGGTGGGTAAGTCCGCGCTGACAATGGCCGAATGGTTTCGCGACGACCGCCAACAGGACGTGCTGCTGCTGATCGACAACATCTTTCGCTACGTTCAGGCGGGGTCCGAAGTGTCGGGCCTGATGGGCCGGATGCCCAGCCGCGTGGGCTATCAGCCGACGCTGGCGACCGAACTGGCCACCTTGCAAGAGCGTATCGCGTCGACCCAAAGGGGCGCGATCACCTCCATTCAGGCGGTCTACGTGCCTGCCGACGATTTCACCGATCCGGCGGCGGCGCATATCTTTTCGCACCTCTCGGCCTCGGTCGTGCTGTCGCGCAAACGTGCCAGTGAGGGGCTGTATCCTGCGGTCGACCCGCTGGCCTCGGCCTCGGTCATGCTGACGCCGAATGTGGTAGGTCAGCGCCACTACGACATCGCCCGCGCGGTGCGCCGCACGCTGGCCGAATACGAGGATCTGCGCGACATCATCTCTATGCTCGGCATCGAAGAGTTGTCGGCCCATGACCGCGCCATCGTCGCGCGTGCCCGACGGCTGGAACGGTTCCTGACCCAGCCCTTCGCCACGGTCGCCGGATCAACGGGCGAGGGCGGCAAGCTGGTGCCGATGGAGGTCACGCTGGACGGTTGCGAGACGATCCTCAGCCAGACCAGTTTCGAGCGCCCCGAGAGCGATTACTACATGATCGGCGCGCTCAGCGATTTGGAGGCCGCATCATGAACATGGCGCGCGAAATGCAGGTCAGGATCGGGTTGCCGGGCAGATCGCTGTTCGAGGGCGCGGCTACGCAGCTAAGCGGCTACGCAGCCGATGGCGGCTTCGGCATCCTGCCCAACCATATCGATTTCGTCACGGCGCTGGTGCCATCGGTCCTGCTGGTAACACAGCCTGATGGGTCCGAGCGAATTTTCGGCATCGACGAGGGGGTGCTGGTCAAGAAGGGTCACGATGTCGAAATCGCCGTGCAGCGCGGTGTCGTGGCGGACGATCTGGCCTCGTTGGACGCAGCGGTCACCGATTTCTGGGATCAGGTCGAGGACGAAGAGCGCGTTGCGCGCGCCGCCCTGTCGCGGCTTGAGGCCGACATGGTGCGCCGCTTTGCCGGGCTGAGGACGCAGCCATGACCGAGGATCGCAAAAAGCAGACCGATCAGATCGCCCGCAGCGCGGCGCGCAAGAAGGCGGCACGCGAAAATCCCGGCCCCAGCCCGCTGCGCGGGATCGGCGTGTTCGGGATGATCGGCTGGTCGGTCGCCGTGCCGACCGTCGCAGGCGCGTTTCTGGGTCTCTGGCTGGATCGGGTGCGCCCGCAGGAATTCTCGTGGACCATTGCGCTGATCCTTGGCGGCGTCACCATCGGAGCGGTGCTGGCATGGATCTGGATCGACAAGGAGAAGGACGAATGATGTCTGGGATAGATTGGATCGCTGTCGGGCTGGGGATATTGGCCGGGACGGCGGCGGGCGCGGCCTATTTCGCGGGGCTGGCCTGGGGGGTGCAGTTGGCACTGCGCAGCGCGCGCCCCGCCGCGGTGCTGGTTCCCAGTGCTGCGCTTCGCATCGCGTTGCTGTTGGCCGCTGGCTGGTGGACCGCATTTTTGGGCACCTCGGCACTGGTCGGCTTTGCGCTGGCCTTTCTGGCGCTGCGGCTTGTTCTGGTGGCTACAGTTCGGCCTAAGTCGGTCAAAGGGGGCGAACAATGGAACTGACCCCTGACGACACGATCCTATTCAGCATTGCCGGTTTCGGCCTTAACGCCACCATCGTCTTTACATGGATCGTGATGGCGCTGCTGACTGGCGCGTCAATCCTGATCACCCGCAACCTACGCCCCGACGTGCCGCCTGACCGCTGGCGCACAACGCTTGAGACGATCGTGCTGACCATTCAGGGCCAGATCAACGAGATTAGCGCGCGGCCCGACCGCCGCCTGCTATATTTTTCGGGCACGCTGTTTTTGTTCATCATTGTGTCGAACCTGCTTGCAATCGTTCCGGGCTGGCACGCGCCGACCGCGTCGCTCTCGACCACTGCCGGCCTTGCCTTGGCGGTGCTGGTCGCCGTGCCGCTTTTTGGTATCGGCAGCCGTGGCCTTGGCGGCTATCTGCGCAGCTATATTGAGCCGAACATCGTCATGCTGCCTTTCAACATCATCGGTGAGGCGTCACGCGGCGTATCACTGGCGATCCGCCTTTACGGCAACGTGATGAGCGGCGCGGTGATCGCCGCGATCCTGCTGAGTGTCGCGCCGTTCTTTTTCCCCGTGGTGATGGACATGCTGGGGATGCTGACCGGCGTCATCCAGGCCTACATCTTTGCCATTCTCGCCACTGTCTACATCTCATCCGCGACGGCCACGCCAGAACCTCAGTCTGGGCCTGCGGAACAAACTGCAAAGGAGCAGACATGACCGATCTATCCATCATCGCCGCCATCTCGATCTTTACGGCTGGACTGACCGTCGCGTTCGGCGCGCTTGGCCCGGCGCTGGGCGAAGGACGCGCCGCAGCATCGGCCCTTAGCGCCATCGCGCAGCAGCCTGATGCGGGCGGGGTGCTGTCGCGCACGCTGTTCGTCAGCCTCGCCATGATCGAATCGACGGCTATCTACTGCTTTGTCGTTGCGATGATCCTGCTCTTTGCCAACCCGTTCTGGAATGCGGCAGTCGAGGCCGCCAAGCAAGGGGCGTCCGTGGGGGTGGGTGGCTAAGCATGTCCATCGACTGGATCACCGTTGCGGCGCAGATCGCCAACTTTCTGGTGCTGGTGTGGCTGCTCAAGCGGTTTCTCTACCGACCTATTCTGGACGGCATCGACGCGCGCGAGCGTCAGATTACCGAGCGTATGCAAGAGGCGGGCCGCATCCGCGCCGAGGCCGAGGCAGCCGAGGCCGAGCATCAGTTCGAAATCGCCCGGCTGAAGGCAGGGCGTGAGGGCGTGCTGGCCGAGGCGCGTAAGGAGGCCGAGCAGGAGCGCGATCAGATCCTGTCGACCGCCCGCGAGCAGACCGCCCGCGAGCATGCCGCGCGCGAGGAGGCGCGCACCGACGAGGCGCGCCGCTTTGCCGCCGATCTGGAACTGCGCGGCGCGTCGGCCTTGGTGGCCCTTTTGCGCAAGGCGCTGGGCGATCTTTCGGGCGAAACGCTGGAGGACCGCATCGTCGCCCGCGCGGCCGAGCGTTTGCCGGGCATGGCCGCTGATCTGGCGGATGCCGCGGGCGAAAGCCGCAAGGCGATCGTCACGACCCAAGCCCGGCTGCCGGACGATCTGCAAGCGCGGCTCAAGCGTGATATTAGGGACGCGATGCCGGATATCAACGTGCAGTTCCGCACTGATCCGGACCAATCGCCAGGTCTGGGCCTGCGCGTAGGCGGCGCGCAACTGGGGTGGACCGCAGATGCCTATGTGAATGGGTTGCAGGACATACTGGAAGGCGCGCGCCATGAAAGAGGGCAGTCCGATGCCGCATGAAAATGCCCTGTTGCAAGCCCTGCTGGATGCCCCCGCACCCCAGCCCGAACTAAGCGAGATCGGGCAGGTGACCGAGGTGGGCGACGGCATCGCCATCGTAAGCGGGCTGGCGCGCGCGCTGGTGGACGAAATGCTGGATTTCGGCAATGGCCTTATGGGCGTCGTCTTTGATCTGGAAGAGGGGCGCTTGGGCGTCGTGCTGTTGGGCGATGCGGGGCATGTCGTGCCGGGCACGGATGTGCGCCGCACTGGCAGGGTGGTCGCAGTGCCTGTTGGCCGTGCGCTACTGGGCCGGGTCGTGGATGCGCTGGGCCGTCCCCGCGATGGCGGCGCGCCGCCACAGACGGACCGCACCCGCCCCATCGAAATGGAAGCGCCCAGCATTCTGGATCGCGCGCCCGTAGCCCGCCCGTTGGCGACGGGACTGAAGGCCATCGATGCCGCCGTCCCCGTGGGGCTGGGGCAGCGCGAGCTGATTATCGGCGATCGCCAAACCGGCAAGACATCCATAGCGGTCGACACGATCCTGAACCAGAAGGGCACCAGCGTTCTGTGCGTCTATTGCGCTATCGGTCAGCGCGGCGATGCGGTGGCCAAGGTCATCGGTTCGATCCGCGACGGCGGCATGATGGATAAAACCGTGGTGATTTCGGCAGGCGACGAAGAGGCGCCGGGCCTGTCCTACGTCGCGCCCTACGCCGCCATGTCGATGGCCGAGGTCCTCGCCATGGGCGGCAATGATGTCGTCATCATCTTCGACGATCTGACGCATCACGCCCATTCCTACCGCGAATTGTCGCTGCTCTTGCGCCGCCCCCCAGGTCGTGAGGCGTTTCCGGGCGATATCTTCTTTGTGCATGCGCGCCTGCTGGAACGGGCGGGCCAGTTCGCTAATCATGCCGGGGGCGGGTCGATTACGGCGCTGCCGGTGGTGGAAACGCAGGCCGAAAACCTGTCGGCCTATATCCCGACGAACCTGATTTCGATCACCGATGGACAGATTTATCTCTCGCCCCGCCTCGTGCGCAGAAACCAGTTTCCGGCGGTCGATCTGGGCGTATCGGTCAGCCGCGTGGGCGGCAAGGCGCAGGCGCCTGCGTTCCGTGAGGTGGCAGGCAACCTGCGCGTGACCCTGTCGCAATTCGAAGAACTGGAAGAGTTCGCGCGCTTTGGAACGCGCCTTGACGACGATACACGCCACCGGCTGGCGCGTGGTGCAGCCGTGCGCGGGGCGCTACGTCAGCCCGAGCGTGATCCGATGGCTCCGGACGAGCAGTTGGCGGTTCTGCTGGCCGCGATGGGCGGCCTTCTGGACAATATGGACGAGGCCGAAATGGCCGTCGCGATGGCGGCCATTCGCGAGGATGTGCGCATCAATGTCAGCGAGACGGCGGACATCATCGCCTCCGATCGCAGTCTTGGCGACGAGGATCGCGCCCGCATCGTGAACGCCGCGCGTGCGGCAATCTCGGAGGCAGAACATGGCCCAGACGCTTGAACGCCTGACCCGGCGCACCGACACGATGCAAAGCATTCGTGGCATCGTGCGCACGATGAAGACGATGTCGGCCATCAACGCCGCCCCGTACGAGCAAGCGGCCGAGGCGATAGATGCCTGGCGCGATATCGTGCTGGACGGGCTGCACGCTTTCTTGCACTGCAACGGCCCATTGAAGCATAGGACTGTGGACGATCCGCAAAGGGTGCTGATCGTGATGGGGTCCGATCACGGCCTTTGTGGCAACTATAACGAGCTGTTGGCGCGTGAGGTCGTGCGCCAGCCCGACGTGGGCAGGGCGCAGGTCATCTGCGTCGGCGCGCAGATGCAGGATGCGCTTGGGGGCGAGGGGGTCACGCCTGTTACGACGTTGCTGCCGCCTGCCAATGCCGACGGGCTGATCCGGTTGGCGAGCCAGCTGGTCACACGGCTGGACACGGTGCGCGCAGAGGCCGGGCAGGGCGCTCTGGCTGCCGATCTGGTCTATACGCAGCGCGGCGCGCATGGTCTGCAATCGCCGGTCACGCAGGCGCTGCTGCCGCTCGATCCCGATATGCTGGACGCGCTCGCGCAGCGACCGTGGGTGTCGCGCAGCCTGCCGCAACATACGCTGCCGGCCCCCGATCTGTTGGCGGGGCTGGTGCGAAATCTGGTCTTTGCCACACTCTACCGCGCCGCGGCAGAGGCGCTGGTGACGGAAAACGCCGCCCGCCTTGCCCGGATGCAGCAGGCCGAGCAATCCGTCGATGAAAACCTGGAGGACTTGAAGGCCGAAACCCGCTCGGTCCGGCAAAGCGAGATCACGACCGAACTTCTGGATGTCATCGTCGGCTTCGAGGCGCTCAAAGGGCGGGATCGCCGCAAAAAGCGCAACCGCGCGGCCAGCCGCTAGGATTATGGGGTGGATGCAATGTTGGTACATCAGATCATGCGAACACGAGTTACAACCATCGGTCCGAACACCTCGGTGCGCGCGGCGGCGGCGTTGATGGGGGATCGTGATATCGGGATGCTTCCGGTTTGCCTGCGTGGCAAACCCATCGGGATCGTGACCGACCGCGATCTTGTGATCCGCCTTCTATCCAATCTGGGACCGGTCTCTGACGTGCCAGTTCGCAAGATTATGACGCGCCCTGTCATGGTCTGCCGCGCTGATTGCGATATCGTTCAGGCTGCGCGGCTGATGGGCGAGTGGCAGATTAGACGGCTTATGGTTTGCGACGAGGGCGGTCGCCTCGTCGGTGTCATATCCCTTGGCGACATCGCGCGCGACGCAAGCGAGGAATTGGCCGGGCAGGCCCTGGGCGAGACGGTCGAATGTCGTTGATCCGCTCAGGCCGGCAACGGCCACCTGATGAGAATTTCCTCCTTGAAGCGATCGAGATCGATATCGGCCAGCGCGCATAGCGCGGGCAGGTCGATCAACTCGATGGAGTGGCGATCAAAATGCCGGATCAGGCCACCAACCTCGAAACGCCGCATCGTGCGACAGACGTGGACGTTAGTCATCCCGGTGAATTCGCCGAACTTCTGCTGAGAGATCGGAAACTCAAATGCGGCGCCTTCGGTGCGGCCGACCGCCTGCAATCTGGTGTAGATTTCCAGCAGCGCATAGGCGATCCGGCTGGCGGCGCTGCCACGGCCCAGCCGCAAAAGGAGTTCGGACGTGCGCGATTGCGTCGTCAGGATCGACGCAGCCAGAACCTGACGCAATCGCGCCGAGGCCGCGCAAGGTCCGTTGGCGTCGTTGGGGCCGATCCGGATGTATTCGACATCGCTCAGCGCCTCCATTGTGGTGGCGGCGACGGCGACCATCTGGGTGCCGACGAGGGCGAAATCGCCGGGTAACATCATGTCGATGATTTGCACATCGCCCGATTGGAACGTCTTGGACAATGCGATCCAGCCGTCGAGCAGCAAAATGGAATAATCTGCAGCGTCGCTTTCGTGAACGAGAATTTCATCGCGCTTGGCATATCGGGTCCGGAAGGTGTCGTTGCCGACCAATATGCTCTTCAACGTGTTCTGAAGGCCGTTTGGCACGATCACCGGGCGATTGAGCATCAGTGCAATCCTATTGTGAAAACTACGAAAAATGAAAACTAGGAAATCATCTATGATGACAATAGGCGCTCAAGCTATGCGATCTAAGGGCCGTTTGGCGGGACACAACGTCACACCGGCGGTTTTCAGCCACTTTGGCACGGCGGGTCCTGCTGCAGCGGATTAAGACAGTCAGCCTCGCGTGCCACGTGTTTTGGTGTTGATGAATGATAGCGAAGCCGTGCGCGATGCGTGGGACGAAATCTCGGGTTCGCGCACTGGAAATTCTGACGAACAATCGCGATATTAAAACGAAGGCCGCCAACCGGAGGTCGAGACACTGGACGAAGCCGCGCAGCGAGAAATCTGGGCAGCAACATGCGGGACGAAACAAAGGGCGTAGTAAATGAGTGATGATCCCTACAAGGCCCTCGGTGTTCCCAAGGACGCGCCGCAGGCTGACATAAAGAAGGCCTACCGCAAGCTGGCCAAGACGCTCCATCCTGATCTGCATCCGGGCGACAAGGCCAAGGACGCCGAATTTCGGGCGATCTCTGCCGCCTATGAAATCATTGGCGACGCAGAGAAGCGCAAACGCTTTGATGCGGGCGAAATTGACGCCAGCGGACAGGAACGACCGGAACGGCAGTATTATCGGCAACATACCGGGGCTGACCCGATGGGCCGCTACGAGTCGGCCGAAGGCTATGGAGATTTCGAGGATGTTTCGGATATCTTTGCCGATCTCTTTGGCGGCCGAAGGCAGTCGCGCGGCGGGCAGGGCTTTGCCGCGCGTGGCGGCGATGTGCGCTATCGTCTGGACGTCGATTTCATGGATGCCGTGCGGGGCGCGAAACGCGCCGTGCCTTTGCCAGATGGCAGTGCGATTGACCTGACGATCCCGGTTGGGATCCGCGATGGCCAGACACTTCGTTTGCGCGGAAAAGGCCAGCCAGGCATGGGCGGTGGTCCGGCGGGCGACGCTTATGTGGAGATTGGCGTGGGCGCGCATCCGGTTTTTACGCGTGACGGAAACGACATCGAAGTCGAGGTCCCGATCGGGTTCGACGAGGCTGTTCTGGGCGCAAAGATCGAGGTTCCGACGCTGTCGGGCAAGGTGTCGATGAGTATTCCCAAAGGGGCCTCGACGGGACAGCGATTGCGGCTAAAGGGCAAAGGAATTGCACCTGCCAAGGGGGCCGCAGGTGATCAATACGTCCGCTTGCGGGTCGTGATGCCGCGCAAGATCGACACAAGAATGGAACAGATTGCGCAGGACTGGCGGGACAATGTAAGCGAAGACCCGCGCGCCGATCTTTGGAGGGCTGTATGATGTTGGGTGAACGCGATGTCTTGACCCGGGTTCGACGCGTGCGATTGCAAGAACTCAGATTCTGGGTGCAGGAAGGTTGGGTCAGGCCCGCCGAAAGTGACAACGGTCCCTCCTTTGACGAACTGGATTTGGCGCGTATCCGGCTGGTGCGTGACCTGCGCAAGGATTTGTCGCTACCCACCGATACGGTTCCAGTGATTTTGTCGCTGCTGGATCAGGTTCATGGGCTGCGGCGCGAATTGCGCAGTCTGGCCGATGCCGTGGACGCCCAGCCCGAGGAGACACGGCAGGCGATTGTCGCCGCGTATCGCAAGGGAATGACGCAACAGAAATGACGCGTGTTTTGTCCGTCAGCGGCATTCAGTGAACTGATATCAGTCCGCCTGTTGATGCCGATCAATTCGGGACTGCGCCAAGATCAATAGACTTGCTTGTTATATTCAAGAGGTGCGCAATGTTCTCCAGATCATTCAGGCTCATGTCGCTGATGGGTTTCGACGTGAAAATCGATCCAAGCTGGTTTTTGATAGCCGCCTTGATCACATGGAGCCTCGCGACGGGCTATTTTCCGTTCGTCGTGCCGGGCGGGACGCTGTTTGCCTATGTCGTCATGGCCTTGGCGGCGATGCTGCTGTTCTTTGGCTCTTTGATCCTGCACGAATTGGCGCATTCCGTTGTGGCGCGACGTTTCGGTATGAAAATCAAAGGGATCACCCTGTTCCTCTTTGGCGGTGTCGCCGAGCTGGGCGCGGAACCCGAAACCGCCAAGGCCGAGCTTTGGGTGGCGCTGGCCGGACCGGCGATGAGCATCGCCTTGGCAGCCCTGTTCTGGGTCGTCGAAATAATCGCTGTGCGACTGGAACTGCCGGACCCGGCGGCGGCGATATTCGGCTATCTTGCCCTGATCAATCTGGTTCTCGCCCTGTTCAATCTGCTTCCCGCTTTTCCGCTGGACGGCGGACGTGTCTTGCGCGCCTTGCTTTGGAAACGCCACGGCAACCTGCTTAAAGCGACGCGGGTGGCATCAATGTCCGGCACCATTCTGGCCTGGTTGCTGATCGCACTGGGATTGTTTTCGGTGGTTGGGGGCAGCGCGGTTGGTGGCATTTGGCAGGTCCTGATTGGGCTGTTTTTGCTTGGGGCGGCCAAGAACGCCTATCGTCAACAGCTGATGGCGACGGTGGTGACACACCAGACGGTAGGCGATTTGATGAGCCGGTCGGTCGTGACCACGGCACCCGAGCGGACCCTCATGAGCCTTGTCCATGATACTGTGTTGCGACATCGCTTCAGCTTTATCCCGGTGGTCGAGGAGGGGCGCTTGCTGGGCTACATTGATCTGGATACCGCCATGCTGACCGATCAGGAGAGTTGGCCTAGAACCCGCGTCGATGATGTGCTTATCGCCAGCGACGACAGCAACACGGCCAGCCCGGATATGACAGCCGAAGAGCTGATTGACCGTATGGCCGACTCAAATCGGCGCAAATACCTGGTCGCAGACGGCAAGCGATTGGTAGGCGTTATTTCGATGTCGGATCTGATCAACTATCTTGCCCTGACGAGGCAGGTTAGTGAGTTGTCGCGCGCAGGCGGATCGAAACCATCGACAGCAAGGGGGCAGAACGTTTGATGAGGGCCGCAAATCCCGCTGGCTATGCGCATTTGATGCCACCGCACGTCTGAGGGCTGGCCGGAGATGCCCGGCAAAGCCGCCGAGGGGGCGTGTCATCAGTGATGGGAATTGTCTGCCATGAGAGCCGGTTCACAAATCTTCTCTTTGGCCAAAGTCAAAGAGATATGGCCAACATTTTACGGACTCTTAATGAGCGTTAATGAATGTGGCCAGCGTTCCACGTTTCTTGGCAGAAATATACGCAAACTGGCGGACATGTCGCTGCATGCCGCGGAGGGTGCGCGTCGATGACAAGAAAAAGGAACGGCAAGCAGTCGAACCACTGACGTTAAATTTGAGCAAGGATGTGCAGGTCTATGACCAGAACATCTGATCCACCCGGTGGCGATGCTTGCAAAAATCCGATTGATGAACAGGATAGAAACGATGGCACAGTCAAACAAGAAACGTAAAGCGCAGAAAAGTAACGTTGCGCAGATGCGGCCCCGGCCCGAGGCAACGGACAAAAACAGCCCGCCCCGGATCAAAGCGCCAGAGTTTGATCCATCCAAAGAGCCGATTCCGCCAGAGCTGGGCCTGCACTGCGACCGGGTCAGGCCAGACAACTTCAGCACACAAAGTCTGGATCGTGCGTTAAAGGCGCAGCTCGCCCGCCTGACGATGGGGGTGACGCCGTTTGGATTGTCGACGAGTATCTTTAACTGGTGGATACATCTGGCCAGCTCGCCGGGAAAACAGGTGCAGTTGATGGAAAAGGCGGCCCGCAAAGCCGCGCGTTTTGCGATTGCTTCGGGCCAACAGGGCAGGGCAACTCCGTGCATCCTACCATTGGAACACGACAAGCGGTTCGACGCATCCGAATGGCAGCAATGGCCATACAACCTGATCTACCAGAACTTTCTGCTGACGCAGCAATGGTGGTACAATGCCACCAACGATATTGATGGCATGTCGCGACGCGACGAGCAGGTCGTGTCGTTCATCACGCGCCAAATCCTCGACATGATGTCGCCATCCAACAGGCTATGGACCAACCCCGAAGTGATCGCCCAGACCGTCAAAGAGGATGGTGCCAACCTTGTCCGTGGCTGGCAGAGCCTGATTGAGGATTTGGAGCGCACGATATCCGGCCAGCCAGCCGTCGGGTCAGAGGATTATCTGCCGGGCCGCGATGTGGCCGTGACGCCGGGCAAAGTCGTCTTTCGATCGCATTTGCTGGAGTTGATTCAGTATGCCCCCCAAACTGATGCTGTCACCTCCGAGCCGATCATGATCGTTCCGGCATGGATCATGAAATATTACATCCTTGATCTGTCGCCGCATAATTCACTGGTGCGCTATCTGGTCGAAAAAGGCTTCACCGTCTTTATGATTTCTTGGCGCAACCCCGATGCGCAGGATCGCGATCTGGGAATGAGTGACTACCTCAATGCGGTGGGTGAAGCGCTGGATGCCGTCAACCGTATCGTTCCGGACATGCCGATCCACGGCGTTGGATATTGTCTGGGCGGCACGCTTTTGTCGGCCAAGGCGGCGCAGATGGCGCGTGATCACGATGACCGGCTGAAAACCTTGTCCCTGCTCGCCGCTCAGATTGATTTCAAAGATCCAGGTGAATTGCAGCTGTTCATCAGCGAAAGCGAGGTGTCATTCCTGGAACACATGATGTGGGATCAGGGATATCTTGACACGAAACAGATGGCGGGGGCATTCCAACTGCTCCGATCAAGTGATCTGATCTGGTCGCGCTACGTGCATGAATTTCTGATGGGTAAACCGCAGCCGATGTTTGATCTGATGGCATGGAATGCCGATGCGACGCGTATGCCCTACAAGATGCATAGTGAATATCTGCGCAGCTTCTATCTGAACAACGAACTGTCGCAGGGCCAATATCAGGTCGGTGGCAGGCCCGTCGCGGTGACCGATATTTCGGCTCCGGTGTTCGGCGTTTCCACGACGGGTGATCATGTGGCACCTTGGCAGTCGGTCTATAAAATTCATCTGTTGATGGATACTGACGTCACATTTGTTCTGACCTCTGGGGGGCATAACGCCGGGATCGTCAGCGAACCCGGTCACGCGGGCCGCAGCTATCAAATCACGGCGACGCCGGATGGGGCCAACTATGTGGCACCCGAAGACTGGCGCGCGAACGCGCCGCTTGAGGAGGGATCGTGGTGGCCGGAACTGGTGACATGGCTGCGCGGCCATTCCAGCGGAACCGGAAAGCCACCCCAGATGGGTAGCGGTAAAAGCGGGGCCGCGCCATTGGGTGACGCGCCGGGCACTTACGTCTTTCAGCGCTGATTTTTGCGAAACGCGGCGCAACACTCATATGGCACGTTGTATTTCGGGCTATCCCTGCATCAGGTATAGCCCGAAACGCTTTGGCCGAGCTTCAAAGGATAGAATAAACATGAATGATGATGTCACTTCTCATACTCCATCTGGTTGGCGCCCCGACCGACTGGATCGACTTGAGCAGCTCGCGCGCGACGCTGGCGCGATCCGGGTCGCGGTTATCTATCCGGTGGACGGTCCCAGCCTGACCGGCGCGATCGAGAGCCAAAAAAGGGGCCTGATCGAGGCTGTTCTGATTGGCCCCGAGGCAAGGATCAGACAGGTGGCCGAGGAGGAGGGTCTGTCGCTCGGCAGCACGCAGATCATCGCGGCGGACACCCCGGAAAAGGCCGCCAGCATGGCCGTCGACCTCGCCATTTCCGGCAAGGTCGAAGGGCTCAAGAAGGGCGCGATAAAGACCAATATCCTGATGCATGCCGTCATTTCGGAAAAGGCAATGAGGACAGCCCGCCGGATGAGCCATGTCTTTGCGATCGATGTGTCCAGCTATGCGCGGCTGCTGTTCGTGTCGGATGCGGCAATCAACATCCGCCCCGACCTTGGCACGCTGCGCGATATTACTGCGAACGCCATTGACCTGACCCACGCGCTGGGGATTGAACGCCCCAAGGTCGCGCTGCTTTCGGCCTCGGAGAATATCAACGAAAAGATCGAGTCGACGATTTTCGCCGCCGCGATCTGCAAGATGGCCGATCGTGGCACGATTTCGGGCGCCGACGTCGACGGGCCGCTGGCCATGGACCTGGCGATTTCGCCCAAGGCGGCAGCGATCAAGGGGATCGTATCGAACGTTGCGGGTCATGCCGATATCCTGATCGTGCCGGATCTGGTGTCGGGCAATATTCTGGTCAAGGACCTCGATTATCTGGCCCAAGCTGAGACAGCCGGCATCGTCATGGGCGCCGCGGTGCCGATTGCCCTGACTAGCCGGGCCGACACCGTGGAACAACGCTGCGCGTCTGCCGCACTGGTCGTCCTCGTCGCCGCAGCAAGGAAAAAGGCGGAGGGCCTGATTAATGGCTGAAAAACTGGTCGTGACCTTCAACGCCGGATCGTCAAGTCTGCGCTGCGGTATCTTTCGCCAAAGTGAGGCTGGGCCCGTCCAGGTGCGAAATTTCCACATCCGTGGATTGCCGGACGAAATGGTGCTGACCGAAAAAGATCTGGTCGCTGGAACGCAGACGGAAACCGAACTGGGAACGCCGACAAGCGCAGACAGCGCCCATCCCGAAGCATTGGCCCATATGCTTGCGCGGCTGGATGAGGTATCGGGCCTTGGCACGATTGTCGCGTTCTCTCATCGCATCGTTCACGGTGGGGCAGACTACTTGGCACCCATTCTGATCGACGATGACGTTCTTGCGCAGCTCAAGACGCTCGAGCCTCTGGCACCCAGTCACCAACCGCACAACCTGCGCCCAATCCGGCAGGTCCAAGAGCATTATCCGGGCATCCCGCAGATTGGATGTTTCGACACCGCGTTTC
Source organism: Roseovarius sp. Pro17 (assembly GCF_035599575.1). Taxonomy (NCBI): domain Bacteria; kingdom Pseudomonadati; phylum Pseudomonadota; class Alphaproteobacteria; order Rhodobacterales; family Roseobacteraceae; genus Roseovarius; species Roseovarius sp. Pro17. Next base: position 992,839 of record NZ_CP141179.1, read on the forward strand.
ACCGCACACAGCCGCGTCATGCGCAGATTTTCGGCCTTCCGCGCGCCCTGACGGAGGACGGCATCCTGCGCTATGGATTTCACGGCCTGTCCTACGATTATATCGCGCACAAGCTGGAACGCTCGTACCCCGATCTGGCAGCAAAGCGGATCATCGTGGCGCAGCTAGGGCGCGGGGTCAGCATGTGTGCGCTGAAAAACGGGCAAAGCATCGCCACGACGATGGGCCTGACGGCGCTGGACGGACTGCCGATGGGGGTGCGCTGCGGTGCGTTGGACCCCGGCGTAGTTCTGCATCTGATCATGGATCGTGGTCATAGTCCCGAAGAGGTGCGCGATATGCTGTACGAGCGGTCCGGCCTGCTGGGCGTGTCGGGGATCAGCGGTGAAATGAACGATCTACTGGCCAGTGACCGCACTGAGGCCGCTGAGGCGGTGGACTATTTTGTCTATCAATGCGGGCGCAATTTCGGATCGCTGGCGGCGGCATTGGGCGGGGTGGATGGCGTCGTCCTGACGGGCGGCATGGGCGAACACATTCCCGATTTGCGCGCGCGGCTGGTCAACGAACTGGCTTGGCTTGGGGCAGATCTGGACGAATCCGCGAACAGGGACGGTGGGCCATACCTGACCACCTCTCAGAGCCGTTTGCCGGTCTTAATGCTTCCAACGGACGAAGAGCGGGTTCTGGCGCGCCGGGCCTATGATCTGCTGGCGAGCGATGTTGGCCGCGATTACATGCGCGCCTGACAGCAGTAAACCGTCAGGTCACATTTGAATCAGAGGCAATAAAGCTAGAAAAGCTGCCGCCGAACCAACCTTGTTGCTCATCAGTCGCTCAACACCTTTGACGCACGATCACGAAAACCGTTTTCGGGCGCGCTTCATGGCTTCGCCCATTTCGTCCCACGCCGCCTCGACGCCAGACTTCATGTCTTTCCATGCCTCGCCCTGAGCGCGCTGCAACTCTTCCATCCGCGTCTCGGCCTTTTTCTGATGCTCGCGAAGCTCATCGACTTCTTGCATGTATTTCAGTCGCGCGTCGGCCTGCGCCTGTTCTGCCTTGGCGCGCAGCTTGGCGATCTGCGCCTTCCATTCGTCAAGCTGCGCTTGCAACTTGTCCTGATAGGCGTCTTTGCGATCCATCTCATCTACTCCTCAGCGTTCCGGTCAGACCGGGCTGGATTTGCTGGTTGTCGTTGCCTTTTTTGCGTTTTTGGCAGTTTCTTCCGTCGCCTCGACCTCGTTTTTAACAAGGGCCTCGGCGCATTGCGTCATCATCTCGGTGCAGTCTTTTGCATCTTCGGCCAAACGCTCCATCGAATGGGTTTGCCACTCGGTAAGTTCCTTTATGGCCTTTGCCGGATCATTCCCGCCTTCGGATACGATCCGCCTGCCAGCATCTATCAACGAACGTGTCGCATCCTGACGACGTTGGAACCAGATCGTTGAGAATTTTTCGATCTCATCAAAAAAGCGCTCCTGCGCTTGAAGAATGTGCTTTGTCTGCGGCGTGAGAAAGATCGGGTTTGCGGTGAAGAGAACCTGAGCCGCGTTGAGAGCGTTCTCCGTTGCGGCGGAGGTGTTTTCATGGCTTGTCATCTTGCTATCCTTTTTTCTAAAAATGCGGCCTTCCCCAAACGCTCACTTGTATTGCCGTGAGGCGCATTAACCGGCATCAACGTCCGGCATTTCGGCGTGGCGGCCTCGTGTGTAGCAGTCGCAGTATCGCTGCTATATGGTGTGACAGGTCCGGCATCATGCTGGCGTGATGACCGTTCACACCTATGGCGATCAATCAAACTATATCAGGATATAGTGCGATCAGTTCGTGGACGACTTTCACAAACTTCTGCTCAGCTGGCGTCAGGTCATCGGTCGGAGCATGAACAAGATGTACATCGGCACCAATTGGCTCGTCCGTGATCTTTAGTGGCCACAGCGCGCCGTCCTGGATATCGCCCGTTGCTGACATCAGTGGCAGAATACCGATCCCCAGACCTGCTACAATCATCCTGCGCACCTCTTCCATGTTGGTGCTGAGGCCGCTGATATGTTCACCCAGACGCGGGCCATCGCGCAGCATCGACATAGGCTCAAGGCCGGCGCCCTCGGTCGCGCAGGCGAATGAGATGAACGGCTCGCGCTGCACGTCCTCTATGCTGATGGTTTCCTGCCCGAATAGCGGGTGTTCAGCGCCGCAGAACAAAAGAAATTCCTCCCGGAACAGGCGGAGAGAACACAGATTGGGCACCGGCTGCGCCAGCAGGCAAAAGCCGACATTCACACGGCCTTCCTGAATACCTCGCACGATCACCTGACTGTTCTGGACCTCGCTTTGAAAGCTGACGGACGGGTGGCGCTGGTGAAACAGGCGCAGGATTTCGTCCAGCATCGGCGATGCCAGATTGCTGATGATCTGATAGCGCACCTCGCCGCTCTCACCTTCGGCTGCGCCGCGGATCAGCGACGCGATCCGCTCGGCACTGTGAAAGATGTCGCGGCATTCTTGATAAATCCTGTCGCCGCGCTGCGTCAGCTCAAAGTGACGGCTATCGCGAAACACCAACTGGCACCGCAGCTGTGTTTCCAGTTTTTGCAGGGCATTACTGACAGATGGTTGACTGAGGCCCAGACGCTTGGCAGCCTTGGTGATGCTCTTTTCCGTCGCGATCATGTAAAACATGCGCAGCAGGTTCCAGTTCAGGTCCGACTGTAGATTGGCATCCATTCTTTGTTATCCATCGGTTTCTGCGCCCCCGGCGGGCCGATCTCAGGTCGGACTCTTTCAGGGCTATACTTAATATAGTCATAGCCTATTTGACCGCGAGGCGCATGCAGGTTTTCCTTCCAGCCTGAGAAATTGCCATCAGGAGCAGGCATGAACGCTCATCTCGATCTGTCGGATATTGAAACCGCGACGCTGGGACACTTCCTAAGCGAAGGGTTCATGGTGCCGTCCATTCAGGGCCTTGCCCATGACCGCCGCGTGTTCGGCCCGGCGCTGACCGTGCGGATGCCCGGTGACGATGGTGCTGCCCTTGTTGAGGCATTGTCCATCGCGCAGCCGGGGCAGGTCATCGTGATTGATCGGTGCGGCGATCTGCGTCACGCCTGCTGGGGGGCTGTCACCACCAGCGCCGCCAAGGCGCGCGGCATCAAAGGGGCGGTCATCGACGGCTTTGTCACAGATCGCTCGGCGATTCTGGCGAACGATTTTCCGGTCTGGTGCCGGGGTCGCTCGCCCATCACCACCAAGCCGCGCGGGCTGTCGGGCGATGTGAACGTTCCGATAAACTGCGGCGGCACAGCCGTTCGCCCCGGCGACATGATACTGGCCGATGAAAGCGGCGTGGTCGTTTTGGACCCCGGAAAGGCCAAAGAATTTTGCGCGCGCGCGCGCCAGATGCAGCAGGATGAGATCGGAATTCTGGACCGGCTGCAAAATGGCGAAACGCTCGCCCAAATAACCAAGCGCGCAAAATAGCGCGCTCAGAAGCGGATAACCGCCACGCGACATAACTGAAAAAAGCCAACAGAGGACATCATGACACATCAAATTCCCAAGCGTTTCCTGACCGGCGTTGCGGCCCTTGCCGCCTCGCTGACCTTTGCAAACGGCACGCCCGCCATGGCGGACAAGGCCTCCAACACCCTCAACGTCGCCTTCGCCGCTGAGCCTGAGCCGCTGGATACCTACACGATTGCCGGACGGCAGGGCCTGATCCTCGCGCGTCACATCTATGACGGGCTGCTCTACAAGAACCTCGACACCGGCGAAATCGTCCCCGCACTGGCCGAAAGCTGGGAATTCACTGGCCCGCTGACCATGGAATTCACCCTGAGAAAGGGCGTCAAATTTCATAACGGCGCGGATTTTACAGCCGACGACGTGGTCGAGACGCTGAATACGGTCATCACACCCGAATACGGCACACGCTATTCGATCTCGGTCGACTGGATCGATAGCGTCGAAAAACTGGACGACCACAAGGTGCGCATCAACATGTCCAAGCCATTTGCCGGCGCGGTCGAGATGCTGGCAGATGCTCTGCCGATCTATCCGCATGAGTTCTTTGCCGAAAACGGCTCAGAAGGGATGGCGGCGACGCCAATCGGAACCGGCCCCTACAAGCTGGTCTCGCAAGATCCGGGCATCCGCTACGAGATGGAGCGGTTCGAGGACCACTACGAAGGCAGCCCCAAGAGCGGCGCGACCATCGACAAGATCATCGTGCGCACCATGCCGGAAATGAACACGCAATATGCCGAGTTGATGTCCGGCGATCTGGACTGGATCTGGCGCATCCCGCCCGATCAGGCCAAGCAGTTGGAGAGCCGCGTTCAGGTCATCAGCGCGCCGATCATGCGCATCGGCTATGTCGGCTTTGCCCCTGAATCGCTGGGTGGCGACAGCCCGATCGCCGACAAGCGGGTGCGCCAGGCGCTGATCCACGCCACCAACCGGGGCGCCATCACCGACGCCTTTGCCGGCGGCGCGTCCAAGGTGCTGAACACCGCCTGCAACCCCGCCCAGTTCGGCTGTGAGCAGGACGTGACCAGCTACGAGTACGATCCCGAAAAGGCGCGCGCCCTGCTGGCTGAGGCGGGCTATGCCGACGGGTTTGAGATGGAGATGGCCTTTGCCGCCATGCCGCGCCCGACCGCCGAGGCGATCGCGGCCGATCTGGCCAAGGTCGGCGTCACGCTGGTCCTGAACGAGCAGCAGTATTCGTCCGGTATCGGCAAATGGCGCGCCAAGGAACTGCCTGCGTTCTTTTCGAACTGGGGTAGCTATGGCATCGGCGATACCGCGTTCATCCTGTCGAACTTCTTTGGCGGTGGCGACGATGATCTGGTGCAGGATTCAGATCTGGCCGAGTGGTTGAGCGAGGCTGATACGGCCTCCGACCGCGACGTGCGCGCCGAGAACTACAGCCTCGCCGTCAAGAAGATCGCGGACGAGGCGTATTGGATGCCGATGTATAACTTCAACGTGAATTACGGTTTGTCCAACGACCTGAACTTTACGCCGCATCCCGACGAGTTCGCCCGTTGGTGGCAGTCCAGCTGGAAGTAAATCACGCGCGTAGGCATCGGGCCGGGCGGCATATCTGCCCTCCGGCCCCTTTACACGGGACCGCATCATGTTGGGCTACATCTCAAAACGACTGCTCGTCGCATTCTGCGTCTGCGCCACCGTGTCAGCGATCAGTTTCGCGCTGATGTTCCTGTCGGGCGATCCGGCCATCGCAATCGCCGGTGCAGGCGGGCGGGCGCAGGATGCCGATGCGGTACGCATCGCCTACGGCTTTGACCGCCCGATCGTGATCCAGTATCTCGATTGGGTTGGCAGCGCGCTGACCGGTGATCTGGGCCGCAGCATCTATTTCAATGTGCCCGTGACTGAAATTATCGGAAATCGCGTGGGCGTCACGCTGAAACTCGGCGTGCTTTCATTCCTGCTGGCGCTGGTCGTGGCGGTGCCGCTGGGCATTGCGGCGGCCCTCAGACCCAATGGCTGGATCGACCGTCTGGCGCTGATTCTGGCTGTGACCGGTCAGGCCATTCCCAGTTTCTGGCTGGGCCTCATGGCCATCGTCGTATTCGGCGTCTGGTATGGCTGGGTCCCCATTTCGGGCGCCGAAACGTGGCAAGGGTACATCCTGCCGGTGATAGTCCTCAGCTATTATGCGATGCCTGCCATGATGCGCATCACCCGGTCGGGCATGATCGACGTGCTGGCGACCGACTATATCCGTGCGGCCAAGGCCAAGGGCCTGCCGATGGGCACCGTCATCTTTCGCCACGCGCTGCGCAACGCGGTTCTGCCACTGGTGTCGCTGGCGGCGGTGCAACTGGGCCTGCTGCTGTCAGGCTCTATCGTGATCGAAAGCGTTTTCGCGCTGAACGGGCTGGGTCGGTTGGCTTGGGAATCCCTGCTGCGAAGTGACTTGCCGGTGGTGCAGGCGATCATCCTGATCCTGTCGCTGCTCTACGTCGCACTGACCACCTTCGCCGACATCCTGAACGCCGTGCTGGACCCCCGCCTGAGAGGAGCCGCCTGAGATGTCCGCCACCTCCGCAGAAACACGGCCCGCAACGGTCTGGCAGAAATCGCTGCGCAATTCCGGTGTGATGATCGGTGGCACGATCCTGGCTATCATCGTGCTGATCGCAATCTTTGCTCCGCTGATCGCGCCGCATGATCCGGTTGCGCAGGATCTGACGCGCCGTTTGCTGCCACCCTTCTGGCACGACCGTTCTGTTCCCGAGCATCTGCTGGGCACCGACCATCTGGGGCGCGATTACCTGTCGCGCATGATCTATGGAGCGCGCGTGTCGTTGGGTGTAGGGCTTGGAGTGATCCTCGTGTCGGGCGCGATCGGGGTGACGATGGGCTTGCTGGCGGGCTATTTCGGCGGCTGGGTGGATATGGTCATCAGCTTTGCGATCACGACGCGGCTGTCGCTGCCTATCGTGCTGGTCGCGCTGGCCGCTGTGGCGCTGGGTGGTGCATCGCTGACGACGTTGATCACGGTGCTGGGCCTGCTGCTGTGGGACCGCTTTGCTGTTGTCAGCCGCGCCGCCGCGCAAAGCCTGCGACATCAGGAATTCATCATGGGCCTGCGCGCTATCGGCGCCAGCCGTGCGCGCATATTGTTTCTCGAAATCCTGCCGAACATGCAAAGCATGATCCTGGTCGTGGTGACGCTAGAGGTCGCGAACGTTATCCTTCTTGAGGCTGCTCTGTCGTTCCTCGGCCTTGGCGTGCGCCCGCCCACCCCGTCATGGGGGCTGATGATTTCCGAAGGGCGCGACAACATTCTGTTCGACCCGTGGCTGATCGCGATGCCCGGCTCGGCGCTGTGCCTGCTGGTCCTTGCCGTGAACCTCTTTGGCGACGGCATGCGCGACGTGACGGGACCAGCAAGAAAATGACCGAGATGTTGCTGGATATCCAGAACCTGCGGGTTTCATTACCTACTGAGCGTGGGCTGTTAAACGCCGTGCGCGGCATCGACCTGCAAATCGCGCGCGGAGATACGCTGTGTCTGGTCGGGGAATCGGGCTGTGGCAAATCGCTGACCGCGATGGCGATCATGGGCCTGCTGCCCCGCTATGCCAAGGTGACGACGGACCATTTCGAGATGGCAGGCCAGAACCTGGCAGGCAAAGGCCACTCAAAGCTGGCGCAGATGCGCGGGCGTGAGGTCGCCATGATCTTTCAGGATCCGACCAGCTCCCTGAACCCTACGCTGACCGTCGGGCGGCAACTGACCGAAGGCGTGATGCGCTCTGAACGGCTGAGCCGTGTCCAAGCAAACCAGCGCGCCATCGAGATGCTGGACCGGGTCGGGATATCCAATCCGTCCGCGCGACTGACGCAATACCCGCACGCGTTTTCCGGTGGCCAGCGTCAGCGCATAATGATCGCATCGGCCCTGATGGGGCGTCCGCGCCTCTTGATCGCGGACGAGCCGACGACGGCGCTGGACGTGACCATTCAGGCCCAGATATTGGGCGTCCTGGGCGAGTTGCAATCCGATCTGGGCCTTTCGCTGCTGCTGATCACGCATGACCTTGGCGTCGTGGCCGCCATCGCCACCGACGTGGCCGTGATGTATGCCGGACGCATCGCCGAACTGGCCCCGGCCAAGGATTTGTTCCGTGCGCCCCTGCATCCCTACACCCAAGGTTTACTACGCGCGATTCCGGTGCCGGGCGTGACACCACGCGGCAGCGAACTGCCTGCCATTCCGGGGCGCGTTCCCGGACTGATCGGCACCATGCAAGGCTGTGCCTTTCGCGACCGATGCGCGCTGGCAGGCCCGGAATGCGCAGTTGACCCCGTGCCGCGGCACGTCCGCGGACCGGGTCAATTCGTTGAGTGTTACAAGGCAACCGAAACGGAGGCGGCGCAATGAGCGTTCCGATGATCCGTCTGAGCGGCATCCGCAAAACGTTTCGCCTGCGCCGCCGCCTTTTGGCCCGGCCCGAGGAGTTGGTGGCAGTGAATGATCTGTCGCTAGATGTGGCCGAGGGCGAAACGCTGGGCTTGGTTGGTGAATCCGGCTGTGGCAAAAGCACTGCGGTCAGCATCATGCTGGGCCTGATGCAGCCTGATTCCGGCACGGTCGAGATCGCCGGGCAGCCGATTGGCAAGATGTCCGTCTCGGATCGCGTTCGGCTGATACAGCCGATCTTTCAGGATCCAAACGCCTCGCTGAACCCGGTCAAGCGCATCCGTTCCCTGATCGCGCAACCCCTGCGCCTGCATGGCGGCGCGGATGAGCAAACCGAAGTCGCGCGGATGCTGGACCTCGTCGGCCTTCCCACGCGCCTCGCCGATGCCTACCCGGCCGAGCTTTCGGGTGGTCAGCGCCAGCGCGTGGCGATCGCCCGCGCGCTGATCCTGAAGCCCCGCGTTCTGATTTGCGACGAACCTACGTCGGCGCTGGACGTGTCGGTGCAGGCGCAGATCATCAACCTGCTGCTGGCGCTCAAGGCCGAGTTGGGCCTGACGATGGTTTTCGTCAGTCACAACCTCGCCGTCGTCGAGCATTTGGCCGATAGGGTCGCGGTCATGTATCTTGGCCAGAAAATCGAAGAGGCTGAAACCGAGGCGATTTTTGAACTTGCGCAACACCCATACACTCGGGCGCTGTTGGCTGCGACGCTGGTACCACAGCCCGGCATCGGCCTTCCCAAACTCGAACTTGGGGCTGCTGCGGCAGACCCGTTCGCAATCTCCGAGGGATGCCTGTTCGCGCCGCGCTGCCCCGATGTGCGCGACAGTTGCCGCAACACCCCGCAGGAGTTGCGCACATTGAACGGTGCCCTCGTTCGCTGCGAACGGGCGTAAGGGATGTCTGATCCCTCAGTGGGATCAGAGCAGGCGTCAGCGCACGACCAAAACCGGGATCGGACTGTGGCTGACGACCTCGGAAGTCTGGCTGCCCAGCAGCAGTCTGCTGACACCGCGCCGCCCGTGCGAGGCCATGACGATCAGATCGCATCCAAGGCTTTTGGCCGTATCCACAATCGCTTCGGCGGCTGAGTCGTTGACGTCCTGACGGGTGGTGATCTCGACGTCATGTTTTTTGGCGACTGCCTTGGCGGCCGTCAGCGCGTCTTCGGCATGGCGTTTTTGAGCGGTGCTCCAGGAATCCAATGTCGCTGCACTTTGCAGCGGATAGGGCTGGCTGACCGTAACCACCGTGACCTTGCTGCCGGCTTCCTTTGCGAAACCAATTCCGTGCTCAATCCCTCTCAGGGCAAGTTCGGATCCGTCAGTCGAAATCAGAATGTGCTTGTACATGTTTTTCTCTCCCCATGTTGCACGACACTGTGACAGCTATTTCAGTCAATACCTTGACATGGCGCAAGTAAAATCCGGACTGGTCGCAGCGAGGGTTTCCGTCTTTGTCGCAATATTCCAGGGCAATTGTATCAGCGCCACACAGCGCGACGGCCCGGGGCAGGAGGCGTTGGATTCGGATTAGCAAACGGCTATCTTGTCCTTGATATCTAAAGAGTTGCCCCTTTTGCGGCTGCTATATTTTTGCCACATATTCCGGCTAGTTTGCAGCAGGGTCATTTCACACGTTTGAAGAGAGCGGATATTTTACAACATACTCAAAGTGGTTTCTCTTTTGAGAAAAACTAGATTGGTAAGGTAACGAGGTATCGATATGGTCGTCGGCTATTTGATTGTTGGTATACTGCTAGGTACAATTTGTGCCGCGATCAGCCTTTTTCTGGGGTCGTCCGTTTTGTGGGCGATAGTCATCTACTGCACTGCGGGAGGTCTATGTACGTTGCTCTCAGCCGTTATGGTGCACGCTCGGTCAATACCTACGGAGCGAAGAACCGCAAAAATCAAGCCGTAGCGCCGCTCAGTGTTGGTGCACGCGCGTCATCGGGATATGGACTGATCTCCTCGCTTTAGATGAGACTATCCTGCACATCACACCCTTGCATCTGAACAGCCAAAGCGAGCGCGATCCAACGTTGTCACGTTGAAAATTGCGGCCCGACGCGCAGAAGATGCGCGGCCGGTGATCCGATTTGCGCGCGATCTCTTCGTCGCTTGCCTCCTTCGTCGAACATCAGACTAACCCCAGATCACAGCCGCTTTGGAGCGATTATGTCAGTCTAGCCAAACATCACCAACGCCCCTGCTATGCCCATAGGTATCGCCAAATGGGATAATACTAACTTGATATAATGTTTGACTCGAATCCCAATGCTCCGTAGCTTTTGGTCAAGGCAAGAATTTAAGAACAGTCAAATTGTCTCACTTGCCAACACGGAGGAGATCTAATGACCCGATTTCGCACAGGGACAGCAATTGCTGCCTGCCTTGGCCTTATGGCCGGCAATGCAGCGGCCGCCCCCGAATTTAAACTGAAGTTTGCCAATGTTGATGCACCGCAGAGTATCGGCGGTCACGGCACACAGGTCTTCGCCGATTGCGTCGCAGAGAAAAGCGATGGCCGCGTCGAGATCCAGATTTTTCCGTCGGGCGCTCTTGGTGGGCAGTCGGACAACCTTGAGTCCGTACGCACTGATCTGCTGGACCTGACCAATGTCGTATCACCTATTGTGACGGTGGATCCGCTATTGTCGGTGTTCACGCTTCCCTACGTTTTTCGGGATCGCGACCATGTCGCCAATGTTCTGAACGGAGAGGTTGGCGAACTGGTTTCCAGCAGGCTCCTAGAGCGCGACCTCGTGGTCCTTGGATATTGGGAGGGCGGCTTTCGCCAGATCACGAACAACGTCAGACCGATCAACGTGCCGGGCGATTTGGAGGGTATCAAGATCCGAACGCCTAGCGATCCGACCCGCATCATGCTGTTTGATGCGATGGGCGCAAGCGCCGCAGCGCTGCCGTGGTCCGAAGTCTACAGCGCCCTACAAACGGGCGTATTTGACGGTCAGGAAAATCCGGCGCTCTACGTCGAAGATGCAAGTTTCTTTGAAGTGCAGAAATATCTGTCATTCACATCACACGTCTATGGCGTCAGCTATCTTCTGATGTCGCCGGGGGCCTACGCCAAGCTGCCGCAGGATCTGCAGGATGTCGCCCATGAGTGTGGCCGCGTTTCAGCGGAGGCAACGATCGAATACGGTCAAAAAGCCGATGCCGAAGCGGCAGACAAGGCCACCGAGCGCGGCATGGAGGTGAACGACGCCGACATTCCCGCCTTCATCGCCGTGGCCCGACCATTGCACGGGCAGATGATCGAAAAAATCCTGAAAGGCGACGATGTTCAGACGGCCAACGAGCTGCTGAAGACAATCGAGAACACGCAGTAGCGTCTCTCTGATCGCTTGGACGGGGGGTGTTTTCGATATGCGCGTGCTCGACATCATACTTGAAATAGCAGTGGCGGCCCTCATTGTGGCCGCCACTGCTGTCGGATTTACCGAAGTGATCTTTCGCTACTTACTGGGATCATCTATCGGCTGGTCGTTCGAATTTCTCCAAATCATTCTGGTCTACATCACATTCGTCGGCGGATTTCTGGCGTCGCGAAAACGGGGCCATCTACGTGTCACCGTTCTGGTGGAAAAGATGCCGCGCACGTTGCGCATGATCTGTTTCCTGCTCGCTCAAATCGGCATCGCCATCACGACGGTGGTGATGACAATTTGGGGGTGGGACTATGCGTTCCGTTTTCCCGACACCACGACCGACATGATACGTATTCCGGTTGTCTATCTCTATATTATCGTTCCGCTATGCGGGTTTGCGATGAGCTGTCAGGTGGTTTGCGACATCGTAATCGGTCTGCGCAACTATCTCTCGGGCGACGAGCCGGAGAAGTTTGGCATATCCCTGCCGGGATTTGACGACATAGAGGAACCGGCAGGTGCCCGGTCATGATGTTCGCAGCTTTTGCAGGCCTGTTGGTGGCCATCGGAATAGGCATGCCGATCGCCTTTGCGCTGTCGACCGTCTCGATCCTGATCCTGTGGCATAGCGATATCAGCATGCTGATCCCGGTGCAGCGCATCTATCAGGGCACCAACAAATTCCCGCTGCTTGCCGTGCCGCTGTTCATCTTTGCCGGATCGCTGATGAACCACGCGGATATTTCCCGCCGGCTAGTCGATTTCGCCGCCACCATCGTCGGGCGTATGCGTGGTGGGCTTGCATCGGTCAACATCATTACCAGCATGTTGTTTGCAGGGATGAGCGGCACGTCCATGTCCGACACCGCCGCAGTCGGCGGGATCATGATACCGAACATGATTAGGCGGGGGTATGACCGTGCCTTTACCGCCGCGGTCACGGCGTCGTCCTCGACCATCGGCATCCTGTTGCCGCCCAGCCTGCCTATGGTCGTTCTGGCGTCGTACATGGGCATTTCGACCGGCGGGTTGTTTATCGCGGGACTTATTCCGGGATTGCTGGTCGGGCTTGGCCTGATTACCGCGTCATGGATCATCTCGGTCAAGCGGCAGTATCCGGTTGAGGAGAAATTCCAGCTGCGCAGGTTCCTCGTGGCCTTTGTTCATGCGATCCCGCCGTTGCTGATGCCCGCGATCATCTTGGGCGGTATCCTCGGCGGGGTGTTTACTGCCACCGAGGCGGCAGGTGTTGCCTGTGTTTACGGCATTGTCGCGGGAATGTTCATCCTACGCACGCTGACGCTGACGAAACTCTACTTTGCCGTGCGCGATGCCGCGATCCTGACCGGCGCAACCATGTTCGTGACGGCCACGGCGCATCTGCTGGGATTCACGTTCACGTTTCAGCAATATAGCCACACGGTGATGAGCTACTTCAGCAACGCCGACATGGGCGCGCTTACGGTTCTGTTGGCGCTATCGCTGGTGATGATCGTGCTGGGGATTTTTCTGGACGGTTTTGCGATGATGTTCATCGTCGTGCCGCTATTCCTTCCGACGGCCATCGCCGTCGGGATCGAGCCGATTCATTTCGCGATGGTTCTGATCGTGTGTTGGGGGATCGGTCAGCAGACACCGCCCATGGCATCGGCACTATTCCTGACCAGCCTGATGGCGCGGGTCGACGTCATCTCCATCACGCGGGCCAATCTGTGGTTCATTCTGGTGATGATCATCGTGCTCGGCCTCGTCATGGTGTTTCCATTCTGGACGGTCATGTGGCTTCCGCAAAAATTCGGCCTGATATGAACGGGCTGAGAGTAACAACAAGAAATCAAGGAGATTTCCGATGAAACGCGCAGCATATATCGATGCGACTTACACCCAGACCGAGGGTGAGACGACCTGCATCATCAACGGCCAGTTCCACTTTCCCGCAGGGCTCGACCTGCTGGGCAAGCGCGAGTATTTTAAGGAGCATTATGACTGGATCCGCGCCGCTATCATCCGCGAGCCGCGCGGCCATAACGATCTGTTCGGCGCCGTCATCGTGCCCTCGTCAACGCCGGATGCCGATATCGGGATTATCTGGATCGACAGTGTGGGATACGGCGACATGTGCGGACACGGCACGATCGCCACGTCGATGTTGCTGGCGTCCAACAACCTCGTGCCCCGCCAGAACGGCGAGACCGAACTGCGTATCGAGAACCCGGCCGGCATCGTGACATCCACCGTGGGTATCGAGGACGGCGAAGTGAAATGGTGCCGCTTCCAGAACGTTCCGGGTTTCCTCGCGCAAAAGGACATCAAGGTCGATGTTCCCGAAGTAGGCGAGATGCTCGTCGATATCTCGTTTGGCGGGAACTACTTCATGAACGTCAAGTTGGACCCCGAGATTTGCCGCGTTGCGCCTGAAAACGCCGCCAAATTGGGTCGGATGGGCAATGCGATCAAGAAGCAGATCAATGACAAGATCACGATGGTCCACCCCGACAAGCCAAACGTGACCGAGGTGGATCTGGTCACATTCTACCAAAAGCCTGAAGATAAGAGTGCGGATTATCGTTGGGTGCATGCCTTTCGCGATGGCGCGCTTGACCGCTCGCCGGGTGGAACCGGCATGTCGGCTATGCTGGCGATGCTGGAGGCGCGCGGCGAAATCTCGATGGGTCAGACGATCCACGCTCAGGGCTTGCTGGGCACCGGTACTTTTGAGGGTAAGTTGATCAAAGAGACGACAGTTGGCGACCACCGCGCGGTCGTGCCGACGATCAAGGGCCGTTCCACGCTGATCGGTTTCGGCAAATGGTATCTCGATCCGATGGACAAGAATGGACGGGGATACGCGGTCGGCCGAGTCTGACGATGGCGGCGGGTCCGCCAAAAATCCGCCGGTTGAGCGAGGCCCTCAATATCGAGGATCTGCGGACGCTCGCGAAAAGGCGGATTCCGGGCTTTGCCTTCTGCTACGTCGATGGCGGTGCTGATGACGAAGTCACGCTGGCGCATAATCGCGCGATTTTTCGTCAGTTCCGGCTGATCCCCCGCCAGTTGCGTGATGTGTCAAACATCGACATATCAACGCAGTTTCTGGGGCAAAAGGTCGAGCGTCCCTTCGGCATCTGCCCGACAGGTTACAACGGGATGCTGACGCATCAGGGCGACCTCAAACTGGCGCGTGCTGCCCGCCGGTTTGGTATTCCGTTCATCCAAAGCACGATGTCCACCAGCAGCATCGAGGATATCGCCGCCGAGATGCAGGGGGGCGAGCACTGGTTTCAGCTATACGTCCTCAAGGATCATTCGATCAGCGCGCGGTTGATGGAGCGCGCACATGCCGCCGGATGTAGCACGCTGGTAGTCACAACCGACGCCGTCATTCTGGGCAATCGTGAAAGCGACAGGCGCAATTACACACGGCCACAGGTGTTGACACCTTCCAGAAAGATCAACGTCCTACTACACCCGCGATGGATTATGGACGTCTTGGTGCCGCATGGCATACCCATTTTCGGAAACCTGACCGAGTTTTTGCCCAAATCTCAATGGTCAGCGCGTGACGGCGCGCGCTTTATTTCACAGCAGATGACACGCGCGCTGGACTGGGACCACCTTGAACGCCTGCGTGCCGACTGGCCTGGCAAGTTCGTCGTCAAGGGTTTGCTGCATTGCGATGACGTCGAAAAGGCCATCGGCATTGGTGCGGACGGCGTCATCTTGTCAAACCACGGCGGCCGTCAACTGGACGGTGCGGTCCATCCGATGGAACAATTGTCTGCCATAAAGGATCGTATCGGGAACGGCTGCGAGATTTACCTCGACAGTGGTTTCCGGCGGGGAACCGACATCGCCAAAGCGCTAAGTCTGGGCGCGCAAGGCGCATTTATTGGTCGGGCGTCGCTATACGGTCTCGCTGCGTCAGGACAACAGGGCGTGGAGCTTGCGTTGAACATGCTGTGGGACGAATTGGAGGCCTGCATGGGTCAACTGGGTTGCGCCAGTGTAGGTGACCTGAGACCTGAGATGACGATCGCGGGCGCACCAATCTAACGCGCCTCGATCCACCATGGGCCGTTGCATTGAATTGCACACGCCCTGTCCCGAAGTTTCTATCCGGCGTCAGTCGATCTTGGGCAACAGCGCGGTGATCGACGTTTTGGCATCGCCATAGAGCATGCGGGTATTGTCCTTGTAGAAAAGCGGATTTTCGATACCGGAATATCCGGTTCCCTGACCCCTCTTGGACACAAAGACCTGCGCCGCCTGCCATACGCGCAGCACCGGCATCCCCGCGATGGGCGAATTGGGGTCATCCTCCGCGGCAGGGTTCACAATGTCGTTCGACCCAATAACGATCACGACGTCGGTCTTGGCGAGATCGTCGTTGATTTCGTCCATTTCCATCACGATGTCATATGGCACCTTGGCCTCGGCCAGTAGCACGTTCATGTGGCCGGGCAGGCGGCCCGCGACGGGGTGGATGGCAAAGCGCACGTTCTTGCCCTTATCGCGCAGTTTTGACGCCAGCTCCGACACCGCGACCTGCGCCTGCGCGACAGCCATGCCGTAGCCCGGCACGATCACGATGCTGTCGGCGTCGTTCAGCGCCGCCGCGACGCCGTCGGCATCGATGGCCACCTGCTGCCCTTCGACCTCCATTGCCGGGCCGGTCGTATTTCCGAAACCGCCAAGGATGACCGACACGAAAGAGCGGTTCATCGCCTTGCACATGATGTAGCTGAGGATTGCACCGGACGAACCAACCAGTGCGCCGGTCACGATTAGCAGATCGTTGCCGAGCGAAAATCCGATCGCCGCCGCAGCCCAGCCAGAATATGAGTTCAGCATCGACACCACGACGGGCATGTCGGCGCCGCCGATCCCCATGATGAGGTGGTAGCCAATGAAGAACGCCAGCAGCGTCATCAGTAGCAGAGTCCAGATCCCCGCGCCGTTTATGAAGAGGATCAGCAGGATTACCGACAGTCCTGCCGCGATCGCATTCAGCGCATGACCGCCGGGCAGCTTTTCAGCCTTGGACGTGATCTTGCCCGCCAGCTTGCCGAAGGCGACCACCGAACCGGTGAATGTAATCGCACCGATAAAGACGCCCAGAAACACCTCGGCGCGCAGGATGGCACGCTCGGCCCCGCTCTTGTGAGCTAGGGTTTTGGCGAAACCGGTCAGACCTTGCTGGTCAAGCCATATCTCTGCCCCGGTGGCGGTCAGATCGGCAGGCATCGACGCCTTGAGCGCCAGCACGGATTGCAGTTCCAGATAGGCGTTGAAGCCAATAAAGACGGCTGCCAGCCCAACGAAGGAATGCAGCGCCGCGACCAGCTGCGGCATGTCGGTCATCTCGACCCTCTTGGCCACATACCAGCCAAGCACCGATCCGCCAGCGATCATCAGCAATATGATGAACCAGTTTCCGACGCCGGGGCCAAACACAGTGGCCACCACGGCGGCGCCCATGCCTATGATGCCATACCAGACCGCGCGCTTGGCGCTTTCTTGTCCCGATAACCCGCCCAGCGACAGGATAAATAGGACGGCTGCCGCGATATAGGCCGCGGATACAATTCCGATGGTCATTTTGCTGTCCTTTTAGGATTTCTGGAACATCGCCAACATCCGACGCGTCACGAGGAACCCGCCCACGATGTTGATACTGGCGATGAAAACCGACACGGCGGCGAGGAGAACGACCAGCCATGAGCCGGACCCGATTTGCAGCAGCGCGCCCAGAATGACGATGCCGGAGATCGCATTTGTCACCGCCATCAGCGGCGTATGCAGCGAATGCGAGACGTTCCAGATGACCGAGAAACCAATGAAGCAAGCCAGCACAAAGACGATGAAATGGCTCATAAAGCTTTCGGGGGCAAAGCCGCCGATCAGCAGCATGATTGCCGCACCAAGGACCAGCAGTCCTCCCTGCGTTTTCGTCTGCTTGCGAAAAAGGGTGAGTTCTTGTGCCTTCTTTTCCGCGGTCGTCGGCACTGGCGCGGTCTGCTTCGGCTTGGCCGCGATTGCCGGCACCTTGGGTGGCGGGGGCGGATACGTGATCGCGCCCGCGTGAACCACGGTGGCGCCGCGAATGACGTCATCCTCCATGTCGTGATTGATCCGACCATCCTTTTCAGGCGTCAGATCCGTCATCATGTGCCGGATGTTCGTGGCATAGAGGCTAGAGGCTTGGGCGGCCATGCGGCTGGGAAAATCGGTGTAACCAATGATGGTGACGCCGTTCTTTGTCACGATTTTCTCGTCGCGCACCGTCAGTTTGCAGTTACCGCCCTTTTCGGCGGCGAGGTCTACGATAACCGATCCGGGCTTCATCGCCATGACCATGTCCTCGGTCCACAGTTCGGGCGCTTCGCGGTTCGGGATGAGGGCGGTGGTGATGACGATATCGATATCGGGCGCCAATTCGCGAAACTTGGCCAACTGTGCAGCGCGGAATTCAGGGCTGGAGACGGCGGCATAGCCACCCGTCGCCGCGCCATCCTGCGCGCCACCGTGCTTTTCGTCAAAATCCAGATAGACGAATTCCGCGCCCATGCTTTCGACTTGCTCGGCCACTTCGGGACGCACGTCAAAGGCCAGCGTGATCGCACCCAGCGAGGTGGACGTGCCGATGGCGGCAAGGCCCGCGACCCCGGCGCCGATCACCAGAACGCGTGCCGGCGGCACCTTGCCCGCAGCGGTGATCTGCCCGGTAAAGAAGCGGCCGAAATTGCTGCTTGCCTCGATTACGGCGCGGTAGCCTGCGATGTTGGCCATCGACGACAGGGCGTCCATCTTTTGCGCGCGACTGATGCGCGGCACCATTTCCATCGCTATGACGCTGGCACCAGAGGCACGCGCCGCCTCCATTCCCGCACCATTCCCGGCGGGGTCGAAGAACGAGATCAACGTCTGGCCCTTGTTGAGGCGCTTTACCTCGGTCGCGTTTGGTGGGCGCACCTTGGCGATGATGTCGCTGGCTTTCCACAGCGCGGCGGCGCTTTTGATTACCTCAACGCCTGCGGCCTCATAGTCGGCGTCGGTAAACCCGGCGAGGCGTCCTGCGCCGCTTTGGATCGCACACTTATATCCCAGCTTTTGTAGCTGCGCTGCGCTTTCGGGCGTCATAGCGACGCGCGTCTCACCCTCGAAAACTTCGCCCGGAACACCAATTTTCACGCTCGCCCACCATCCCGTCTAATAATATCAACCCGCCCAAGCGGCGGAAAAACCGGCGCAAGATTTCGTCCGGATACGACACTCTGCGCCATTGTGTCGAAAAATAAGCATATGCTTTTTGCCTTGGCAACAATCAAGGCAGCGCGCGCCAACATGGTGACTGGAGGGCGCGTGGTCAAGCAGATGTCGGCATTTGCCGACTCAAAGCATGGTGCGGACCACACGAGCTGATCCTTGCATTTTCTCTTTCGATGATGCGATATTCAGTAAATGGAATTTGTTTCTTAGGGAGGGGATCGCATGCAGTTGGACAAGAGGCAGTTCCTTGCAGGTTTGGGCGGTCTTGCGCTTTGTGGCGGCCCTTCGGCCTCTTTTGCCCGGACCGTGATGCAACTGGGATCGAGTGAGGTTATCGGCCTCAGCGACGGAAATCTGGTCCTTCCGGGATCTTTCTATTTCGACGGGCTGCCGCAGGAAGAGTTGGCCACGATCCTGGCCAAACACGATGTTCCCCGTGACCAACTAGAACCGCCATGCAATCTGACGCTGCTGCGCCAGCCCGACAAGACGGTCTTGTTTGACGCAGGCGCAGGCCCGGCATTCATGCCGAGCGCGGGAGAGTTGCTGAGCAGTCTTGAGTCCGAGGGGCTGACGCCGGACGACATCACCCATGTTGTATTCACGCATGCCCATCCCGATCACCTGTGGGGGATACTGGACGATTTTGACGATCCGGTGTTTCCCGAGGCTGAACTGATGATCGGACAGGCGGAATGGGATTATTGGATGGACCCAAATACGGTGGACACCATTGGCGATGGTCGCGCGTCATTTGCCGTCGGTGCCGCGCGAAGGCTGGCCGCAATCGAGGATCAGATCAGCTTTTTCAACGATGCTGACGAAATCCTGCCCGGTGTGATGGCACATGCCACGCCCGGTCACACGCCCGGCCATATGTCGTTCGAGATCCGCGATGGATCGAACGCCGTCATGGTTGGCGGCGATGCGATCGTCAATGACCACGTTGCGTTCGAGCGCCCGGACTGGGCCAGCGGCGCGGATCAGGATACCGATCTGGGGGCCAAGACGCGGATGCGTTTGCTGGATCAATTGGCGGCGGACGACATCGCTTTGCTCGGCTTTCATCTGCGCCATGGCGGGCTGGGTCGGGTCGAGCGGACTGTCGACGCCTATCGTTTCGTACCGGAGGACACATGATGCGCTGGATTTTGCCTTTGATAGTCGCCGCCACTACCGCGGCCAACGCCAGCGAGGATATCGCGGATAAATATCCGAATTCGCTGCTTTATAATAAACCCTACGAGGTTATTCCGGGCGTCTTTTCGGCCATCGGCGCCACCGCCCCGCCGACCTACGAAAATGCGGGCCACAACAACAATCTCAGCTTCATCGTCACCGGCGATGGTGTGGTCGTCGTCAACGGAGGCGCGGCCTATGGGCTGGCCAAGGCGCTGCATGACGAAATCAAGGCAGCCACCGATCAAGAGGTAAAGCTGGTTTTTAACGAGAACGGGCAGGGCCATGCCATTCTGGGCAATAGCTATTGGGCCGAGCAGGGCGTGCCCATCGTCGCCCATGTCGATGCCGCCGAGGAGGTCGAGAAATTTGGCGGCACGATCCTCGAAAACATGAAGCGCTATAACAAGGACCGTGCCGAAGGGACCGATGTGCAAGGCCCGACAGAGACGTTTGAGGACGAGTATATCGTCGAGATGGGCGATTACCGCATCGAAGCGCGCTATCTGGGCCCGGCCCATTCGCCCGGCGACATCGTGATCTGGCTGCCCGATCAGAGCCTCGTCATTTCGGGTGACATGGCCTTTCACGAGCGGATGCTGCCGATTTTCGAAAACACCTACACCGCTGACTGGCTGGAGACTTGGGATAACGAGTTCGAGCCGTTGGGCGCGACATATGTCATCCCCGGTCATGGGCATCCGACGAACATGGATCAGGTGCGGCGCTATACGAAGGACTATCTGGTGTATTTGCGCGAAAAGATCGGCGCGCATCTGGAGGCGGGCGGCGGGCTGGCTGAGGCGTATTATGTCGATCAATCGCCCTATGCCCGTCTGGACACGTTCGAGGAATTAGCGACCAAGAACGCCGGACGTGTGTTCGAGCAGATGGAATTTGAGTGACAGTGCAAAATAGGGTGGATTTTAAGTAGTGAAGCCCCCCGTTGGCCCGCTTGGTCCCACCAGCGCTGATCAGAGGGATAACGTTCCTGCTGGCAGTGTTTGACTGGAACAAAGTCGCTATCCCTGCATCTTGACGTTCGCCGGAAAATCCCGACTAAGGCAGGAGAATTCTGTCTTTCCGAGGGAGCGAGTCCGCCATGCTTTTTGATCTCTATGATCTGCCGTTCGATGTGCAGGGTGCGCATCTTCTTCTTGGGCTGGCACTGGGTCTGGCGTTTGGCATTGCCGCGCAAATCAGCCGCTTTTGCCTGCGCCGTGGCCTTGTCGCCGGACCGGACCGCGCGCCCGCGCTCGGGACGTGGGCAGCAGCGCTGGCGACGGCCATCGTCGCCACCAGCGCGGCCACATGGGCGGGCTGGATCGACCTCACGGACCATCGCCTGATGTCCAGCGATCTGCCATGGCTGGCCGTTGTCGTCGGTGGGCTGTCCTTTGGTGTTGGTATGGTGCTGACTCGCGGCTGCGTGAGCCGCCTGACGGTTCTGGGCGGCACCGGAAACCTGCGGGCGCTGACGGTGGTCGTAATTTTTGCGCTGGTAGCGCACGCGACGCTCAAGGGTG
Organism: Roseovarius sp. Pro17; assembly: GCF_035599575.1. NCBI lineage: Bacteria > Pseudomonadati > Pseudomonadota > Alphaproteobacteria > Rhodobacterales > Roseobacteraceae > Roseovarius > Roseovarius sp. Pro17. The sequence continues at coordinate 1,014,176 of NZ_CP141179.1, forward strand.
TATTGGCGCCGGCGCGGGTGGCGCTGGGATCGGTCACGACGGATATCGGGATCGGATCTCTGGCAGAGCTGCCGGGTGGGCTGTTGACCTGGGCGGCGCTACTGGTGGCGGGTCTCATTACTGCGGTTGCGGTGTTAAGGCCGCGCCCGCTGCATGTGGTGATGGCGGTCGGTATCGGCCTACTGGTCACGTTTGGCTGGATCGCGACCGGGTGGCTTTTGATGGACGAATTCGACCCATTGCCGGTGCAGTCGTTGGCCTTTACCTCGCCTTGGGCCGACACGTTGTTTTGGACCGTCGCGTCCAGTTCGATCCCTGCCGGGTTTGGCGTCGGGATGATCGGCGGCGTCGTTGGCGGGGCGTTCCTGTCCGCAATGGTCCGCCGCGAACTAGCATTTTCCAGCTTTACCGACGCGCCGCAGACGCTGCGCTACGTCGCGGGCGGCGCGCTGATGGGTTTCGGCGGCGTGCTGGCGGGCGGTTGCACCGTGGGCGCGGGTCTGTCGGGCGTGTCGATGCTGAGCATCGCGGCGATCATCGCGCTGCTGTCCATTACCGCCGGGGCGCTGATAGCCGACCGCGCGCTGGGGCGGGCACCACTGTTGCTACCGGCTGAGTGACAACCAGAACCCAGATTTGAATGCGACCAGAGGCCCTTATTCGAGGGCCTCTTGCACGATCCCGTCCAGCAACGCCTGCACGTCTTGCATCGGACCCTCGGGATAGGTGCGATAGCCGATCATCACCTCACCGCCTTGGTCGGCGACGAAAATACCGTAAGGGCAATGGGCGATGTTCATCGGATCGGCCTCCATCACCTTGCGCGATACCTGAGCCGAGCAAAACAGAAAGATGTCGGCCTCGACGAACAGTTCCTTGGTGCTGCCCACATCGGCACCGGTGCGGTTCAGCATTTCACCGGTATGGCTGACATAGTCGATAACCAGTCCGCGCCCGACGATGGCGTTTTCCACGGCGAAGGCCGCGTCATCAAAGCTGCCCTCAAAGGGGTAGGTGACGGCCTGATCGGTGGCGCTGGCGGGTGCTGCGGCCAGTGCCAGTATCCCGGCGAGAATGAAACGTTTCATGTGGTGTCCTCCCAGATTGGAACTTCATTGGAACATGGCGGGTCGGCGCGAGCCTTGATCTGCGTCAGGTTCGCGCCGGTTTTGCATCGGGTCGCCCCTGACAGAGGTACGACCTAAAACGCTCTAGCTGAACATGTCAGCAGTGATGCCGGCATACCAGCCCTCGGATTCCTCATATGTGGCCTTGCGCAAATCCGCGCTCTCGCCGGTGGCCGAGATAAAGCCGTCGACCTTGGCGATCTTTTCGTCCGTCGCCTCGTAGGTCGCGCCCACCTTGACGCCGTCATCGGTGTCGATCAGCGACCAGCAGGTGTTGGTGAACTTGGCCGGGAACACGCGTGATCCGGTCAGCGCGCCGCGCACGGCGTTGGCACAGACCTTGGCCTGACTGTTGGCGGCAAAGCCTGATTTCGGCATGTCGCCCTGATCGGCGGAGTCGCCCAGAACGTAGATGTCGGGATCGGCCTTGCTGCTCATGTCGGTGGCGTTGATCGGCGCCCAATTGCCGTCGGTGACACCTGCGATCTCGGCAATCCGCCCGGCTTTCATCGCCGGGATGACGTTGCAGACGTCGATGTTCGTAGTCTCGTCGTCGATGGTGATGGTCATGGCATCTGGATCGAGCGACACGTTGCCGCCGCCGAAATCCTCGCCGATCCAGTCGATCATTCCGGGGTAATGGGTCAGCCAGCCTTCTTGGAACAGGGACATTTTCGAGAATTTCGGCTTGGGGTCCGCGACGATGATCTTGGCCGTCGGATTCATCGCTTTTAGCGCATGGGCGACCATCGAAATCCGCTCGTAAGGGCCGGGCGGGCAGCGAAAGGGATTGGGCGGGGCCACCATTGCAAAGGTGCCGCCCTCGGGCATGCCAGCGATCTGCGCCTTGAGCAGCTCGGTCTGCGATCCGCCCTCATAGGCATGGGGCATGGCGTTCTGCGCCGCCAGCGACCAACCATCGACCGCGCCGTCGACAAAGTCGATGCCGGGGCTGAGGATCAGCTTGTCATAGGGCAGGGACGCACCACCTGCGAGGATGACGGTCTTGGCTTCGCGGTCCACATCCACGGCCCAGTCATGCACGACGTTGATGCCGTATTTTGCCGCCAGCGTGCCGTAGGTGTGGCCCAGATCGTCGATCTCCTTGATACCGCCGAGATAGAGGTTCGAGAAGAAGCAGGTGAAATACGTGCGCGACGGCTCAATCAGCGTGACGTTGATGGCACCCTTGCTGTCCTTGGCGATGTAGCGCGCGGCAGTCGCACCGCCGGCACCACCACCCACGACCACGACGCGGGGCTTGTCGTGGCCTTCTGCCAGCAGGGCGGGGGCGCTCAAGGATGCGGCAGCCGCAGCGCCGCTGCCAAGAAAAATGCGTCTATTGAGTTTCATTGTTTTTCCTCCCAGAAAATGGCCCCGTTATTCGAGGTCCTTGAAATACGCGGCGAGTGCTGCGATCTCTTCGTCGCTCAGACGGCCTGCCATCATCTGCATCACAGGATGGGGGCGCAGCTTGGCCTTGTAGGCGTGCATAGCGACAACGAAATCCTCCGTGGGCCAGCCCGTGACCGAGGGGATGCCCTGCGCGCTGCCGTCGGCAAGGTGGCAGGTCAGGCACTCACTGGACAAGTACGCGCCATATTCCGCGTCACCAACCAGCGCGAGGATCGCGGGATCAAGGTCATGGTCGGTGCCGCGTACTGTCGGCTCGGCCTCGGGGATGTCCGAGGGTTTGTCGGAAAATCCGCGAAGATATGCCAGCAAATCCGCCCGGTCCTGCGGGTCCGCGAGGCCGCGAAAACTCATCCGTGTCTTGGACACCAGCGCGCGGGGATTTTCGATATAGGCGTCCAGCGTTTCGGCCGTCCAGGTCAGCCCGTCAGCGCCCGCGCGCGCCATGGATTTGGAATAGCGGTAGCCGTCATGGGACGCGGCGCGGCGCCCGAAAAGGCCGTTCAGATGAGGCCCGACGCGATTGCGTGCGCCCTGTCCGATCTCATGGCATGCCTTGCACTGATCAAAAACGTCGGCCCCCGCCTCGGCATCGCCGATCGGGGTAGCAAGGGAGGTGCTGGCCGCGAAGATCGCAGCCAGAAATGTCAGGAGGGCGGATGCCCGCCGGGTCACCCCGGAAAGCTCGCCAAGTAGGCGATGATCGCGTCCAGATCACCGTCCTTACGCAGCCCGGCAAAGCTCATCTTCGTGCCTTTCATAAAGCCACGCGGATCGGCGAGAAACGCCCTGAGGCTATCCTCGTCCCAGACAAGCCCGTCCTCAGCCATCCTCATGAGCGCGCTCGAATATTTGAACGCGTCCACTTGCCCGGCAGGATGTCCGACGATACCGGTCAGGATCGGACCGACGCGGTTTTTCGCGTCGTCGCCGATCTGGTGGCAGGCCTTGCACTTGCGGAACACTTTTTCACCGGCGGCGACCAATTCGGGATCGGGTGCGGCGGCCTGTTCGGCTGGCGCGTCTTCGGTGACGCCCTCGGATGGGGCAGGGGCCTCGGCCTCGGTGGTATCCTCGTCGGTCGCGCTGGCGTCCGCCCCCCCGTTGGGCGTCACGTCCAGCACCGCCGCGCGCATGGTGATCTCGACGCTCTCCTTGCAGTTTTCCATGCAGGGCTCGCCCGACCATTGGGGGTATTCCGTCTCGGCCCGGTCGTCGACGAAAAAGCCGTCGACATTGGGCATTTTGACATCTGCGAAGGTCTCGTCCGATAGGACAAAATCTTCATCCACGATATCGTTGGAATAGAGGATATACGCGACCATGGCATAGACCTCGTCCGGCTCCAGCGTCTGGGCGTTGCCGAAGGGCATCGAGCGGTTGATGTAGTCCCAGGTGGTCGAAAGGGAGGGCCAGTAGCTGCCGACGGTTTTCACCGGGTCCTTGCGGTCCAGCGTGTCCCAGCCGCCCGCCAGCTTGGGCCAGTTGCCAACGCCTTCGGCGAAATCACCGTGGCAGACAGCGCATTTTTCCGCGAAAACCTCTTCGCCGGTCCAGACATCGCCCGACCCTTTGGGCAGGCCCGTCCCGTCGGGTCGCACGGCGACGTCCCACGCGGCGATTTCCTCGGGCAGCGCCTCGCGGCCAAGGCCCAGACCCTCGGCCTGCGCGGATGTGCCGAGCAAGGCCAGTGCCGTCGTGATTTTAAGAAACTTCGACATTTTCCGCCTCCCCGTTCGGCTGAACCCACCAGGTCTGAATACCGTTGTTGTGATAGATCGAATTCAGCCCGCGCACCTCGCGCAGCTGTGTCTTGGTCGGCTGGATATAGCCCGTGTCGTCCATCGCGCGGCTCTGGAGCAGCATTTCCTCGCCGTCCCAATCCGTGTCGAGGTAGAAGCGCGACAGTGCCATCTTCTCGCCCGGCTTGGCCAGACGCGCGGTTTGCCACGTCTTGCCGCCGTCGGTGGAGACGTCGACGCGGCTGATCGCGCCGCGGCCAGACCACGCGAGGCCGGTGATGACCAGCGGCCCCTTGCCGTGGGTGATCGGCGCCTGTGGGCTGGGCGACGTGATGACGGATTTGGCGTCCATCGCCCATGTCCATTTGCGCGCGGTTCCGTCGGCCATCACGTCAGTATATTTCGACGTCTCTTCGCGGCTCTCGACCGGGCCATCCATGACCTCGATCCGGCGGATCCACTTGACCCACATGTTGCCTTCCCAGCCCGGCACGACGAGGCGCACAGGGTAGCCATGCTCCTTGCGCAGCGCCTCGCCATTGGCCTTGAACGCGATCAGACAGTCATCCAGCGCCTTTTCCATCGGGATCGAGCGGCCGTTGCTGGACGCATCCGCACCCTCGACATAGATCCATTTGTCTGCCAGATCGCCCGCCGTATCGAGGCCCGCTTCCTCCAGCAAGGTGCGCAGAGGCACGCCGGTATACTCCATGTTGTGAATCATGCCATGCGTGAACTGCGCGCCGTTCAGCTGCGCGCCGGCCCATTCCATGCCGGAATTGGCAGCGCACTCGCAGAAATAGACGTGGTTTTCGCGCGGGAACCGTTCCAGATCGGCGTAGCTGAACACCAGCGGGCGATCGACGAGGCCATTGATCATTAGCCGGTAATCCGGCTTGCTCAGCTCAATCGCACCTGAATGGTGCCGCTCGAAAGCGCAGCCTTGTGGCGTGATGGTGCCGTCAAGCGCATGGATCGGCGTGAAGTTGATCGAGCTGATCGTGTCCGCTGTCAGCCATTCGACATTGCGACGGATCACGTCGTCCTCGAACCGGATCGGCAGGCCGTAAGGATGGGCATCGACCGGATCGCCAAATCCGCTGGCCCATGGCTGCACCTCGGTAATCAGCGGGTCGGGCGTGGCGGCGCGGGCGGCGCCGCCTGCAATCAGGGCCGTTCCGGCGGCAGCGCCGCGCAGGAAATTCCGGCGTGAGGGTCCGTTGGACATGCCTTCCTCCGTCTTTTGTGTCTTCACACTCATAAGCCGACGACCTCGACGCTGTTGTTCGGGGGCGCGCTCACGGTGCCTTGCTTGCGAATATGCGCCTCGACCACGTCCCAGATCGGCGGGCCTTCGGTGCCCTCGTTCACGGACGCCCATCCGGCGACCTGATAGGTCCTGGCTGGGTCGATCGCCTCGCCTGTTTTCAGCAGCGTCATATCGGTGATGCGACTGCCCTGCGGTTTTGAGATGTCGATCCGATAGCCAAGGCCACCGGTGCGCACCATGTCGCCGCCTTGCTGGTAGTAGGGATCGGGATTGAACAGGTTGTCGGCCACGTCCTCCAGCACGACATGCAGGTATTCCCCCGTCATTTCAGTGCGATACGCCTCGCCATACGACATGGATGTGACGCTCCAGATATCCTCGCGGGTGATGTCCTGACCGGGCAGGATCGACGGCCCCCAGCGCACGCCGGGGCTGAGTGCGATATCGGCCTCGCGCTCGGACAAGAGTGCGTCGCAGATCACATCGTCCCAAGTGCCGTTGAAATTGCCGCGACGGTAGAGCAGGCTGTCGCTCTTGCCGATTACCTCGGCCAGCGCGTCCTCGTAAGGGGCGCGGACCTCGTCGATGACGGCTGCAACCTCGGGGTCGGGCGTGATGACGTCCGACAGGATCGGGATCAGCTTGTGACGGAAACCCATCATGCGTCCATCGCGGACATCCAGATCGACGCGGCTGACGAATTTCCCGTTTGAGCCGGAGGCGACGATGATCGTCTCGCCGACCAGCACAGGCTCGGGCAGGGCGTCATGGGTGTGGCCCGACAGGATCACGTCGATGCCGGTGACGATACCGGCCATCTTCTTGTCCACGTCAAAGCCATTATGGCTGAGGCAGACGACGAGTTCGGCGCCCTTGCTACGGACCTCATCAACCATCTTTTGCATATGCTCGTCGCGGATGCCAAAAGAGTATTCGGGGAACATCCAGCCCGGATTGGCGATGGGCATATAGGGAAATGCCTGCCCGATCACGGCGATCTGGACGCCGCCACGCTCGAACATTTTGTAGGGGGGGAACAACTCAGCCGGTTCGTCCCATTCGGCGTCGAAAATGTTCTGCCCGAGGGCGGCAAAAGGCAGCCCCTCGACGATCTCCTGCACCCGCTCGGACCCCAGAGTGAATTCCCAGTGGAACGTCATCGCGTCCGGCTTCAGCGCGTTCATCACCGTCACCATGTCCTGGCCCTCAGTCTGATGGCAGGTATAGCTGCCGTGCCATGTGTCGCCGCCATCCAGCAGCAGCGCGTCGGGCCGCTCGGAACGGATTTGGTTGATCACTGTCGCCACGCGGTCCAGCCCGCCGACACGGCCATACCCCTCGGCCAGCGCGGTGAAATCGCCTGATGACAGCGCGTAATGGGCATATGAGCCATCGTCGATGCCGTACATGCGGCGGAAATCGGCGCCCGTCACATGCGGCACCTCGCCCTTGTTCGGGCCGACACCCAGATTAACTGATGGCTCGCGGAAATAGATCGGCTTTAGCTGTGCATGAATATCGGTGATATGGATCAGCGAGACATTCCCGAAACTATCGAACTCCAGCAGTTGATCCTGCGTCAGGGCCTGCTGCGCGGCGATGCGCCCCCATTGCCCGAACCCAGATGCGCCCAGGATCGCACTGGCCGCCATGCTGGTCTGAAGAAAATCGCGCCGGGATATCATATGCCTATTCCTGAATGTGATGAGGTGAAAAAAACCCCGCACGGATGCCGTGCGGGGCCATCAAAGATCAGTTGCGGACGGACGGGCCTTCGACGTCCAGGCCGTTGCCGCGCGTGGCGACATAAAGCTCTAGCGCGACGAACTCGGGGCTGCCGGGGGCGAAGGTCTCGGCGCGAGTGTCGCGCACGCAGCCCTTGAACCGCGAATGAACCGCGTTCAGCTTAGTGTTCTTGAGTCGATAGACCGGAAAGCCGTTGATTTGGCCTTGGCTGAGGTGATCGGCACGGATCATCTTGCCGTTATTGGCTTCGTGGCAGGACGCGCAGGCCAACTCAAGCTGACCAAAGCGCGTGTAATACAGCTCTTTGCCCGTCTCCCAAGTGGATTGCGCCGGGCCGTCCGACGCCACATTGACTGGCATCCCGCGCGAAACGGACGATATCAGCGCAGTCATGTTGACCATTTCGTTGCCGGTATACTTCCACGGCTCCGCGCCCATCCGGGTCTCGCGGCAATCGTTGATCTGCATCTCCATGGTGCGGACCTCGCCTGCGTCCTCGTTCCATTTGGGATAGACAGCGCGCACGCCAGCCATTTCCTCAGAGGCGCCATGACAATCCGCGCAGGACTTGCCTTCAGATCCTTCGGCCGCGTTCCAGCTATCCTCGGCCTGCTCGACAAAGATCATGCCGGGATTATCGAAATCGTCCGCCTGCATCGCGCGGGTTTCGACCCCGCGATAATGCCAGCCCGAGATCACCTCGTCGAACACCTCCGACACGGCGGGCGGTGCGTCGGCGCGCGTCACGATCTCGGTTTCGCCGTTCAGGACAAGCGTGTCGTCCACCGGATCGGCCGAAACCAGCGTCGCGGACAATAGGGCGCCCGTGAAAGCAGCTGTCAGTCTTTTCATGCTTGTCCCTCCCAAGACAATTGGCTCACTCGACGGCGATTTTTTTGGTTTCTTCGTAGACCGAGCCGTCGTCGTCATACCAAGTGAACTTGAATTCGCCCGACTCGGGCACGATCGCCTCGAATTCCATGTAAGGATTGGTCGAGATCGCAGGCTCCATCACGATATCGACGACGTTCTCGCCGTTGAAATCGCAGGTAAAGCGATTGATGATCGAACGCGGGATGACGTTGCCGTCACCGTCCTTGCGCTGCCCGGATTCCATCTTGTGGCTGATCAGCGTCTTGATGACGATCTTTTCGCCGGCGGATGCTGTTTTCGGGACTTTGACGCGGGGTTTTACACCTTCTGCCATTTTAATAACTCCTGGTTAGCCGCCGCAGCCGCCGATTGTGACCTTGACCGTCGACGACGCCTTGACGAAAGAGCCGTCCGGCAGTTTTGCGATCGCCACCACGTCTTGCGTGCCGGCAAGACGTATACGCGTTGATGCCGTGCGTGACGCGGCGAGCGGGCCGAATTTAAACGTGGCCACAGCCGGTGTCGGGTTGCCAAGGGCGAGCACCAGAATCTCGTCCGCGGTTTCCGAGGATACTTCGATCGGAACGGTATTTCCGTTCTCGGCGATCTCGGGTGCGGTCAGCTTGATATCGCCTTCGCCGACCTCTGCGCCGCCAGTAAAGGCTGCGATAGCCTCGTCGCCCGTCGCCGCATGGGCGCCGAGGGGAAGGCCAGCTACCAGAACAGCACCAGCCCCCATCAGAATTGCATCGCGTCGTGTCAGTTGCATGGATGAACCTCCGTAAAGCCCGCGTGGGCCATTATTCTTTCAGGGTGGTCAGGTAGGCCACCACATCTTCAACTTGCTGAGCCTCCAGCAGCGGGCCGAACGTGTCGTCGGCTGCCTTGCCGGTGAAGGCTTTGCCCGGCCGAATGAACCCATCGACCTTGTAGAAGGACGGCATCAGGCTTTCGTCGAACATCATCTTGGCGTTGGTAACGATGCCGCGTAGTTCGGCTTCGCTCCAGCGCTCGCCTGCTCCGTCCAACATCGGGCCTATTTCGCCCTGAAACGGGACATCGGACAGATCGCTGACCTGATGGCAGGCAATGCAGTTGCCCAGCCCCTTGTTGCCAACAATTTTGCGCCCGGCTTCCGGATCACCCGGGACGCCGGTCAACGATGCCTCGACCCCGCCATCGACAAAGGCCACATCCGACGGCGCTATCTCTGCGGCGCCCACGGCACCGGTCGATGCGGCGAAAGCTAGTATAACGAGGAATTTGCGTTCCATGCGTCCTCCCAAACACATTCAAGACTTAGCATACTCTAGAATGTTTGATGTAGATCAATCAAGGACAGTTTCAGATATGTGGACGCGAAAGGGTATTAGTCAGTCGAGCCGTCTTGCCGCTCCTGAATGCGGCGGGCATGATAACGCTGGAAATCTTCTTCTGAATCAAGCTCGTAGCGCTTTTCGTTAACCCAAGTGAACATATCCAGCGTGGTGCCGGCGCCAAATGCGCCCGGCATCAGTGCGACTGCGGCTGTTTGCGCCGTGGCATCATCCGCGACCTCTTCGGGCAGGAACAGAATCGACGGGGTGAACAGCAGCCCCCATTTACGCGCCGCCTGTTTTTCAGTCAGCGTCTCGCCGTCGAAATCGGTCATTTCGGTATCACCATGTAGATTGACCTGAATGACAAAGAAATTCTCGCGGATATAGCTGGCCACATCCTCGCGCGAAAATACCTCCTCGTGCATCTTGGCGCAGTAGATGCAGCCGCGCTGCTCGACCATGACGACCAGTCGCTTGCCTTCGGCGTTGGCCTCGGCGAGATCCTCGTTCAGATCCTTGAACGTGTCGCGAAGCCAGTCTTGTTTGTGCAGCCCGTCATCGCCCATTTCGGCGAGGGCAAAGCTGGGCAGGGCGATCAGGATGAGCAGGGCTAACAGACGTTTCATGTGGCAATCTCCCTAAAGCGTTTCGAGATATTGTGGACTATGACAATATGTCGAAACGCCCACAACGTATCAATGTTTCGGGCGTTTCGAGTTCAAGTTGTTTCGCGACCTGAACGCGAAACGTTTTAAATGTTCTGAAAAGCAGGAAAGGCTTCCAGCATCCACTGTGCGATATAGTTGACGCTGTCAGTAGCGATAAGCAGGGCAAAGAGGATCATCAGCACGCCCATGGCCTTTTCGACCTTGGGCAGGTGGCGGCGGAATTTGGACGCGAATTTCAGGAACGGCCCGATGAACAGCGACGCCACTACAAAGGGCGTTGTCATCGCCACGCCGAACACCAGCAGCAGGATCAGGCCGCGCAGGGCCGTCGCCTCGGTGCTGGCGGTAAAGACCACCGCGGTCAGCACGCCGCCGACGCAGGGCGTCCACCCGGCAGCAAAGGCAAAGCCGACGACATACGCCCCAAAGACCGACATGTTCTGCGTGTCCCCGGCGTCCATCTGGAACGCCCGGTTGAGAAATCCGATGCGGAATACGCCTAGGAAATGCAAGCCCATGATCAGCACGACGACCGCCGCAAACAGACGAAATTCGGTCTGCATCCCGCGAAAGGTCTGACTGAGCCCGTAAGCGGCAGCGCCCAGCAGAACGAACACCGTGATAATCCCCAGCGAGAACATGATCGACGCAAGGAACGCGCGCCTGCGCACACCGGGCGCCAGCTGACCCTCGGCGCTGATTTCGGACATGGACGCACCCGCCATGTAGCTAAGGTAGAACGGCACAATGGGCAGCACGCAGGGCGAGAAAAAGACAATCAGCCCGCCCAGAAAGGCACCCATCAAGGAAACATCAAACATTGCAATCCGCCCCGGCGCTTGTGCTGGTTACACATTCAAGTTATTATATATTTTACTGATACGTCAATCGGGACTCCGATGAAACGCTTGGCTCTTGCTCTTCTTCTGGGATCGGCCCCTTTGTCGGCCACGGCCGCCGACCTTGTCATGGTCGAACAGGAGGGCTGCATCTACTGCGCCCAATGGGACAAGGAAATCTCGCACATCTACCCCAAGACCGAGCAGGGCGAACGCGCTCCGCTGCGCCGTGTGCAACTGCGCGATCTGCCCGACGACATCGAATTCACCTCGCGCCCGGTGTTCACCCCGACATTCGTTCTGGTCGAGAACGGGAAGGAACTGGGCCGGATGGAAGGGTATGCTGGCGACGAATTCTTTTGGTTCGTGCTGGGTAAGCTGCTGGACGAGCACGGGATCGAGGCGGACAGCGATTCCTGAGCGGTTTCTAGGACTGCGACAATTGGGGATAATTGCCAAGCGGATGCCCACCCGCTAATTTATTTAGAGAAACATCGGATCATTAGCTAAAATGTCATTGCCCGTCATCACCAAGGACATGTCCAACTCCGAGATTGAGCGGATGATGGAGAACGCGCGCAACGCGTCGCAATTCCTCAAGGCGATCTGCCATGAGGGACGTTTGATGATCCTGTGTCATCTGGCCACCGGCGAGAAATCCGTCACCGAGTTGGAAAAACTTCTGTCGACCCGTCAGGCCGCGGTGTCGCAGCAATTATCGCGTCTGCGCGCCGAAGGGTTGGTCGCACCGCGCCGCGACGGCAAGGCAATCTATTACCGTTTGACAGACCCGCGTGCCATTCAGATACTCGATCTTGTCTACGACCTTTTTTGCAAGGATGCGTAGTGCATTTCGAGGTGTTGGTGGTTCACGACCATCTGTCGAAACGCCCATCACGCATGAGTGCCCGCGCGCGGCTCAAATTCAAGTTATGTCTCAGCGTGAACTCGAAACGTTTTTGCACGATCCCCATCACCCGTGAACCTGTGGGACACACCCGATGCTGAATATCATCTCGGACGCAGCAATACTTGCTTTGATCGGTCTGGGCGGCGGTGTCGTATTGGGACTGGCCGCGCGGCTGGGGCGGTTCTGCACGCTGGGGGCGATCGAGGATTACCTCTATCAGGGTGACGCCATTCGGCTGCGCATGTGGGGGTTGGCGATTGGGATCGCCGGTTTGGGGTCATTCGGGCTGGTCGGAATTGGCGCGCTCGATCCGGCGCAGACTATCTATCACCTTGCACCATGGTCGCTCGTCTTTGGCATCCTCGGCGGGCTGCTTTTTGGCTACGGCATGGCGCTGGCCGGGAATTGCGGGTTCGGGGCGCTGGCCCGGTTTGGTGGCGGCGATCTGCGGTCCTTTGTGATCGTGGTGATGATGGGGATCAGCACGTTCTTTATGCTTTCCGGTCCGTTGGCTCATTATCGTCTGGCGGGGCTGGAGCTGACAGAGATGCCGACCCAGATCCGCAGCTATCCGCAGTTTTTAAGTACCGTGACCGGGGTATCCACCGTTGTCTGGGGCCTGCTGATCAGCGCGGCGCTGACGGCGTGGATGCTGTCGTCACGTGATTTTGCGCGCAACCCCAAGGCGGTGATCTGGGGTGCGCTGGTCGGGCTTGTGATCGTGAGCGGTTGGGCGGGCACTCAATGGGTGGCCGATACCGGTTTTGGCGTCCATCCGGTCAACAGCCATACCTTCACCTCGCCGCTGGGCGAGTCGCTGCTGTTCCTCATGACCTCCAGCGGCGGTGGGCTGTCGTTCGGCGTCGGCTCCGTTGGTGGTGTATTGATCGGCGCATTTGTGGGCAGCCTGATCAAGGGCCATTTCCGATGGGAGGCCTGCGAGGACCCACGCGAGTTAAAGCGACAGGTTCTGGGCGCGATCCTGATGGGGTTCGGCGCGGCGCTGGCAATGGGTTGTACCATCGGGCAGGGGATTTCGGCCTTTTCCCTGCTGACGTTGAATGCACCGATCGTCTTTGCCTCGATCTTTGCCGGGGCGGCACTTGGTCTGCGCCAGTTGATTGCTGGACTGTCCTTGCGGCGACTCTATCCGTAGATCGAACCGCACGCGCTAGGCTTTACACAACCGCCGGATTTTCCACATCCCGGCCCAGAGCCGTAAGGTCAGAGTAATGATCGCCGATCCTGTGATGAGGGCGGCCCCCCACTACCGCGCCAAGGGCGACAACCAGTTCGTCCACCGCAGGCGCGTCGGGGATTGAAAACTGAACCGTCAGATAATGCGATCGCCGCCCGGTGTCATTCTTGTCCATCAGCGGGATCTGGATCTGCGTGTTTGCAGGCCCGCGCGTGTTGGTGAACTCCAGATAGATTTCGGCGCCGACGCCATCGCGGTAGAAATCGCCGAATAGCAGCGTGTGGATCAGCGCGGACGCATGTGCCAGTCAGAATTTTGCCCAAGGGCGGGGCCATGCGCTTGATGTCGGCGCCGAGCTCGTTGACTTAGCCGCGCATCATTCAGGGGGTGGTGACCATAGCAGCGACGCCGATCATGCGCAGCGGTGGCGTGACGGCGCGCTGCCCCTCGCGGTAGATCGTTTCATCGAAGGTGATGGTTTTTCTCAATGAAGATAGCATCGCTACTCCTTGATATCGTTTCAGATTTCGTAACGCGTTCTGTCGGCGATCCGGTTCACCGTTCCGGTAGTTTGGTCGCCCTGATAGATCCCGAAACTGCCGTGTCGGAATTCTTTGGTGTAACGCGACAGCATGCTGCGCTCGGCGGCAGAAGTAATTGAATCAAAAGGGATGCCGGCAAAGTCGAAGCAACGCATCGTCGCAGGGATGTCACCTGTCACCGTGCCGTGGTAGTAGATCCGGTGCTGATCTGCCTCGCGATCGTGATAAACGGCGTAGAGATGCTCCAGAACCGGACTTAGGCCCAGATCTTTCAGCATTGCGATCAACCCGTCCAGATTGCCGCTCGTCGCGGGCGCAGTCGGCAGGGTATACGTGCCGTCCTGCTTCGCCTGCAACACGACTTGCCCGTCCTTTACGACCAATGCGCCGACGGCCACGTTGTCGGCCTCGCCCGCCGCCTTGACCAGTTCCTCTTCCAACCCGATCGAGAAATACCCGCCGCGGTGATAGCCCAAGGGTTGCTTGTCCGTTGTTTCATGCGCCAGAACCCGGCCGATCAGAACAAGGTGATCGCCCGCATCCACCAGCTTGTGCCGCGCGCAGGCAAAGGTGCAGAGCGAGTCGTCCAGCAGAGGAACATTCTCAGATCCGCTGTGCCATCCCGCCTCGTTGAACTTGTCCGGAGAGCGTGACGCGAACAGGCCCGAGACTGCCTTTTGATCTTCGGACAGGACGTTGATGGCGAAATGTCCGGCCTCGGCAAAGACATCGCAGCTATGCGCGGTTTTGGCGATGCAGACCAGCAAGAGCGGCGGGTCGAGCGATACGGACGTAAAGGAATTCGCGGTAAAACCGCGTGGTGTGCCGTCGGCCTGCCGTGTGGTCACCACCGTGACCCCGGTGGGGAAGGTGCCGAATGCATTGCGCAAGGCCAGCTTGTCCTCTTGTGGTATCTGCGGCGCGGCGGCGGATTGCACTAGTGCATCATGCTCGCCCAGTGTCGGCGGCGGCGCATAGGGCCTCTCGGGGCGGCTTGCAAAGCGCAGGGGGTTGGCGGCCACGGTCCACGGCTTCGCCCCGGCGCTCGGGTGGTCGATCTGCGTCAGCATCCCGCGCGCGGCGACATGCGGATCGGCAAAGATATCCTTAATCGTATTGAGCGGCCCGAACGGCACCTTGCCGCCCAGCAGGTCCGTCAGCGCGGCCTTGTCGTGACGTGCCGTCCACTCGCCGACCATCCTGTTGACCTCGCCGCGCTCGATTGCCCGCGCGGCGCGGGTGGCATAGCGCGGATCGCTGCCCAGTTCGGGGCGATCCATGATCTGTGACAGAACCTGCCAAAATGCATCGTCGACGATCCCCAAGGCGATGGCGCCGTCGGTGGTGGGGAACACGCCGAAGGGTGCCAGAAACGGATGCCCGTTACCCTCGGGGCCGGGAACCGCGCCGGTCATATCGTGCAGATAGGTGGCCCGCTCGCAGAGCGAAATCATGGCGTCATACATCGCGACATCGGTAAACTGGCCCTTGCCGGTCGCCTCAGCCTCGCGCAGCGCGGCCATGATACCGAACGACATCATGAGCCCGGTAAAGATATCGCCGACACCCGGCCCAACCTTGGTCGGGCTATTGGCATTCGGCCCGGTGATCGCCATGACCCCGCCCATCGCCTGCGCCACCACGTCGTAGGAGGGCCAATCCGAATAGGGGCTTTCGCCCGTGCGCGGATCACCAAAACCGCGAATGGCGGCATAGACCAGCTTGGGGTTGGCCTCCGCGAGACTCTCATAGGACAGGCCCAGCCGCTCCATGACGCCGGGGCGGAAATTTTCGACAACGACATCCGCCGTCGCGGCCAGTGCGCGAAACGCCGCCTTGCCCTCTTCTGATTTGAGATTGAGTTGAACGCTTTTCTTGTTGCGGTTCAGGCTGACGAAATACCCCGCCCAGAGGCGTTCGGGATCGTCGTCGCGAAAAGGGCCATTGGTGCGACTGGTGTCACCGCCCGCGCCTTCGATCTTGATCACCTCGGCACCGTGATCGGCCAGCATCATCGTGCAATAAGGCCCCGACAACATGCGGCTGAGATCCAGAACGCGGATGCCCTTTAGGATGTCCGTTGTCATTGCATCTGTCCTTTGAAAATGTGGTCGTAAAAGGCCCGCAACGGCCCGTTTACCGCGCCCGGATTTTCCACCAGCGCCATGTGCCGAAGGCCGGGCAGGATATGCACTTCGGCACCCTTTATCTCGGCGGCGATAGCGACGGTCATTTCAGGGCCGTTACCATAATCCTCATCTCCGGTCATCACGAGAGTGGGGCAGGTAATAGGGGGCGTCGGTGCCGTGATTTCGGCTATGCCGTCGGCGAGAACCCGGTAAACCGTGTGATAAATCGCAACATCATTGGCCATGACCCACGAGCGGACGAGGTCCATCATCACCGGATTGGCCATGCGGAAACGTTCGGTAAACCACCGCTCCAACGCAGCATTCACTGTCGATGTGGGACCGTTCAGTCGCGCCTGCTCGACTCGTTTCAGGATGGCCGCTTGCGCTGCATCAGTGCGTTGATGTGGCGAATGAAGGATTGCCAGCGCGGCCACCCTCCCGGGCGCGTCCTGTGCTGTGCGCCGCGCGATCATGCCGCCCAGCGAGAACCCCGTGATCGCCGCGGACCCGATTCCGCAATGATCCAGCAGATCAATCAACTGGCGCGAAAACAGCGATAGCGACGGGGTTTCGGGCGGCGCAGCGCTGTCGCCGTGGCCGAAAAGATCATAGCTCAGCACGCGGTAACGGTCGCAAAACGCGGGCGTGGTCCATTGCCAGCACTGCCTGTTCAGGCCCAGCCCGTGGATCAGAACGATGCAGGGCGCATTTTCAGGGCCGGCCAGATCGTAGGCTGTTCCGTCCGGGGCTTGGCCGTCCATCATTTAATGCCGCCGCAAATGGGAATCTGACCCGTCGGGAAAATAAAACCGACCGCGCAAATGACGTGCGATAGTGGCAGAACGCCCCCGCCAATCGCTAGCGGCCCGCTAATTATCTGTCTGATTTCTGCCATCTGAATGTCTCCCTTGAGGCCACGTTAAACGCCATGGCGTCGACGCGCCTTCTTATTTTTCGACATGAGGTGACGAAAATACGCAGGCTTGCCGAGATTATCCGTAAAGAATGGACATCGTGACGAAGGAGGAGTCCCCGACATGACTGATATTCGGACCTACAAGATGCTGATCGACGGCCAATGGGTCGATGCGTCGGAGGGTGGCCTGTTCGACAGCACCAATCCCACCACCGGAGAGGTCTGCGCGCGCGTCCCTGAAGCGACCGCCGAGGACGTCGACCGCGCCGTGCGTGCCGCACACCGTGCCGGGACGGACGGGCCTTGGGCCAAAATGACGCCGTCCGAGCGGGGCAAATGCCTGCGAAAGCTGGCGGAACTTCTGGTCGATAAATCCGAGGAACTGGGGCGTATCGAATCCATCGACACCGGCAAGATGCTCAAGGAAACGCGTTGGCAGGCGGCATACATCGCCGAATTTTTCCAGTTCTACGCAGGCTGCGCCGACAAGATCAGCGGCGAGACACTGCCCATCGACAAGCCCGACATGTTCGTTTTTACCAAGCGTGAACCGCTGGGTGTGGTCGCTGCCGTGGTGCCGTGGAACAGCCAGCTTTTCCTTGTCGCGGTCAAGATTGGCCCGGCGTTGGCGGCGGGCAATACGGTCGTGCTGAAAGCGTCCGAACACGCCTCGGGTGCGATGCTGGATTTCGGACAGTTGATGAGCGAGGCCGGCTTTCCGCCCGGTGTCGTCAACATTGTCAGCGGCCACGGTGATCCTTGCGGGCGTACCCTGACCGCGCATCCACTGGTCGCGCGCATATCGTTTACCGGGGGGCCGAACGCCGCGCGCCATGTGCTGGAGAATTCCAAGAACAACTTTGCCGAAGTGTCGCTGGAATTGGGCGGCAAGTCGCCCTTTATCGTGTTCGACGATGCCAATATTGAAAGCGCGGTCAACGCGTCCATCGCCGGTATTTTCGGCGCGGCGGGGCAGAGTTGCGTGGCGGGGTCGCGCCTTTATCTGCACGAGGATATCGCGGATGAGTTTCTGGACCGAATGACGGCAATGGCCAAGACGATCCGCATCGGCGATCCGTTGGCCGACGAAACCCAGATGGGGCCGCTCTGCACCACCGGGCAGCTTGAACATATCAAGGCCGAGGTGGCCCATGCCCAGACCGAAGGCGGCATCGTTCTGACGGGCGGCAAGCAGCCCGAGGGGCTGGAGGGCGGCCTGTTTTATGAACCGACGATCATCGACTGCCCGCGTCAGGATCTGCGCATTGTGGATACTGAGCTTTTTGGCCCTGTCCTGTGCGTGCAACGTTTCAAGACCGAGGATGAGGCATTAGCGCTGGCCAACGATTCCGAACACGGGCTGGCCGCCGGCATCTTTACCCAAAACAGCGCGCGTTCGCTGCGTATGGCCAATGCCGTGCGCGCCGGGATCGTCTGGGTGAACACCTATCGCGTGGTGTCGCCGATCGCCGAATTCGGCGGCGTCAAGGGATCGGGCTATGGCCGCGAAAGCGGCTTTCAGGCGATGTACGACTACACCCGGCCCAAGACCATATGGATGAACACCTCGGACGAGCCGATGGCGAACCCTTTCGTGATGCGCTGAAACGATATTTCTGAGGAGCCCAAGACATGAAATTCCACCTTGCGATCAACCTCGAGCGGCTCGACGACAGCCTCGATATGAACGACGTCGCGCGCCACACGATCAAGATGGTGCAGATGGCGGAAGAGGGCGGCTTTGACATCGTATGGTCGGCCGAACATCACGCGCTGGAAATGACCATCGCGCCGAACCCGCTGCAACTGCTGACATGGTGGGCAGGCGAAACGGACAAAATCCGCCTTGGCACGGCCGTGGCGACGGCGGCATATTGGCATCCCATAAACCTCGCGGGCGAGGCGGCGTTTGTGGACCTGATCAGCGGTGGCCGTCTGGAATTTGGCATCGGTTCGGGCGCCTATCAGCGCGAGTTTGATCGGATGAAACCGGGGCTGAAACAGTCTGACGGCTATCGCTACGTGCAGGAAATGTTGCCTGCGCTTCGCGCGCTCTGGCAGGGCGATTATGCCCATGACGGCGAATATTGGCAGTTTCCGACCTCCACATCGGTCCCCAAGCCGGTGCAGGACGAGGTGCCCGTCTGGGTCGCCGCCCGCTCGCCCATCACCTATGATTATGCGGTCCAGAACAAGTGCCACATCAATTGCTGGCCTCTGACACGCCCCTTCGCCGAGGCCGAACTATACAAACAGCAGTTGGACGAGGCGATAGCCAAGGCCGACAACGGCTGGTCCCCCCGCTTTGCCTTGATGCGCCATGCCTGCGTCTATGACAATGCGGGCGACCGCGAGTCGGCGCTCAAGGCCATTCGCACCCTTTTGGGCCAGTTCGAAAACCTCTTTCGCAACACCGGCGATGTCGTCAACGGCTTTCCCAAGCAGATCCCGCTAAACGAGCTGGAGGGGCGAGAGCAGTACGATCCGGCCATGCTGGAAGAAAACCTGATGTTCGGCTCGCCAGACGAGTGCATCGCCAAGCTGAAACACTACGAGGCATTGGGGGTCAATGAGTACATCTACTACGCCTCTATGGGACTGGATCACGAGGCGCAGAAACGTTCGCTGAGGATGTTCTGCAACGACGTCATCCCTGCATTTCAATGATCGGAAAAACCATGACAGACGGAGTGACGCTGCGCCGTGATGGCCACGTTCTGGAAGTGACGCTGGACCGGCCCAAGGTGAACGCGATCGACGTTCCCACATCACGGGCGCTGGCGGACGCGTTCAAGGAATTGCGCGACGATCCAGAGTTGCGCGTTGCCATCCTGACTGGCGGCGGGGATCGGATATTCTCGGCCGGTTGGGACCTCAAGGCGCTCAATGATGGCGATATGCAGCTGGATAATTGGTGGGAGACGGACGATTACGGCGAGGGCGGTTTTACCGGCCTCACCGAAAACTGGACACTGAACAAGCCGGTGATCGCCGCGATCAACGGCCACGCAATTGGTGGCGGGTTTGAGATGGCGATGGGGTGCGATCTGTTGATCGCTGCCGATCATGTTGAGTTTGGCCTGCCCGAAATGCCACTGGGGATCGTGCCGGATGCGGGCGCGCTTCAACGTCTGCCGCGCCTTATCCCGCGCAATATCGCGATGGAGATGTTCCTGCTGGGCCGTCGCATGACGGCTAGTGAGGCCGCGCATTATGGGCTGGTCAACAAGGTGGTTCCTGCTGCTGGGCTGATGGACGCTGCGCGCGAGTGGGCCGCCTCAATCGCATGGTCTGCGCCCTTGGCGATGCAGACCGTAAAGGAAGTGCAGCGCACCATTGAGTGTGTGCCGCTGGAGCAGGCGTTCCACAAAATGCGTACTGACCCGATGCCGACTTACCGCAAGATGTTGAAATCCGAGGATGCTGCCGAAGGCGTGGCCGCCTTTGTCGAAAAACGCGAACCAAAGTTCAAGGGGCGCTGATATGTACCGCGATCCCGGCAAAGTAACCCGCATCGCCAGCATTGGCGGCGGGCCTATAGGTGGTGGCTGGACCGCACATTTCCTGGCCCGTGGCTATGACGTGACCAGCTATCTGCACAACCCCGCCGAAGTGGCTGCGTTTCGCACCATTCTGGACACCGCGTGGCGCAGTCTGACCGATCTAGGTCTAGCCCCCGGTGCGTCGCTCGACCGGCTAAGCGTATCGCATAATCTGCCCGAGGCGGTAGCGGGGACCGAGTTCATTCAGGAAAGCGCGCCAGAAAATCTGGCGATGAAACAGGCGCTCTACAAGACATTGGGCGACGTCGTGCCGCCCGATGTGGTGATCGGGTCGTCAACCTCCGGCCTGATGATGAGCGATATTCAGGCCGACTGCGCCACGCCCGAGCGCACGGTGATTGCGCATCCGTTTAACCCGCCCTATCTGCTGCCGCTGGTCGAGATTGTGGGCGGGCGCAAGACCGACCCTGCCGCCGTCGAGTGGGCCGGACGGTTTTACGAGGTGGCGGGCAAGGCGCCGCTTTTGATGAAAAAGGAAATCCCCGGCTTTATCGCCACCCGACTGCAAGAGGCGCTCTGGCGCGAGGCGTTGCACATGGTCGCCAATGGTGAGGCGACCCCCGAAGATATCGACATCGCCCTGATGAACGGCCCCGCGCCGCGCATGGTGGCGCAGGGCCAGTGCATGGCGTTTCATGTGGCCTGCGGGGCAGGGGGCATGGCCACCAATCTGGATCAGTTCGGCCCGGCCCTGAAACTGCCCTGGACGCGGCTGGAGGCACCTGAACTGACGCAGGAGCTGCGCGACCGGATGGTCGACGGATGCAATGCCATCGCCGGAGATTGCCATTTCGCGGATATGGCGGCGCAGCGGGATCGGGAAATCGTCGCGGTCCTCAACGCATTGCGGGATGTGCGCCGCGACAGGTGACATGGGGTTCGAGGAATGCGTAATTTCGCCACCAGACCGCGAGATTTGTCGAATATTCGATAGTCTCTGCCCCAGCGTCACCAAAGAATGAAATCGATCAAGAGAGGGCTCAGCGATGAATTTCGAAGTGATAGTGACATGCGCCGTCACCGGCGCGGGTGACACGACGGGCCGAAGCCCGCACGTTCCGGTCACGCCCAAAGAAGTCGCCGAGGCCGCGATTGAGGCCGCCAAGGCCGGCGCGGCGGTGGCGCATCTGCATGTGCGCGACCCCGAAACCGGCAAGGGATCGCGCGATCCCAAGCTGTTCAAGGAGGCGGTCGACCGCGTGCGCGACAGTGGCGTGGATGTGGTCATCAACCTGACCGCCGGGATGGGAGGCGACTGGGTGCCGGACGCGAAAAACCCCGCGATGCCCGGCCCCGGCACCGACATGATCGGCGCCGAGGATCGCCTGATCCACGTCCATGAGTGCATGCCCGAAATCTGCTCGCTCGATTGCGGCACGCTGAATTTCGGGGACGGAGACAATATCTATATCTCGACGCCCCCAACATTGCGACGCATGGCCGAACTGACGCTGGAGTGGGGCGTCAAGCCCGAGATGGAAGTGTTCGAACTAGGCCACATCCGCTTTGCAACGCAGATGATCGCAGAGGGCCTGATCGCTGCACCGCCGATGTTCCAGATCTGCCTCGGCATTCCGTGGGGCGCGGATCAGAGCGTCGATACTATGAAGGTGATGAAGGATCATCTGCCACGAGGTGCCAGCTGGGCCGGGTTCGGTATCTCGCGTATGCAGATGCCGATGGCGGCGGCAGCCGTTGCCATGGGTGGCAACGTTCGTGTTGGGCTGGAGGACAACATCTTTCTGGATCGCGGCGTGCTGGCCACGAACGGGCAGCTGGTCACGCGCGTGGTCGAGATCATCGAGCGTATGGGTGGGCGCGCGATCACTCCGCAAGAGGCCAGAGACAAGCTGAAACTGCGCGGGGCGAACGAATAGATGGCCGACGCGAACCCTGCTGAGGGCAATCTGAACATCCGCGATCTATCGAAGAAGTTCGGCGACTTCCTTGCTGTCGACAACGTCAATCTTGAGATCAGGAAAGGCGAGTTCCTGACGCTGCTCGGCCCCTCGGGGTCGGGCAAAACCACGCTGCTCATGATGATCGCCGGGTTTCTTGATATCACCTCCGGAGACATTGAACTGGATGGCAAATCGATCGCCGATGTCCCGGCTGAAAAGCGGAATTTCGGCATGGTGTTTCAGGGCTATGCGCTGTTTCCCCATATGACGGTGCGCGAAAATATTGGCTATGCGCTGAGCGTCCGCAAACGCCCCACATCCGAGATCAAGGCCCGCGTGGACGAGATGCTGGACCTTGTTCAGTTGCAGGATTTCGCGGATCGCAAGCCCGGTCAGTTGTCAGGTGGCCAGCAACAGCGCGTGGCCCTTGCGCGCGCGCTCAGCTTTGCGCCGCCCGTGCTGCTGCTGGACGAACCGCTGGGTGCGCTCGACAAGAAACTGCGCGTCGAGGTTCAGGACCAGCTTAAGGACATTCATGACCGGATCGGTACGACCTTCATCTATGTCACCCACGACCAAGAAGAGGCGCTGTCGATGTCGGACCGCATCGTGATCATGCGCGATGGCCAAACCGAGCAGGTTGGAACGCCCCTGGAACTATATGAGAAACCCGAGAGCAGGTTCGTCGCCAGCTTTCTCGGCAAGAGCAATTTTTTGGAGCAGCCCGACGGCCTCTACGCGCTGCGCCCCGAAAAAATTGACATCCGTGCCGCCGGGACGGCCGGCGATCCGGCACGGCTGACGGGCACGGTGCGCTCGATTACCTATTTCGGCTCGATGCTGCGGGTGATGGTCGACATCGCGGACGGAACCGAGGTCGAGGTGGATGTCGACAGCTGGCGCATCAACGCGCCACTGAGCAAAGGCCAGAAAGTCGATCTGACGTGGAGCGATGCGGCAAGCGTGAAACTGGCGCGGGGATAGGGCAATGAAGACCTTGGGAAGATACATCAGTCCGGGATGGTTTCTGGTCGCACCGTTTCTACTGATTGTCGCCGCATTCTACCTTGGCCCGATACTGAATATCCTTTGGCTGAGTTTCACTGACCCCACGCCGGGCATCGGTAACTACCGCGAGCTTTACGAATCCGACGCACTTGGGCGGATCATCTGGACGACCGTGCGCGTCTGCGTCATCACGACGGTTTTCAGTGTTCTGCTTGGATACGTCATCGCCTATGCGATGGTGCATGCCCATGAAAACAAGAGAAACCTCATGCTGGGCTTCGTACTGGTGTCGTTCTGGATTTCGATCCTAGTGCGCACATTTTCATGGCTAATGCTGCTAGGGCGTAACGGTCTGGTGAACAACGCGTTCGAGGCGGTTGGCATCATTTCCGAACCTATCGCATTCATGCGCAACGAACTGGGCGTGCTGATTGGAATGGTGCATTACATGGTGCCCTACGCCGTCCTGCCGCTGCTGGTGAACATGCAGACGCTGGACATGCGGGTGATGAACGCCTCGCGCAATCTGGGGGCCAGCGGCACGCAAACGTTCTGGCGCATCTATCTGCCGCTGACGACACCGGGGCTGGTCGCCTCGACGCTGCTGGTCTTTATCCTCAGCCTCGGGTTTTACGTTACGCCAGCGGTGTTGGGCGGCGGCAAGGTGCTGATGGTCGCGGAGTATATCTATGTGCAGCTACTTGTGACGCTGCAATGGGGCACCGCCGCGATGTTAGCCGCGCTGATGCTGTTCGGAGTACTGGGCCTGCTTTACGTCATGTCGCGCTTCATGAAATTGAGCACCGTCTTCGGGGGAGCCGCACGATGAAAACCGGGCTTTTCTCGACTTTCAACCGCGTGGGTGCGTGGATTCTGCTGCTCTTTCTGGTTACGCCCGCGCTGATTGCCATTCCGGTATCGCTGACGCCCAAACGGTTTCTGTCGATGCCAAAAAGCGAGTATTCGCTGCGCCATTTTATCGAACTTTTCTCCAGCCCAGAATGGCTGTCCAGCTTCTTTCAAAGCGCTGTTATCGGCCTTAGCACATCCGCGTTGGCCACTATCCTCGGCACGCTCTGCGCTATCGGCCTGTGGCGGGTGTCGTCGAAATACAGCGAAGTCGTGCGCGCCTTCCTGTTGCTGCCCATGATTATCCCGCAGATCATTTCGGCGATGGCTTTCTATCGGTTATGGGTGCCGCTGGGGCTGCTGGATACCTATCCGGGTATGATTCTGGCGCATACCATTCTGGCGGCACCTCTGGTGCTGATCACGGTCAGCGCGTCGCTGGCCAATTTCGACCCCAAGCTGGAACAGGCGTCGAGGAATCTCGGCGCATCCAGTTGGGTGACGATGCGGCGGGTGATCCTGCCGTCGATCAAGCCGGGGGTGTTTGCGGGTGCGCTGTTCGCCTTCATCCTCAGCTGGGACGAGATCGTCGTTACGCTGTTCGTCTCGAAATTCAATATCTACACCCTGCCGCGCCGCATGTGGAACGGTATCCGCGAGAATACCGATCCGACGGTAGCTGCCGCCGCCGTGGTCCTGATCGCCATCACCCTGATTGCCTTTGCGATCTTTGCGCTCGTGTCGCGGCGCAATGCGCGGCAATCAAGCACCTGACGGGAGCCAGAGATGAACACATCATCGCACGAGACCGAGCTGCTGCTGAACACGGTTCGCAGCTTTATGGAGGCTGAGCTCTATCCGCATGAGGATATGGTCGATCGCACCGGCGAAGTCCCCGAAGAACTGGGCCGCCAGATTGAGGCGCGCGCCAAGGAGATCGGTTTGTTTGCCGCGAACCTGCCCGAAAACGTAGGCGGCGGCGGGCTGAATTATTCCGAAATGGCGGTTATTGAGCGTGAGTATGGCAAGACAACCCATGCGCTGCATAGTTGGATTGCACGCCCCACCGAGCTGTTGCTGGCTTGCGAGGGCGATCAGATCGAACGCTACCTGACACCCTGCGTGACCGGCGAAAAGCGCGAGCTGTTTGCCTTGACCGAGCCTGAGGCAGGATCGGACGTGATGGGCATGAAATCGCGCGCGGTGCGGGACGGTGATGACTGGATCCTCAACGGGTCCAAGCATTTTATCTCCGGCCCGTGCATGCCTGATTTCGCCATCGTTTTCGCAGCCACCGGAATGGATGAGACAAAGCGCGGTCCGCGTAAGCGTGTGACTGCCTTTCTGGTCGACATCGGTATGCCCGGTTTTGACTGTCGTGAAGGCAACAAGTGCGTCAGCTATCGTGGCTACAAGAATTTTCAGCTGAGTTTCGACAACGTCCGGCTAGAGCCGGGGCAGGTGCTGGGCGAAGAGGGGCGCGGACTGGAACTGGCCGGAAAATGGCTGGGCATGGGCCGGATCTGGGTGGGCGCCACCTGCTGTGGCAAGGTCGAGCGGCTGATGGGAATGGCCACTGACTGGGCCGCCAATCGCAAACAGTTTGGCAAACCCATCGGCGCCTTTCAGGCAACGGGGTTTCGGCTGGCCGACATGGCCATAGGGCTGAGGGCAGCCGATCTGCTGGTCGGTGACGCCGTTCGGCGCGCCGACGAGGGTCATCTGGAGGATGCCGATGCGGCGATGGTCAAGGTCTTCTGTTCGGAAATGCTGAACAAGGTGGCCGACGATACGGTCCAGATTTATGGCGGCATGGGCCTGATGGAGGAATTGCCGATCCACCGCCTGTGGCGCGATTCCCGGCTAGAGCGTATTTGGGACGGCACCAGCGAAATCCAGCGCCATATCATCACCCGCTCGATCCTGAGGCCGCTAGGGGCATGACGCCGCAGCAGCGTGCCAATTTTGCGCGGCTTCTGAATCCTCGGCATATCGCGTTTGTGGGTGGGGCAGATGCGGCCACGGCTATCAGGGAGGCGCGCAGGCGCGGTTTTGCTGGCCAGATTTGGGCAGTAAACCCGACCCGCGCGGATCTGGCGGGCGTGCCCTGTCTGCCCAGCCTCGACGATCTTCCAGAGGCCCCAGATGCGGCATATGTCGCCGTTCCCGTCGCGGCCGCGATTGATACTGTGGCGCGATTGGCCGCGATGGGGGCAGGCGGCGTTGTGTGCTATTCGGCCGGTTTCAAGGAGGCGGGACCGACCGGCGCGGCAGCCGAAGAGGCGTTGAAACGTGCGGTTGGCGATATGGCACTGATCGGGCCGAATTGCTATGGCCTGATCAACTACGTCGGCAACTCGGCCTTGTGGTCGTTCGAACATGGCGGCGCGTCACCGGGTTATGGCGCGGCTATCATCACGCAGTCGGGGATGCTGTCGTCGGACATCACGATGAGCCAGCGGTCGCTGCCGATGGCCTATATGGTTTCGGCGGGCAATCAGGCGGTGCTGGGGCTGGAGGATTATGTCGACGTTTTCGCAGATGACGAGGCCGTACGCGCCATCGGGCTGCATATCGAAGGCTTGCAGGACATCCCCAAGTTCGAGCGCGCAGCGCTCAAGGCGCTGGCACGCGGCACGCCTGTTGTGGCGCTGAAAACCGGCACCTCGGCCATAGGCGGCGCGTTGACAATCAGCCATACGGGATCGCTATCGGGTGCCAAGGAACTCTATCAGTCGCTGTTTGAGCGCACCGGCGTCATAAGCGTCACCAGCCCGGCGCAGATGCTGGAAACACTGAAATACCTCTGCGTTGTTGGTGCGCCCAAGGGGCCGCGCGTTGCAGGTTTTACCTGCTCAGGTGGCGGCGCGACCATGCTAGCTGATCATGCTGAGGGCATCGGGCTGGAATTTCCTGTCATTGCACCGAACGCGGCTAAGGGGCTGAAGGCGTTGCTCCCCAGCATCGCCACCGTCTCGAACCCGCTGGATTACACGACGCCCATATGGGGGCAGTTTGAGCGCACAAAACCCGTCTTTGCCGCCACGATGCAGGCGGTAGGGGCCGATTGTGCGTTGCTGGTTCAGGATTACCCTCTGCCGGGGCTGGACGGCTCAAAGATATGCTACCAGAACGATGCCGCTGCCTTTGCCGAGGCTGCAAAGGAACAGGGCTTGCCCGCCGCAATTTGCGCAACCTTGCCCGAAAACCTTGACGCTGGAACGCGCGAGTCCCTGATCGGCAAAGGCGTCGCACCGATGCAGGGAATTCACGAGACGCTGAATGCAATCGCTGCCGCCGCGGATTGGACTGCGGCCAGAGAACGTATTCTAGGCAATCCGCCTGCACCGCTGAGGGCGGGAACTGTAAGCGGATCGCCTCAGATGATGACCGAAGGCGAGGGTAAGGCGTGGGTCAAAGCAGCCGGGTTGCCGGTGCCCGACGGGCGCAGCGTTGCGGCGGCAGAGGCAGTCGGCGCGGCTAACGCCATCGGCTATCCCGTCGCTCTCAAGATGATGGGCGAGAAATTGGCCCACAAGACTGAGATGGGCGCCGTTATCGTCGCGCTAGACAGCCCCGAGGCGGTAACGCGCGCTGTGCAGACCATGCAAGGCCGGGTCGCCGCCAGCGACCCCGACGCAGTGACGGACAGGTTTCTAGTCGAAGCCATGGCGCCCAAACCCCTTGCTGAACTTCTGGTCGGGCTCAGGTGCGATCCACAGTTTGGCTATGCGCTGACCTTGGGCAGCGGCGGTGTTCTGGTCGAACTGGTGGGGGACTCGCGGACCCTTCTTCTGCCCTGTGCGCAGGGAAACATCGAAACCGCACTGGCATCGCTGAAGGTGGCCAAGCTGCTTGCGGGCTACCGGGGGGCCGAAGCGGCGGACCTTGGACAAGTCGCGTCGATCCTGCATGAATTTTGCAGTAATATCCTGGAGAGTGAAGAACGTTTTAAAGAGATCGAGATCAACCCGCTCTTCATCTATCCGTCAGGCGTGATGGCCGTGGACGTGCTAATGCATCGCGCTGGTTAGGGATCCAGGCGGCGAGATTGGGATGGCCGAGGCCCCCTCAAAGCACTTGAGGACAGTCGTCAGGTCACTTTTCCCCCGAGCTTTCGGCATCTTCGCGCGCCATTTCAGCGTTGACCTCATTGGCGGCGCGGAACGCCTCGACAGCTGCGGGAACACCGCAATAGACGGCGATCTGGACAATAGCCGCGCGCAGTTCATCCTGCGTAGCGCCGTTGCGGACTGCTCCGCGAAAGTGCGTACGAAATTCCTGCATCCGGCCAAGTGCCGCCAGCATACCCAGGTTCATCAGGCTGCGCTGTTTGCGCTCTAACGCATCGTCACTCCAGACCATGCCCCAGCAATACTCGTTCAGAATATCCTGAAAGGGGCGTGAAAACGCGGTGGCGTTGTCCATCGCCCGATCGACGTAATCGTCGCCCAAAACCTCGCGCCGTGCCGCCTCGCCCTTGCCTCGCAGGTCGTCATCCATTTGTGATCTCCGCATTCTGTAAACTCAGGACGTGTTTAGCACAAAATGGGCGAAACGTAAGTGTGCGACCGCCCGGTCAGATCAGTTGCCCCGCATACCAACGCGCAAATCCTGCAACGTTGGATTCCAGCAAAGGATGCACGCGGCCCTGCATGGCGAAGGGCGAATTGAGGCCGATCTGCTGGTTTTCGAGGGCCGGGATATCTTCGGCGATGGCCGCATCGAGGCGCTCGTAGTAATGCGCAACCTTGTCCTCGAACCCCGGCTGAGCAACGACGTCCCTCGGAAAACACGCGGTCATGGTCACATGGCAACGGCGCGCGTCGATCGGAGTGGCCTCGTAAATCCAGAGCGCATCCCGCCCGATGGCAAAGGCCATGTTCGGAAAGACCCACGTATAGCGAACGCCGTTCGTGACCGCCGGATCGAGGCCCGGCATCGTCGGCAGCGCATGGTCCTGCTGACCCTCCAGCAGGCCGCCCGTGCCCTCTGTTGCGCCATATTGCGAGGCATATTCGCCGCTGACTTCATCGCCCGGCTCGGGGCGGTTATAGAGCGAATTGACGGTGTCGGGGTGGACGAAGGGCAAATGGTAGTATTCGTCGAACACGTCGAGAAAAACCTTCCAGTTGCAGTTCACCTCAAAGGACCGCCGCCGCGTCGGGACCAGCGTATCCATTGGCCAAGGCGCATGGGTTTTGCCAAAATCGCCTAGTTGATCCGTTAACTCAGGTGCGTCGGTATCGAGACAGACAAACGCCAGTCCACTGGATTCGGCAGCCCTAAATTCGACCAATCCGTATTGCGATTTGTCGAAATCCTCGATCTCTTCGGAATGCGGCACGCCCACCAGCGATCCGTCCAGCTTGTAGCTCCAACAGTGGAACGGGCATTTGATGCCGCGGCAGTTGCCTTCGCCCTCCAGCAGGCGCGCACCGCGATGACGGCATGAATTGGCGAATGCGCGCAGCACGCCCTCCTTGTCGCGCAGCACGATCAGGGGGACGTCCGCGATGGTCATCGTCTCGTAGTCGCCGGATTTCCGGAACCGACCCGCATGACCGATGCCGATCCACTTGCGCCGGAATATCGCGGCGGTTTCACGCTCGCGAAACGCCTCATCGCTGTAGCAGGCAGGCGGCAGGCTGCCGGCCTTTTCGGCGGGGGCGATGCAATTGGCAAGAAGATCGTCAACTGTTTGAGACCCGTTGATGGGACGTCTACTATGTTCTCTGTCCAGCATCCTGCGCTCCATCGTTTAGCGGGGTTAAAACAGTCAAGCTGCCTGAAGACGCGATTGCGCCAGCGACTTGTCGACAAGCGGGACGCGGGCGCCCGGCCGGATCACGGCCTTGTCGTAGGGCGCGCGCGCGAAAACCTCGGTCACCAGCGGGCGAAAGAACTCCAGCGGCAGGCTTTGGTATTCGGGATCGAACGCTTGCTGATCCCAACGCTCGCAGAACATTGCGCAATCGTCGAAATAGGGATTGTCGCGGTATTTCTCGCGCACGTTCGGGTCCTTGCCCATCTGCTCAGCGTAGTAGAGCTTCTGAAAGTCGCCGTGCTTTGCGACCGTCCAACAACATTGTTCGCGCACGAAGGGGCGCAGGATCAGCGCCGCGTATTCGTCGTGGTCATAGGGTGAATGAATGTCGCCGATATCATGCAGGAGGGCACTGACGACCCAGTCGCTGTCGGCGCCATCGCGCCACGCGCGCGTCGCCGTTTGCAAGCAATGCTCAAGCCGCGTCACCTGAAAGCCCGACATCGCGGTTTCCAGCTTTTTCAGCGTTTCAAGAAGGCGCGCGCCGACTTGCGAGGCATAGGTGATCTCGCAGTCCTCCAGGAATTCGTAGTCTTCGCGATCTCCGTCGGCGAGTTTGCGGAATTTCACTGTCTGCATGGCTTGGCTCCTCGGCTGGGGCAGTGCCGAATAGACCCTCGGCAGGTGCAACAGCCGCGATGATGCGCCGATCGGTGGGTTGCGGCAAACGATGGATTCACACTCATTGACATTAGCGAAGCTAATGCCGAACCTTTTGCGCATGATCACACCATTGCCGCCACTCTCCTGCTTTCGCGCGTTCGAGGCGACAGCCCGTCACCTCAGCTTTACCCTCGCAGCCAAAGAAATGAACGTGACACAATCTGCGGTCAGCCAACAGGTGCGCACGCTCGAGAACAGGCTGGGGCAGCCACTGTTCGACCGAAAGACCAAAAGACTGACCCTGACGGATGCGGGGCGGCGGCTGGTGCCGTTCGCGGCCTCTGCCATCGCTGAGTTGATCAGAGGAACCGAGATGTTCGCGGCGGCGCGCGACCGCGAAACCGTCTCGGTCTCATGCACCACGTCATTTGCGCAGCTCTGGCTCGTCTCGCAGCTCAAGGGTTTTAGCGCGGCGCACCCGGGCATCGCCGTCCAGATTACCAGCACGCTGTGGCCGGATGATTATCTGCCGGGGAAAACCGATGTCGAGGTTCATTTTGGCCGCTTGGCGCAACTAAATCGTCAGGCGACGCTGTTGATGCCGATCCAGTTTGTTCCAGTATGCTCTCCGACGTTGAGCGGCCCA
The DNA here is from genome assembly GCF_035599575.1 of Roseovarius sp. Pro17. NCBI lineage: Bacteria > Pseudomonadati > Pseudomonadota > Alphaproteobacteria > Rhodobacterales > Roseobacteraceae > Roseovarius > Roseovarius sp. Pro17. The sequence continues at coordinate 1,045,268 of NZ_CP141179.1, forward strand.
ATTGCTGGTCTGGACGACCTCTGGGAATTGCCATTGATCGAAACGGTCGGCGCCCTTTACGGATGGAGCCGCTGGACACGTCAATTCGGGGTTTCAGTGCGCCCGACGCCCGCGTTTGTCGTCGACTCGATGATCTTGGCGCAAACCACGGCGATTGCCGGGCTGGGGGTCGCGTTGGTCAGTCCTGCGCTGTGCCACGGCGCCCTGAGCAGCGGTCAGATTCACGTCGTGCTAGACTTGCCGACACTGGTCGAGGACTGCTTTTACTTTTCAGTTATGGGGGCTTCGGCTGATCGGCCTGCCGTAAAGGCCTTTTGCGATTGGCTGGAAGGCGCAGCGACCCCTCACCAAGGCTGATCGATCGCGTCTGCGCAACGCGCATTTGTTTCACTGTGTTTCGGCGAAAACAAGCGCGTGCCGTATTTTTCGACACGAGATGGCGAATAAACGTAACTTCGCAGGTCGCCCATGCCCTTTGTTAAGGTGTGAAGCAAAAGGCGCAATCAGACAATGCGTCAATATCAACGGGGCACAACGCCCTATCAACGGGGAGAGAGACACGATGTTCGACAAACTAATGATGCGCGACACGCTGACCGAGGGGGCCAAAGCCTACAAGGCGGGACGGCTGAACCGCCGTGGTTTCCTTGCCCTTTGCGGCATGGCGGGGGTTGCGCTGCCCTCAGTTTTCGCCGGTGACGCTGAGGCCGCCGCCAACGAGATCATAATGTGGAACTGGGGCGGCGAGTCGCCTGAATGTCAGGCCAAGGCGCTGGGCGAATCGTTCGAAGAGCAGACTGGCATGCCCCTTAGGTTCGACACGTCCGGGCCGCTTCAGGGCAAGATCAAGGAAATGGTGGATAGCGGCAACGTGACCGCGGATGTCTGCGACGGCGATCTTTTCGATGCCGTGGCGCTGGGGCCGAAGGGCTATCTGGAACCGATCGACTATGACGTCGTAAGCAAGGAAAAAACCCTGCCGCAATATGCGCTGGAATATGGCGTGTCGATCATCCTCTACGGTTATGCCTTTGTCTATGACACCGAGGCTTATGGCGACACGCCGCCAACCGGCTGGGCCGATTTCTTTGATACGGCCAAGTTTCCCGGCACGCGTTCGCTCTATAAATGGGCCAACGGATCGCTTGAGGGGGCGTTGATCGCCGATGGCGTGGACAAGGACGCGCTTTATCCGCTTGATATGGATCGCGCGCTGGCCAAGATCAAATCGATCAAGGACGACAGCATCTATTGGGGCTCTGCCTCCGAGGCGCATTCGATGGTCGTGAACGGCGAGGTGTCGATGGGCATGCTGTTTCAGAACCGTGCACGCAACATCGAAAAGGACACAGACGGGCGTTACAAGCTGGTCATGAACGAGGCGCTGGCCATGCCCGGAGCCTATATCGTGCCCAAGGGCAATCCGGCGGGGCGCGACGCGATCATGAAATTTATCGCCAACGCCCAATCCGTGCCCGCGCAGTTGTCGCTGTTCGAGTGTCTGGGCATGACGCCCTCGAACCCCGAAGCATTTGCGCAGGTTCCCGAAGATGAGCAGTTATACGCCATCACGTCTGCGCAGAATATCGACAACATCATCTACAACGATCCCACTTGGTGGGGCGAAAACGGGTCCGATGCCGTCAACGCCTTTCTGGATGCGATAAGCTGACGCGCGGCCGCGCAGGACAGATTGCCTTGCGCGGCCAGCGGACCCAGTTGCGATTGCAAGGACCGGGCAGGGCCGACGAGCGACATGACAAGCCTCCATCTAGGCCTGCCAAAAGGTCTGGGGCGCGACCCGGTTCGGCGTCGATAATTCCACACTGTGAGTTTGTCAAAAATTCCTGACTTGCGTCGATTTTTCGAAACCCGATGCGGTGTTTTTGGCGAGACTTCTTTGACCGGGCGAAAATCCGACCGCACCGAACCGGACGGCGCTCAGGTCCTACAACAGATGGAGGTATCAATGCATCCGAAGCCGAAACCCATTGCTCTGGCCATGGGCGTCGCAACTGCGATGACCGGAATGGCGCAGGCCGATACGATGGTGTTTACCGCATGGGGCGGTAGCACGCAGGACGCTGAATATAAATCGTGGGGCGCGCCGCCGGCCGCCGAGACGGGTGCAAACGTCGTGATGGACGGACCGACCGACTACGGCAAATTGCAGGCGATGGTCGACTCCGGCAATGTCGCGTGGGACGTGGTCGATGTCGAATTCGACTTTGCCTATACGCCGCCGAGGCTGGCATGTTGGAGCCGCTGGATTTCTCGGTCATCGACCGCGACGCAATCGATCCGCGTTTTGTCACCGACTATGCTGTCAGTTCCTTTCCGTTCAGCTTTATACTGGGCTACAATACGGACGTCATAGGCGATGCCGAACCGCAGAGCTGGAATGATCTCTTCGACATCGAGAAGTTCCCGGGACAGCGCGCCTTTTACAAATGGTCCTCACCTGGCGCCTTGGAAATCGCGCTTTTGGCCGACGGCGTGGCACCAGCGGACCTCTATCCGCTTGACCTTGACCGGGCGTTTGCCAAGCTCGACACGATCAAGGATCATATCGTCTGGTGGGGCGGCGGCGCGCAGTCGCAGCAATTGATTGCGTCTGGCGAGACCCCGCTTGGGATGTTCTGGGATATGCGCCTCTGGCCGTTGCAGGCTTCGGGCATGCCGGTGAAAATTCAGTGGAATGAAAACCTGCTGTCTGTGGATGCGCTGGTCATACCCAAGGGCGCACCCAACAAGGATCTTGCGATGAAGTTTCTTGCCAAGGTCGCCACCCCCGAAGGTCAGAAAACCTTTATGGACATCATCACCTCCGAAGAGGTGGAGGGCGGTGTCGCTGGCGGTGGCAACGTTCAAACCCTGCCCGAAGGTGGCGCGAACCAGATTGCGCTGGGCAACGATTGGTGGGGCAAGAACCGCGACATGATTGCCGAGCGCTGGTATGCGTGGCAGGCCAAGTAATCTCCTCTGACAGACCATCACACCCCGATTGCGCAGGGCGCAGTCGGGGGTCTCGTCCGACACCGGGGATAACGTAGATGGCGGCAGCAACCAAACCGCGGCGGCGTGGAAAAGGTATCGGCCTCGCCCTTCCGGCAATGCTGTTGCTTGCCGTCTTTTTTGTGGTGCCTGTTATCGCTCTTTTGCTCAGGTCCGTGACCGAGCCGCAATTGGGCCTGCACAACTACCAGACGCTCATCGCGACGACGACCTACGCCAAGATATTCTGGAACACGTTCATGGTGTCGGCGGTCGTGACGGCGGTCACGATCCTGCTGGGCTATCCGGTGGCATGGCTGCTGTCGATCCTGCCGGGCCGCTGGGCGGCAATCGGCTTTGGCATCATACTGCTATCGATGTGGACCAACCTTCTGGCGCGCACCTATGCGTGGATGGTGCTACTGCAATCGACGGGGGTCATAAATCGCACGCTCAAGGCGCTCGGGATCATCGACACGCCCTTGCAACTGATCAACAATCTGACCGGCGTGACCATCGGCATGGTCTATATCATGCTGCCGTTCTTTATCCTGCCGCTTCAGGCGACGTTCCGCACCATCGACCCGGCGATATTGCAGGCCGCGTCGCTGTGCGGTGCCGGGCGCTGGCAGGCGTTTCGCCGGGTTCTGTTACCGCTCAGCCTGCCGGGAATTCTGTCGGGCGGGCTGATCGTGTTTGTGATGTCGCTGGGCTATTTCGTGACGCCCGCGCTGCTGGGCGGAACGTCGAACATGATGCTGGCTGAACTGATTGCGCAGTTGGTTCAGTCGCTGCTGAACTGGGGCCTTGGTGGGGCCGCTGCATTTGTGCTGCTGGTGGTGACACTGGCGCTCTATGCGTTGCAGGTCCGCTTTTTCGGCGCGCCGGGACGGGAGAGCTGACATGCTGTTGAACCTTGACCGCATGGGCGGGCTTCGCTGGGTTTTGGTACTGATCTCTGTGCTGGTCATGCTGTTTTTGATCCTGCCGGTCGCCTTTATCGTCGCCCTGTCATTTGGGTCTTCCCAATGGCTGGCTTTTCCACCGCCCGGCTGGACGTTGCGCTGGTATCACGAATTTTTCGCCGATCCGCGCTGGCTGGCGGCAATCTGGACCAGTGCCAAGATCGGCGTTCTGGTGATGATCTCGTCAACATTGCTGGGTCTGTTGGCGTCCTTTGCACTGGTGCGCGGTCGCTTTCGCGGGCGCGAAACATTGCGCGCGGCCTTCCTGACGCCAATGATCCTGCCGGTCGTCGTGGTGGCTGTGGCGCTCTATGCCTTCTTTCTCAAGGTCGGGTTGAACGGCACGCTGCTGGGCTTTGTCATCGCCCATACCGTGCTGGCGCTACCGTTCGCCATCATCCCGATTTCCACAGCCCTCGCAGGCTTTGACAAATCGGTCGAGGATGCCGCGATCCTTTGCGGCGCCAGTCCTTGGGAGGCGCGTCTGCGCATCACGTTGCCCAGCATTCGCCACGGGCTGTTTGCCGCAGTGGTGTTTAGTTTTCTGGTGTCCTGGGACGAGGTCGTCATCGCCATTTTCATGGCCAGTCCAACGCTTCAGACGATGCCCGTGCGTATCTGGGGATCATTGCGGCAGGATTTGTCGCCCGTCATCGCCGCTGCGTCCTCGCTGTTGATCCTCCTCACGCTGGCGCTGATGTTGCTGGCCGCATTGCTACGGAAAAAAGGCTGACCAATGAGCGAAAACGCATTTCTCAGCATCCGCAATCTGGGCAAGTCCTTTGGTGCGGTGCGCGCCATCGACGATATCTCGCTTGAGGTGCCGCAGGGCGAGTTTCTGACGTTTCTCGGCTCCTCCGGTTCCGGCAAAAGCACCACGCTCTACGCGCTTGCCGGGTTTCTGGAGCTTAGTCAGGGTGATATCCTCCTCGAGGGGAAATCAATTCTGGGCCTGCCCAGCCACAAGCGCAACATCGGCATGGTGTTTCAGCGCTACACGCTGTTCATGCACCTTAGCGTGGGCGAAAACATCGCCTTTCCGCTGCGCGTGCGCCGCCAATCGACCTCCGAGATTAACGCCCGTGTCGACTAAATGCTGGCGCTGGTGCGGCTGGAGGGGTTCCGCGACCGGATGCCCGCCGCCCTGTCGGGTGGGCAACAACAGCGCGTGGCGCTGGCGCGGGCCTTGGCCTATGATCCGCCGATCCTGCTGATGGACGAGCCTCTTTCGGCATTGGACAAAAAGCTGCGTGAAGAGATCCAGACCGAAATCAAGCGCGTCCACCAGCAAACCGGGGTGACGATCCTCTATGTGACCCACGATCAGGAAGAGGCGCTGCGCCTGTCTGATCGAATTGCGCTGTTCAACGATGGCCGCATTGAGCAGGTCGGCAGCGGTGTTGATCTCTACAATGATCCCATCACCCGGTTCTCGGCCGCCTTCATGGGGAATTCCAATTTCCTGCAAACCAAGGCAGAAAACCTGCGCTCGGGTCACGCAGATGCACGGTTTCCGGACGGGACAGTCATCGCGCAGGTGCCCGTGCATGGCTGCACGGATAGCGGGGGCGAGGGTGTCCTCATGGTGCGCCCCGAGAACATTCGGATTCAATCCGAGACGGCGACGTCGGGCTTGCCCGCGACAATTAGCGATGTGACCTTTCTGGGCGATTGCCAGTTGATCTCGGCCCGCACAGGATGGGGCGACGAGCTGTCGATCCGCACGCCGTTGATCAACGGGGCGCACCAGCCCCTCAGGCCCAATGATGCCGTTCGGCTGGCATGGGACAACGCCGGTAGCTACCTGTTCTTGTGAGGCGGAGCGGGTAGGTCCGGTAGTTTTTTCATATGCTCCGCCTTGGCCTTTTCGACGCCTCGCTGCTCGAGCGTTTGCAGAAACGCGGCCAAAGTTCCCGGCCATGTGGGCGCATTGTCCCGTTCGGGCCAGGCTTGCCTGTAATCCGATGGGCGTCGCCCAAAGTGCTTTCCGAACGAATATGCAAAATGAGACAGCGTATTGAATCCTGACGCGGTAGCGATTTCGCGGATGCTGAGGCCGGTCGCGATCAAGAGGACGCGCGCGTGCTGCAATCGCAGCAGCAGGCTGAACTGAACCACGGTGCAGCCGATACTCTGTCGGAATTGCCGTTCCAGCTGACGCTGCGAGACGCCCAGCGATTTTGCCACCTCCGGCACCGAAAGCGGTTCGGCCAGATGGCCCTCGATCAGATTGATTGCCTCTCGCACCACTGGCGCCAGTGTATCCATCCCGCGCCCCATGGTGCGCCGCTGTGGTGCATTGCCGGGGCGCACGGGGTGATGCAGCATCTGATCTGCGATCTCGCCTGCGACCCGCTCGCCATGCGAGTCTGCGATCAGTTTCAGCATTAGATCCACGCCGGCCAATGCACCGGCGCAACTCATGATCTTGGCGTCGTCGATGAACAACTGCTCTTTGAAAACGATGTCATGAAACTGTTCATGAAAACCGGGCGCCCAGGACCAGTGGGTCGCCATCTCGATCCCCTCAGCCAGACCTGCGCGGGCCACCAGATAACAGCCCAATTCGACGGCACAGATCCGCGCCCCGGCCCGCGCCTGCTGCCGTATCCACGACAGCGTCTCGCGGTTGCTGTAAGTCTCGCTGCCCCAACTGGCCACGACGAACACTAACTCGCCGCGCCGATTTCGTTCGGGCGGCTCGATTGCCGGTTGTTGCATACCGTTGCTGGCCAAAATCATGCTTCCGTCCAGCGAGACGACGTCCCAAGAGTAAAGCGGCGATGGCGCCAGATAATTGGCCACCCGCAGCGTGTCGATCATCGTTATGACGGCAGACATGTTGAAACGGGGCACGATGAGGAACGTCACCTTTTCGGGTTCCGCCCGCGTTTGAGGCTGTATTGGCTTCGCCGTTGACGCCGGTTCGCCCTTGGTTCGGTATGTGGGGAACTTCATCTCGAAAATCGTCTTTCCATAAGCGATGACTGAACCGCGACCCTTCTTTGGTGTCAGACTAGAGGCGTCATGCGGGTTCCTCCAACATCTTTTGCGGACCATGTCCTTGGGCATCGTCCATCCGAGTGTCGAAGGTCCGGCGCCCTTGTCGGCAATGGCCCGAACTCGAACTCTCGTCCACTTGGCGCGCAGCGCTTGGGGCGAATGCCCTGCTAAGCAATCAAGGGCGACCAGAAGCCCGATTGGCGCAACCGCGCGGCCCACTGACAGATGCAGCGCCGTCTCGGGGGGGGGCACAAGGTCGCGTCCAGCTCATCCGCCAGCCGTTATCGCGGCTACGCATTTCTACACCGCAGATCAGGCGCAGGTCATAACCGTTCATGACCGATCCGACGAACAACCTGATCTACGTGCAATTAGGTGCCTCGCTGGGCGCGCTCCACGATATCGCGGGCGTCATCAGGCCGGTGACATTGCGTCCCGGATCGCGGTGACGGCGGACAGCATGTCGACCGTGTAGCTGTGGATCAGAAAATCGGGCCATGTCGACATCTTGACGGCCATGAACTCGGTCTTGGGGTCCAGATAGATCAACTGGCCAAAGACGCCACGGGCCATGAAATCCCCGCGCGCGACGTCGTGTATCCACCACTGGCGGCTATAGGCGCCATTGGGTGAGGTGAGGGTATAAGGATCACCGTAGGCGGCGTGATCGCCCGTCGCGCTGGCGCGCACCCACTCTTCGGGCACGATCTGAGTGCCGTTATACGCGCCGCCCTCGAGCATCATCAGGCCAAAGCGGGCATAGTCGCGCATAGTCGCGTTAAAACCGCCATCGGCCAGCGCGGTGCCTGCGCGATCGACGGTAAAATAGCCGTCCCGCTCGGCGCCGATGCGCGACCAGATGCGATCAGACAGCAGGCTGGAGAGCGATTGGTTCGCCGCACGCTCCAGCGCCCAAGCGGTAACGTCCGTCTCGATCGAGCGGTACTTGAACGACTCACCATGCGGGCGCTCTTGCGGCAGGGTGACGATGACGTCGCGGATTGTCGGCACCGGCTCGCCCGGTTCGGGTGGACGCCATCCGCTGGCGACGTCGATGCGGGTCATATCCGAGCCGGGCGTGCCGTAATCCTCGGTAAACCGCGCGCCTGACGTCATGTCGAGCACATGGCGCACGGTGGCACCTGCATAACCCGACTTCTCCAGCTCCGGTATCAGGACCGTAAGTGGTGTGTCGAGATCCAGTATGCCTTCGCCGTGCAGGACGCCGGCCAGCGTGCCGACGACCGACTTGGCCACCGATTGCGATAGATGCGGCGTGCGCGGCTCCATGTCGTTGTGATAGCTTTCATGCACCACGCGCCCACGGCTCATCACCAGAAACCCGTCGGTATAGCTGGTGTCCAGCCAGTCCTTGACGCTTTGCTGCTGGCCAGAGAGCGCGGTGAATGTGATGGGGTTCACATCCCGCAGGGCCAAGGGCAGGGCGCGCACAGGCATTGTGCCGCGCTCGACGTCTGCGGTGGGAAACAGGCTGCGCATGTTCAGGAACGACCAGCGGTTGAATGGGGGCATGTCCCAATTCGACGGGCCGGGAATCTTGTCCGGCGGCGGCGGAAAGCCTTGCATGAGACCCTGTTCGCCGGCTGTGAGAATCGGCGCGCCCGGTACCGGTGCTGCCGGGACAGGCGCCGTTTGCACAGGTGTTGCCGGTGCGCTGGACGCAGGCAAAGGGACTGGCGCTGCCGGAGACTTGGAGCTGGGGGCGTCGGGGGGCGTCATGGAGTCTGTCCTCGGGGTCTGGGCGTAAAATGCAAAAGGACGGGGCGCAGACATGCGCCCCGTCCAGCACTCAATGCCTTATTGCTTCAGCTTCGTCCAGATGCGGTTGTAAAGATCCGTCACTTCCTGCGGGCAGGGCTCGACGAAGTCGGGCGCGGGCGCGCTATCGGGCATGACAATCTCGGGCGCTGTTTTCATGTCCTCGTCCATGAACTCCTCGCTGCCTGTGATGCCGTTGGCATAGCGCGCAAAGTTCGAGATCAGCGCCGCGTTTTCGGGCAGCATAATGAAATTCATGAAGAGTTTCGCGTTCTCCATGTTCGGCGCTTCCTTGAGGACTGCGGCGTTGTCCATCCACCCGGTAAAGCCCTCTTTGGGATAGGCATAGGCCAATGTCGGACGCTGTTCGCGCGCGCGCATGGCCGCACCGTTCCATGTCTGGCTGAGGTCGACATCCATGGAGGTCAGTTTTTCGATGGTGGCGTAGTCCATCGTGCGCCAGTATTCCTTGGCCTGCATCAGCAGTTCGGTCACGTCGCGCAGCTCTTCCATGTTGCTGTTACAACGATCATAGCCGCGATAGCGCAGGGCGGCATTGATAACCTCGGGCATGTCGCTGAGCATGTTGATGCGGCCCTTCAGCTCTTCTGGGGGCTCGAACATCAGTGCCAGTGTGTTGATGTCGCCATCATAGACCTCAGTGTCGACGGAAAAGGCGGTCGTGCCCCACTGCCACGGCACAGTGTAGTTGCGGCCCGGATCCCAATAGACGTCGACCCACTTGGGGTTCATGTTGCCAAAGTTTTCCATCTCGTTCGGTTTGACCTCGGCCAGCAGGCCCTGATCGACCATGATCTTGGCAGTGGAATCGCTGGGCACGACGATATCGTAGCCGGTGCTCCCTTCGCGGACCTTGGCCAGCATGATTTCGTTGCTGTCATAGCCGTCCAGATTGACCTCGACGTCGAATTCCTTTTCGAACTTTTCGATCAATTCGGGGCTGGTGTAGTTCCCCCAGTTATAGATGTTCAGCTCGCCCTCGGCCCATGCGGGGCCAGCGAGCGCCACGGCAGCAGCGAGGGTCGCAGCCATATTGCGGGTGGATGTCGTCATGTCGGTATTCCTCCAGTTGGTTTGTTTATTGGCGGACCTTATGTCCGCTTTTTGTTCCCGATCAGGAAAAAGATCGAGACCAGCACCACCGACAGGCCGAGTAGCACTGTCGAGACGGCGTTGATTTCAGGGGTGATGCCGCGCCGGATCTGACCCAAGATATAGACAGGCAGCGTCGTCTCGCCAGGGCCCGCAACCAGCAGCGTGATGATCACGTCATCCAGCGACACCACGAAGGCCAGCATCGCGCCCGCCACGATCCCCGGTGCCATCAGTGGCAGCGTCACCTTGCGAAACACTTGAATGGGCGTGGCGTATAGATCGGCAGCCGCCTGTTCCAGCGACAGGTTCATATCCTCCAGGCGCGCGCGTATGGGCATGTAGGCGAACGGGATGCAGAAGACCGTATGCGCCAGCATGAGGAATCCGATGCCGTTGATGCCCGTCGCCTGTTTGATGATGCCAAAGAGGGCGAGGGTGGACACGGCGGTCACGATTTCGGGCACCATCAGTGGTTGGTTGATGATCGCATAGGCCAGCGTCTGCCCCTTGAAGGCGCGCACCCGCGTCGTCGCCAGTGCCGCCATCGTCGCAAATGTAGTGGCAAATACCGTCGCCACGGCGGCCACCTGCAACGACACAACGGTCGCCTTGCGGATGCCGTCGTTGTCGAATGCTTCGCGATACCAGCGCAGGCTGAATTCGGTCCACTTGACGACCGAGCGGTTGTCGTTGAACGAATAGACGACCAGCATCACGATGGGCGCATAGAGAAAGAACAGGCAAATCCAGGCCATCGTGTCGAAGCCGGGCTGCTTGCGCAGGTCCTTCATTTTGCGGCGGCGCGGCGCTGCGGGATCGGGACTGGCGACGGTCGCCGGGGTCTGTGTGGGTGTGCGATCAGCCATGGCCGTTGGCCTCCTTGCCAGACGAACGGACATAGATGATCAGCGATGCCATCACGACGACCATCAGGATCAGCGCCGCCGCCGCCCCAAAGGGCCAGTTGCGCGAGCCGCTGAATTGCAACGCGATGAGATTGCCGATCATCAGCTCTTTGCCGCCGCCCAGCAATTCTGGCGTGATGTAAGCACCAAGGGCGGGGATAAAGACCAGGATGCAGCCCGCGACGATGCCCGGCTTTGCCATCGGAATGATGACGTGGCGCAGCACCTGAAAGCGGCTAGCGTAGAGATCATAGGCTGCCTCGACCAGCCGGAAATCCAGCTTTTCAAGCGAGGCATAGAGGGGCAGCACCATGAAGGGCAGATAACTATAGATGAGGCCCGCAAAGATCGCGTAATTGGTGTATAGCATTCCGATGGGCTGGTCGGTGACGCCCAATCCCATAAGCCCGATATTGATAATGCCCTCGTCGCGGATGATCAGCAGGATCGCATAGGTGCGCACCAACAGGTTCACCCAGAAGGGCAGCGTAATCATGAACAGCCACAGGTTACGGTGCTCAGGGGGCTTGGATGCGATGAAATAGGCGGTGGGAAAGCCGATGATAAGCGCGCCAACGGTGGCCCCGAAGGCAAGGCCGATCGAGCGGCCATAAATGTTGAGATAGGTCGACGAAAAGGCCAGCGTGTCATCGAAAATGTCGCGGTCAAACAGGAACTGCACATAGGCGTCGGTCGAAAACTCCCATGTGACGCCGCCGTAAGTGCCTGGGCTGAGGAATGAATAGATCAGCGTGATCGTCAGCGGAAAGAGCCCAAAGAGGCCGATGATGATCAACGCGGGCGACAGTAGCTGCCTGCGCCGCCGCCGCGCGGCCGCGTCCGTCTGGCGGCGGGCCTCGGCGAGCATCGCGTCGGAGTTGGCTGTGGATGTGATAACGTCGCCCATCAGTCCACCAGAACCTGAACCGCGTCTGGCACGGATATGCCTACCTCAGCACCAATCTGTGCATCGGTCTGCGCGCGACGCACCAACACCTCGCCGCCGCCTTCAAGGGCCACATGCACGTTATGGCCTGCGCCGAAATAGACGATGTTGGTTACCCGCCCCTTGAGGGATGCATCCGCCGCACCGGGCGCCGTCAGGTCCATGTTTTCGGGCCGGATTGCGACCGATACAGGCCCCTCGTGCGCTGCGCCTTTGGCCAGAATTGCGCCAATCGGCACACCGCCGGGCAGGATGACCTTGCTGCCATTTGCATTAAGGTTGCCATCCAGTATATTGATATCGCCTATGAAATCCGCGACAAAGCGGCGCGCGGGATTGTTGTAGATTTCCTTGGGCGCGCCGACTTGCAGGATGGCACCCGCCTGCATCACGGCGAGGCGGTCGGACATGGTCAGCGCCTCTTCCTGATCGTGTGTGACAAAGACGAAGGTGATCCCCGTCTCTTCCTGAAGGCGCTTTAGCTCGATCTGCATTTCCTTGCGTAGCTTGAGGTCCAGCGCCGACAAAGGCTCATCCAGCAGCAGCACCTTGGGGCGGGGTGCCAACGCGCGGGCCAGCGCCACGCGCTGCTGTTGACCACCCGATAGCTGATCGGTGCGTCGGTCTGCCAGATGCTCCATCTGGACCAGTGCCAGCATCCGCTCGATTGCCTCTTTGATCTCGGATTTGGGGCGGCCCTGCATTTCGAGGCCAAAGCCGATATTGCGCGCCACGCTCATATGCGGAAACAGCGCGTAGGACTGGAAAACCGTGTTCACGGGCCGCTTGTAAGGAGGCAGATGCCCGATTTCCTGACCGTCCAGCAGGATCTGGCCCCCATCGGGCAGATCAAAGCCGGCGATGAGGCGCAAAAGAGTTGTTTTACCACAGCCGGATGGGCCGAGCAGTGTGAAAAATTCGTTCTTGCGGATATCGACCGACACGTTGTCGAGGGCGGTAATCATGCCCGCGCCTTGCCCGAACGTTTTGGTGACACCCTCGGCGTGGACCATGACGTCCCGCGCGCCGCTCTCTTTTTGCACGGCCATCGCTGCGGTGGTCGTCATACGGCTCTCCTGCTTCGTTACTCGTATCGCGACTCCGCGCGATTCTATGGCGCATACGTCTGTATGCAGCCTATGCCGCACGCGCTTGCCACGTAAACACCCATTACGTAGCGCTGAGTTCGATCAGATACGCTGGATGCCTCTGCGAGGAGGTATTTACCCGGCGCGCGCGATACAGCAATCTGTGAGCCGACATGACCCTCAGCCCAAGGAGACGGCGTATGGCAGGCAAGGCGGATCTGGTAATCCTGAACGGCAAGGTGCTGACGATGGACGCGGGCCATCCCCGCGCCGAGGCAGTCGCGCTGGCAGGCGGTGTTATCATAGCTGTCGGTAGCACTGCTGAGATCCGCGCACTGGCCGCACCCGACGCGCGAGTCATTGACGCCGCTGGCGGCACGGTTCTGCCGGGATTTATCGACAGCCACGTGCACCTGTTCCAAGGCTCCGCCGCACTGGAATTCATGGCGATGGAGGGGATCGGGACCGGCAAGGATGCGGCGCAGACCATCCGCGACTACAGCGAGGCGAACCCCGGTGAGCCGATGATCGTCGGCACCGGCACCGCCTATGGCCTGATGGACGGGCGCAACCCGACACGCCACGATCTGGACGCCATCCTGCCGGATCGCCCGCTGGCGCTGCTGGCGCCGGATATCCATACGCTGTGGGCCAATACGATGGCGCTGGAAAAGGCGGGGCTGTTACACGGTGGCCCGGTGCCCGAAGGCAGCGTTATCGTGATGGAAGAGGGCGGCACCGCGACTGGTGAGTTACAGGAAACCGGCGCCTTCGGCCCGGTTTTGCGCCTCAGCCGCACCGGCGGACGCGACATGCTGGGCTATGTCACAGGCGCTGAACCCGAGCCGCCCGCCAGCGAGGCCGAGCGTGCCGCCGACCGCGCGCTAATCGCCAAGGGGCTGACACACGCCGCATCCCACGGCATCACGACGATGCACAATATGGATGGCAATTTCTATCAGCTCGAGCTGCTGAGCGATCTGGACGCATCAGGCGATCTGAAATGCCGGATGCAGGTGCCGTTTCACCTCAAGAATTACGATCCGCTGGACCGGCTGGAGGAAGCCTCCGAGATGCACAGGCGCTACACCGGCGACCGGGTCTGGTCAGGCCGGGTCAAGATGTTCATGGACGGGGTTATGGACACGCATACAGCGCTGATGACGCGGCCCTATCCCGGCACCGACACTGTGGGCGAGCCCGTGTTCGATCCCGAGCATTTCAATGCGGCGTGCATCCGGGCCGACGCGATGGGCCTGCAAATCAGCGTCCACTCCATCGGCGACCTCGCGACGCGCCGCACGCTGGATGGCTATGAGGTGGCCCGCCGCGCCAACGGCGCACGTGATTCCCGTCACCGGATCGAACATATCGAGGTGATTCACCCCGACGACCTGCCGCGCATCAACGCGCTGGGCGCGGTGGCCTCGCTACAGCCGCGCCATTCGCCGCTGGGGGATTACTTCCCGATCATTCCGCAGGGGACGCTGCTATATGATGATCAATATCCCTACACCTTTGCATGGCAGCGCATTCGCGATACCGGCGCGCCTGTGATCTTTTCGACCGACTGGCCGGTGGTGCCGGTCGATGTCATGCGCAACATCGGGTGCGCCATCGCGCCCATGCAACCGGGCGCGCCATGGGACGTGCGACCACAAAGCCTGATGGACACGCTCGCCTCCTATACCTCGGGCAATGCCTGGGTCGAGTTCAACGAGGGACGCAAGGGGCAGCTAGTAACGGGCCAGATGGGCGATGTCGTGGTGATGGATTGCGATCTGGAGGCGTGCGCGCCGGACGCGATTCACAAGGCGCGGGCGATGGTCACCATCTGTGGCGGGCAAATCACCTATAGCGGGTGATGGGCGAGAAACATGAGGTTGTTCGCGGGCATTGGCAACGGCGGCTGAGGGCGCAGCCCGGCGGCGCGCATCCAACTTGCGACATCTTTGGCGTCCTTATAGCCGATCTCGGGATCGCTCGCCCTCAGGCTGGCGTCAAAGCTGGCGTCGGCCTCTGACACAGTGCGCCCATCCCGCAGAAAAGGGCCATAAACGGCGAATAGACCGCCCGGCACCAGCGCCTCGGACACTTCGTGCAGCAGAATATGCGCTTCGCTTTCGCTGATGAGGTGCAAAAGGTTCACCAGCACGATCAGATCCCGTCTGCCGTGGCGTGCGCCCCATCCCGGCGTTGTCGCGTCCAGCGTGATCGCGCGCCGGATATTCGGCGCCTCTGCCCACGCGTCGATGCTGGCATGGCGGGCGGCGTCGATCTCACTCGGTTGCCAAGTGATATGGGGCAGGGCGGCGGCGAACGCGACCACATGCTGACCTGTGCCGCTGGCAATTTCCAGCGCGCGGCCCTCGTGGGGGCCATGCACGGCCAGCACCTCGGCAATAAGCGCCGCATTGCGCTGGGCCGACGGGGAGTTTAGGCGCGCACCCGTATCAGGCTCGGCGATCGAGGCGGCAGCAGGTAGCTGGTTGCGAAAAGGCATTGGCGCGTCCTTTGGCTGTACGCACAGGATGGCAAAAAAACGCGCGTTTGTCACGTGGCAGGTGACGCAGGGATATGCGATTGAGCCCTCTGGCGGTGCGCGCGGCGCTCGCCTAGAGTGCGGCTATGTCCAAACCAGCCCGATTCATACACCTACGCGTCCATAGCGAATATTCCCTGCTCGAAGGGGCCGTGCGGCTGAAAAAGCTGCCGGGCCTGTGTCAGGACGTGGGCATGCCCGCCGTTGCCGTGACCGACACGAACAACATGTTTGCGGCACTCGAATTCGCCGTCTCGGCGGCGGATGCGGGCATTCAGCCGATCATGGGCTGCCAGATTGATCTGGCCTATGTCGACGTCGCACCCGGCGAGCGTGCCGCGCTGCCCGCGCCTATCGTGCTGCTGGCCCAGAACGAGGAAGGGTATGAGCACCTGATGAAGCTCAACTCCTGCCTCTATTTGCGCGGCGATGGTGAGTTGCCGCATGTCACGCGGATTGATCTTGCTGAAAATTCTGCTGGTCTGATCTGCCTGACCGGCGGCCCCGATGGCCCGATCGGACGCCTCTTGCGCGCCGGCCAGCGCGACGCCGCCGAGGCGCTGATGCGCCAATTGACCGAGATTTATGGCGACCGCCTATATGTCGAGTTGCAGCGCCACCCCGGCGAGGATGGTCTGCCCGAGGCAGAACGGCTGAGCGAGCGTGGCCATGTTGAAATGGCCTATGCGATGGATCTGCCGCTGGTTGCCACCAATGACGTCTATTTCCCCAAGTCAAAAATGTATGAGGCGCATGATGCGATGCTCTGCGTCGCCGAGGGGACGTATGTCGATCAATCCGCCCCGCGCCGCCGCCTGACGCCGCAGCATAACTTCAAGACGCCGCGCGAGATGGCAACCCTCTTTGCAGATCTGCCCGAGGCGATTGAAAACACGGTGGAAATCGCCAAGCGCTGTGCCTTTGGCGCCTACCGACGCGACCCGATCCTGCCGAAATTCGCCGATGACGAGGTGGACGAGCTGCGCCGTCAGGCCAAGGCTGGGCTGGTGGAACGTCTAAAGGTCATCCCGCACGCCACCAGCGTCGAAGAGTATGAAAAGCGGCTGGAATTTGAGTTGGGCATCATCGAGGGCATGGGCTTTCCCGGCTATTTCCTGATCGTCGCCGATTTCATCAAATGGGCCAAGGATCGCGAAATTCCGGTGGGTCCGGGGCGTGGCTCGGGCGCCGGTAGCCTCGTGGCCTACGCGCTGACGATCACGGACCTTGACCCGCTGCGCTACAGCCTGCTGTTTGAGCGGTTCCTGAACCCTGAGCGTGTGTCGATGCCCGACTTTGACATCGACTTCTGCATGGATCGCCGCGAGGAGGTGATCCAATACGTGCAGGAGAAATATGGCCGCGACCGTGTGGGCCAGATCATCACCTTCGGCGCGCTCTTGTCCAAGGCTGCTGTGCGCGACATCGGGCGCGTGCTGCAAATGCCTTACGGGCAGGTGGATCGTCTGTCGAAAATGATCCCCGTCGAGGGCGTGAAACCCGTCAGCATCCAGCAGGCGCTGGCGCAAGAGGACCGTCTGCGCGAGGAGGCCCGCAACGAGGAGGTCGTCGACCGCCTGCTGAACTACGGGATGCAGGTCGAGGGGCTGCTGCGAAATGCCTCGACCCACGCGGCCGGCGTAGTGATTGGGGATCGCCCGCTGGACGAACTGGTGCCACTCTATCAGGACCCGCGTTCGGACATGCCCGCAACCCAATTCAACATGAAATGGGTCGAGCAGGCAGGACTGGTCAAGTTCGACTTTCTGGGCCTGAAAACCCTGACTGTGATCCAGAACGCAATTCAGCAAATTCACGGCGAGGGGCGCGATCTGCATACCGCCGCCGATGGCAGCGGGATCTATCAGCCGATTGAGGGCGCCGAGAACGATATCGGCCAGATCCCATTAGACGATGCCAAAACTTACGGGCTTTATGCCAAGGCCAAGACGGTCGCGGTGTTTCAGGTGGAAAGCTCGGGCATGATGGACGCGCTCAAGCGTATGAAGCCGGATTGCATCGAGGATATTATTGCGCTGGTCGCCCTTTATCGGCCCGGCCCGATGGAGAATATCCCGAAATTCTGCGAGGTGAAAAACGAGATATCGGATCGCGACCTGCTGCATCCGACGATTGATCACATCTTGGATGAGACGCAGGGCATCATCGTTTACCAGGAACAGGTGATGCAGATCGCGCAGGAGATGGCGGGCTATAGCCTTGGCGGCGCTGACCTGCTGCGACGTGCGATGGGCAAGAAAATTCAGGCGGCGATGGATGCCGAGCGGCCCAAGTTCATCGCGGGCGCCAAGGAGAATGGCGTCGATGACGACAAGGCGCTGGAGGTGTGGAACCTTCTGGATAAATTCGCCAACTACGGTTTCAACAAATCGCACGCGGCGGCTTATGCGGTGGTCAGCTATCAGACGGCCTGGCTGAAGGCGAACCATCCCAGCGAATTCATGGCCGGGGTCATGAATTGCGATATCCACCTGACAGACAAGCTGTCGGTTTACTTTGAAGAGGTTAAAAAGGGGCTTGAGTTGCCTTGGGCGCCGCCTTGCGTCAACCGCTCGGATGCGCAGTTCTTGGTGCGGGAGGGTGTTTTGCATTACGGCCTCGGTGCGTTGAAAAATGTCGGGGTCGAGGCGATGAAGCTGATCGTGGAAGGACGCGGCGAGAAGCCTTTCGCCACGCTCTACGATTTCGCGCGTCGCGTCGATATCAAACGGATCGGCAAGCGCCCGTTGGAGATGCTGGCCCGCTCTGGCGCGTTCGACGAGATTGATCGCAACCGCCGCCGCGTGTTCGAAGCGGTCGAGCCGCTGATGAACTACTCAGGCGCGATCCACGACCAGAAGAATTCGGCGCAGGTGTCGCTGTTCGGCGAGGCGGGCGAGGATTTGCCCGAGCCGCGCCTGCCGCCCGTCGACGATTGGCTACCCGCCGAGCGTCTGACGGAGGAGTTCAAGGCGGTCGGTTTCTACCTTTCGGGCCACCCATTGGACGACTATATGGCCGCGCTGAAACGCAAGCAGGTCAAGACGCTGGACGAGGTGATCGAGCTAGCCGCCCGCGCACCATGCGTGGTCAAGATGGCAGGCATCGTCGCAGGCCGCCAAGAGCGTAAATCTGCGCGCGGCAACCGCTTTGCCTTTGTTCAGCTCAGCGATACGACAGGCGGTTACGAGGTTGTCATGTTCTCGGAAACACTGGAAAAATCGCGCGAACATATCGAGACGGGCGCGCAGGTCGTTGTGACGGTCGAGGCGACGATGGACTCCGAACAGCTCAAGCTGCTGGCACGCTCGGTCGCGCCGATCGACGGCGTAGTGGCGGATGCAGGTAGCCTCGGACTGTTGATCTTTGTCGAAGATCCGTCTGCGTTGGCATCCGTGGCGAAGGTTTTGGAGGGCGCAGCCGAAGCCACACGCGCAGCGCGGCCCGGCCCCATCCGGTTCTGCCTCATGGCCGAGGGATTGCCCGGCGAGGTTGAGCTATCGGCTGGGCGCGACTATCCGGTGACGCCCCAGATCAAGGGCGCGATCAAAAGCCTTGAGGGCGTTATGGATGTTCAGGACATTTAAGCCGCCGCGCGTTCAGTAGTGCGGAGGCGGCTCATTCCCAAGCGTGACAGAGCCGCCTGCATCGCTCTCGCGTTCAGCTTCGCGGCGCATCAGCATCTCGACCCGGCGGGTCAGCACCGCAATTTCGGCGTCTTGCCGCGCGACAGTGTCCGACATGTCTTCGAGCGCGCGGATGAGGTGAGCGATCTGTTCTTCGAGGCGTTCCATGATGTCCTTGTGGCGCGCGCCGGGCATTGCGTCAAGCGGGCGCGGCGGAGGGGTGGCCGAGCAGGAAACTTTGCCCAGGAAAAAGCCGCCCGCGAGGTGCCTGCCTTGCCGCCGTGCGGCGCTTGGGCTAGACCGCGCGGCAGATGCAACAGCCCCGGAGCCATCAAATGGCCAAGCCGAAAAAGACCCCACGCCCCAAGGCGCAGACGCCCAAGGGGTTTCGCGATTACTTTGGCGTTGAAGTGGTCGAGCGTGCAGCCATGCTGGAGGCAATTGCGCGGGTGTATCATCACTACGGCTTTGATGCGCTGGACAGCTCTGCCGTCGAGACGGTCGAGGCGCTGGGCAAGTTTCTGCCCGATGTCGATCGCCCCAATGCAGGCGTGTTCGCGTGGCAAGAGGATGAGGGCGAGAAACCCGGCGATTGGCTGGCGCTGCGCTATGATCTGACGGCGCCGCTGGCGCGAGTTTATGCCCAGCACAAGGACGACCTGCCGATGCCTTATCGGCGGTATGCCATGGGGCCTGTCTGGCGCAACGAAAAGCCGGGCCCGGGCCGATTTCGTCAGTTTTATCAGTGTGATGCGGATACCGTCGGCGCGCCGTCTGTGGCTGCGGATGCTGAGATTTGCGCAATGCTGGCTGATTGTCTGGAGAAAGTGGGCATTGAGCGCGGCGATTACGTCGTTCGGGTGAACAACCGCAAGGTTCTGAACGGCGTGCTGGAGGTCATGGGACTTAATGAGCAGACGCAGCGCGATGCGGTCCTGCGCACGATCGACAAGTTTGACAAGGTTGGCAGCGATGGTGTGCGGCAGCTGCTGGGCAAGGGGCGGCTGGATGCGTCGGGCGCCTACATTGACGGCGTGGACCTGAGCGATGCGCAGGCCGAGCCGGTCATCGCGTTCCTGACGTCAAAAGGCGCGGATGCGGGCGAAACGCTGGCCAATCTGCGCGCCGCAGTCGAGGGATCGGCCATAGGCGCTGAGGGCGTGGACGAATTGGAAGAGATCGCGGCGTTGGTCAGCGCGCAAGGCTACGGGCCGGACCGGATCGAGATCGATCCCAGCGTTGTGCGCGGCCTTGGTTACTATACCGGGCCGGTTTTCGAGGCCGAACTGACGTTCGACATTCTGGACGACAAAGGTGCCAAGCGTCAGTTCGGCAGTGTCGCGGGTGGCGGCCGGTATGACGATCTGGTCAAGCGGTTCACCGGGCAGTCCGTACCGGCCACCGGCGTCAGCATCGGGGTCGACCGCCTGCTGGCAGCGCTGCGAGCCAAGGGGCAGGCAGGCGGCGCGGCGCAGGGGCCAGTCGTGGTGACGGTCATGGACCGCGCGCGCATGGCTGACTATCAGTCTATGGTTGCAGAACTGCGGCAGGCGGGCATCCGCGCCGAGGTCTATCTGGGCAATCCCAAGAACTTTGGCAACCAGTTGAAATACGCTGATAAACGCGGCAGCCCGGTAGCGATCATCGAGGGCGCGGATGAGCAGGCCAGAGGCGTCATTCAGATCAAAGATTTAGTGCTGGGCGCACAAATCGCCACCAGCGCCACGCTGGAGGAATGGAAGGAACGGCCCAGCCAGTTCGAGGTGCCGCGCGATCAGATGCTCGCCAAGGTGCGCGAAATTCTGGACGGCGCGGACTGATGCCAGACCTCGGACCTGCGCCGTCGCGCGCGACCATCCGCGCCGAGGCTTCGCGTCTGCGCGCACTGTTTGAGGCGGCGGGTGCACAGGCTGTCGAGACGGCGATCCTGCAACCCGCCGACGTGCTGTTGGACCTCTACGGCGAAGACATTCGCGCCCGCGCCTATGTCACTTCCGACCCGCTGAAGGGCGAGCAGATGCTGCGCCCTGATTTCACCGTGCCGGTCGTGCAGATGCATATGGAAAGCGGGGCCGAGCCTGCCCGCTATACCTATTCCGGCGAGGTTTTTCGCCGCCAAGAGGACGATTCGCGCCGGGCCAGTGAATACATGCAGGTGGGATATGAAATCATGGGCGGCGCTGCCCCTGCCGACGCAGATGCCGAGGTCTTTGCGCTGATACAGGGTATCCTCGCGCCGCTGGGCCTGCGGGCGGCGACGGGCGATATTGGCATCCTGATGGCGGCAGTCGACGGGCTGCGCACGAGCGAGGCGCGCAAGGCCGCGCTGCGCCGTCATATCTGGCGCCCGCGCCGCTTTCGCGCGCTGATCGACAGATTCTCGGGCCGCGCACCCGTGCCGCCCAGCCGCGTCGCGCTGTTGGAGGCAACTGATCCGATTGCAGATGCCGGGCCGCTGATCGGCCTGCGCAGCGCGGCCGAAATCGAGGCGCGTATAGATGCGCTGCGCGCGGATGCTGAGGCCGCGCCAATCGCCGAGGGCGAAGTGGACCTGCTGGGGGCCGTGCTGAACGTGCGTGAAACATGCCCCTACGCGCTGGAGCGTCTGCGCGATATCGCGGTGGACATGCCCGCCATCAACGCTGCGGTCGCCGCGCTATCGGCGCGGCTGGATGCGCTGGACGCGCGCGGCGTCGATGTCTCGGCGCTGCCGTTTGAGGCGTCTTATGGCCGTGCGCAGATGGAATATTATGACGGATTCGTATTCGGCTTTACCAGCGACGCGCATCCTGATTTGCCAACCGTCGCTTCGGGTGGGCGCTATGATGCGCTGACGCGGCGATTGGGGGGCGGGCGCGAAATCCCTGCTGTTGGAGGGGTGATCCGGCCCGGTCTGGTGGCGTGGCTGGGAGGTATGACATGAGCGTGCGTCTGGGTGTGCCGTCCAAGGGACGGCTGATGGAAAAGACCTTTGACTGGTTCGGTGCGCGGGGCGTGACGCTGGGTCGCACCGGGTCCGAGCGTGAATACGCGGGCGTCGTCGAGGGCGCGGGCGATGTCGAACTGGTCCTGCTGTCGGCGGGCGAAATCCCGCGCGAACTGGCGGCCGGGCGCATCCATCTGGGCGTTACCGGCACCGATCTGGTGCGCGAGAACCTCGCCGGATGGGAGAACTGCGTTGAAGAGTTGGCCGAGCTGGGATTCGGCCATGCCGATCTGGTGCTGGCCGTGCCGCATGCCTGGGTCGATGTCGGCACGCTGGACGATCTGGACGCTGTTGCGTCGGCCTTTCGCGAGGTACATGGGCACCGGTTGCGCATCGCCACCAAATATCACCGATTGGTACGTGATTTTCTGCGCGAGCATGGCGTCGCCGACTACCGACTGGTCGATAGTCAGGGCGCGACCGAGGGCACGGTTAAGAATGAGACTGCCGAAGCCATCGCTGACATTACCTCGACCGGGGACACGTTGCGCGCGAACCATCTGAAATTGCTGGATGATGGGTTGATCCTGCGCAGTCAGGCAACCCTGCTGCGTGCCCGCCGCGCTGGGATGAGCGACGCCGAGCGCACGACCATGGCCGCATTGGTGGCCAAGCTGGGCGTCGACTAAACGCCGAGCGGAATGCACTACTACCCTGCAAACGAAAACGCGCAGCCCGATGGGGGCGGCGCGTTGTATTGTTAAGGGTGTCGGGCGAAAATGACCCGACTGTCCGACTAGAAGCGGAACGTTGCGCGGGCCTGCGCTGTGGTTGCGTCCACTTCAAAACCGCCCGGGACGCCGGAATTGAAGCCGTCGAACTCGTGGTACAGGACTTCGCCACCTAGCGAGATGTTCCGAGTGATCAGATGCTCGTAGCCGGCGCCGACAAAGTAACCGTCTTCGTCGCTGATCACGTTGGTGTCGGCATTGGCATAACCAGTGGTTGCATATAGCAGACCGTTGCCGAACTTGTAGCCGCCGCGCAGTTTGGCGCGCCAGATGCTTTCAACGTCCACGGCAGGGGCCAGCGCGATATCAGCCCAGTCGTAGTCAAAGCCAGCACCGATAACCCAGTCGCCCAGATCGTAGTCATAGCCAGCGGTCAGACCGCCGATGAGGTCTTCACCGTCAATATCAGGCAGGTTGGTGTCTAGGAGAGCGTAGCCCAGTTGGCCGCCAGCGTAGAAGCCGGTCCAGTTCGGCGACGAGAAACCGGGTGCGGGTGCCGGTGCAATCACGGGCGCTATCGGTGCGGGCTCAATGTTGCCAGCGAATGCTGTGTTAGCCATCAATGCAGATACTGCTGCGGAGAGGAGGTATTTCATCGAATGATCCTTTTAGCTTCGTTTGCGCCGACCGCGTCGATGACTATCGCCGTACACTCGCCTTATAAGCCCATGATTAAGATTGTCTTAAGGCATGCAACAATCCTGTCGAGCGGTTGGTTTCAGGAAAGGGTGATCTTTCTCAACGATAAACTGCCCAGTTTAGCTATCATAGATTGAGTCGCGGCAGGGAGCTTTTCATCATGCAAACGAAAAACGCGCGGCCCGATGGGGGCCGCGCGCTGTATTCGGTAGTTGTCGGGCCAAAATGGCCCGACTGTCCGATTAGAAGCGGAACGTTGCGCGAACCTGCGCTGTAGTCGCGTCGGCGTCCAGGCCAGGAACGTTGAAGCTGTCGAACTCGTGGTACAGAATTTCGCCACCGACGGAGATGTTCTGTGTAACCAGGTGCTCGTAACCACCACCAACAAAGTAACCGTCCGAGTCACCGATTGTGGAGACGTCGGCGCTTGCATAGCCTGCGGTTGCGTAGAGCAGACCGTTGCCCAGCTTGTAGCCGCCGCGCAGTTTGGCGCGCCAGATGCTGTCAACGTCGACAGCGGGGGCCAGCGACACGTCAGTCCAGTCGTAGTCGAGGCCGGCACCGATAACCCAGTTGCCCAGATCGTAGTCGTAACCAGCAACCAGACCACCGATGAGGCCGTCACCGTCTACGCCAGCGGCGTTGGTGTCGACGTCAGCGTAACCCAGCTGGCCACCAGCGTAGAAGCCGGTCCAGTTGGGGGACGAGAAGACCGGCGCAGGTGCCGGTGCAATCACGGGCTCCATCGGTGCGGGCTCGATGTTGCCAGCGAATGCTGTGCCTGCCAACAGTGCGGATGCTGCGGCTGCGGAGAGAAGATATTTCATAGTAGTAATCCTTTCAGTTTCGATCGCGCCGACGACTATCGCCAGACACGCGCCTCATGAACCCCTATTTAGGATTGGGTTACGGGATGCAACAATCCTGTTGAGAGGTCCTTTTCAAGAAAATGTGATTTCTATAGGCGATAACTTGCCCAATTTTTCCCCCGTAGATTGAGTCGCGGTAAAATTGAATAATTTACCCAATGAAAACAACGTGTTTCGCGCTGGCCTTTGCGGGCAGCTATGCGCCTGAGGTCGCTCAAAATAGGGTAATATGGTGCCAGCAGGACGTCGCCAGTGTTGCTTTTATAGCACTCCGATGTCCGCAAGCGCGGCGCTCAGAGAGGGTGGCAATGCGTCCTCGCCACTGCGTGATTCAACCAGATCAGGCGGCGCTTCGCTGCCCGGCAGATAGCGCCACCCTTGAAAGGGCCGTTTTTGCACGGTGCCGGTGCGCACAACCTGAGAATCAAGCACAATGGCGCAGCGCCGGATGCCGTCGGCTCCGATCACTTCGTCAAGGCGCAGGATTCGCTGGCGGCATTGCAGCACGCCCTGAATCACCCAGTAGATTGAGCCACCATCCAGCAGCTCGGCCTCGCGACGGGGCCACATGCGCGTAACATGGCGTGGGATGCCGTCGTCACCCTGCGCGCGGCGCGTGGTCTGCCACGCCGTCAGACTGGCAACGTTGTCGGTGCCGACGCTCAGCTTTATCAGGTTCAGGGGGGCGGGTGTCATGGAGATCAGTTTATGCCGCTGCGCGACGAGTTCAATGGCCGGTGTGGGGATTATTGTCATACCGGGCAGCCGAATCGGCATGCGGTCTGCCTGCTCCGCTGTTGCGGGATGGATGTTTTGCCCAAAGAAATCAGCCGTTAGCGTGCGCGTCGGTTGCCGCCGGGGCAGGGGGCGCGGGCTTGTCGTCCATCGTTGACCGGACGGCGGCACAGGCCTATTGTTGCGACCCGCGCCATTCCTATTCATCCCGATCTGCCGGAGTTCATCGCCATGAGCCGTTTCGCTGCCCCTATTTCCGAACAGATATGGAATATGAAGT
The DNA here is from genome assembly GCF_035599575.1 of Roseovarius sp. Pro17. NCBI lineage: Bacteria > Pseudomonadati > Pseudomonadota > Alphaproteobacteria > Rhodobacterales > Roseobacteraceae > Roseovarius > Roseovarius sp. Pro17. Next base: position 1,070,472 of record NZ_CP141179.1, read on the forward strand.
ATCGCTTTACCCCCGCTGAGGGCGCAGGCGACGATTCTGTCGAAGATAGCTGGCGCCGGGTGGCGCGCGCGCTGGCCGCAGTCGAAGACAAGCCCGCCGAGTGGGAAGAGAAATTCTACGGAGCGCTTGAGGATTTCAAATTCCTGCCCGCAGGCAGAATCGCGGCAGGGGCCGGGACGGGGCGCAAGGTGACGCTGTTCAACTGCTTTGTCATGGGGACCATCCCTGACGACATGGGCGGCATTTTCGACGCGCTGCGCGAGGCGGCGCTGACCATGCAGCAGGGCGGCGGCATCGGCTATGATTTTTCGACCATTCGCCCGAAAGGCGCGGTGGTTAAGGGTGTAGGCGCGGATGCCAGCGGGCCGCTGAGCTTCATGGATGTGTGGGACGCGATGTGCCGCACTATAATGAGCGCTGGCAGTCGCCGGGGCGCTATGATGGCGACCATGCGCTGCGATCACCCTGATATCGAGGATTTCATCGCCGCCAAGAGTGATTCCGCCCGCCTGCGCATGTTCAACCTAAGCGTTCTGATAACCGATCCCTTTATGGCGGCCATTGAGGCGGACGGCCCTTGGGATCTGGTCTTTGGCGACAAGGTCTATCGCACAATGCAGGCGCGCGATCTGTGGAACCGGATCATGCAGGCGACCTATGATTATGCCGAGCCGGGCGTGATTTTTATCGACCGGATCAATCAGGCCAACAACCTCGCCTATTGCGAGACCATCTCGGCCACCAACCCCTGCGGCGAGCAGCCGCTACCGCCCTATGGCGCGTGCCTGCTGGGCAGCATCAACTTGGCTAGGCTGGTCAGCGATCCCTTTGGCAAGGCTGCGGCATTGGACGAGGACGCGTTGACCGATCTGGTCGCCGTCGCCGTGCGCATGATGGACAATGTCGTGGATACCAGCCAGTTCCCGCTAGAGGCGCAGGCCGCCGAGGCCGAAGACAAGCGGCGGATCGGTCTGGGCGTCACCGGATTGGCCGATGCGCTGTTGATGGTTGGCCAGCGCTATGGCTCGGACAAGGCGGCAGCGCAGACAGAGGCGTGGCTGAAGGCGATTGCGCGCGCCGCCTATCTGGCTTCCGTCGATTTGGCCCGCGAAAAGGGTGCCTTTGCGTTATTCGACAAGGACGCATACCTCGCCAGCGGCACGATGCTGGGCATGGATCAAGACGTGCGCGAGGCGGTAGCCAAGCATGGCATCCGCAACGCCCTGCTGACCTCGATCGCGCCGACCGGAACCATCAGCCTCTATGCCGGTAATGTCAGCAGCGGGATCGAGCCGGTGTTCGCCTATAGCTACACCCGCAAGGTGCTGCAAAAGGACGGCAGCCGCACCGAAGAGGAGGTCATCGATTTCGCCGTCCAGATGTGGCGCGACCGCTTTGGCGATACTGAGCTGCCCGATCATTTCGTCAACGCCCAGACGCTGGCCCCCTCAGATCACGTCCGCATGCAGGCGGCGGCGCAAAAATGGGTGGATAGCAGCATATCCAAGACGATCAACTGCCCCGAGGATATCAGCTTTGAGGCGTTCAAGGACGTCTATATGCAAGCGTGGAACAGCGGTTGCAAAGGCTGCACCACCTATCGACCCAATGATGTGACCGGGTCGGTCCTGAGCGTTAGCGAGACCGCCAATGTCGCGCCGCAACAGATCAGCAGCGATGGCGCCGAAGTCGTCTATATGTCCGAGCCGCTGGACCGCCCTACCGAATTGGAGGGCATGACCTACAAACTAAAATGGCCCGATAGTAGCCACGCGATTTACATCACCGTCAACGACGTGGTGTTGGGCGGGCGGCGTCGCCCCTTCGAGGTATTTATCAACTCCAAAAACATGGAGCATTTCGCCTGGACAGTCGCCCTGACACGTATGATCAGCGCAGTGTTCCGGCGCGGCGGCGATGTGTCATTCGTCGTTGAAGAACTCAAAGCCGTGTTCGACCCGCGCGGTGGCGCGTGGATGGGGGGTAAATACGTGCCATCCATTCTGGCGGCCATCGGAGGGATCCTGGAGCAGCATATGGTGCAAACGGGTTTCCTAGCCGGCGAGGGCCTAGGCCTGAAATCTGACCCAACAGCGCAGGTGGTGAACTTAAGCGGCGGCCGAGCACCCGCATGTCCGAGTTGCGGTGACTTCGCAATGCGGATGGTTGAAGGATGCATGACCTGCGCCAGCTGTGGCCATTCCAAGTGTCAGTAGCCATAGCAACCGTCCAGTTTTAGCTGAGTGACAAAAACTTTCAAAATGCCGCCAGGCCTCCGGCTTGGCGGCATTTTTCTTTTTGTCAGTCAAGATGGGGCGTGGTCGCCATAAGCACAAATGGCAGCTTTGCCCATACAACCAAGAGTCCAAAGGGCATCACGTCAGAACATTCCCGTTTCATTTCAATTTCTTGTAATGGCCTGAGAATGCGATTTCGCCCATCGAAAGATCGTGTAACCTGCTGATCACGCTCATGGCTGCTTCGGCCTGGTCACCTGTGCGTCAGAGCCCGATAAACTCATATCAACCTCGGAAGGTACCGACATGCAATTTCAACTCAACACCGACGCAAACATTCAGGGCGATGATCGCTTGGCCGAGGTCGCCGAGAATGTAGTCGTTTCTTCGCTGGGACATCTTACAAGCCGCCTGACGCGGGTTGAGGTGCATCTGGCGGATGTGAACGCTGCCAAAGGTGGGGCCGATGACATTCATTGCACAGTTGAGGCGCGTCCCGAGGGCATGCAGCCACAAACCGTAACCCATTCCGACGCGAATATTGAGGCCGCCCTACGCGGTGGTGCCAAGAAAATCCGTGCTCTCTTGGACAGCGAGTTCGGTAAGCTTTCAAGGCGTTGAGGCACGCAACTGACCCTTACAGGCCGATTTCATGACCACAGCCCAATTGCTGATATTTTCCATACTTGCGGCCACAATGGGGCTGTTTCTGTGGGGACGGTTTCGCCACGATGTCGTGGCATTGGCCGCGCTTATGGCGTGCGTGATCGCCGGGTTGGTTCCGGGCGCGGATGCTTTTGCGGGCTTTGGCCACCCGGCCGTTATCACGGTGGCCTGTGTGCTGGTCCTTAGTCAGGGGTTGCAGAATACCGGCGCTGTAGACTGGCTGGCGCGCAGCGTTTTGCCGCGCAATGCGGGGCGACTGACAAGCATGGTCGCGCTGATGGGATTGGGCATGGCCCTGTCAGGTTTCATGAACAATGTCGGGGCGATGGCGCTCTTGATGCCGATCGCGGTGCAGCTTTCGGACCGGCTGGACCTGACGCATGGGCAGGTGCTTATGCCGCTGGCCTTTGCCACGATCCTTGGCGGCATGACCACGGTCATCGGCACGCCGCCCAACCTGATCGTCTCGGGCTTTCGGGCCGAGGCCGGGCTGGGGCATTTTGGCATGTTTGACTTTGCCCCCGTGGGCGTGGCTGTGGCGGTTGCCGGGGTGATTTTTGTCGCCATCGTCGGCTGGCGGCTGGTCCCCGCGCGCAAATCCGCAGCGGGCGAAGGGTTCGACACAGGCGCCTATTTTACAGAACTGCGCGTACCAGAGAAAAGCAAGGCTGTCGGCCTGACCTTGCGCGCGTTCGAGCGCGAGATTGAAGACAGCGACTCGCAAATCGTCGGTCTTGTTCGCAACGAGGTGAGGATGATCGCGCCACATGGTGGGCGGCGCATTCGCGCGGAGGACATTCTGGTGCTGGAGGCCGATGTCGATGCGCTGGCCGAGGCGCTTTCGGTTTTCGACATCAAGCTGGAAGAGCAGGTGGTCGCCCCGCAAAAAGACGAAACCGCAGCAAAACCCGCTGCGCAGGCAGAGACATCTGGCGTCCAGGAAGACAAGGTCACTGATGACGATGACGATGACGACCAGAACCGCGAGCGCAGCGATGATATCGTGCTGCGCGAACTGGCCGTGCTGCCCGGCTCGACCATTGTCGGGCGGTCGGCCAGCGATCTGAATCTTCGCACGCGCTATGGGCTAAACCTTCTGGCCGTTTCGCGCCAAGGGCATCCACCACGGGCAAGGCTGAGAACACTCAAGCTGAAATCCGGCGATCTTCTGCTGATGCAGGGCGCATCGGACGCCGTCAGCGTATTCATAAACGACACTGGCTGTGTGCCATTGGGCGAGCGCGAATTGCGCATCCCCGACAAGCGCAGGGCGATCATCGCAGGCGCGATCATGCTGGGCGCCATTGCCATTGTCACCTTCGGACTGCTGCCGGCGGCCCCTGCATTTGCACTGGGCGTGCTTGCGTCGATGGTGCTGCGCACGGTGCCGCCACGCAAGGTGTATACAGCCATCGACTGGCCGGTGATCGTGCTTCTGGCCGCATTGATCCCGGTCGCGGGCGCGATGCAGAGCACGGGTGCTGCCGATCTGTTGGCGCGATTTCTGGTTGATACCGTCGCGCGGGGAAATCCCATCGCTGCGCTGGCCGTCGTTCTGGTCACCACCATGTTTCTGTCGGACGTGATGAACAACGCCGCCACCGCCGCCGTTTTATGCCCCATCGCGCTGGGCATCTCGGCGACATTGGGCGTCAACCCCGACAGCTTTCTGATGGCGGTCGCGATTGGCGCCTCGTGCGCCTTCCTGACCCCGATTGGGCACCAGAACAACACCCTGATCCTAGGGCCCGGCGGATTCCGTTTTGGTGATTACTGGAAACTGGGCCTGCCGCTCGAAGTGCTTGTGGTAGTCATCAGCATACCGTTGCTGCTGGTCGTCTGGCCGTTGTAATTCCCGATCAGCAGGCGTCGCGAATAGCGCAAGCAGCGATAGTCACAGACTGCAACGCGGCATGGCAGCTTCGAGCCCTTATAGACCGATGCTGCAAAGTGGACGAAGGTCCGCTTTCGGGAGCGCGGTCAAGATCGACTACTTGCAAGCGGAGGTTTTGCATTGAGCGGATTTACATGGGAACGCGGGCCGTTCACACGATGCGCCAAGTGCGGTCAAACGACAATGGGCATACTCTCTGCCAAGGGGCAATTGTTGACCAAACGCTGCACCCACTGCCGAAGGACGGTGCAACTACCTCTGCCCGAATTAGACAAAAAGGCGATCTATCTGGACCAGTTCATGTTCAGCATGATCTACAACGTTAAGATCGAAGGGAACCTGCCAAAGGGACATGAAGCCTTTGCAAAAGAAGTATACGCCCTGCTGAGACGGTGCGTTCTTCTACAGCAAATCTTCTTGCCTCACTCCGACATCCATCACCATGAGACAACGGTCTTCCACAGTGCCATAGACTTGCGCAGCTTGTATGAGTTCTTCGGGGGCGACGTTTCCCTAATGGATTCTCGCGATGTGGAGCTATTGCAGGACATTCAGTTTGCAAAGGCATACTTTGATGGCAAAGAGCCTGAGGTTTCTCTTGATATAGATGATATTGCGGACAGTCGAAGAAATGAATGGCTGCCCGATATGCACGTTGGCGTGCGGGCCGACTACAGCCAATTCGCAGATCACATTCGAACTGTGAGAGGCGAAGTGCATGATTCATTGAAACAACTCGCGGACACGTGGCTTGAGAAGAAGGCATCGTTCGCGGGTTTTCTCGAAAGTGAATTTTCAGCAATTGGGCCAACAAAGAAGCAGGCCTTTGCGAAGTGGTTTGAGGAAGTCTCAAATCCTGATCCAAGTGACCCGCTGGCACTATTCGAGAGTTCTGGCAGGCCGATATATCGTGAGTATCGAGAGCTTTGCCACCTTCTTGAAGAACGGGGAGTTGATGAAGATAAGCAGGCGATTGAAATCATGAAGTTTTGGCATTGGGAACGGCAACGGGAAATACCATACCAAAGGGTTTCATCATACTTATTTGCTGCTGTAGCTAGGCGGGTCATCATGGGCGAGAAGAGAATAGTTGATCGTGGACTCATGAACGATGTGAGGACAATCTCGACGTACGCGCCATACGTGGACGCACTCTTCATCGACAAGCGCTGCGCTGCACTATTGAAGGAAGAACCACTTGGGGCTGAGTTGGAGTACAAGGCCCGTATATTCTCTCTGAGCGACCCAGACAAATTCTTGGTATACTTACGGGAAATAGAAGACCAAACACCGGATGAGGTTCGCGAGTATGCGGCAATGATTTACGGTATTGACTAGATGCGGTTGAGTTTAAAGCAGAGTTTGGCGCAGCCGCAGCGAAAGCCCGCTTCGTCGCGCATAGCAGACCCTCTCTGCAGGCGCGAGGCAAATGCTCAAACTTCAGAGAAACTGATTTTCATGACCATCGGCGCTGCGTACACAGAACCCCTGACACGATGGGAAGGCACAAGTTATGCGTCGCGTGAGGGTATCCCTTTCATGAGCAATTAAGGCTATAATAGTTGCGAACCCAACCAAGGATTAGCTTATGCGCCTCGCCGCACTCCTGCTCTGCCTCGCCACCTCCGCCTCTGCCGACGGTTGGACCCAACCTGCCCGCGGCACTGATTTGCGTGCCGACCTGCTCGATGCAATCCGTCCAAAGATCGAATGGACGGTCGGCGGTCCGGTCGAATTCGTGGTCTGGGATCTACGTGTCACCGAAACTGCCGCCTTTGCGAGCCTCATGGCGCAGCACCCAGGTGGCGGCGTGATCGATCTCTACCAGACCCCCGGCGCGCGGCGCGGCGAGATCGATCCCGATGTTGGCGACGGTGCCACTGTTCAGGCGCTGTTAACGCTCTCGGGACGCACTTGGGTCGCGGTCCATGTCGGCATCAATTCGACGGACGCCTGGTGGCACTACGAAGATTTCTGTCCGATCTGGCACGAGGTCATCCCCGAGGCATGCCCCTGACCCACTAGCCGGAGCGGCCGGCTATGGCGAAATTTCACCGGGCCTGAACACATCTTTGGGGGCCGAAAAGTTGGTATTTCCAGCCGTTCGGAAAAACGGGTCGACCGTGAAAAGGTGTGGGGTTAATTCCCACATTTGCCATACTAGTGCAATTGGTCAGGGACAGGCGTTCAGCCCGTTAACGCCATATCTGAATATAGTGGCTCCACTGGCATTCGAAGCCGTCTGGATGAACGTAGCCTGAGGCTGCAAGTCCCGCGCCCAGTTCCTCGCTGAGAAAGAATAGCCGCATAGCATTGGTCGCCTCGCCACCTTCCTCGTCGACAGTGTCGGTGTTGGAGACGGTAACTTGACCACCGCTATCAATGGCTCCGTCAAAAATGCACATCGAACCGGGATTGCAGGTGGCACCCGAGGAGATCATCAGCCCGACTGCGGCACCGGAATGGGTGATTTGCATGGTACCACTCATCGGCTTGCCGTTTGGACAGCGTCCACTGACATTGTGGTTCGACGTGCTGTAGTTCCAAGTGCCAGTGAAGTCGAATTTGTCCGCAGGGATGCCCAGCGAAACGGGGGGAATGCCGTCCTGTGCCTTGGCACCTAGGGACAGCGCGGCGATGAAGAGCACGATGAACGCGAGAGCAAATGATTTCATGGTGACGCACCCCTCCAGATTGCTTGCAGACTAGTTGGGTTTGATTGTATCGGCGTGCGGCGTACCTAAAGTTGATCAAAATCAAGCGGCGTGTCGAAGGGCGGTTTTGGACCGTTTGTCGCCTTCAGGTAGCGGCAACAAACAACCTAACATTCAGCCAGAAAACACCAGTCACGCGGACCACAGAGAAGGTTGGTGACGGTAAAGGAGATTACCGTGAAATCTGACATATTATTTTTGATTGCCACATAACTCTTGGTTTGAAAATAGATCATTCCGTCGAAAAAAATGGACCACCCAAAATATCTTTTACGTAAAAATACCTCTAGTATCACGCAAACCTTCCTTTGGCTTCCCCTGCTTTTTGGTGCCGATATGATGTCGGATAATGTTGTAAAGTTTTGAGGCAAACATGTGGTTCGAAGTTTACTTCGAAGCGCTTTGCTAAGAGAGAGAAGCGCGACATGATTGTCAGTTTTGAAAGTCATGCGTCCAACGAGCGGACCTTCCTGGCGCGGGTGCGCACTATCTGACGTCAGCGCCTATGGGTGCAAATTTGGCGGTTTGATAAGATAGTGTTCTTGGCGCATCAGTAACCACTGATGAGTGGGACATGAGACAGTCAACCAAAAGCCTTGGCGAGAAGATCATCAAGGACATCAAGCGAGCGGCCCGCAAGCAGTATTCATCCGAAGAGAAGATCAGGATCGTCTTGGATGGGCTGCGTGGCGAGGACTGTATTGCTGAGCTTTGCTGTCGTGAGGGCACATCCCAAGGCATCTGTTTCAAGTGGTCAAAGAACTTCACCTATCTCAAAGTACTTGGCTGGGGGGTGGCTTTATTTCAGCGCGATTTCGGCCCACTACAGCCGCTACATCATCGTTTGAAAACTCTGCACCAACATGAAGGCAAAAGATGTCACCGACAAGCTCGATCTGGCTTTGCAGGCCTCTGGCTGCGATCAGGTCCATGTCGTCCACAAACCACGTCTGCTCAGTCCCTCTCGTGACATTGCCACGCAATGCACAGCCGGGCAGTGGGCGATGGCTCCAGTTACGTGTCCGGTGAACTGGCTAAGTGGCTGCAAGGCAAAGGGATGAAGCATTCTCGTGGTGCATCATATCCTTCCAAACGCAAGGCAGTATCCCCTCTTATTTATTCACGCTCAATGACCTGCGTCACAGCGTGCTGCTTATGCTCATCCGCAATCCGAGCTCCGGTGTTCATATCCGCCCGCCCTCGGGTCCGAAATCACCGGGAAAGCGTCTACAAATCTTGGGGCGCCTCAGATATCAAAAAATGTCTTGCCAAGCAGTGGCCATCCACACAGGAAAAAGCCAACATTCCTAGTTAGGCGTTAAGGGATGACCTGCCGATAGCTCTTCCCGAGCCCATAGTTGATCTAAGTCGCGACTTGGTCGTCAGTACAGACGGCAACGCAGACGCCGCGATATCCTAAGATCAATCTCTATTTTCGTTAGAACTGCATGGAAAAAGATCAGGATGTTCTTCCGCAAGATTCTTTGCCAACTCTGTGAAATCGGGTCCTGCAAAATGTGCGACACCAGTCGCTGCAATCGCGTCCAAATCTCGTTTATCTTGGGCATCAATTCCAGCACCGGGCGTGCGTAATCCGACGGCAATGATACGATCATTATGACGCTCTATTACGTCACGGTAAATTCGTGCATCGTGCTGTCCCGTATCACCTAAAAGTATGGTTGGTAAATCTGGATTGGCACGCAGAATATGATCTATGCTTGCCCCTTTATGGCTCCCATGCCCGTCCGTAATAAACTTGGTATCGCTCAATCCTAGATCGCGTAAGAACATTGGGCCACGCACGAGTCTCGTATTTTCAAAGATGTCGGCTAGAAAGTCGTGGAGGTTCCATGGTGATGAACTCACGTAGTAAATCGGATTGCGTCCACCTTCGGAGAGCGCGTTCATCAAGTCAACTGCATCTGGAAATACGAGCCGCGTTAGGGAATTTCCGGTGAATGAGGTGAAGAGGTTGCGCATAAGTGAATAAGCGCCAGTTTCCAGCATAGTGTCATCAATGTCCGAGATGACCATGAAGCGAGCATCAACAGCAGGAACCAAAAAAGGACAGAGTGTCGGAACCTGACCCTCTTCGATATAGACCTGTTCTGAGTGCCGTCCGGTGCGGGCGTCGCGCGGCAAAAGCAGGGTAAAATAACCCTCTTCATCCGTCAGCGCTTCTGCGTCGCCACATCGCACAGTGACGTCTCGTACTTCGTCAGTAAGAAACATTCCCAGCATTTGCCTCAGATTTGTAAGTCGTGTCTGGCCTTCAACTGCTGAAGAGTGTCGCAGCTTGCTGAGAACGCGCCCACGCAGGATGATTTGATCGGGGGTAGCATAGCCGATATAGGGGTCGATCACGCGGCCCTTGCCTGTTCGGCTGAATAGCTGATCAGCAACACGTTCTGCTTTCAGCGCAGCACGGTGGATAAGACGTTTGAACATAGAACCCTACGAAATTTATTGGACGTTCAATGGTAACTGTCTGAGCACAGACGCTCAGAAATCAGACGGCGCTCAGCTCCGAGGGCCGCCGCCTCTCCATTTTTGCCACGCCAGAAAGGCTAGACCGCCGACCAATGCGCCCCCGGCGATCAAGGCCAGATGTCGGGGACGCACCCCTTGTCCGGCGGATGTTTCCTGACCTGGACGATAGCGTGGATCAAGCAGGCGAGTGTTGGCCAAAAAACCGCCAATAATGCCGTCGGGACGAGGGTCAATCCGGCGCAGCCCGCGCCCTTTGGGGGAGTTCAGGCTCTCGATGGCCCCGATCAACAAGTTTTCCTTTTGCAGGGCCTCTTCGAAAACTTCCGGCGATACTCCGAGATGCTCGGAAAGAAGCCGCGCGCGAAATCCAGTGATCAGCGCCTCCGGCCCTTCGACCGCCACGTCGCATTCGGTATCAAAGCCCATGGAGCGGTCGTTAAGGTTGCTGGACCCAAGCCGCAGGATGCTGGCGTCGGTGATCATGATCTTGGCATGGACGTAGATCGGGTCGCCTTTCGCGGTGACCGGATAAAAGATGCGAAAACGGTCCTGATGATCGGCGGCCCGGAGCCTGTCGATCATCCGCCCGCGCAGGACATGCATCGCGTCGTCTTCGAGTTGCGACAGGGCGGCCTCGGGATTGATCACAACTATTTCGGGGCCGTCTTGCTCTCTCAGGCGTTTTTCCAGCGCTGCGCACACAGTCTCGGATGCGAAATACTGCGATTCAATATAGATCGTGTCAGTCGCCGCCTCGATACTGCCGATATAGAGCTGCTCGATCTCGTTTATCAGCGGCTCGCCGTCGTAGGGTGGCTCTGTTCGCGCGATGGCGACGTCAACATCCTTGGCGTCAACGTCCAGATCATCGGGCCATATATCCGCGGGCGTGCTTGCGGGTCGCTTTAACGTGTCGCCTGTGGCTCGGTGCCAGCGCTTGCGGGAGAGTTCCGCCAGTGCCGATGCCACCGGACCGGTCAGTGCCGAGGTAGCATCGTGCCATGGCTCGGACGGGGAGCCGTCTTTGCGCACGCGTCGGGGATCGTCCGGCAGATGCTCGGACGTGTCCCAGCGGTCCTCGGTTGCGTCGATCCCCCCACAAAAAGCCAGTTTGTCGTCAGCTACGGCAATCTTTTGATGATGGCAGGCCCCGAACGGGTGATGCCCGTCGAGGGCAAAATGGATGCGGTCGCTTCCGAACACACTCAGCGCGACCGTCGGCATCAAACGCCCGGGCGCCGCAATGACCGCACCATTCCATTTGAGCAGATAGACATGCAGATCGGGTGCCTGTTCCACAGCAGCCTCAAGGAAGGCGCCAAGCTGGTTGGGAAATCCGTCGGGCGCAAGTCCGTCACTGTCGCTTTCGCCTGGGAGCATTTCGATCTCAAAGTCGAAGTCCCAGCCGATGAACAGTAACTCCCGCTCGGCGGCGAGGATGATCTGGCGCAAGACGCGGAAATAATCTGCGGCATCAACGATCAGAGCCATTCTGTCCGCACGGACCACACGCCAGCAGTTTTCATCAGCCCGAAAGATCGACGCAGTTGAATTGGAGCTTTGCATATCTGTCTGTACCCGTTTCGTTTGCGCATCAGAAGTAATTCGAACTGCTATCCGGCACGTATTGTAATGCGGTAGATACCGCTGAATGTCTGCAAATCAACAGTTTCACCACCTTTTCTGATTTCGACTTTACCGTCTTCGGCCAGCTTAAGCGCTTGCGCGCGAATTGGTGGCATTAATGGTCGCCATTTATCCTGATCCTGTCCGGCGATGTGGCGCGCAACCTCGGACGGGCAGATCGTCTTGTCAGGCCCGCGCTCGGTGGCGAGTGTCAGAATGGCATCTGCTATCAAGTCGCCTTGGTTCATTTGTTTTCAATTCTCAGAATTCGCAGCCCAGACGTCTTGCCCATCAATGACATAGCACTTATCCGGCCCCGGCAACCACGCTTTCGGGGAAAATTGGCTTGCCACTCTTGCCCTCAATCTGGGCGGCGCGGGCGATCAGCCGTTCGCGCACCGCGCAGGCCACTTCCCATGAGGTATTCGGATCCGTGCAGGGAATGCTGAACCAGACTTCGATGCCGAACACGTCCTGATCAGCAACATTGACACTCGATTCGTCACGATCCCCCAGATTTTCACCGATATCCAGATTGGCCACTTCCGACAGGATATCGTTAAACGCCTCACGCAATGCGCCGACATCCGCCCGTGGGTCCAGCTGCAACTTCAGAATTCGCAGCATTGCGGGATCCTGAAGCGTCCAGTTCGAAAATGTCTCTGATACGAATTCTTCGACCGGCACGATCAACCGCGTGCTATCCCAGTTGCGTAGTTGCACAAAGGTCATATGGATGCGTTCAACGTGGCACAACTCATCCTTGTAGAGAACTCTATCACCGACGCGCGCAGACTGGTTCAGGGCAATCTGCAAAGATGCCATGATATTGCCCAGCACATTACGCGCGGCAAAGCCCAGCACGATCGTAAGAGCGCCCGCCGAAGCAAGTAACGACAGGCCCAGATTGCTCGCCAGATCGGCTGAGGACAGAACGACACCTGCGCCTATCAGGAATACGGCAACTACCAGCACCCGCTTGGCGGCGTTCAGCCTAGTTGCAAGAATCCGTGCGTCAGCCTGCGCGGCAAGGGTCAGGTCCAGGTCCTCTTGCGGTGCGATTAAGCCGTCCAGCAGCACCTCAACCCCGTTAACGATGAAGAGCAGCAGTGCCGTGATGAACCCGGTTGCTATTAACGGTGCCAGGACGATGTCGATTCGCCCGGAAAAAACAAAAATATTACCCGTGACCCACCATATCAGGCTTGTGACGCTCACGATAATCAGCGGCATGGATGAGGCGCGCAGAATGCCTGTCGCTATTTTTGAGTTAGCGCGGCGCCAAAGGATTTGAAGAACACTGTGGACGATCCACCCAAGAATGATAGCGGCCAATAAGAGCAGCGGCAGGCCGATCAGTTCCCATCGCATCAATCCGCCAATTTCCTTGGCGCGCAGTGCATCAGGTAGCGCCAGCTCAAGCTGTGAAGGCCCGTATTTGATGTGCAATGCCGGCACGTGCCGCACAGTTTCCGGGGGAAACACCCAGACGGCTTGTTCGGCGCCCTTGGGTTTGATGCGGTTAAGGCGGATCTCGGCCGGAACGATATCAAGCGGCAGATCACGCAGGAGAAGCGAGCGTCGGGGCTCTCCTGCTTGCGACGCGTTCTTTCCCCCTTCGGTCTGAAGCGCGTCCGGACGATCTATCAGGATTGACCAGTCCAGCACGGCCTTGCGATCAACGACGTCATACAACTGCCGCGCCAGCACAGGTCCTTCGGCCGCCTGACGGCTCGGCGGCAACTCGTTCAGATCCAGCAGATGTGCCGCAGCATCCCAATCGCCGTCCTTCGCTGCCTGCAGGTAACTTGCCATCGCGGCGCGCGGTGTTCTGCGATCGATCCGGTCAGGAACAGGGGCCAGTCCGGTATTCAGGGCCGACGTCTCAAAAACGGACTCCTGCGCCCGTGCCGATGTCGCTAGGGCGGTGCCGGTCCCCACCAAAAAAATTAGCAGCAGTGCATTTGTGACGCCCCGTAGCATTCGCCAACTGCCAGAATTGCGACGTCGAGAAGGACCAACAGGCGCGGGCATCATCATGGTGAAACGACAACTTTCATGCTCAACACAAGACATCTCCCTTACCCAAGCTTTGTGGCGTAGCAACGACCAGACGCGCTGCTGAACAGTACCGTTTGCAGGCGGGCAGGATCAATATGCGCAAACGCCCATTATTGGGCTTATTTCATATCCAGAAAATCGAGCTCTGCCTCATTTTGCAGCAAAGCACATAACCTAGAGATTGCTGCCGGAAACCCATTGGGCGGATGCGCGGAGCAACGAAATCCGGCAATGGTTATCCGGTAGACTGGGCTGCGGCATTGCTAAGCCTCCACGGATGACAAGCTTTTACTTGAACTTGCGTTTAAATTGTGTGCCGTAAACAGTGTATCCGATGAAAGCTGAATTTTATATTGCAGGTTCTGAGCATGCCCAACTCTACTGACGCCGAGCTGCGTCAAAATATCCTGCATCTTCAAGAGCGCCTCGCACTTCTGGCCGTCGATCGGGAAAGGGATGCCGCGCTGGCACAGGAAGCGGCGATCCGGCTCAATTTCTTCGAAGCTATGCTTGAAATCGTCCCAGTCGGTGTGGTTCTCACGGATGTAAAGGGTAGGGTAATGCTCGGTAACACCGCGGTTGAAAATATGCTTCGCCATCCGATCTTGCTTTCCGAAGATGTCACGGATTATGGCGCATGGATTTCGTTTCACGAAGACGGACGGCAAGTCGAAAGTCATGAATACCCTCTGGCAAAGGTTATCAGCGAGGGAGTGGATAGATCAGAGTTGGACGTGCTTTATCAACGAGGGGACGACAGCAAGTTCTGGATGCGCATCATTGGACAGCCAGTTCGTGACAAAGCGGGGGGCCTTCTGGGCGCCGTTGTCGCCCTGATCGACATTGACCGGGAACACCAGCTGGCCGAACAGCAAAAGGTTCTCATCGCAGAGCTTAACCACAGGGTTAAAAATGCCTTTAGTGTGGTCAAATCGATCGTCAGCATGTCGTTGCGCAAAGAGGAAATCCCGCGCGGGGTACGGAGCACGATAGACGAAAGACTCGATGCCTACGCCAAAGCACATGGCAAGTTGATTGGATCAGAGTGGGAGCAAGCAAATCTCGCTCAGATTGTCGATGACATCGTTGTAAGGATCGCGGGCGATAAATTGTTCTACGATGGGCCAGCGGTGGCACTTCCGTCTCGGCAAGCCTTGGCAGTGTCCATGGCCCTTTACGAGCTGTCCTCGAACGCCGTAAAATATGGGTCATTGTCCGTGACAACTGGCAAGGTTGACCTGACCTGGTGCCGCATCACCGAAGAAGGTCAACCGAAACTTCGCATCGAGTGGGTGGAGCGGGAAGGGCCTGAGCCTGTTGTACCAACTCAGAAAGGCTTTGGCACTTTCATCATCGACCAAGCGCTTGCGATGGAGACCAATGGCGAGGTGGACATTTGTTATTCAGCTGATGGTCTACGGTGGAGACTTGTCATGCCATTCGCACAACTGACTGGAGAGTAATACGGCGGCCAATACCCCACGCATTTTCATTGTAGAAGACGAAGTGCTGGTAGCATTCGAAATGACCGATACATTGGAAGACCTGAGACACCACTAGTCGCTTCGGGCATAGCGGCACAAACGGACTAAAGGTCCAAATCTGCGTCGATGTAACGGTGATAACCAACGACGCTGCATTGCAGTTCTTTCAAACGTCAACGGCTGGGCTTCTCGAAATCTGGCCGTCTTGAAGGTCCGTCATTTTGACAGGCCAACCTCGCGAGACCCGATCATGACGAATAATCAAGAACCTGCGAACATCGGGGCGTGCACGGCCAACGTGTTGGCGCTACGGGTCCGGGATTATCTCTGCCGAATTGCCGGTCAGGCGACCCCCATCACCTATCAAGCTCTTGCCAAGGCCTTGGATCTGTCGCCGCCCAATACGATTCATCAACTCACAGTCGCGTTGGAATGCCTGATTGAGGAGGACGCCGCCGCCGCCCGCCCGTTGATTGCAGCGCTCGTGGTCAGCAAGGCACGGCTTGGGCTGCCCGCGCCGGGCTTTTTCGATTGTGCGCGTCGCGTTGGGCGCTTCGACGGCGACCCTTCGGGATCGCAGGACTCAGCATTTTATGCGGCAGAGTTCAAAAGGGCGGTCGAATTTTGGCGCACCACCGCCAACGACGTGGAGATAGATTCCCGAGCCTGAAAGCCACCCGGTAGATGGGCTAAAAAAACTCTGCGGCAAAACACCTTACACGTGCGAATTGCGAAGAATAGGCGAAAAAACCGGACGCGCTTTCGTTGTATTGTCTCAGTGACAACTGCATCTATTCAAGCGCTTCAATCTCCAGCGAGGCGCAACCGGCCAGGTCTGATATACTGCAAGGCGGCAATTCGCGGGCGATTTCGCGCAGTGCGGAGCGCAACCCTTCTTCGAGAGTGGGATGGTAAAACGGTAACCGCAGCAAATCATGCACGGTTAGGTTCTGGTCTATCGCCAACACCAGCAGATGTGCGAAATGCTCTGCCCCCGGCGCCGCCATCTCGGCCCCCAACAGGCGTCCGTCGTCGCGCGATGCATAGATGCGCAAAAGCCCTTCATTCTGCTGCATGACGCGCGCGCGCCCCTGTGATCTGAAATCAACTTCGCCAACCAGACAATCATCAAGATCAAGATCGCTGGCCCGTTTTCCGACCGACGCCACCTCTGGCGCACAAAACGTGATGCTGATCGGCGTCCGGCGTTCAAGTTGCACAGGTGTATCGCTAGTTGCATTCAGCCCTGCGATATGGCCGTCGTCTGAACCCTCATGCAGCAGCGGGCGTATCCCGTTGGCGTCACCAGCAAGCAGGGCCGATGTATTGGCGATCCGCATCGTCTGCGGATCGACTTCCGGCATTCCCTTGTCGTCAAGCGGGACGCCCAGAGTTTCAAGGCCAAGGTCCTGCACATTCTGCCGCCGCCCCACTGCGACCAGCACCTCGTCGACCCCGACCTTTTCTTCACCCCACCTGATTTCGATGCCGTCCTCGGCCTCCGCAAGGTCCACGTTCACCCCGAGATGGACGGCGAACTCCCGTGACAGAGACTGTCGCAACGTTTCGGCGATCTTTTCGTCCGAGATACCGGCCATCTGGTTTGCGCCGTCGAACCCATGAACCTCTAGCCCCAGTCGAGCCAAGGCCTGCGCCATTTCCACACCTATTGCACCCAATCCGATCACTCCGATCCGGGATGGCAGATCTTGCTGCTCAAAAAGCGTATCGGTGGTAAGAATACGGCCGCCAAACTTTTTCCACGGCTGCGGCACAACAGGGCTGGACCCCGGTGCCAGAATAATCTGGCGCGCTTCGATCACGTGGCCATCCACGACAACCCGGTTCGCCCCGTCAAGACGCGCATGTCCGGCGATGTTGCGATCCCCCAGATCGTCGGTCGATTTCATCACGCCCGCGACGAAATCATCTCTGAGCTTTCTGACCCGTGCCAGCACAGCGGGAATGTCAGCCTTGAGATGCTCCGCACCCCGGATGCCGAAGGTATCCAGCAAAGCCCGCGCGTGAAATGCGTTCGCCGCCGCGATCAGGGTTTTTGAGGGCATGCATCCCACACGCGCGCAGGTCGTCCCATAAGGCGGTTTGTTTATAATGACGAAATTGTCCGTCTTTCGACGCACATCGCGCAACGCCGCCAGACCCGCCGTGCCTGCACCCACAATCGCCACATCCACTTTGTTGATCATCTTCTGTACCCCTTTAGTCTAAACATGGTGTTTGTGGCCTCTTGGACCAGCCATAAAATGCGAAATCTAATAACCATCATACGCCGCTATCTCGCACACAGCCTTTGGCCCGTTCAGGATCAGCAACTACTTCTATTCAGAAGCTGTGACCGCCTTGATGCACAGACAAAGCCAATTGTTGCCCCGTTGCGGCAGCGATGATTGGGCGATGTTGAACCCGAAATTACCGACATTCGCCGCTGACCCCCATTTCTAGGGTGTGGTTCGTCGAAGTCGGCATCCGCTGCGACAAAGAAAACTCTAATCCAGCATCCTTAGTTCTAGGTCTCGGGCAAACAAGGGCTGTTTCACTTTCTCCTGTCATCTGGGTCGAACGAGGGTAGTTACGTGTTGCGGGCACGTTGGGGCGGCCCCGCAGGCCGCTTGCCGCTGATGGTACAACGGCCGGCCGCCCTCGGGCATCGTATCAGATGCCCGAGGTGCCCCGACTGTGTCGGCGAAAGCGGCAAGCGCCTGGCCGACATTAGTGTTGCCGAAAATCTCGCGGAGCGGATCAAGAAGCGAGCCTGCCGCGCTGACGTTGAACGCGATGGTGTGGGGCAGCATCACCGCGTGGGTCTGGGCGTGGGGCAGGTCGAACGCACCGCCCAGCACATGGCAGAGCTTGTGATGCAGCGACATGCCGACCTGTCCCAGAACGGTGCCACATAGCCAAGCGCCATAAAGCGTCTTGCCACGTGTCTCGAGATCGCTTGGGGTTTCGCAGACGGTCGGCAGCGCGGCGTGGAACGCGCGAAGCCCCTCCACTGCCATAAGCGTGGACACCGGATTGCGATCGCGCGTATAGCCCTTCGGCGGCGTGGGCCATTGCGTTCAGCGCGCTGGCCACGGTAATCGGCAGCGGCAGTGAGCAGACGAGTTCGGCGTCGCAAAGGATGACCTGCGGCTGCACCTGCGGATCGTTGATCGTGGTCTTGTGCCCGTCCTCGGTCTGGCCCAGCGACCGGGGTCGCCTCGCTCCCGGCATAGGTGGTGGGCAGCACAATCTGCGGCAGCCCGGTCCTGAGCGCGAGCGCTTTGCTGAGGCCGATCGTCGAGCCGCCGCCGATCGCCACGAGACAATCGGCCCCGAGCCGCTTCACTTCGACGAGCGCCTGCTCGGTTACTGTAACCGGCGTGTGTATCTAGGCTAGCGGCACCAGCCCAGCCGCGAGGCCGCCCATATCGGACGCGAGTGCCTCGGCCATGTTGCGTTTGCCGGGTGTCGAGAGGATCGCGGCGCGCGCACAGTCGAGCCGCGCGACCTCGGACCCGGTATCGTGCCGGATCCCGGGCGCGAACCGTATGCGGACGGCTGATTGGGAAAGGGCGAATTTGGACTGGAAGGATGACATCTCTCTTACTTTCTTGGCGCGCTCAGAGCGTGCACGTCCTTTTCACATAATCTCGAAGAAGTCCGAGAAGGTCATCAACCGCAGCGGAATCCGGGCGTAGGCCGGGTGGAGTGGCCCACGATGAGTGGGCCAGTTTGTGGGTGGTCCCTTCTGACGGCTATTGCATGCTCGGCCTCTGGTCTATGGGCGAGATACTTTCTGGCGTCGTCGGACGGTATCCGCTCGCATCTTGAGGTTGTCTACAGCCTCCATGTCGTCGTCGGATATCCCACGATACCTCAGCATCTATCATTCGGGAACCAAAGAGAATATTTGCGCGTTACTTGATCTAAGCTCAACTTATTGAAGTCGAAAATAGAACAGGGTGCAACGACATGGCTCAATCCAAAGTTACGACCCCGGCAACCCTCACGCGCCGCGGCTTATTATCTGCGGTTTCGGCAATGTCGGTGCTGTCTCTTTCGCAATGGCCGGGACGGGCGCTGGCTGCCGATCTGGATGTCGACGCTTTCCTTGCGTTGTCGCAGGAACTGGTCGGGCAGGACAATCTATCCACGGATATCGCATCCAGCATGCTAACGGCCTTCTCCGCGATTGGTCGCGAGGATGATATTTCCGCCTTGGCGGCGGGCGAAAGCGACGATGATTTGGCCAATTCCATCGTGGCATCTTGGTATACCGGGGAATCGCCAGATTCAGACGATTTGCAAATGCTAAGCTACACCGATGCATTGATCTGGCAGGCGATGGATTACACCAAGCCGTTGGCTTTCTGCGGTGGAGGAGTGGGCTACTGGTCAGATCCGCCTGAGGCTTAATCCACACGCTCTCTTTTCGATCTCCCCACATTCCAGACCCAAGGAACTCCAGCAATGGCAAATGATATCACGGCAGACATTTTGATTATCGGCACCGGCATCGCAGGAGCGATGGCAGGGGCGAAATTGGCGCAAAAGGGGCTAAAGGTCGCCTTTCTGGAAAGCGGCAAGCGGATCGAACGGTATGACGCGGTCGAAACGTTCTGGAATGCCAAGATCAAAGTGCCGGAATCGGCTTATCCCAATGACCCAACCGCGCCGCACCCCCTGACCCACAAAATCGGTGAGTATTACCAGCAAATGGGGCCAGAGGATTTCAAATCGACCTATATCAAGGTGGTCGGTGGAACGACGTGGCACTGGCTGGGGACAACTCTGCGCAACGTGCCGGCTGATTTCAAACTGAATTCGCTCTATGGCCACGCGGTAGATTGGCCGTTTGACTATGATGAGCTTGAGCCGTTTTATCTGGCCGCCGAACAGGAAATCGGTGTGGCGGGCGACAGTAGCGAGGATCTGGGGTCCCCGAGGTCTGGCGATTTTCCGATGCCTATGATTCCGATAACGTATCTCGACAAGCAGGTCGGCAAGGCATTGGAGGGCACCAAGTATCAGCTTCGTGCCACGCCTCAGGGGCGGAATTCGGTATATCACGCTGAACGCCCAGAATGCTGCGGCAACGCATCGTGCATTCCTGTCTGCCCGATTCAGGCGAAATATGATGCGACGGTTCATGTGCTCCAAGCAGAGGAGGCTGGTGCGGTCGTTCATGACCAAACGACAGCGACCAAGCTTAATCTCGGTGCCGACGGCCAAATTGCGTCGGTCGATTTTCGCCGTGCAGACGGCAGTACCGGCACTGCTGCTGGCAAGGTGGTGGTCCTCGCTGCACACGGGATCGAGACGCCGCGCCTCCTGCTGAATTCTGCCCAAGAGGGCGCGGAGAACGGTGTTGCCAACAGCTCTGATCAGGTTGGTCGCAACCTTATGGACCATCCCTCGAAACTTAGCTGGGCCGAGACGGCCGAGCCGGTCTGGCCTTTCCGTGGTCCGCTTTCTACGTCGGGGATCGAGAATTTGCGCGACGGTGATTTTCGCAAGGATCGTGCGGCCTTCCGGATCGAAATCGCCAATGATGGCCACAGCTGGCCCACGGGCGCGCCTCTATCGACAGCCTCCGATCTAGCGAAGACAGGTCTGCGCGGAGCCGATCTGGACGCAGCGATTAAAGACGCGACATCACGCCAGATTCGCATCAGTTCGCTGGTAGAGCAGTCGCCTGACGCGGAGAACCGCGTGACGCTGGACCCCGACAAGCGCGACGCCAACGGCATGCCGCTGCCGCGTATCCATTTCGATTATTCCGACTATACCCGCGCCGGGCTGGATGCGGCGCAGCGGGCGCACGACGAGGTGTTTGCAGCACTTGGTGCCACCAACGTCAATCATTCCCCGGATATTCAGGGTGCGGGCCATATCATCGGGACAGTGCGCATGGGCATTGATGCCAAAAGCGCGGTCGTGGACGCCGACCTGCGCAGCTTTGATCATCGCAACCTGTTCCTGTTGGGATCCGGAACCTTCCCCACTTCGGCGACGGCAAACCCCAGCCTCACCATCGCTGCTTTATCGCTGCGGGCGGTGGATGCCATCGCCGCCAGCGCGAAATAGATGTGAGGGCATTGGGGCAAAACTCGCCCGACCAATGGCCGCTGGCAGCTGCGCATTGCAGCTAATCGCGGGGAAGGGAAGGGCGGCACAGCGCCCTCCCTTCCTTTCGCCGCCGTTGCGGAGATGGACATATTCGATCCACACACTTGCGGCGAGGCCACATATCAAAAGGCGACAACGATACCCGCATGGCATTGAAGTAATGAGAGTCGGAATTGCCGCAACATTTGTCGAGCAGGTGAAGACGACCGATCTGAGTATCGGGATATTAGGCCGCAACAATTTGAGTTGGTTGGCGAATACTTAGCGCAATGACCTATGGCCAGAAATATGCCCGACATGCGTGATGTAATGCGCCATAGCGGGGAACTGGCGAGAATGTCTGTTTCGATACCGTCGAACAATGGCCGGTCGAAAGCCATTGCAGGGTCTTGGATAGAGGTGAAGAACCCGCCGAATTGACGAATTTCCAGATTTCCATCTTGAAGATTATCTCAACCCTCACTACATACCGACCGTCGGTTTGTAGTGAGGGTGCGATGAAAGACAGATCAGAAAACGCCATTGCAGTCGCGCCCAAGCGCCAGCGCATGGCGCCCCAAGAGCGGCGGGCGCATATTTTGAATGCGGCGCAGGGCCTGTTTTTCGCGCGGGGCTGGGATGACGTGACGATAGCCGATGTGCTTTCTGAAGCTGCCATTTCCAAGGGTGGATTCTACCATCACTTCACCGCCAAAGAGGATCTACTCGACGGCGTTATTGAGCGTTTCACGAGCGAAGCGCTGGCCTCGGCGGAGGCCGCGCGTGTTGCGACTTCGGGCGATGCTTTGACCCGTTTCAATGCATTTCTGGCCGAGTCGAGCCGTTGGAAGGCAGAGCGTGCCCCCCAGATCCGGTTCTTTGTCGATGCCATGCTGCGGCCCGGTAACGATCTGCTGTTCCATCGCATTTCGGATGCATCCGCCGCAGCGGCAAGGCCAATTCTGCGCGAGGTGATCGCCGATGGGGTCGCTGAAGGCTGTTTCGATGTGGCCGATACGGACCTTGTTACCGAGACGATCCTTGCGTGGTCGATCGGCCGCAGGGCTGTTGTCGAGATGGCCATACGGACCGCCGAGGCAGGATATCTCGACGCGGCGACTGATCTCCTCGACGGCCGGATGGTGGCCGAGGGTGCGTTGATCGACAGACTGCTTGGCCTACCCCAAGGCAGCATCGCGCTGTCCAACCCGAGCGAATATCGCCTGATGCTGCGCGCGATCGCGGGCAATTGAGGCGCTGCCGGGGCTAGGTATGCGTCCATATTTCAACAACTGAGAGCAGAAAGGAATAATCATGCTGAAGATCAAAGAATTAAAGCCGAACGTCTATGAAATCACGATGCAGGGCGTGCTCGAAAAGAGTGACATCGAGACGATGGAGCGCGAGCTGACTCCGGTGCTGAATGGCGACGGGCCGCTGGGTCTGATCGTGCGTGCCGAGGGTTGGAAGGATATCACCGCTGACGCAATAGCCGAGGACATGAAGTTTGAGTTTGGGCTGCTGGCACAATGGTCCAAGATCGCCAAGATGGCATTGGTGACCGACCTTCAGGCCTTCGCGGCGATCCTGAAATGGATCGATCCGATCCTGCCGATGATTGACATGAAGAGCTTTGGCTCATCCGACGTCGCGGCTGCCGAAGCTTTCGCGTCCGACCTGCCGACCAAAGCGGCGGTTGGCTCGGACAGCGGCGTGACACTGTTGTCGGACGGCAAGGACGGGTTGATCGCCTACGAGATTCATGGCCGGATCACCGCAGAGGATGTGGACAAGGTGCTGACGCCCCTCGAACCCCACCTAAAGGGCGACGGCAAGATCAATCTTCTTGTCAGATTCAAGAGCTATGAAGGGTTCGACCCGGCAATCCTGATGGACGGGTCGCTGATGGGCACGAAGATGAGCGCGATTACGCATTTGGGCCGCTACGCTATCGTCGGCGCGCCTGGCTGGGTGAAAACGATCGCCTCGGGTGTGGCGCCGATGATGCCCTTCGAGATGCGTCTCTTTGACGTCACCGAAGACGCTGCCGCCTGGACATGGGTGCGCTCGGCCTAATCATAGTTGTGGCGTGGTCCGACGGGCCTCACCGCCGCTAGATCAAGTTTTTGCAATGACCGACCTGAAGCCCATCTTGGCGCTAACACAGATTTCTGCGGTGCGCTTAGCAACGCCACCGCAGGAACTAGTACCGGGGTTTCGACGATGGAATCCTGACCACAGCAAAGCGGTATCAGCGAACTACGCGGTGCCTGTCCCCACGGAGATCAGTTCATGACCGACACCCCGACTGAAGGGCGCAAGACGCTCACATTCGACAGCGATGTTGGATCAACCCGGTCCCGATGGGTGGCCGGTGGCCTTGCTGTGGCGATTATCGGCTGGATGGGCAGCGGATACATTCTGCCGTCCAGTGATCCGACACCAGTGACAGCTGCGTCTGCTACCCCCAAGGCCGTCACCGTTGCCGTGCGCCAATCGGTGGCTGAGTCCGTCGAGCAGGTCTTTGTGGCCGAGGGGCAGGCCCTGCCGGATCGTGACACGGCGATCCGGGCCGAGACGTCGGGCCAGATTGCCGAGCTGCTGGTGGACAAGGGCGCAGTGCTAGAGGCTGGTCAGGTGATCGCGCGTTTCGACACCGCCGCACGTCGGTCTGATCTGGCGCGGGCAAAGGAGGAGTTGAATCGCGCTCAGCGCGAGTTCGACAACGCCAGTGCGCTAGTAGCGCGAGGCGTGGCCACGGTAGATCGCGTCTCAGAGGCACGCGCCACTCTCGCCGCTGCTGAGGCGGGCGTTACAACTGCCGAAGAGGCTATCGGGAATACGGAAATCCGTGCGCCTTTTGCCGGGCGGCTCGAAACACTTGATATCGACACACGCGAATTTGTGTCGACTGGTACTGACATAGGCCGGATCGTCGACAACACGCCGCTGACGATCCGCATCCAGATCCCGCAGCAGTCGCTCAGCGACATCAAGGTTGGCCAGACAGCCGAGGTCGCCTTTATCACAGGCGCGACGGGCACGGGTGAGGTCAAGTTCGTCGGCACCAGCGCCGACGTCGACACCCGCACCTTTCTGGCCGAGATCGAGGTCCCGAATGAGGGTGGCACCATTCCCGCCGGCATCAGCGCGCAGTTGCGCATCCCCACAGGCAAGCTGACGGCGCATTTCGTCTCGCCCGCCATTCTGTCGCTGGATACCGACGGCACGCTGGGGATCAAGACCGTGACTGCCGACAATCTGGTCGAATTTCACAAGATCAGCATCGTGCGCGCCCAGACCGATGGCATCTGGGTGTCGGGCCTGCCGGACGAGGCGCAGATCATCTCTATCGGTCAGGGTTTCGTCAACAACGGCGAGACGGTCGATCCTCAACCGGATGGCGATGACAATGTGTCCGCCGCGCAGGCGCCGGTGCCGGGCGCGCCTGAGGCCAAAGCTGCGGCCAATGGCAACGGACAGATCATCGCGACAGCGCCCGAAACGGACATTCCGGCTGAACGGCCCGCCGACGCGGCCAAGAAAGAGAGCGTTCAATGAACGGCATCATCGACGCCGCCTTTAGCCGCAGCCGCGTCGTTGTCATGGCGCTGATCATGATCCTGGCCGTCGGTGCCTATGCCTATGTCACGATCCCCAAGGAAAGCTCGCCCGAGATCCCGATCCCGATCTTTTACGTTTCGACCGGCCTCGACGGCATTTCGCCCGAGGATTCTGAACGCCTGCTGGTCGAGCCGCTGGAGATTGAACTGAGCGCGATCACCGGCCTCAAGCAGATGACCGGCAATGGTGGCGAAGGCTATGCAAGCTTGCAGCTGGAGTTTGAGCCGGGTTTCGATTCCGAGGCCGCGCTCCGTAAGGTCAGGGAGGGCGTGGACCGCGCCAAACCCGAGCTACCCGAAGACGCCACTGATCCGGTCGTGACCGAGATCAACACAGCGCTTTTCCCGATCCTGACGGTAATCTTGTCCGGCCCCGTGCCCGAGCGCACGCTCAATTCCCTGTCCGAGGAACTATCGGATGGGATCGAGGGTCTTGAGGGCGTGCTGGAAGTCGATGTGGGCGGAGCGCGTGACGCGCTGTTGGAGGTGCTGATCGACCCCACAGTGTTCGAGACCTACAATATCAGCTTTGAGGAATTGATCAGCCAGATCAACCGCAACAACCGACTGATTGCAGCAGGCGCTATCGAGAATGGCGCGGGCCGTATCGTGCTGAAAGTGCCGGGGCTGATCGAAAATATCGAGGACGTCATGGCCCTTCCTGTGAAGGTGCGCGGCGACACTGTCGTCACCTTCGGCGACGTCGCCACGATCCGCCGCACGTTCGAGGACCCAACTGGCTTCGCCCGCATCGACGGTCAGCCGGCGCTGGCGCTGGAGATCAAGAAGCGGGCGGGGTCGAACATCATCGAAACCGTTGCCGCAGTGCGCACGCTGATCGAAGAGGCGCAGGCGGACTGGCCGAGCAGCGTGACCATCGATTACATGCAAGACGAAAGCGAGCAGGTGGAGACCATGCTGAGCGATCTGGAGGCGAACGTCATCGCCGCCGTGATCCTCGTGATGATCGTCATAGTCTGGGCGCTTGGCATCCGATCCGCTTTGCTGGTCGGTCTCGCGATTCCTGGCGCCTTTCTTGCAGGTGTGACGGGGCTGCTGGTGATGGGATACACGATGAACCTTGTCGTGCTTTTTTCGCTCATCCTGGTTGTGGGGATGCTGGTGGACGGCGCAATCGTTACCACCGAACTTGCCGATCGCCGATTGCAGGAGGGAGATGAGCCCAAGGTTGCGTATGCTTTCGCCGCCAAGCGCATGGCCTGGCCGATCATCGCCTCGACGGCGACGACGCTGTCCGTGTTTTTTCCGCTGCTGTTCTGGACCGGCACAGTCGGTGAGTTTATGAAATTCCTGCCGATTACCGTGATCCTGACGCTGACGGCATCGCTCTTCATGGCGCTGATATTCATCCCCGTCGTCGGTGGCCTCATCGGCAAGAAGCCTCCGCAATCGGCCAAGGACAAGGCAACGCTGCACGCTGCCGAAAAGGGTGATCCGCGCGATTTGGGCGGATTTACCGGCGGCTATGTAAAGGTGCTGCAATTCGCGATCCTGCGGCCTTGGGCGACGCTGTTCATGGCGATTTCGTTCCTGCTCGCGGGTTTTGGTGCTTACGGCCAATTCGGCAACGGCATCAGCTTTTTCCCGTCGATCGAGCCGGAATTCGCACAGGTGCAGGTCCGCGCCCGCGACAACTTCTCGATCTATGAAAAGGACGCGCTGGTGCGCCGTGTCGAGGAACGTCTGTTCGCCTATGACGAGATCGCGTCGGTCTATGCCCGCTCGGGCGGTGGCAATCAGGACGCCGCCGATCTGATCGGCACGATCCAGATTGAACTAACCGAATGGGACACGCGCCGAACTGCCGCTGTTATCGGTGAGGACATCCGCACCGACATGGCGACGATTCCCGGTATCGACGTGCAGGTGCAAACGGCGTCCTCCGGCCCCTCGGCAGGCAAACCCATCAGCCTGCGCGTGCGCGCCCGCGATCCGCAGGCCCAAGCGGCGGCGGTCGAGAAAATCCGCAGCGCGATGGACGACATCGGCGGCTTTACCGACGTCACCGATACGCGGCCTTTGCCCGGGGTCGAATGGCGCATCGCGGTGAACCGCTCTGAGGCTGCGCGCTTTGGCGCCGACATTTCGACCCTCGGACAGGCGGTGCAACTTCTGACGCGCGGCATCACCGTGGCCGATTACCGCCCCGACGACGCCGACGGATCGGTCGATATCAACGTGCGCTTCCCCTCAAACGAACGCACGCTGGAAGAGCTTCAATCGCTGCGCGTGCCCACCTCGGCGGGCCTCGTCCCGATCTCGAACTTTGTCACGTTCGAACCTTCCCCGCGCAGCGGCACCATCACCCGCGTTGACCAACGTCGCGTCATCACCATCGAGGCGAACGTCGCCCCCGGCGTGTTGGTCAACGATCAAGTCGTCGCATTGCAATCGTCCATCGACCGCATGGACCTGCCAGACGGGGTCGAGGCCACCTTCGCCGGCGAGGCGCAGGATCAGACCGAGTCGATGATCTTTCTCATCGGTGCCTTCGTGACCGCAATAGTGCTGATGTTCGTGATCCTCGTGATCCAGTTCAACAGCTTCTATCAGGCCTTCGTCGTGATGAGCGCTATCGTGTTCTCGATTGCCGGTGTCTTGTTCGGCCTGATCGTCACTGGCCGCCCCTTCGGCGTTGTGATGGGAGGGATCGGGGTGATCGCGCTGGCCGGGATCGTGGTGAACAACAACATCGTGCTGATCGACACCTACAATGACCTGAAAAAGACGGGATTGTCGCCGCTGGAGGCCGCTCTGCGGACTGGCGCGCAGCGTCTGCGGCCCGTCGTGCTGACCTCGGTGACGACGGCGCTGGGCCTGATGCCCATGGTGATTGGCGTGAACCTCAACTTTTTCAGGCGAGAGATCGTCTATGGCGCGCCCTCGACCCAGTGGTGGACGGAGTTGTCATCGGCCATCGCGGGTGGGCTGGTGATCGCAACGGTGCTGACCCTTATCGTGACGCCCGCCATGCTGATGCTGGGCGAGAAAAAGGCGGGGCGCTCCAGATCATCGGGGGACCTTGCCGCGACACAGCCGACATGAGGCGCGTCCCTGCGAAGTGATCATGACGTTGGCGCTGTCCCTATCGTCCGCTGCCAATCTTTGCGGGCAAACTCTTGTCCTTGACCCACTGCCCGGCGGGGCACTGCGCGGCAATGTCCCGAGCCACGACTGGCCGTTCGATGGATCGGTACTGATAGAACTCTCGTCATGCCACCCGCGATTTCCGTGCGACACGACGGCGGTTCCTTCAGGGCGATATCGAAGCACTGCTTGACTCAGCCGATCCCGAAATGGAACTGGGTGCGCGTCTTTATCTCGACAACTGAAACGCTTGCCATTTCGTAGATCGGCGCGGCGCGGACGAGGTGTTTCCGAAACTTGACGGCAGGTCGCTGGTGAACGCTCCGGGAGGGATGGGCCTGATCAATGTAATCCTGAATGGCGCAGAATTGCCATCGACGGAAATCCGGCCCATGCGCATGCCCGGCTTTGCCAATTGGTTGCCGGAAGCCGAGGTGGCGAAGCTGGCCAACTGAGTGCGCAGCGCCTGAAGCAATTCTGTCGACGCAAACGAGGCAATTACTGTCGCAGAAATGCGTGGAGATATTGCTGAAACAATTGATCCGAAGGGGTGAAAGTCGCGCACATTCGGCCCCTCGGTGGGTGGGTTTCAGTAGACGGATCAGGGATGAAGGCAAGAAGTTCGCCTGCCTCTCTGACACTGCTATCTGCAGACAAAGAGACAGCCAACTGCGCCAGCCCGCGCTTTTATCCTGACGGCAAATTCGAGCGTCGCGGCAACAAGGCTCTGCAAGCTTCCCACCCAAGCGTTTCTCAGCGTAACATGCTTGGGAGCGGCAAGGGGACGTGTGATGGCTTATTATGACTTAGGTTCATATTCACGAAAGATTTCAACCACATCCCAGAATGCCCAAAAGTGGTTCGACCGCGGATTGACATGGACCTACGCATACAACCACGAAGAAGCCATCGCCTGTTTTCGCAAAGCGATGAGCGCGGACCCTGGATGCGCAATGGCGCATTGGGGCATCGGATATTGCGTCGGCCCCAATTATAACAAGCCATGGGAAACATTTGAGGACGACGAAAAACCTGAATGTATAGAGACGGCCCAATCCTCAATTGACGCCGCGAATGAACTGTTGGATCAGACCACACCGGTGGAACGCGCTTTGATCGAGGCGCTGCGCGCGCGCTATCCCGATACGTCGAACATTCAGGATTACGACCCTTGGAATAACGCCTTTGCGAATGCAATGCGCAAGGTCCATTCCAGATTTGCTGACGATCTGGATGTCTGCGCTGTTTTCGCTGAGGCGATCATGAATCGCACGCCTTGGCAGTTGTGGGATTTGCCCAGCGGCCAACCGGCCGAGGGTGCGGGCACTCTTGAAGCAGTCGCTTTGCTGGAGAATGCGTTTCAGGCACTGCAGGGGGCTTGGCAGCATGCGGGCCTGTTGCACATGTATATTCACCTCATGGAGATGTCTCCCCATCCAGAAAAGGCCCTGCGCCACGGCGATGCTCTGACAACCCTTGTGCCCGATGCGGGGCATTTGTTGCACATGCCAACCCATGTCGACGTGTTGTGTGGCGACTACATGAATGTTGTCTTGCGCAACCAAGCGGCGATCGTGGCAGACCAGAAATTCCTGGAACGAGAAGGTGCTGACAACTTCTACTCGGTTTATCGGTGCCACAATTACCATTTCACGATTTACGGCGCGATGTTCCTGGGCCAACCCATTGTAGCGTTAGAGACTGCCGACGAGTTGATTGCCACCTTGCCTTCAGACACTTTGCGTCCGATGGCCGACTGGTTCGAGGCCTTCATTTCAATGAAGCAGCATGTTTTCATCCGGTTTGGGCGCTGGCAGGACATATTGGATCAGGATCTGCCTGACGACGAAGGGTTGTATTGTGTGACCCTAGCCATGATGCGCTATGCTCGCACGGTTGCCTTGGCAAACCTGCATCGGATCAACAAGGCGGACGCAGAAAGGGCAAAGTTTTACACGGCGCTGGATCGCGTGCCGAGCAGCCGGATGTTGTTTAACAATACCTGCAGGGACATCTTGAGAGTCGCGGAACAGATGATGCTGGGAGAGCTTGCGTATCACAAAGGCGATCACAAAGCCGCCTTTGATCACCTTCGCCGGTCTGTCGAGATTGATGACAACATGCCCTACGACGAACCGTGGGGCTGGATGCAGCCAACCCGCCATGCGCTGGGCGCGCTTTTGTTGGAGCAGGGTCAGGTCGAAGAAGCTGAAGCTGTCTATCGGGCTGATCTCGGGCTTGACGCGACCTTGGGTCGAGCGTGCCAGCATCCGGGAAATGTCTGGAGTCTCCATGGCTTGCACGAATGCCTTAACCTGCGCGGAGAAGCCATCGAAGCGGCGCATATCAAGCTCCAACTTGAAAAGGCAATCGCGCGCGCCGAAGTGCCCATTAGGGCCTCATGTTACTGTCGCCAATAATAGATAACGGCGTCTTGGGTGCCGTTCGATTTGTCCATTCCACGCTTTTTTGCAGCTTCCCCCGAGTTAATTTAGGTAGCAGATTTGCCGCCCTGCTGTCGGCCACGTCTGGCGCGACGGCAGGCCCCCGGTTTATGTGCGCATCGTTAGACCGTAACCCCGATGCACTTCGGTTTGGATGGCAAGCGTCGTCACAATATCCGTTTTGCCGCTTGCACGAACTCAAGCTCTGGGAAGTGCTACGTTGATGACGACTGATAGCATTGGAAAAGCTGCGCCGCGCAACCCGAGAGGGGCCCAGAGGCATCTGACAGCCATTACTCGTCAGAAAATCCGTCTCTTGGCGCACAGGATTGGCGGCCGCTCGTTGGGAAAGTGGTAAACTTTGAGACGGCTCCATGGTAGAGTGGGGTAATAGTGGATGGAGGAAGATATGCGCTACATCACGATTACCACATGGGAGATTGCGGACGGGGTTAACTATAACTTTGCCCTGCGCGCTATCGAAGAAAAGCGTCTTCCCGCATTAAAAGAATTTGGGGCAAGCCGCGTCACAGTGGTCCGCACCAGTGAACGGACCAGTGCGGTTATCACCGAATGGCCGGACAAATTCACCAGGGACGCAGCCGAGTTGAAGATCGACGAGGTGCGCAGATCGGTCCACCGAGAGGATCAAACTCGGATGGCGGGCGAGATGAAGGGCGAGATAGTAGCCGACATTTGACACGCTCATTCAACCGTCGCGCAACGCTTGCGAGTGGCAATTCTTGAAATGCGGTCTTGGCCTCCTGATCGTTCAAAGGCTGCGCCGTCTATGAATTGCCACTACGGGATTGCTATACTGCAGCATTGGATCGACCGGGAAAAGGCAGCTAAAAACCGGGTGCGTTACGATTTTGGCGCATACGCTAGGTGTTCTGTATTGCCGGGGATGAATGACGTCAATAGACGCTGTCCCATCATTCGACAACACCTCCGCTCGCGATCACATTCCTGTGCGCAATCAGTCGAAGTAGCGCACAAGCTGGCTGGCAGCGCGAAAAATATCGATCAGCAGATCAATCACTTCGTCGTCGAGCAGGAGCGCGTCCGGCAGGTCTTGGCGACATCCCAAGCCGACCATTTTCAGATAGGGCGCAGCGGGATCGCTACTCTCAAAGCCGTCCGGCATAGTGCCCAAGGCCTTTCGTGTGACCAATCCATCTGGAAAAGCCGCCTTGAACTCAGGATCGACCAAGATGTCTTTCAGGCCATCCGGATCATCGACCAGACGCTGTCGCAACCGTGCCAGCGGCTCCTTGGAGGGTTGGAAAAGCGCGGCGCCCGCATAGCAATTTCCGGGCTCGATATGCAGGTAGTATCCAAAGTCCTCGGACGGATGACCGGCATTGGCAAAAACATCCACACCCGCGCGATATAGATCACGTCCGACGCGATCCCGCGGCTCTTGGAAGAACTTGGTGTAGCTTTGCTTTGGTTTGATCCCCGCCTCTGCCACGAAAGGATCAAAGCGATCAGCATAGTCGTACAATGTCGTCGCGATGCCCGTGAAATTGCGCATGGCGTCGTCGCGCGCGTCACGGTTTGCGTCCATCCAGGCTTTGCGGTTGTTCATTGCGAGATCTGCAAGGAACGTAAATGTTTCTGGCTCTACCATGGGCGCAACTCCTGTTTCGCAGCTACCGCGAGGCTTGTCTGCGTTCGGGTAACATCCTTGTAAGGTTAATTCAGAACATCGGCCATCGGTTTTCTGGCGCGAAAGCACGAACGGAATGTAGCGGCTTTGGTACATTTTTTTGCCCAATGAACGGCATGGCCGCATTCATAAATACCCGATCGAGATTCTCGTACACGGGTCTTAGCCCCCGGAGGACGTGGTCAAGGCGTCCCAAGGGGATGTTTCTGTCGAGCGTGACAAGATTTTTCAATCTTACTTTGTGGCTCGCCCGCCTTCTGTCCAATTGGAAAGTCACAGGATGAAGGCAGGCCACCGAAGCCAATGAAGAGGCCAGGCGAGGCATTGACGAAGGTCAGGCAAACAATGTTGCGCTTAAGTGAGGGTAGGCGAGCGTGGTAAGTGTGTGGTTGTCAATTTCTACGCGCCCGTAACGCTATGAAATCGCTTGGAATATGGGGGTTTTGCCAGATTGGCGGAGGAGGTGGGATTCGAACCCACGGAGGACTTACACCCTCGTCGGTTTTCAAGACCGGTGCATTCGACCACTCTGCCACTCCTCCGACGAAGGTTGTTTAGGGGGCTTGGCGCGATTCTGAAAGTGCCTCTTTTGCCAAGCGTCACAGAACGCATCCGCACGCGTCCGCGCATCAATGCCGCAAAGGGGATTTCCGCCGAATTGGCACTGCGCGCTTTTCTTGGTGGGCGCGAGTGGATAGAGTGCGCGCACGCGGCAAAGACTGCGGTGGCAGGCGAAATCCGGCCCGAGTGCGCGCAGACGCGTTGGGGGCGGAGCGGTTCGGCAGAACGGGCGCAGGAAATGGGCAAGGGGCAGATCATGGGTATTTTTCGGGCGGGCGATGCGCAGAAGTGGCGCAATGCGGCGCTGGGCGGTGTGGCGCTGGTGGCTTTTGGGGCGCTGGCAGGCTGTGAGGGAACGGAAGGCGGTGGCCTGTTCAAGGCCAAAGCCAAGTCCGAATCTGCGTCGGTATCGGGCGATGCATCCTCGGTTCGGCTGGTCGAGCGTGACGTCGAGGCGCCCGAGGTATTTCAGGTCACCGACAAAGGGCTATGGGACGGGCGTCCATCGTTGGGCGGTGTCTGGGTCGCGCATCCTGATGTCACGGACCCCGAGCGCGTCATCATCCGCAATACCGCCAATTCGAAATTCGTCATCGGCGCGCTGTTCCGGCGCGAGCGGGCTAATCCCGGTCCGGCCTTTCAGGTCTCGTCCGATGCCGCCGCCGCACTCGGAATGCTGGCCGGTGCGCCCGCGCAGATAAACGTGACTGCCCTGCGCCGCGAAGAGGCGCCTGAGCCTGTTGCCGGGTCCGCAGACGGCGCGCAAACGCTGACGCCGGGCACGATTGAGACCAGCAGCCTTGATCCGGTTGAGGGGGCGGCCGCAGCCGCCATCGATGCGGCAGATGTCGTAAACCCACCTGCCGCCAACGTGCCGCAGCCCGAAAAGGTCGCGGTAGCCGCCCCGGTGAAATCGTCGCTGGACCGGCCCTACCTCCAGATAGGTATTTTCAGCGTCGAAGAGAACGCCGAGAATACCGCCACCGCCATGCGCCAGGCCGGCATGGTGCCGACCGTGCGCAAGGATGGCAGTCAGGGCAAGACGTTCTGGCGTGTCATCGTCGGCCCCGCCGCCGATGAAAGCGAGCGCGCAGCACTGTTGAAAAAAATCAAGGGTATCGGATTCGACGACGCCTATGCCGTGAGCAACTGAGACTGACCAGTCAGAACCAGAAAACCAGACCCAGACAGACGGAGCGTAACGCAAAACCATGCACAGAGCCCGGAACCACACCATGCAAACCTACCTCAAAGCCGCCCTTACGGCCCTCGCGATGGCGTGCCTTGCGCTGCCCGCCGCCGCCTTCGATACGGCGGCCAAGGCGGCCTATGTCGTCGATCTGGGAACGGGCACCGTGCTGCTGACCAAGAACGCCGATCAGCCTCTGCCGCCGGCGTCGATGTCCAAGCTGATGACGCTCTATGTCGCATTTGAGGCGATCCGCGACGGGCGTCTGTCGCTGGACGAAAAGCTGCCCGTGTCACGCCACGCGATGAGCTACAAGGGCTCGACCATGTTCCTAGACACGACCGACCGGGTATCGGTCGAGGATCTGTTGCGCGGGATCATCGTGCTGTCAGGCAACGACGCCTGCGTCGTGATCGCCGAGGCGCTCAGCCCCGATGGCACCGAGGCGGGGTTCGCCCGCTTTATGACGCAGCGCGCGCAAAAGATGGGCATGACCAATTCGACCTTTGCCAATTCGAACGGTTGGCCCGCACCGGACCACCGCATGAGTATGCGCGATCTGGCGCTGCTGACGCGCAATATCATCGTCGATTTCCCGCAATTCTATCCGATGTTCGCCGAAACCGAATTTGCTTTCGACGGGCGCGCGCCGCAGAACACGCAGAACCGCAATCCGCTGCTTAGCCTTGGCATCGGGGCCGACGGACTGAAAACCGGGCATACGCAGGCAGCGGGCTATGGCCTTGTCGGCTCGGCCAAGCAGGGCGAGCGGCGCGTGGTTTTTGTCCTGTCGGGGCTGGACACGCCGCAGGCGCGGGCCGAGGACGCCGAGGCCATCGTTAACTGGGCCTTTCGCCAATTTGCTGAAAACACGCTGGTAACTGCAGGGAGGGACGTGGCGCAGGCTGATGTCTGGATGGGCGATGTGCCGACGGTGGGGCTCGTCACGGCGGCCGATCTGACCATGCTGCTGCCCGTTCTGGGCGGCGACACTGTCAAGGCCGAGGTCATCTATACCGGCCCCTTGCAGGCCCCCATCGAAGCGGGCGCGCAGGTGGCCGAACTTGTCGTGACGCCCGACGGGATGCCCGAGACACGCGTGCCGCTTTTGGCTGCGTCGAACGTGGCGCGTGGCGGATTTACCGCACGTCTCAAGACGGTGTCCGGCATCTTGCTCAAGCGGTTGCAGCAGGGGCCTGAGGGCACGCTGTGAGCGCTGGCCTTTTCGTCAGCTTTGAAGGCATCGACGGGTCGGGCAAATCCACGCAGGCGCGAATGCTGCATGATCAACTGCTGTCCGAGGGCCATGACGCCATCCTCACACGCGAGCCGGGTGGTAGCCCCGGTGCCGAGGAAATTCGCGCGCTTGTGCTGAACGGTGCGCCTGATCGCTGGTCGCCCGAAACCGAGCTGTTGTTGTTTACCGCCGCGCGCCGCGATCATCTAGAGCGCACCGTGCGCCCGGCGCTGGCCACAGGTCGCATTGTGATCTGCGACCGCTTTGCCGACTCGACCCGCATGTATCAGGGCCTGCGCGGTGGCGGGCTGCGTGCGCAGGTCGATGCGCTGCATGATCTGATGATCGGGCAAGAGCCTGACGTTACCATCCTGATCGATGTCGACGCGGATGCAGGTCTTGCCCGTGCCGTGGCGCGGGGTGGCGGCGAGGATCGTTTCGAGGCGTTCGGCGGCGGTCTTCAGGCGCAGATGCGGCAGGGTTTTCTGGCGCTGGCTCAGGAGTTTGCGGATCGTTTCCGCGTGATCGACGGGGCGCGTGATATGGACGCAGTCGCCGCTGACGTGCGCGCCGCCGTGGCGGAGCGGTTGGCATGACTAGCGAGACGCGCCAGCCCGACCGCATCGAAGGTGCGCCGCACCCACGCGAAACGCTGCGCCTGATCGGGCAGGGCGCCGCCGAGGCCGCGTTTCTCGATGCATTCAACGGTGACCGGCTGCATCACGCATGGCTGGTGACGGGCGCGCGCGGTGTGGGCAAGGCGACATTCGCATGGCGCGCTGCGCGGTTCCTGCTGGCCCATGACGAGGCGGGCGGCATGTTCGGTGCCGATACACCCAGCAGCCTCGACATCTCGCCCGATCATCCGATCGCGCGCCGGATGCTGGCGCGATCCGAGCCGCAGCTATTTCACATCACCCGCAGCATCAACGACAAGACGGATCGCCTGCGCGACATGATCGTGGCCGATGATGTGCGCAGCCTGCATAACTTTCTGTCGCTCTCCAGCGCAGATGGCGGACGGCGCGCGGTTATTATCGACAGCGCCGACGAGATGAACGTGCAGGCCGCCAACTCCTTGCTGAAAATGCTGGAGGAGCCGCCCGCGCGCACCACGCTTTTCCTGATCAGCCACCAGCCCTCCGGCCTTTTGCCGACCATCCGCTCGCGCTGCCGCGAGTTGCGCCTGCCGCCGCTAAGTGCGGAAGACATGGCGCAAGCCCTGACGCAGGCCGGGATCGAGCAGGGCGACGACACACAGGCGCTGGCGGCGCTGTCGGGCGGCTCCGTCGGCGAGGCGGTGCGCCTGATCAATCTGGACGGGCTGAAACTCTACGCCGATCTGATCCAGCTCTTTGCCGATCTGCCCAATATCGATCGCCCCCGTGCGCTGGCATTGGCAAACGCAGCAGGGCAACGTGGCGCAGAGGATCGGCTGAACCTGCTGATCTGGCTTATCGAGCTGATGCTGGGCCGCATGGCGCAAACGGGCGCGACCGGCACGGCGCCCAGCCCCGAAGGTGCACCGGGCGAGGCGCGGATGCTGGCCCGCGCCGCGCCCGATTTGAATGCTGCGCGCGCGTGGGCCGACTGCGCGCAGGACGTGGGCGCGCGAATGCGTAATGGCCGGGCGGTCAACCTTGACCCTGCTTCGCTGGTCCTAGATACCGTGTTCAGAATACAAAAGACGGCGGAGCATCAGCCCGCCTGAAGGGCCGACATGCACGACGTTCAGATCACCGATAGCCATTGCCACCTCGATTTCCCCGACTTCGCCGAAGAGCTGCCGCAGGTGATCGAGCGTGCCGTTGCGGCAGGCGTCACGCGCATGGTCACAATCTGCACCAAGCTGCACCTAGAGCCGCAGGTGCGCGCCATCGCCGAGGCGCACGCGCCGGTTTTCTATGCCGCAGGCACGCATCCAATGAGCGTGGCGGATCAGCCGCTGGCCACCGCCGATCAGCTGATAGCACTGGCGCAGCATCCCAAATTCGTGGGCATCGGTGAGACCGGGCTGGATTACCACTACACCGCCGAGAGTGCCGATGTGCAGCAGACCTCTCTGCGCACCCATATCGCCGCCGCGCGGGACACCAGTTTGCCACTGATAATCCATGCGCGGGACGCCGATGACGACATGGCGCGTATCCTTGGCGAAGAGTATCGAAACGGCGCCTATACCTGCGTCATGCATTGCTTCAGCTCTGGTGCGGAACTGGCGCGCAAGGCGCTGGATCTGGGGTTCTACCTTAGCATGTCGGGCATTGCCGCCTTTCCCAAAAGCCAAGCAATCCGCGACATATTCGCCGCCGCCCCGCGCGACCGGATACTGGTGGAAACCGATGCGCCCTACCTCGCCCCGCCGCCCCATCGCGGCCGCCGCAATGAGCCTGCCTATACGCTGCACACAGCGCAAAGAGGTGCCGAGACGATGGGCATGGACTGGCCCGAGTTCGCGGCCCAGACGCAGGCGAATTTTGACCGGCTATTTACGAAGGTTGCAGCTTACACGGGGCAGGGCTGATGGCGACGCGCCGCTTCATCATCCTCGGGTGTGGGTCGTCCGGCGGCGTGCCGCGTCTTGCCGATATGCCCGGCGGAAGCTGGGGCGATTGCGATCCCAAAGAGCCGCGCAACCGGCGCACGCGCTGCTCGGTCCTGATCGAGCAGGAAGGCGATGATGGCGGCCTGACCCGCATCCTGATCGACACATCGCCCGACATGCGCGAGCAGCTCTTGCGCCACGGAGTCGGCACGCTGGACGCGGTGGTGTTTACTCATAGCCACGCCGATCACTGCCATGGGTTGGACGATCTGCGCATCGTGGTCTTCAACATGGCTGGCCGCCTGCCGGTCTGGGCCGATCCTGCAACGCGCGATGCGCTGGTCGATCGATTCAACTACGCGTTCGAGCGCCCTGTTGGGTCCAGTTATCCGCCCATCCTCGACATGCACACCATAGAGGGTGACGTGACGATTACCGGTGCTGGCGGGGCTGTCACGCTGTCACCGTTTCAGGTCGAACATGGCGCTATCGACGCGCTGGGATTCCGCATCGGCGATGTCGCATATCTGCCCGACGTAGCGAGTATGTCCGAGGAATGCTGGGCCAAGGTGCAGGGCCTCGACACCTGGATACTCGACGCGCTGCGCCGCAAGCCGCATCCGACGCATATCCATCTGGAACGTAGCCTCGAATGGCTGGCGCGCGCAGCACCCCGCCGTGGCATCATCACCAACATGCACACCGACATGGATTACCGCACGCTTAAGGCCGAGGTGCCGGAGGGCATCGACGTGGCCTATGATGGCATGACGCTTTCATTCGAGATTCAGGGCGAGGTCTGAGGGTTTGAGCGCGCTATTGGATGTCGTCCTGCCGGTCTTTGTCGTGATTGGGGCTGGGTATCTGGTGGTCTGGATGGGCTGGTTCGCGCAGTCGGGCGTCGATGGGTTGATCCGGTTCACGCAGAACTTTGCCATTCCCTGCCTGCTGTTCACCGCCATCTCGCAACTCGATCTGGCGCAGAGCTTTAACGCGCCACTCCTGATCAGCTTTTACGTGGGGGCACTGGCGGGCTTTGCCCTTGGGACGTTTGGCGCGCGCGTGATCTTTGGTCGCCCTTGGGATCAGGCCATCGCCATCGGCTTTTGTTGCCTCTTTTCCAACACCGTCCTTCTGGGCCTGCCCATAACCGAGAGGGCCTACGGCACCGATGCCCTCTCGGCCAACTTTGCCATCATCGCGCTGCATTCGCCATTTTGCTACGGCGTCGGTATTACCGCGATGGAGATCGTGCGCGCCCGCGAAACTGCCGCTGGCGGCGTCGCGCGCAAGGTGCTGAAGGCGATATTTTCCAACGCGCTGATCATCGGAATCGGCCTCGGTTTTATCGTCAATATAAGCGGCCTGTCGCTGCCCGCCACCATGCAGGAGGGGCTGGACCTAATCTCTGGCGCGGCACTGCCTGCCGCGCTCTTTGGCCTTGGCGGAGTGCTGGTGCAGTACCGCCCTGAGGGCGATCTGCGGGTGATTGCGATGGTTTGTGCCGTATCGCTGGTGGTGCATCCCGCGATCACGCTGGGGCTTGGGACGCTGTTTAACCTGCCAGCAGGTGCGATGCGCAGCGCGGTTTTGACCGGGGCGATGGCACCGGGGGTCAACGCTTACATATTCGCCAACATGTATGGCGCCGCGCGCCGCGTCGCCGCGTCGGCGGTCCTGATCGGAACGGCGCTGTCAATCCTGTCGGCGTGGGTCTGGCTGGGGATGCTGCCCTAAGCCAACCTCATGTTGCAGTGGCAGACTGCCAGCGATAAGGCTCGGCCACACCCTTATCAAGGAGCGCGTCATGCGCAGCACTGCCGACCGCATCCGTCATGCGCTGATCTTTGAGGGTTTGGGCCTCGC
This sequence comes from Roseovarius sp. Pro17, assembly GCF_035599575.1. Classification (NCBI taxonomy): domain Bacteria; kingdom Pseudomonadati; phylum Pseudomonadota; class Alphaproteobacteria; order Rhodobacterales; family Roseobacteraceae; genus Roseovarius; species Roseovarius sp. Pro17. Next base: position 1,110,003 of record NZ_CP141179.1, read on the forward strand.
CATCGTTGTGCCTGTCGGCGGCTGGGCGTTTGGCCTGCCGATCCAAGACATGGGCATTGTCGCCGTTGTCAGCGCCACTCTGGCGACGCTGTGGACCTACCTATACAACCTGATATTTGATCGCGTGATGCACGCCCGCGTGGGACATACGCAGAAAGGTCTGGGCCTGCGGGTGATCCATTCGATCCTGTTCGAATTCGGTTTGTTGCTGGTGCTGATGCCCTTTATCGCGTGGTATCTGAGGATTAGCCTGATCGACGCGTTCTGGATGGATATCGCCTTTGCATTGTTCTACCTCGTTTATGCGTTCATCTATAACTGGCTCTACGACGTCATATTCCCGATCCCCGGCGAGGCCCGCGTGCGTCAGTCCTGATCGCGCGGCGCGCCGCCGGTAAAGGCGTTTGGCCCGTGGTAGTTGCACGGGCTTTCCGTCATTTCCAGATGCAGCCCCTCACCGCGATATGGGTGCGCGCGCGCCAGATCCTCATCCACCTCGATGCCAAGGCCGGGGGTATCCGGCACGGTGATATAACCGTTCTCGATGCGGATTGAATCGCGGATCAGGTCGCGGTGGAATTCGGTGTCGATGGTTTCCGCCATCAAGAGGTTTGGGATAGAGGCCGCCAGCTGCACATTCGCCGCCCACTCAATAGGCCCGGCATAAAGATGCGGCGCGATCTGCGCGTTATAGACCTCGGCCATAGCCGCTATTTTCTTGCACTCCCAGATACCTCCAGCGCGGCCCAACGCGGGTTGCAGGATGCTGGCGGCACCTTCGCGCAGGACGGGCGCGAATTCGGCCTTGGTACACAGGCGCTCGCCTGTGGCGATGGGCAGGCCGGTGGCCGCCGCGACGCGCGCCATGGCGGCGACATTGTCAGGCGGAATGGGTTCCTCGTACCAGAGCGGGTCATAGGGCGCGATGGCGCGGCCCAGCCGAATTGCGCCTGCGGTCGTGAATTGCCCATGCGTGCCAAACAGCAGATCGGCGCGATTGCCCACTGCGTCGCGTATGGCGGCGCAGAATTGCACGGATTGCTCGATATCCCTGAGCGACGGCATGTGCCCGCCGCGCAAGGTATAAGGGCCTGCGGGATCAAACTTGACCGCAGTATAGCCCTCATCCACCAACTCGGCCGCGCTTTCGGCGGCCATGTCGGGCGAGGACCAGAACTGATCCTCGTCATGATGGGGCAGGGGATAGAGGTAGCTGTAGGCGCGGATGCGATCATTCATGCGCCCACCCAGCAGGGCATGGACCGGGCGATTTCGCGCCTTGCCGAGGATATCCCAGCAGGCGATTTCCAGCCCTGAAAATGCGCCCATGACGGTCAGGTCGGGTCGCTGGGTGAAGCCGGAGGAATAGACGCGGCGGAACATCATCTCGATATTCTCGGGGTTCTCGCCGGCCATGTGCCGCTCAAACACGTCCTCGATCACGGCGCGCATCGCTTCGGGACCGACGGAGGCCGCATAGCATTCGCCCCAGCCGGTAATGCCCGTGTCGGTGCGCACCTTGACGAGAATCCAGTAGCGCCCACCCCAGCCGGGGGCGGGGGGCGCGGTCACGATGATGTCGAGGGTAGATAGGCGCATGAGGTATCCTTAGTCGTGCAGGCGCATATGGGCGACGATCTGGCCATGGTCCGAGGCCAGCTTGTTATAGGGCGCCTCGGGGTGGCTGCCGTCGGTCAAATGGTCATTGAGGGCGCTGAAATACGTCATCTCGCCGAGGCGCGCGTCATGATCGGGATGGAAATGTCGCGACATATAGATCTGGTCGATGGATTCGAACACACCGCCAAAGGCAGACGTATAAACCATGTCGCGCGCGCTTTTGCGCACGAACATCTTCTCGGCAGAGTGCAGGCGCACCGCCTCGACATCCTCGGTGATCTGCCGGTGCTCTTCCTCGCTATAGCGATCACCTGCGTTTTGCGCGTCGTGGCGCAGCATCCATTGGTAGTTTTTGAACGGCGCCTCGCCTGCGATGATCTCGGAACTGACGGCGTGTTCGCCATCGTTGAAATCGCCCATGACCATGACGGGATGACCTGCGTTTAATTCGTCCACGATAAGCGCGCGTAGCACCCAAGCCTCGGCCATGCGGCGGATCGCAGCGCGCAGGCTGCCCATGGCGCGGCCAATGGGATCATAATGGGTGAGGTCGGCCTCGGGGGCGTATTCCGCACCTTCGGGCGTGATGTATTCGCCCAGCTTGGATTTCAGGTGGCAGTTAAAGACGGTGATTATCTGCTCGCCCACCGGCACGCGCACCTTCAGGATGGGGCGCGACAGGCGGCGCAGCGTGAACTGGCCAGCGTCGCCTTCCAGCCCGCGCAGGGGTGAAAATGGAATGGTGAGCGGCTGCGCGAGGTCCTGAATGATTTCAGGTTCGCCGACAAATCCCAACCGCGACAGGATGGCCAGGCCGGGCCGCCGCTTGCCCGGCGTGCCGTCATCGGCGGCATTGGGAGCAAAGGCGAGGGCCGCGCCCGCATAAGGCTCGACGCTGAGTTTGCGGAAAATGACCTTGCGGTGATAGCGCTTGGATTTATCCGGCACTGACGCGGCGTTCAGGATTTCGGCGCGCCGACTTGCCTCGTCTATCACGGCGCGCAGCGGCTCTTCTTCGAATATCTCTTGAAACCCGACGATATCGGCGTCCATAGTCAGCAGTTGATCGGCCAGCCAATCCTCTTTCCACGCGTACTCCTCGGGCGTGTAGGTCTGGAATTTATAGTATTCCTTGTCCGGCCCGATCAGGTTCTTGACGTTGAAACTGCCGATGGTGAACTCGGTCATTCAAGGCCCCCATAGCTGCTCAGCGCGCGCTGGAACACGTTTGCATCCACGTTGCCGCCAGATATGGTGACGATCACGTCGTCGCCGGTCATCTGATCTGGACGGAACAGCGCCGCAGCCAGCGCCACCGCGCCGCCGGGTTCGGCCACCAGTTTCAGGCGGCCCCATGCCAGCGCCATGGCGTGCAACGCTTCCTCTTCGGAAACGACCAGACCGGGGCCGCACAGGCGGCGCATGATCGGGAACGTGATGTCGCCCGGCTGCGGCGTGATGATCGCATCGCAGAGGCCACCGGAGATGCGCGTGTTGGCCCGGATTTCGCCCGATGCCAGCGACCGGGTCACATCGTCGAATTCTTCTGGCTCGCAGGGGCGGGCGGTCAGGCCGGGTGCTTCGGCCTCCAGCGCCAGCGCGATGCCCGAGGTCAGGCCACCGCCGCCGCAGCAGACCAGAACGTCAGCGCGCGCGATGCCGCGCAGCGCCGCGTCCTCGGCAATTTCAAGACCTGTCGTGCCCTGACCCGCGATCACTTGCGGCTCGTCATAGGGGCGGATCAGGGTGAGATTGCGCTCGGCCTTCAATTGCGCGCCCAGTTCATCGCGGCTTTCGCCTGCGACGCGGTCATAGAGCACGACTTCGGCGCCCAAAGCGCGGGTGTTGGCGATCTTCATGCTGGGCGCGTCGGCGGGCATGACAATGAGTGCCGGCACGTCATGCTGCGCAGCGGCCAGCGCCACGCCCTGCGCATGATTGCCCGAGGAAAAGGCCAGCACGCCACGCGCGCGCGTGGCATTATCCAGCGCCGAGACGGCGGCATACCCGCCACGATACTTGAAGCTGCCGGTATGTTGCAGGCACTCCGGCTTGACCCAGACACGCCGCCCGGCGATGCGATCAAGGAAGGGTGAGGATAGCAAGGGGGTGCGCCGCGCATGCCCCTTGAGGCGGGCGGCGGCGGCGCGGATCATGTCGATATCGCTCATGCGTGGTCTTTCAGATGGGTGAGGATTCCGTTTAGCGCCTCGGCTTCGTCGAGGAACGGCACATGGCCGCGATCCGGCACCGTGACGGCGCGCATGTCTGGTGCGCGGGCCTGCATCCGGCTGAGGATATCCGCGTTCAAGATGTCGGAATTCGCGCCATGCAGCACGGTCAGCGGCAGTGTCGCCAGTTCATCCCATAAGTCCCAGAGATCAGGAACCGGGCCAGCGCCCGCCTGACCGATCAGCGCCTCGCGCAGGCGCGGATCATAGCGCAGGTCCAGCCCATCCTTGCGCTGGGCCCAGATCAGCTCGGCATGTATGCGCCAGCGGTCGCGCGTGACACGCGGAAAGCGCGGCTCCTGCGCGGCCTTCAGCCCATCGGCCGCCGCGTCGTAGTCGGGAAAATTCGGTCGCTGGCCGACAAACTCCATGATCCGGTCCAGGCCTCCGGGGGCGATCTCGGGGCCGATATCGTTGAGGATCGCGCCGCTCAGCCGTTGGGGCTGCGTCGCCCCTAGCAGCATCGCAATCAGCCCGCCGCGCGAGGTGCCAAGGATCGTGGCGCGCGCAATTCCCAGATGATCCAGCAGAGCGATTGCATCCGCCGCCTCCTGAGGGACGCAATAGGTCGTGATGTCATCCGCGTAATCCGAGCAGCCTCGCCCGCGATAATCCATGCGGATCACGCGGTATCCGGCCAGAAACGGCATCACAAAGCGAAAATCGCCCGAATTGCGCGTCAGCCCGGCAAGGCAGAGGATCGCAGGGCCAGCACCCTCGTCGCTGTAATTCAGGCTCAGCCCGTCCGATGTGTCAAAGCGCGCCATTCAGACGCCTGCCAGTGCGGGGATGCGGCTTAGGTCCGGCAGGACATGCGCGGGCTTGCCCGGCAGACGCTCGACCGGCTCGCCCGCGCGATTGACCCAAGCGACGGTGAACCCGTAGGCCGCTGCCGCCGCTGCATCCCAGCCGTTGGAGGACACGAACAACACCTCGCCCGGCGCGCAGGCAAAGCGGCGACCGACCATGTCATAGACCGCGCTTGCGGGCTTGTAGATGCCGCACATTTCGACCGACAGAATATCGTCCAGATCGCCGCCGATACCGGCAGAGGTCACCGCCGCCGTCAGCATGTCGGGCGTGCCGTTCGACAGGATCGCGGTGTTCAGCCCCGCCGCTTTCAATGCCCGCAGCATGGGGGCGACGTCGGGATAAGCCTCCAATTCGCGGTAGAGCGCGAGAAGGCGGGCGCGCAGGGCGGTATCGTCGATCCCCTCGGCCTCCAGCGCCCAATCAAGCGCATCCTCGGTGATGATCCAGAAATCGGCATGATCGTCCATGATCGTGCGCAGCCAAGTGTAGTGCAGCTGCCGCAGCCGCCAATTCTGTGCAATGCGCGGCCAGCATTCGGCCAGCTTTTCCTGCCCCGGTTCAGCGGCTGCGATGCGCGCGGCTGCGGCGACGTCCAACAACGTGCCATAGGCGTCGAAGATGCAGGTGGTGATCGGCATTGGCGCTCCGGGGCTTGGGTTCGGATCAGACTGGCATGGATGGAATGACCGCGAAAGGGTGGAAATGGGCAGGAGCGCGGGTGAGGGCCAGACGCGCGCCCGGTTCCCAGGGAAAACCTTCGTTTTGATACAGCCTCTTAGCGTCTTATTTGCGGCCACCCGTTTGCAATTGGCCGCCGCTGTTGCTACATCCGTCGTCAATTCACACAAGCACCCGCGCGCGGCGCGGCCTTGCCATTCAACTCATCCCAATAAAATCAGAACTGGAGTCTATCCATGACCGAAGTAAAAGCGGGCGATACTGTCCATATTCACTACACCGGCACACTGACCGACGGCACTGTCTTTGACAGCAGCGATGGGCGCGATCCGCTGGCATTCGAAGTCGGCTCGGGCCAGATCATCCCCGGCCTCGACACGGCGATCCCCGGCATGGCCATCGGCGAAAAGAAGAAAGTCGAAGTGCCCGCCGATCAGGCCTATGGTCAGGTCGACCCGAATGCAACGCAGCAAGTCCCGCGCGAGGGTATCCCCGCGGATATCCCGCTGGACCCGGGCACGCAGCTACAGGTGCAGACCGAAAACGGTCAGGTGCTGCCGGTGACCGTGGTGGAAGTGACCGAAGAGCATGTCACGCTTGACGCCAACCACGCGCTTGCGGGCAAAGACCTGACGTTTGACATCGAACTGGTCGCGATCGCCTAAGGGCGAAGTGGCGAACTGACTAACAATGCGAAAGGCCCCGGATGAAAATTCGGGGCTTTTTGCGATGGCAGGGCGTGTCTGCGCTTGAATTGGCCGGTGTGAGGCGAACTTGACACTTATCGGCATAGGGACAAACATTTGTTCCACGACATGACAAAGCGATAGATCGCCGCATGTCGTTGGTATCCTTGATGCATTACAACTGCCAAATGTCAGCCTGCGGTGCGGCAATGGCCACCAGCCGCGGGCCGCACCGCGTCGCAAATCGTTCTATCAAGCATCGTCTGACCCGCGCCCGGTCGCGCAACTCAGAGGGGGACGTTGTCGAACAACAAGTCCTCATCAGAATGCGATGGCATAAGCGTGGGTTTCTGCTGGGGCGTATATCTCTGCTGGGTAGCGTCGATCAGATTATACAAATGGCGCGCAGCGCGCTTCTTTTCCACTGTGCTGGCCGTAGCGATCTGACGTTCCAGTTCGCTCAAATTATCTTCAAGTGTAAGCGTTGTCATGGCAGCCTCGTTTCTACTAGCAGGTGACGTCAGGGACCCTTTCTAGGAAAGGTACCCTGACGGAAAAACCGACGGCACTCACGCTCAAAGCTGGTTGCAGACCTCAGTCCACACGCAGCTTTTCGCAGGAGCGCCGTCGAAAGACTTAGCGCGCGAGTCCCTCCCAAAGACTGATGCGCACGACTCAAATCTAGCTTCGGGAAAAGGGAACCGCATTGACGCACGTTAAGGTTGACCCTCTGCGGCGCGACATCGGCTGAAAGCTGCCGATCAGGATAGTTCGAGATAGCGGAAGGTCTGGCCGGAATGTTCGCATCGCCTTGTGCGACACGGCGGCCCGCATAGATGGCAGCCCAGCTTCTGCGGCCTTATTCATCGCTGGGAAGGGTCGGCCACTGTGTTCTCAGGACAGATCAAGGTAAGGCGTCTTAGCCATATCTCGGCTTAAATCCGCAACAGCACAGCCCCAGCGCGCCCGGGTGTCATCACTGCGTCGTGCGCCTTGGCGCAGTCTTGCAGGCTGTAAACCGTATCGATTGCAGGCGTCAGCGCGCCTGCTGACAGGGCCGAATGGAGGCGCGCGATGATCGTCTCGCGCTGGGTATCTGGCAGAAGGTAAATCAACGTGATGTCGATCTTGAGCGCCTTGAACAAAAACGCGCCAAAAGGCAGCGTCGGCGTCATATCCTTGCCCGAGCCATAGGCGGCAATCGTGCCGAGGGGCGCCATGACCTCGCCCAGAAGGGGCGCGTTCTGGCCGAATTCGACCTCGACGGCGCGGTCGATGCCTTCGCCGCCAGAGGCTTCGGTGATTTTCGAGGCCAGATCCGGGTCCGCGTAGTCCAACACAGCGTCGGCGCCGGTGCTGCGCACCCGCTCCATTCCGCCTGCGCTGCACGTCGCGATGACGCGCGCGCCGCCCCATTTGGCCAGTTGCACAGCGTTATGGCCGACCGCACCCGCACCGCCGCTGATCAGCAGGGTCTGGCCGGTGACGTCACCACCGCCAAACACGGTTTGCGCCGCTGTCAGGCCGGGTATGCCCAGCACGGCGCCGATTTGCGGGTCAAGGCCACTCGGCATCGCCACGGCCTGCGCCGCGGGCAGGCAGATGTATTCAGCCGCCGTGCCGAACGCGCGGTGCCACGCGCCGTTCCAGATCCAGACGGGCTGACCCAGGCGGGCTTGGTCCACGCCATCGCCCAAGGCGTCGATAACGCCCGCGCCGTCGGAATGGGGGATCACCTGCGGATAGGGCGGTTTGGTCACGCCGGGACGGGTGCCACTGCGTGCCTTGGCATCAGATGGATTCACGCCCGAGAATTGCAGCTTGACGCGGACCTCACCGGGGGCGGGGTCAGGCGTGGCGATTTCGCCCAGCTCGATCACGTCGGCGGCGGGGCCAAAGCGGTTATATAACGCGGCGCGCATCAGCTGCGGCGGCGCAGGCGGATTACCACGTCGACTGACGCGATCTCGGCGCCTTCGGGGGCATCGGGCAGGCGTGTGATTTCCAACTGGTCGGCAGGCGCGTCGCTGAGCCGGTTTTCGTCCTCCCAGTAGAAATGGGGGTGGTCGTGGGTGTTGGTGTCGAAATAGGATTTCGTGCCGTCCACGAGAACCTCCTGCATCAGCCCCGCGTCACAAAACGCGCGCAGCGTATTGTAGACGGTGGCCAGCGAAACGCTTTCGCCACATTTCTGCACATCGGCAAACAGGCTCTCGGCGGTGACGTGACGATGCTGGCCGTCGCCGATCAGCAGGCTGGCAAGCGCCACACGCTGGCGCGTCGGGCGCAGACCCGCGCCGGACAACCAATCGGTGCCGCGCTGTTCGGGGTGAGGGGATGCTGGGCGTGTCATGTGCTACCTGCGACTTACTCTCATTGAAACCATATAGGGCGCAATACCCCCGGAATTCAAACGAAAACGGGACAAATCATTCCAAATGCGCCCGCGCCTAGGCCGGGGCAATCCGCGCGGCCAGTCGGCGGGCTTGCAAGAACGCGCGCACGGATGCTAGAGGCATATGGCGCAATCGGGGCCCAAGACCAGTGCACCCCGCAACATCCTCTCGAAAGGGACCGCCTGAATGGCCGACTATCCGACGCACTTCGCAAAAGAAGACCTGCTGAAATGCGCCCGTGGCGAGCTTTTTGGCCCCGGAAACGCCCAGTTGCCCGAGCCGCCGATGCTGATGATGGATCGGATCACGGATGTCTCCTCCGATGGCGGAGCGCATGGCAAAGGCCACATCACTGCCGAATTCGATATCACGCCCGACCTGTGGTTCTTTGACTGCCATTTTCCGGGCAACCCGATCATGCCCGGCTGTCTTGGCCTTGATGGCCTTTGGCAACTGACCGGCTTTAACCTTGGCTGGCGCGGCTGGCAGGGGCGCGGTTATGCGCTGGGCGTGGGCGAGGTCAAACTGACCGGCATGGTGCGCCCAGACCGCAAGATGCTGACCTATCACGTCGATTTCACCAAGGCCGTGCAGAGCCGCCGCCTGACGATGGGCGTGGCCGATGGCCGGGTCGAAGCGGATGGTGAGGTGATCTACCTCGTCAAGGACATGAAGGTCGCGCTAAGCGAAAGCTGAGGGCAGGGGCCATTTACAGCGTTGCATCCGCGTCGCTCGCGAGGCACGCGAACGGGTTGCATCCAAAGGCCCCGCTGCCCTAAAGAGGATTGATAATATCCAAAGGAGTGCGCCATGCGCCGCGTCGTGGTTACAGGGCTGGGGATCGTTTCATCCATTGGCAACAGTGCGGATGAGGTGCTGGCATCGCTAAAAGCAGGGCGATCCGGCATCACCGCGAACGAGGAAATGGCCGAGCATGGCTTTCGCAGCCGCGTGGCCGGGGCGATTGACCTGGACGTAGCTGAGCATGTGGACAAGCGCACGCTGCGCTTTATGGGCCCAGGCGCCGCCTACGCACATATCGCGATGGAGCAGGCCATTGCCGATGCCGGGCTGGAGCCATCAGACGTGGTGAACCCCATGACCGGCCTTATTGCTGGATCTGGCGGCCCGTCGACCAGCGCGATGCTGATCGCGCATCAGACTGTGCTAAAGACCGGCGCGACCAAGCGGATCGGGCCGTTCGCCGTACCCAAATGCATGTCGTCCACGGTCAGCGCGAACCTCGCTACCGCGCACCAGATCAAGGGCATGAACTTCTCGATTACCTCGGCCTGCTCGACCTCGCTGCATTGCATCGGTATGGCGGCGCAGCAGATTGCGATAGGCAATCAAGACGTGATGTTTGGCGGCGGCGGCGAAGAGTTGGACTGGACACTGTCCTGCCTATTCGATGCGATGGGCGCGATGTCGTCGAAATATAACGACACGCCTGAGAAAGCCTCGCGTGCATTTGACGCGGGCCGGGACGGGTTTGTCATTTCGGGCGGCGGCGCCATGCTGGTGCTGGAATCGCTGGACCATGCGCAGGCACGCGGCGCGAAGATCTACGCCGAAGTTACTGGTTTTGCTGCTACATCCGACGGCGCCGATATGGTCGCGCCCTCGGGTGAGGGTGGCGAGCGGGCGATGCGCGGCGCGCTGCGCACGCTGGGCGAGGACCGCAAGGTTAGCTATATCAATGCGCACGGCACCTCGACGCCGGTGGGCGACGTCGGCGAGGTCGAGGCAGTGCGCCGCGTCTTTGGCCAAGGGTCCACACCACCGATCAGCTCGACCAAGTCGATGACCGGCCACAGCCAGGGCGCGACCGGCGCACAGGAGGCGATCTATTGCCTGCTGGCACTTGAACATGACTTTATAATCCCTTCGATTAACGTTGAAAACCTCGATCCGGCGCTCGATCCGGCCGAGGTGGCGACGGCGCGCGTCGATAACGCAAACCTCGATACGGTGATGACGAATTCCTTTGGCTTCGGCGGCACCAACGGCTCGATGCTGCTCAGCAAATTTCACGGATAGGCGCGCATGACACAGACATCTTCGGACTTGCCGACCGCCACCTTGCCGATGCAGGGCAAGCGCGGGCTTATCATGGGCGTCGCCAACGACCGCTCGATCGCGTGGGGCATCGCACGCGCGATGCACGCGGCGGGTGCCGAACTGGCCTTTAGTTATCAGGGCGAAGCGTTCGGTAAGCGGCTGGAGCCATTGGCGGCATCAGTTGGGTCCGATTTCATGGTCGATATGGACGTAACCGACGATGCGTCACTCGACGCCGGTTTCGACGCGCTGGCAAAGCGCTGGCCGAAGATTGACTTCGTCGTGCATGCCATTGCTTTTTCAGATAAATCCGAGTTGACGGGCCGCATCCTGAATACCAGCCGCGCGAATTTCAAACACTCTCTCGATATCTCTTGCTATAGCTTTATCGACGTGGCGCGGCGTGCGCACCCGATGATGGTGGAAAATGGTGGCACCCTGCTGACGCTGACTTATCAGGGCAGCAACCGCGTCGTTCCCAGCTATAATGTGATGGGTGTGGCCAAGGCGGCGCTGGAGAGCGCGACGCGTTACCTTGCCAATGATCTCGGACCCGACGGGATCCGCGTCAATGCCATCTCGCCTGGTCCGATGAAGACACTGGCAGGCGCGGCCATCGGCGGTGCGCGGCGCACCTTCAAGCATACAGACATGAACGCGCCGCTGCGCGCCAATGCAACGCTGGAGGCGATTGGCGGCACGGCTGTATACCTCGCCTCGGATGCAGGCGCCTGTACGACAGGTGAAATTATCCGCGTCGATGGTGGCTATCACGTGCTGGGAATGCCGCAGGCCGACAACCTCTGAAACCTGCGTTGCGCGGGGTGATCCGCGTCGTTGAGCCCGGTCAGGCGCTCAAGATGACACTTAACCTGTCATGTGCCACACAAACTTTCCGCAAAGAACTTTGAGAACCCCTAATTGTTGAGTGAAATCAGCTACATGCAAAAGCTCTATTTTGTTTGACGCAGTAAATGGTCCGTGCTCGCCATAGAACATGTCCGCAAAAAAATGTTGAACAGAAACGCCATATTATAGGCAACCATCTGCTAGACAACAAAAAACCCGACCTATTGGCCGGGCTTTCTGAATTTGATCGAACAGTTTTTTGGCGGAGAAATGACTGGCAAAAGGGGCGGCTATCGGCACCGCCTTCTTACGCTACTGATCACATTGAACTACCTTGCCTTTCCCAAGCGCGGACTCTTCTGAGTGACCAGTGTTTCATCTTGCATCTCATCAGGTTGCGCGAAAAGAACAGATGCATCGATGTTGTGCCAATCCTCCGACAGGAAAGGATTCATAGCGTCGTCGCATTCAGCAAGGTGGGTGAAGGTTCGCGCGAAATGGTGATCCAGAAGCGCAGGGTCTTCGGTCAATTTGGCCTGTTGGATGGCACCAATGATGAGGTCGATCGCGATCCCGAGGCGGTTGCAACAGGCGACGAAGAAACGATCGATGAACTTGGAATCGTTTTCGATGAAGCCCTCCAGGTCGACCTCGGTTGTGAAGCTCTTGATCACTGTCCGGATCACTTTCGCATCTGTAGCCTTGGAGATGGGTCGCAGTTCGGTCGGTTTGATCCGGCGGCCGAGCTGCTGATCCTGATTGAGCATTTCCTTCAATTCCTCGGTGCCCGAGAGCACCAAGATGACCGGCCATTCCTTGTTCTGTGACAAGGACTTCAAGGTATTGATGACGGCCTTGCGTTGAGGCTTGTTTGCGTTGCCCCAGATATCCTGGGCCTCGTCGAAATGCAGGACAGTAACCTTCTGAGCTTTCAGTTGATAGTGAACCTTCTCCCATAGCACGGACAGGGTGGCGTCGGTCATATTCCTGGTTGTCGTTGGATAACCGATTTCATCCATCACAGCCTCGGCGGCTGTTCGGAGCGTGGCAGGAGTGCGGACCCGAACGGACGCGATCTTTACAGGGTTGGGCCCACCGGGGCCTGTGCCAACGGAGAGTCGATCGAGTTCGGCGAACACCCATTCCAAGGTCCGGGTTTTCCCGGCACCTGTCGGTGCGACAAGTGCAAGACCATCTATCTTTCGCAGCGCTTTTAGAGATACTAGGCAATTCCTTTCTTCATGGAGGAGAAGGAGCTTGTTGAGGATGTCTGACTGCTGTTGGGTCTTCACAAATCGTTTCGAGAGGGTGGCCGCCGCAGACGCCGCCACTCTGATGTTTTCGATGGTGATCTTTTGTGCTCGTGTCATCAGAATATCTCCGGCTCATCACCGCCTTCATTGTCGGCAATGGTTGCAATAGTTGTTATCTCTGCGGCTGCAGGGACTTGGCTCTTCGCGTCCAAGATCTGATCCGTGCGCTCATCGGAGAGGATGTCGACAATCTTGGTCACAGAACCTGTCACATCATCGCTGTCTTGCCCTATGATGTTCATGCCTCTGAAAAGCTGGTCACGATGGCGGTGGATTTCCGCATCTTTCAGACATGTGGGTCCAAGATCGAGCCGCTTGGCAGCCGCTGCCACCGTTGCACGGATGTCTTGAAGAGCAGTGCGGACCATTTCGCGATCCAAATCAGCATCTCCCCGGAAACGTTCACGCATGGCGCGCTCTGTGGCGACCCAGTCTGTCAGATGAACCTTGTCGAGAAAGCTCAGTTTCGCTTTCACAGGGTGCCACTTGTCGTCCCATCGTATGGCCACCCACCCAAGATCTTTCGGGTCGACGCGCACATCGACATCAGTTTTCCCTTTGGAAAGGAAGATGGTTTGCAAAAGCGGGCTGGCATATTCGATACCGAACAACGTGATACCTTGGTTCCCGATACGACGCTTGCCGGGCAGCCCGAATGCAGCGCGACGTGCGTAACCATCCGGCGGAAGATCCACGCCGTAGGTTGAGGTCAATCGATCCCAGGCGCGTGCCGGGGTTTCCCCGCCAAGCCCTGCATGCGGCAGGTTGTGATACACGTCGACTACGAAACGGGTCATGATACCTGTGATCTCGTCTGTGGTCAGACAGGCGTTGCCCTTGGCATCGTAATCGCCCTTCTCGATGAAATTGCCGAAGGTGCGTCCTGGAAGCTCTTCCATCATGGTTTTGCTCCATGTCCCGAAGACCCGCTCGACCGCGGCCCTGAGCATGGCAACGCCTGCGACCGTGTTGAGAAGACCGCATCCGATGTCGGTGACAGGGCCTTGGAATGCGCTGGAGATGAACCATTCGCCATTGTCAGAAGCTACTGTCCGCGCAAGGCCGCATTGGTTCCAAAGCCCCACAGCACCGTGGAAAGCCGCGTAGTCCGTCTTATCCATCGTTGTCATTTCCACGGCCCGAAGTGCAGATTCGACCCCTGGATTTTGCGTAACTGTGAGGCCGACGATACATCGCGTGGCGCAATCGATCACGACGACGGCCCAGAGCCGCTGTTTTTTGAGAGCCTTCAATTGCTCCGGTGTCATGTCCTTGGCACGTCCACTTGCAATTGCGAGATTCATGACGTCCAGCTTCCATTCATCGATTTCGAGTCTTTCCATGGGAAACCTGACTTGAAGCCCAGACATGTTCAGCGCAAACTTTCGGTTGGCAACGCCAACACCTTCACGCTGGCATGTGACTGTGTAAGCATCCAGTGAATCTATCTGTCGATAAACGGTCCGCTCGCTGGGAGCGGTCAACGGCTCAAGCCCGTCCAGCGCCCGCTCCTCGTTGCGCACGTCGATCGCATCACGGACGTTGCTGGCAATCTTGCGCTTGCTGGGACGGAGAGTGGTTGCATACTTAACGACCTCCTTTTGCAGGATGATCATAGCTTCCATGCTCAACCGACTCTGTGCCTTTCTTCCCTTCGCCTTGTGACAGGGAACGAAGGCGCGAGCGTCGAATCCGCACTGGACGCCGATCTTGATCAATTTTCGCCATGTCTTCACGGACGGAAGCTGGAACTGTGTCACGATTTGTCGTGCATCCTTCCGCTTGTGAGCTTTGTCTTTCTGCGTTGTGCTGACGTTGCGGGTTTTGTCGCGAACCTTCTCTTCGATTTTCTGTTTTGCAGCCCAGACGGCCATATGCCCGGCCAGCTCAGGGTGCGCCGCCTCCATGCTAGCATCACTCAGGGTCATCTCACCCTTCAGGGTCAGGTTCTGGCCAAACCGGGCCAGTTCGCAGTCAGAGATGGCCTTGAGCCGCTTCTTTACCGGAAGATCGGCGAGAAATTCGGTATCAGAATTGCGGCGGACAGCAGCACGGGACCGGCCAAAATGGCCACGCTCGATACGCACTTCTGGATTGTCGAGAAGGCTCAACATCTTTTCGTGCCGGATGGTAATAACCTGCTCAAGCTCATCATCACTGGCGAAGCGGAATCCTTGCTCGGTTTGGTCGAGCCACCGGTAAGGCTGGTTATTGTAGATAAGCAGATCATGCTTGTCGAAATTGTAGTGGAAGGACATCAGAGGTCTCCTTTGAGTGCGTGTTCATATCGGCGGAAGGCGGCGGTCAAATTTACGTTGTCCATTCTCGTCACGATCCTTTCACCGACGCGGGAAGCACGCTCGGTCTGCAATTTACAGTCACGCTGGTGACGCTGCGTGTTAGATTGTTGATGGAGATAGCGGAGCACAGACTCAGACTTCTGAGTGCCTCGACTTCGATTTTCGTCAGTCCTTTTGCCCATCCACACGAGGTCATGATGGCGTGCAAATTCACCGTCCATTCGTCGATCTCGACACGTTTCATCAACAACACGCGTTTGGGTTTGGGAAATTTTTTGTATCGGTGAGACATTAGAATTCTCCTTTGCGCACGGAAGCGTGCAAATCTATCAGGCCGGTGTTGGTGGGTCGCAAAACGCCGGTTCCGATCGCGCGGACAACAGCGCGAAAACCGCGACCGCCGAGGGGTGTGGCACCAATGAGACGGTCGATCCGGATGTCGCCGGTGAGTTGTTCCGCGAATTCGCGGACCACGTCATCAGCTACGGAATCTGGAGAATTTCTCGCCAGATGTAACAGCTCGGCATTCCGCACCTGAATAGGTGTAAAATCCGCGTCCGTGATCACGATGAAACGGTCTGCGTGGGTCGGAATTGCATGTTGCTGCAGCGCAATTACCTGTTCGCGCATCTTTTCGGACTTGGCGTATTTCATTGGCTTCACCAAGATGCCGACACGGCCGCCATCCAGCATCAAGGCCAACAGATCCAGTGTGTGCGGGGTAAAACCCTCTGCACATGGCAGCATGATCCGCTGCTGCTCAACAACATCGAGAGCATCGGGGCGTGCCAACAAAAGATAGATTACCTTTTGTTCGAGACGGCTCTCGAAATGTATCCGTTTGCGGCGACCGGGCTGTCCAGGAACGGGGACGACGACATAGCCGCGGTTGCTGATCGACGAGCGCGGGTGTATCCGGCGCATGGAAGCGGCGGCATCGGTCAGATGGACAGGTGGTGGGAGGACGTTGTTCAATTCAGTCATGATATCTCCGGTCCCGGAAGTCTGACCTCCGGGTTACGTGCAGGGGTTTTCTGGGATACGGCCACTGGGAAGAACGTTCCGAAGCGCATGGCTCCAACTGTTCTGCTGGTAGGCGGCCGCATGGCGTTTGCACCCGATTGGCATGTGTTGACCCACTGGATTTACCGGGGGACGTCACCCGTTTGGATTTGGGTGTGGACGTCGAAATTGATCCGGCTTGCACGTAAAGTGTAAGCTCAGGCAATTTATAGGACGCCGGCGAACGTCGGGTTTGTCATGTCTAAGGGGTTGAGCGGGGAACCCTTGCACTACTGATGGTGTTTGAGTAATGCTCGAAGTGTAGCTCGAGATGGGCTTTGCTCATTTCTACACGAACAGCGCTTCTCGTTGGCGCGAGATTTGCTGTTCGTTTCACTTGCTCGATCAGGTCATCATCTTTTCCTTTCACCGTTTTGTTTCTGAGCCCTCTGTTTCGGGGTTGGTTCGATTTTAGATGGTGGAAAAACGTATTTTCAAGCCCGAAAAATCACCTTAAGTCATTGATATTTTGCCATTTTTTTCGGTTACGATCAGCGGGGCAAAAATAGCTCTCTCACGTTGGAGACCCGTATCTTGGGTGAACATCAGGTGTCACTGAATTCAGTCCACACAATATCAAGCGGTGATCCATAGCAAAAAGAAACCGTGATTTTGGAAACGTGAAAAGCGTTTAATTTCTCACGGGATTTTTCCGTAAGGAACGATCACACGCGCCATTTTTCAAAGTGATAGGAGCTTGGTAAATAGTCATGATTTTGAGCTTTCTTGAACGATGTATTTGACAGGTTGCAAGGACCGATTCGGATCAACGGAAACGTCAAGATCAAGTATCGGATCTCCTCGCCTACGATTCCTGGACAGAGATCCTGATTGCTGAATGCCGAACAATGATTTCCGGATTAGCCCATCTATATTCTGGGAAGTTCATTCCTGCTCCTTCGCCTCTTTATTGGCTGTCAATTTATAGCGCCAAGATAGGGAAAATACTGTCGACGGGCGAGTTCAGTTTGGCACGACGGATAATATCTATCATCTGCTGATAGATATTATTTCGGACAATCCTTAGCTTGATCTTTCATATCTTGATGACTTCGGACATGTCTTTAACGGCACATGCCACCGGAGTTCAGCGAAAAAATGGAAATGCCTTCGGAGATCGATATCAGCAGCTTCGAAGGTCTGACGCGGCTGTTTCGTTTCGCTGTTGGGCTGAGGGAAAACGACACTGGCCATGCTTCTCTTGCGCATCTTGAGAGCCGATTTGGCCTCGCACCTTATGTTCCAGCGTTCCGCGGTGCCCTCGAAGACTTTGCCCGGCAATTGGACGGGCTGGAACACAGCCAACGTTTCAAGACAGTTTGTGACTTAATCTTTGATGCGCTTCCCGATGCTGAAAAGCTTGACGATGAACTTGCCTCGGCACTTCTTGAAATCTGCTCCGATGCAGGGGTTGTGCGTTTTTCTTTTTCGTCGGCGATCCTCCCCTGCCTCTTGCACGCACAGAAAACGCAGCAATTTCAACAGAAAGCCGGTGCAGATTGTGAGGTCCGATATGCGGGAGTGGGGCTGGACAAAGAACTCATGGCATTTGCATCGCTCTTTCTGGATCTGGGGATTTACACCGAATCTAATCCTCCATGGGACCCGGACACGGTGTTCGACAATGGTGAGCCAAATTTTGAGACACCGGATCTCGAGATTGCATTTCCACCCGCAGATTTTAGATCGGATTCTGCGAGTCATCTCGATGCGAGCGTTCGAGCATCTCAGCTGCCCCGCGCAGTTGACCGCGGAAAATACGATCTTGAGAGCGTTATGCTTGCATATCTCTGTGAGGCCGAAGGGGCTGCTCTTGTTTTCACTTCAATGAATTTTCTCTCCTCCCCAAAACAATCACGGCTTTTGGCCCGCCAACATCTTCTTGACCTATCGCGGGTTTCCCAAGTGACAGAACTAACAGTAAATGAGCGATGCCATTGCGCAATTGACCTAAGCAAAGCGGGTTATCCGAACGAGAACATTCGGATGGTGGTGACAAATATTCTGGAACATATCATCAGGCCGCCGCTGAGCCGGGGCCCCTTCCGCCCGAAGCTTGCGATGATATCAGTTGATGATATCCGGTCTGCCGGCGATGTTCTTAAACCTTCGCGCTATCTCGGATCCGGACCTACTGGCGGGCGCGATTTTACAGAAAAAATGAACAATATTTCACGATCAACGACACATATCCTGGCTGACTATTTCGAAATTATCCGACCGAAAACAACGAAAAGAGATCCGGTTGGAACATTCCCCATTCAAGAAGTCCGTGCTGGCAATATCTCGGCGAATGGAGAAATGATGGGATCATTGCGCAAAATTAGCGTGCGTTCAACTTTGGCAGTCGGTTTGGAAGAACAGGTCATTAAAACAGGTGATATCTTGTTTGCACACCGAGGGCCCGTCGGCAAAGTTGCCTATGTGAATGACCCCAATATCCAAGACTCGAAAGTGTGGGCGGGTCAAACTCTCATGATTTTTCGTGCGCGTCGAAAGAGTTCGGCAGCACGGGCGACACTGTATTGCGACCCCAAAGTTCTGTTTATGTATATGCTCACACCAGATGTCCAAGCGAGCTGGAGCAGGGTCGCCACTGGTGATCGCAGTCCCGCTGTGCCGATAGGAATAATCGAGAGTTTTGGCTTGCCGGATAACCTCATACTTCCTCGAAAACCAAAGCGGAAATCTTCGAGTGATAAGCTGGCTTCACCGAGCAGCTACACAGACATAATACTTTTGGAGTTTCAAAACAGGCAAAATGAGTTGGAAAGGCTTCGCGAAATTCAAATAGAGATGAATGATGGGTTGGATCGAGTTTCGAATGCGGCTTGGTCAAAAATGATCGGCCAAAGTGATCCCCCAAATGATTGAGACAGTTAATTTATTCGAACTGGCTTGGCGAAGCTGATATCCGTCCATTTTTTGCCTTAAATTTCGAACGCCTTCGTGTAGAGTCTGTCGATGTGGCACGAAATTCAGTCTGGCAGCAAAAATGAAACACTACCTGTCCATTCGCTGACTGCCGGCCATGGTGCCAAGAACCGCTCGACAACAGTGGCACGTCGATAAATCGGCCCATAAGGCCGAGTGGCTCCTCCGAGAGGAAACACTTTCGCAGCAATCAGGATCTTCGTTGTGGCCGCCCTGCTTCTGCCTAAGCCGAGAGATATGCTTTTGAGGCCCACATAGGTGTTGTTGAATTCAGAAAGGGCCGTATCTGTGACATAGAGCTGAGGCACTTTCTTAACCGGATTTTTTCCAAGAACGGTTATGAGTAGTCCTGCATCAACCAACGCTTTGACATGCGAAAGGCGTAATCCAACCTCATCTCCAATCTGCGCAAGGGTGTGTCCGGCGACGACATCTTTCTGGATTAGCGGTCGGAGTTCTTTTATATCCACAATAATACCGAGATAACCTGATTTTGTCGCGTGCTTGCCCACACGATTGAGGTGTCCACCGCATAGAAGCTGAACAATGTCGCGCGCCGAGCAATTCAACTTACGGGCTGCGGTCGGAATGTCGGAGCACCCTGGTGGGGCCTGTCGCATCGGTGTTGCTCTTCTAAGGAGTTGTGCGATAAATGACTGGATTTCGGACGGTTCGTAAGCTGGCCATGTGCCTTCACCAGATTGAACGGGGGCGAAGTATCCGGCGGCTTCCATCAAGTCGAATTGATCTCTTGGAAAATTGAAATGCTCGTGCGTCTGGCTTGGCCCCATTGCACGGACAATGGTTGCCAGAACTGGGGATGCACGCTCGGCATCGAAGACCTCCCAAACATCCGACGTTCTCGTTCCCTTCGGCTCCACGAGTCCGGCAGCAGCGAGAGCCTTCCGGAGACGTGTCGTGCCAATACCAGTTTCATTTGAAGCAGTGCGAACCGAATGAAGACGCCTTGTCTCCACTGGAACACCGAGCACTGTGTCACCAGGCCCGAGGGGCCACGTCTCTAAGATATGTTCGCGAAGTATGCTTCGGAAAGGTTCAAACTCAGGACCGTTCATATCCCGGGAAAATCGGTCGTGCAGAGGCCCAAAGCGCGCGTTCGGTCCATCTTGGGGGCTTCCGCGGCGTTTCTGAATCTCGACCAACATGCCCTTCACAAAGTCGATACCGCGTTGGCAAACATCGAAACCAATCTTTCCTGCTTCATGCCATCGCGTGTCGTCCATGCGATCTGCGCGCGGGAACCAATCTAGCATAACAGCGCGACCAACAAACTCGCAAAATACTGCAGCGGCGTAGAAGTCATGTTGGTCGAACCAGAGGGAACTTTCCCGATTGTTTAAGCGGGTGACAACCCATGCTTCAAATTCGGAATGTTCGCGTGACTCTGGATCAAGGTCGCCGACCTTGATGGGTATGACCACACTTCCCATACGGGTGGCACAATCAAAGCGAGTGTCAGCATTGCGGTCTGCCCAAAGTGTCACTAGCGGCAAGTTATGGATAGGGCAGGTTTTCAAAAATCGAATCTGCCAGTCTGCCCGTAGCGCCATTCCGATTTGTGTGAGCCTACCCATTCTAAGCGCATCCTCGCGCAGACAACCGATACAGGCTCGAACCTCTGGAGATTTTACTGCGTGCCGAGGGAGGGATAACCCGTTTCTGATATAGTTGCGAATATCCAGCCTTTGGTAACTCGCAGCGGAAAGAGCTTTTGGGTCGGCGTCACCGTATTGCGCGAGCAGGGCGATTGAAGACGGTTCACCATCAACAACCGATCGAATGGACAGTCCGAGATCGTAAGCGAGCTCGCGCGCGTTCAATCCGTTACGCAGAGCAAGCCGTGACAGAAACGAGACGGGCGTTTCGCCGGTAATGTGATCAATAAGCAAAGGGAGTGGCATACGTCGACTGAATGTAAGGTGTGGGAGCCTCAGATATCACGAGGTCGGGCAGATGTTGCAAGTCCAGAATTCAATATATGTCAGGCTTCATGAAGTAGCCGTTCGAGAAAAAATGAACGTGTTTTCTTATTTTTTTACAACGCGGTAGGTGGAGATTTGGAAATTGAAGGTGTTGACATGGTCGTCGATCATTGAGTATCAAATGGGCACTATGACATTTAGCATCCGGCATATTCATCAGCGCACAATTCGCGCGATTTGAACCCCTATAGGGGGCCGGTCACTTCTGTCTATTCCAGCAGTAATGATGCCATAACGGACGAGCTTTAGCTCGCGGGTCCCTCGGTCTTTTCAACCAAGGAGGACACGATGTTCAACTCGATCAATTCATCACCCCACGCAATGGTCTCAGCCTTTGACGAGGACACACACCTTCTCTGTTTCTATCGTCAAGGGGATGGTCATGGTTAAGGTCACCTCCACTCGTGTTCGGGTTTTATCACCCAGCCTGATCGTGCCTCGTCTCGAGGAAATTGAGCGCGATTTCATGGCTGCTTGGGTTCGCATGAAGCAGAACCTTCGGCCCGATTTTGCTAAGGCCGAATTCAGCTACCAGAGCGAAAAGAAGGCAAAGATGTTGGCGGCCAACGCACATCAGCGTCGGCTGACAGAGGCGGGACTCAGTGCGTTGGCGAAAGACCCGCTTGCGCAGATAACCGGTCTTGCTCGATCAGGTGCCATGTTGGCGGGTCCGGCGACCGCACACGACGTGCATAAACTGGCCGCTGATCTGCACGTCGAATCTCCTTGGATGCGGGATGTATCGACGTGGCTCATGACGCAGATGCTTTCGCGGGTCGCTAAAGGCGAAAGTGGCCTTGCTCTGCCGCCGGTGATACTCGCTGGTCCCCCAGGCGTGGGAAAATCACACTATGCTCGGCGGCTTGCAGAACTGGCCACAGTTCCGTCTCGGCTAATTGATGTGGGATCCGGAACTGCTGGTTTCAGGATCACAGGCACCGAGCGCGGGTGGTCCAGCGCGCAAGCAGGTATTCCAGTGGAGACCGTCCTATCGACACGTGTTGCGAACCCGGTTCTGATTGTCGACGAGGTGGACAAAGCCGGCACGATACACAGCGTCAGTGGAAAACCATCCAGTCTGACCACCGCAATGCTTCCTTTGCTTGATCCCGGCACGTCGTGCCGTTTTGAGTGTCCGTTTTTCAGAGTCCCCATAGACATGTCGCATGCGGTATGGATCATGACAGCCAATGATCCGGATCGCATCCCCGCTCCGCTGCGGGATCGGGCACGTGTCTTTCATCTATCAGCGCTTACACCGAACGATGCTGTCGCCCATTTCGAGCGGCTGACTCTGGGCACCGAGGATCAACATGAGTGCGATCAGTGCAAAGTGTTCATTGAGCGCATGGCCAAGACGCCGAAAGGGATCAGCCTTCGTCAAATTGGACAGCTGGTGGATGCACTGAAAGCACCGATAGCACCCTCCGGTCATTAAGATATCGCTCGCCTCGTCTCGAGCTTGGTAGATCCAAGGTGGGGAGATGGTCGGTTTGCTTTTGATTGCGCATAATCCACAGAAAACCTTACGTTTACAGTTTCAGCATAGGTTTTGTGCCTGGACATTTTCGGATGCAGGGCCCAAAATCAATCCATGGTGCTTTGGCTGTCCGGCGGCACAATACTGTGAACCCTGCGCCGCTCGCGCTGAAGGAGCTTTTTATGACTTCAAGTGGCCCTGCCTTCCGTTTTATTGACCTATTTGCTGGAATAGGCGGGTTGCGGATTGGTTTTGAGCGCGTTGGTGGGCGGTGTGTTTTTACCAGCGAATGGAACAAGTTTTCGCAGGAAACGTATCGCGCGAACTTCGAAGATGATCACTCCATCGATGGTGACATTACCGCGATAAATGAGGCGGATATCCCCGCCCATGATGTTCTTTTAGCGGGATTTCCCTGTCAGCCGTTCTCTATTGCGGGGGTGAGCAAGAAGAATTCCCTCGGCCGCGCTCATGGTTTTGCAGATGAAACGCAGGGGACGCTGTTTTTCGACGTGGTCAGGATTCTGCGGCACCACCGACCGAAGGCTTTCTTGCTGGAGAATGTTAAGAACCTGCTTTCCCATGACAAAGGAAATACTTTCAGGGTCATCCTTCATGCCCTTGATGAGCTGGGCTACGATGTCGATCACAAGGTCATAGATGCACGAAGCTGGGTCCCACAACATCGTGAGCGGATATTCATCACTGGTTTCCGTCGGGATTCCCCGACCCGGTTTTCACTGGATGATATTGTTGTCCCTCTTGGACCGAACCCGCGTCTCTCCAGTATCCTGCACCCAGGGGACGGGACCGAGATCGCGGAGGAGCCGTTTACATGTGGGCCGCTGGCGTCTGTCGCATCTAAATATACCCTCACACCAAATCTGTGGAAGTATCTCCAAGCATATGCTGCGAAACACAAGGCTGCTGGAAATGGTTTCGGGTTCGGGCTCTGTGGTCCGGATGGCGTCGCGAGGACCTTGAGTGCGCGTTACTACAAGGATGGCAGTGAAATCCTGATCGCGCAGAGTGCGGGAATTCCGCGACGTTTAACGCCAAGGGAATGCGCAAGATTGATGGGATTTGATCAGCCTGGCTCCAATCGCCCTTGGAGGATAACCGTGTCGGATACTCAGGCGTATAGGCAATTTGGAAATGCCGTTGCAGCGCCGGTCGCAATTGCAGTTGCCGAGGCGATGGCACCGTGGATCATCAATACGGTTGCCCTTCGTTCGAGGAGGGACATGATTGCCTGAGCGGACGCCTCTGACCCGTTCCGAAATGATGTCGCGGATTGGAGCAAAGAATACCGCGCCGGAACTTAGAGTCAGGCTCGGACTTCATCGGCGAGGATTTCGGTATCGGCTTCACCGAAAGGATCTTCCAGGAAAGCCTGACATCGTCCTCCCAAGGCATAACGCAGTGATAATGGTGCATGGATGTTTCTGGCATGGGCATCAGAGGTGCAGATATTTCAGACTCCCCCGTTCGAATGTTGAATTCTGGAAGGACAAAATTCAGAAAAATCGGAACCGGGATGACAGGCAGATAAACGAGCTTATTCGACTTGGCTGGCGGGTCTCGGTAGTCTGGGAATGTGCAACACGAAAGCTTCCGACCGAATTGCTGATTGATAAAATCGCAGTTTGGTTGTCTGGGAGCGAAATAGTAAATGAGATCGCCGAACACACTGGTGCATCGGAAGAAGTGGAACTAAGAACGATATGACCGACCTTATCAATAAACCAGATGCCTCCCGTCTCATTTTCGGGCTGCGCGATACCGGCTATAACGTAAAGACCGCAGCTGCCGATATCGTAGACAACTCGATTGCAGCCAAGGCCAGCGAGGTCAATATCCTCATTGTTCTTCATGAGACAGGTCGGAAGGTCGTATACTTCGGTGACAACGGTGAGGGAATGGATGCCGCCGGGGTGCATGCCGCAATGCGCTATGGTGCCCCCGTTCGGGAGAATCCCGAAAGCCTCGGGAAATTTGGGCTCGGGCTGAAAACTGCCTCAAGTTCCGTATGCAAGAAATTCTCCCTTGTATCCCGGAATGCATCGGATCAGCCCTTGGCAAAACTGTCTTGGGACCTCGAACATGTGGAGCGTGTCAAAGAATGGGAGATGCTGAGCGAGCCGGTATCAACCGATGAGGAGGAGATGTTTGAGGAGCTGTGTGGCGAAACCGGGACTCTTGTAGTCTGGGAAAATTGCGATCGGATCCTGTCGAAGGATTTCGAGCCTGGCAGCACTAAGGAACAGGCAGCCATCAAGCGTCTTGCTGATACCCTTGGCCGACATCTTTCCCTGATTTTCCACCGCTTCACCGACAAGAATGATGACCGGGAGCGCAATGTTGAGATCATGGTCAATGACAGTCCTGTAGTCCCTTGGAATCCGTTCTATCCAAAACGTTCAGATCAGGTCCTTCCGGAGAAAAAGCAGAAGCTTGTGATTGAAATGCCGGACGGGAGCGAGGAAACGGCATCGATCCGAGCGTGGATCCTCCCGCATCGTCGGGACATGTCCAAGGACGAGGAACGTGAGTTCGCGCGTATTTCGAACCGCGCCCAGGGTTTCTATGTCTATCGCGAAGGGCGTTTGATACAGGACGGTGGCTGGATGGATGTCTTTGGAACACCGGAGCCGCACACGTCACTGTTAAGGATCGAGTTCGACTTCGGTCACGATTTGGACGATGCTTTCAGAGTGGATGTGAAAAAGTCCCGCATTCTTTTCCATCCGGATCTTGAGGATGGCCTGAAATCCTTGCTGCAACCAATCTATCGCGAAGCCGGCAATAGATATCGTCGCACGAACCGTTCGACGGCAAATGATACTAAGATAGTAGACCACAGCAGCTCTAATAAGAATATCGCATCGACTTCAAATGCCGCAACCGCAACTGTCAATTCTGCAGATGCTACCGACCAGACGGCAGAAGTGACCAATAACCTTGGTGCCAAGATCCGCATCAAGGCACCTGTCCAGTCGAACGTAGAAGCCGGACACGTCCATGTCGACGCTGTCGAAACCATCCACAATGGCGATCTCTGGCAACCAGCGTTCCGAAGTGCCACAGAAGATGGTTTCGTGCCATCGGTCCTACTAAACAAGCACCATGATTTTTACCAAAAGATCTACCAGCGTGCTGCTGGGAACGGGTTTGCAGTCGAAGGGATGGATCTGCTCCTCTGGGCATTCGCAGTCGCCGAGCAGAACAATACAAACTCTGAACTTGAGCCTATCTTCGAGGATATCCGGTCAGAGATTTCAGGAAACCTGCGTAAGCTCCTTAGAAATCTTCCGGATCCGGAACCTGAAGAACTTTCAGAGGATGACGCCGGATAATGATCACGGCAAAACGTCAGCTTATTGCCGATGCTCTTCTGACCGGCACCGGTGCCGAGGTCGCGCTGGCCATCAATAACGATGGGCTCCGCTCCGGCATGCGGCTTTGGTTTGCCGACCTCGATGAGCGTCACGGGCCTATTGCAGAGATCAAACCCCACGGTCTGAAATCCCATCGCGTTCGGCTGACGTTCGGAAATTTCTCGGGTGCAGTAATTCGTCAGATTGGAAAGGCTCCAATTGAGGATCAGCAATTGGCAAGGGCGTTGATATCTTCAATCAGTGCTGAGCATGAAGTGTCGATCCAAGGCCAAGATCTGGAAGACTGGATCATCGCAGACGGTAGCTTTCACCTGCAGGCTATCGTGAGACATGTCACAGGGCCCGATACGGATGACGCGGTTCGGCGCACATGCCAAGAGGTAGTGGTTCCGGCCATGGCTGCGATGGCTGAATTGATTGGATATGATGTTGTGGATATTGACGCTGTCGAAGATATGACCGCTTTCGAAGGCGCGGTGCATCCTGCCTACGTAAAGCGCCGGGAGCGAAATCCACGAAATCGATTGCTCTGTATCCGGATCCACGGGGATAGGTGCGCGGCCTGCGGCATTGAACCACGACTGACATATGGCGTCGAAATCGCGATAATGGAGGTTCACCATCTTGAGCCTCTCGCCAATTTGGTGGAACCTCGTCCCTACGATCCGGCAATCGATCTGATACCACTGTGCCCCAGCTGTCATCGCGCGGTCCACACCAGACGTCCGGTTCCACTCAGCATTGCCGAACTTCAAAAGCGCATGGAGGACGCACGTGCCTGATTACGTTTCCATGCCTGTCACATTTGAAGGGATGCGCAACCGGATACCTGCCGGTCACTCCCTATCCGAAAGACTACTCGAACCTGTCATTCTTCTTGATAGGAAAAATGGCCGCCTGTCTGCCAGCCTTGGCGGCGTCAGGGTCATCAGGGGGCAGCAACATGAATTAAAGGCACCGACTGCGGAACACTCATGGGTTATTGATGGCACGGTCTTGCGACCGCTTCCAAAGGATTCGCCTAGCCTTTTCAGGACAATGGTGGGAGATCTGGATCCAGAGGATATTCCTTTCAGCGTCGCAATCAGGCTGTTGAGAACGCTCGATGAGCGGATTTCTACTTCTGCTTCTGAAGAAGTCCTAATTCCAGCGGGGAATGCCGCGGATCAAAAAACCGATCCGGTAACACCAACAGGTCTCAATGCGGAGCTTTTTCCCTATCAATCCCGCGGCGTGCAATGGATGTGGGATTCCATTGCAGGGACCGGGGGTGTTATTCTTGCGGACGAGATGGGTTTGGGCAAAACGATTCAGATTATTGCGCTGCTCCTGATGGACATGCCTGATCCATCAAGCCCGGCGTTGATTGTCTGCCCGACGAGCTTGATTGCCAATTGGGTCCGGGAAATTGAGCGCTTTGGTCCCAGCCTCGACGTCATGGTGCATCGGGGTGCTCATCGAACCGGTATCTCCAGCGGCCTTCAGCAATCAAGGGTAGTGATTACGACCTATGATACCATGGTCAACGATATCTCTATTTTTTCTGGTCTCGAATGGTCTTGGGTGATTTGTGACGAGGCTCAAGCCATCAAGAACCCTCTCTCCAATCGCCGTCAGGCCATCATTACCATACCGCGAAAGCGCTCCATTCCGATGACCGGCACTCCAGTAGAAAACACCCTTCTCGACCTGTGGTCGCTTGCTGACTTTGCGATACCAGGGCTGCTCGGAAGCCAAGATGAGTTCGAGGCGGAGTTCCCGGACAGTGTGGAAGCGGGTCAGCGGCTTGGCGGACTGACGGATCCGATAATACTGAAGAGACGGGTCGGGGATGTAGCGACGGACCTTCCAGAACGAATGGACATCGACATACCGCTCGAGCTCGATGATCGCCTCATCGATCACTACCGGGAAGTCAGGGATGCAACCCTCGCCAAATATCCTGTCGCGGGCGCCCTTGTGGCGACGCTTCAGCTTCAACTCCTCTGCGCACACCCCTGGCTCAGACAAAATGCTGACGAGGAAGAGGAAGCCGATATTGTTCCAGCGTCGAGTATGCCACTCATCACCCCGAAGATGGAACGCATTGTGGCCCTGCTCAGCGAGGCGTTTGCAAATGATCGGAAGGTTATTGTATTCGCATTGTTCAATCGTATCGGAGACCTACTGAAACAAGTATGTGCTGATATGCATGGTGTTCACTGGGGTGCAATCAATGGGTCTACGGCTCAGGAGGATCGGCAACAGATCGTTGATGTTTTTTCCGAGCATGACGGGGCCGCCTGCCTCGTCCTTAATCCAAAAGCAGCCGGCGCTGGTCTCAATATTACGGCGGCTACTGTAGTGATCCACTTCACGCCAGTTTGGAACCCTGCTGTCGAGGCACAAGCAAGCGCTCGTGCGCACCGCCGCGGGCAGACAGAACCCGTTACCGTTTATCGCCTATTTTTCAAAGATACTGTGGAGGAGATTATGATAGAACGATCGGCATGGAAAAGTGATCTTGCAAATGAGACTGTTCCTGTATCGACACGCGATGCTGATGACCTGAAGCGGGCGCTCTCAATCCTTCCGGTGAAATCATGACCGGCCATGTATTTAGTAAAATGCTGAGCGCCAATGATGTCGGCACGACTGGTGGACATCAAGCGGGTATTCTGGTTCCAAAAGGGGAAAAAGAATTACTCGCCATTTTACCGCAGCTCGACCCAGAAATCAAAAACCCGGATGCATGGTTGGAATGTGTCGACGACGCCGAACAAGCACTTCGTTTCCGTTTCGTCTACTATAACAACAAGTTACACGACGAGAATGGAACTCGAAACGAGTTCCGAGTGACCCATATGACCAAATGGTTTCGGGACAATGGCGCGCGCGCGGGCGACGAGTTCATGATATCCTTAATGCCGGACGAGAAACGCTATTCGATCCGCATCGTTCGTCCCGATTTAGATGACAAGAGCGACGAAGATGGCGTTCGTATCCGTCTGTCGGGTTGGCGGCGGGTCCACTGACCAACGGATCAATGTGGCCTTGAAATGGCTGATATCCTGATCCGGGGCGTATCAGCTTCATCAATATAGCCCTCATCTCTCGCGCGCGACATGATCTGCTCTGCAATGACGGACTGTTTTCCTGAAGGTATGCGGCCGGGCAACATGCTACAGGTCCGGAGGATCCCGTCCTCTGTCGGGCTGAACATTCGGTTCAAACGCCCCCAATCTCTGAGGCGGGACCAGACTGGTGCCCCTGCTGCGATAACGTTCTGCTGCGCTGTAATTTCCGCATCCATTGAGGTGTTCCTGCGATCGTCGCGTTGTGTGGACCGGGCAACCTCTGGGGCGATGACGCAGTTGTCGAAGTCGTCTCCATATTCGACCTCTGCTCGCTCAATTGTCGCCCAGCAAGCCTGTTTCTTTCCCCATTCAGTAATGTTGTTCACACCCGCCTCCGGCGCTGTGATCACCGCCGTCGCAGCTTCAGCCGCGATCAGAAGCGTATCGTTCAACGCCCTCGGGACAAATTGGGCTCGCCATACTGAATCAAGGTCGATCAGTTTCTCAGCTTCGTGGGCGTCAGACACAACTTTGGCAATCGCGTAGGTGATGATGTTGGCCCGGTATCCGCCGGGATACCAAGGTTGCTTCGGGACGACCTTCTCCAGGTGGCGGAAGATGATTATTTTTGCCACCAGCCGCTTAAACCATGTCTCATCGAACTTGCTATCACTTCGGGACCATTCACTACCAACTGTCTGCGCAAACGTGCCGAAATTCTTCTGTGCGCCTTTGCTGACTGTGTCCGGCTGCATCCTGAAGCTCATCTCGACCTTGGCAAGGTCGGTCTTCACAAAATACTGGGCTTTCGGATTCTCAAGATCGAAACGTCTTTTTTCTGCTGGTGATTTTTTGGCACGTTCAACTAAATACTGTCCTCGTGCGCGCTCATAGAACCACTTCGTTTCTTTGTTCGTGCCCTCTGCCGCAGGAGCGAGTAGACGGCGTGAAAACTGTTCCATTCGCATGTGGAATGGATGATTGGAAAAAAAGTCCGCCGCACTGACCTTGTTCTGGCTGTTAGCATATTTAGAAATGAAGGGAACGATTTCCTCGGAAACTTCGTCTGGAACGACCGTCAACTTCAATTGGACATGGACGTTATCAAGTGTTTCGGGCGACAGGGATAGCGCGTTATGCAGAGATGCAGTGGTTTGTCCCCCGTTCACAATTTGCAAATTCGTGGCCTTGACGATTTGCAGGCCGTTCTCGGACCTCACCACCTCGACCTCATCTGCCGTAGCCGACAGTCCATTGTTGTAGCTGAAAAACATCTCGGGCTCTTCTTTGATCGTGTCCCGAATGCCTCTGTTCACGGCACCGCGCGCCTGAAGGAAGCTTCGAACGTTGGACTCGAGAAGTCGTGCCCCCCATTTATCATAAATTCTCGCAAGTTGAGCTCCACCCATAACGATCAAGTAGCTGTCGAGCCTGTCACCGCTCTTGGATGCGGCCAGCGCAGGAAGGGCCGCGCCGAAGTCATCTTGAAAATTTACGACGATCTTCTCACGGGCGTGCCCCGAGGTTTCAAAACGATGGAATCTCGACAGATCCCATACGTTGTATGTGACAGGAATATCCGCAATCTTCCCGGCAAGAACGGCGTCCGTTCTTGCGCTGTAGATGGCATTGGTCATCAGAATAAGTTTGACCTTAGTGATGGATGACCATGCGGATGTGATCATTGAAGCTGCGCCAGCCTCCGAAGATCCATCTATCAATTCTGAGCGGAAAGCGGCACGGCGTGATGCGGCCACAAAATTGATCAGGCTTCCAAAGGATTTTTTAGCGTCCGCGGCGTTGATTTTTATAGGAGTGGCTTCGGGATGGAAATCACTGACGATCACACTCAATACGCCCTCGGACTCTCGCGGGTCGCCGCCAATTGCATCAATCCGGACCGGCTTTCCCGAACTTCTGTCCGAAAAGCCGACCCAGTCCGCAGTTACGATCTCGCCCTCCATTTCAAGGCGGTTCGCCATACGCTCGAAAAACGCCACCTCTGAAGGAACTGAGCTCTCATCGGAGATTTCTCTAAGTTCAGCTATAATCGCAGCATGATATTTGATTGTTTCTTCCATAGAGGTTTTTCTCCTGAACCGCTCCGATACTCACGCATTTTTCCGCGGTGGGCGCAATGCGATCTACCTTTAGTTGTTCCAAGAACTTGGGGTCAGTAGGACATATTCATGCAGGAAATAAGGCGACGTCGGACTTTGCCATACTCTAACGGGTGCAAAGGGATTCAGTAAGATATTAGCAGTCCGCGGGGGTGGTCCCACAACGCTCGCCCTACACTCTTCAGAACGAGCTACTTTTCGGGTTGGTGATATAGCGGGATAATCGTGTGACGCACATGAAAACCACAGCCCGAATTCTGGCAGGTGTGGGACGTCCGGAAAAAGAGTTGAGGCTTTTCGATGTCCTCAACCAACGTTATTTTCGGATCAGTTCCGAGAAGCCGTTTTTTCCATTCCTCCAATACATCGATAGCGTTGCCACCGCGATAATAGATGATGAGTTCTCCATGATCTCGGCCAAGCATCGCCGTTCCGTAGCGAGTAGATAGCTGGCCAAAGCCATCCTGAAGCCACCCATAGCTTTTGTGGACTTTAGCTTCCCCCAGCCACATGAAGCCATGGTTCCCCTCTACAACGATGTCGCAGTGGCCGTTCACATCCTGCTCGTTCCGTGCGGCTATTCCGCCAAAGCTCAACATCTGAGCGACCTGTTTGCTGAGCTGGTTTTCGTCCAGCTTAACATCAATTTTGCGCCCATCGACCAGTCGGCTATAGCATTCCGTCAGCGCCTCTTCGAGGATCTCGAGTCGGTCTTCATGTCCAGTTGCAAACTGCCAACGGAGCATCCGTCCGCCTGGTCCGTCTCCGAAGAACTTTAGATAGTCGCCAATCGATGTATTTTCAGGATTCATCTGAGATGTCTTTCCTGACCGAATAGTAAAGATGGACGTGACGCATTGGATCCGAAACAAGGTTTCCAGACACGGGGTGCGCAAGCTTGCCTGTGTTTATCAGTTCTCGGAAAGATTCATCGTCAAGGTGAAGCTGCCCATTTTCAGGATCGTCGATGTAACCGTGGGCTTCCAAGACCGCTGCTTCAAAGGTGCTGAGGATACTCAACGCCGAGGGCAGTATTTGTTGCAGCTCATCATCTTTCAGGCATCCGAAAAAAAATGGGAGTGTAAGAAAATCCCCATCATCGTCTGAAAGGGATTCTAGCGTTTCTATGATAGCCAGACAGGCGCCACGCATCTCTGCATCCAGAGATTTTGTAGCCAAAGCCTTTTTTGCCTGGTGAAATTCCATTTTTCTATTCTTGCACTGAATCTGACAGAAACTGTGCCTTTTTTCCCAATCGCTCGATCACAAACTCATAGTCTGTCGAGCGAACACAATCCCTTATAAGCGCGCCGGTAATAATGGGGTTGCCACCTTCGCCCTGCCCCGAAGGGCCCGATGCCGAGAGCGATATTGCTGGTTGATAGAACTGATTGTCCTCTGAGAAGCCCCATTCAACGGTGATTTTGTAGATTGCTATCGCCTCGACGGCGCCTTTGCCTGCGACGTGGTAGGGTTCATTGCGTTGATCGGCGTCCAAGCGGCGTCGGGGCATTTTTTCATCTTTAACTCCTCCGGTAGTGGTCTGGAATGTCATCTGTGTAACTGTCCCTTCCTTCGGATCGTCGTAGAATGGACGGACCGCCGGGAACAAATTTACTGACTTGTCCAGATTGACGATGCCCCAGCTGTTCACGACACCTTTGAGAGCGGAGTGAATGCCATGCACATCTGCTTCCGGTATACCTTTTGGGTAATCCACCCGGATTTCCAAAAAGTCGCGGTGGTGTGGCACCCAGATGACGTGGAACATCTGGACCGGCTGACGAACCAGGCCGACTACTTCTTCATACCGGCTTCGCATGTCCTTGGGATGTTCAAATTCCGTGAACGGGATTTCCTCACGAGTCTTTACCATGAGAACTGAACTTAAGACTACGCCAATGCCGTCTTCATTGCTTTCAACCTGCACCACATCAATGTCACCGGAGCCGGCCTGAAGGTCCTTGTCTTTCATCAGGTGGGGATATCGATGATAGGCTGGGATGTCCGCAGGTTCTTGCTCTTGGATTGCAGCCTGTAGAACGTCGCGGGCCGATGAATCGATTTTGTATAGCTTTGTGTATTTTTCGCCGCACAGAATATGTTCGATCAAGCCATCTTCAATCTTGCCGGTATCAAATTTCTGAGGTGATGCGTCGAGCTTTTTGAGTGTCCCGTCCCAACCGTGACTGGTTGAAATTCCGGCTGAATTGAGCAGCTTCTTTGCATTTGTCCAACTCATACGGTGCCGGAGCGTGCGGAACATCTTCTTCATCAATAAACCTTTTTGACATAAACCTCAGGTTGATACCCTGCCGGGTTTTCAATGCGTGCGAAAGCAGAAAGTAGGTCCGCCCTTTCCGTCTCGATGGGTGCTGCAAACAATGTGACGAACCATATGGTTTTGCGCTGAACGAAAATGCCTGGCACTTTAAAGCGTCATAGGTGCGAGCACCGCTTTTTGAGTTGAGATCCTTTTATTCGCTGCGGATCTGTGGGCCAGTTCCTGCGCCATCAGCTGAGAACCCCTTAAAGAGCGCACCAACGCGAGAACTCAATTCATCAGGGAAACCCCGATTGCGGACGCGTTCTATGGCAATTGCGGACCAAAACCTGTCAATTGCGGCAAATTTGCATGCATCTGACATAACCCCTTGAACAGTCGTCTTAAAACCACTGACCGGGCTCCATCAGACCCAGATCCAGCAACTGGCGCGAATGCCACTCGAACTGCGCTGAGTTGTGCCATTTGAATGTCGGGATATCGAAGGTCGAGCCGGGATTTCTCTTGAGCGCCTTGGCTGTACGGAACGACGCGATGGCTGCGGTCAGGTTGTTATGCCAGGGGCAGGCATACGTGTTGTACTCTTCGTCCGAGAACGTGTGGCCCTCACGTAGGGTCAGGCCCGGTTTGCTGCGGAACAGCGCGATGCGGTCGATGTTGCGGCGAGGGGCCGGGATATGCTCTTCGTAACGCCAGCGCAGACCGCCGAAGAAGTCCAACTGACGCTCTTTGGGGTGATGTTGATTGTTTGGATCGGGTCGCGCCAGCGCATAGTAACCGGACCGGTCCAGCCATGCATCCTCCAGCGACACCGCGTCCTTGTGGCGATCCAGATCGCCTGCATAGACGTCGACGACATAGGTCAGCATCGCATCGCGGCGCTCTTCGGTGTGATAATGCAATAACTCGCCGATGCTGCGCGTTTCGCAGAATGGGTAGAAAAGATATTCGGCGTTAAAGCAGTAATACATCCAACTTCCAGCAGGGACAGCGGCGATCAACGCATTGACCGCGCTGATATGCCCATCCACGCCCGCCGTATCATGATCGACGCGCACTACCTCGGCCGCGATATCACCCGGCAGGTCAAACGTGGCTGGCATCAGCGCAACGACTTTGGCAAAGTTGAGCGCGATGTGGTGGCGCAAGGTGCTGTCCAGTTCGACGTCGTCCTCAGCAAAGATCAGCGCGATCGGTCCCTTGGCCAGATGCGCGGCGCCATTGGCACAAAGATTTCGGACAGATGTGTAATGCATACCGCTCTTTTCGATTTTTCGCGCCAAGGTCGGTCAAATCGCCGCGCATTGCAAGATGGGGCGGCTGTGATATAGGCACGAGTCACCCACGCGCATACACCGGAGGCCCGACATGGCCGAGCCCAAGAAGCTCTACATCAAGACATATGGATGTCAGATGAACGTCTACGATTCCGAGCGTATGGCCGAGGCGATGGGCGGCGCGGGCTATACCGAGGTCGCGAGCGCCGATGAGGCGGACATGATCCTCTTGAACACCTGCCACATCCGCGAGAAGGCCGCCGAGAAGGTCTATTCCGAGCTTGGACGGTTTCGTGACCTCAAGGACGCCAAGCCCGGTCTGAAGATTGGCGTCGCAGGCTGCGTTGCGCAGGCCGAAGGCGCCGAGATCATGCGCCGCCAGCCCTTGGTGGATCTGGTCGTCGGTCCGCAAAGCTATCATCGCCTGCCCGAGATGGAGGCGAAAGTGCAGCAGGGTGGCACCGCGCTGGACACTGATTTTCCCGAAGAGGACAAATTCGAAAAGCTGGCCCGACGTCCCAAGGCTAGGCGCGGCCCGACCGCGTTCCTGACCGTGCAGGAGGGCTGTGACAAGTTTTGCGCCTTTTGCGTCGTGCCTTATACGCGCGGCTCCGAGGTTAGCCGCCCGGCTATGCGCGTCATCGACGAGGCCAAGGATCTGGTCGAACGGGGCGTGCGTGAAATCACCCTACTGGGCCAGAACGTCAACGCCTATCACGGGGCAGGGCCCAAGGGCGACGACTGGACGCTGGCCCAGTTGATCTGGGCGCTGGCCGAGGTCGACGGGCTGGAGCGTATCCGATTTACCACCAGCCATCCCAACGACATGGGCGACGATCTGATCGAGGCGCATGGCAATTGCGCCAAGCTGATGCCGTATCTGCATCTGCCGGTCCAATCTGGCAGCGATCGGATTCTCAAGCGCATGAACCGCAGCCATACCGCCGACAGCTACATTCGCCTGATCGAGCGTATCCGCCAAGCGCGGCCCGACATGCTGCTGTCGGGCGATTTCATCGTCGGATTTCCCGAAGAGACCGAAGAAGATTTTCGCGCGACGCTGCAATTGATCGAAGAGGTCCGCTATGGTCAGGCCTATTCGTTCAAATATTCGACCCGACCCGGCACCCCCGCCGCCGAGCGTGCGCAGGTGGACGGCGATGCGGCGAGCGAACGTCTGCACCGGCTGCAAACTCTTTTGACCCGCCAGCAGCGCGAAATTCAGGAGGGCATGGTTGGCCGTGAGGTTGACGTGCTCTTTGAGCGGGCAGGGCGGCAGCCGGGCCAGATGGTGGGCAAGTCGCAATATCTGCATGCGGTGCATGTCACCGCACCAGACGCTGCGCCCGGTGATATGGCGCGTGTGAGGGTCGTGGAAACGAGCACGAATTCGTTGGGCGGCGCGCTGATCTGATTACTTCGTCGGCGCATCGGCTGTTTTCAGATGCAGGGCGCGACCCCCCGCATGTGGTGCGCTTGCGTGCCAAACCAACGATACCTTGCCTCATCACTCTGAACTTGCGCGTGTTTATGCTTCACAATGTCGGCATAACTGCTAGGGTTCGTGCGCAATATTGTGTCTGGTTGATGCTAATTTCTGGCATTTTTCAGATGGGGGAACAGTAAAGGGGTTTGGTAGTGACAGAAAGACTTTCAAGGTCGGTGCGCAAGGTCATGGGAGCATGTGCTGCCATCGCCTTGGGCGGGGCTGTCGCGGTAACGGGTATGATGTCGGGCGGGGCCGCATTGGCCCAGCAGGTTACGGTGATCGGCGAAACCTATATCCCGACGATCTGGGTCGATCCGGACGGCTGCGAACATTGGGTCATGGATGACGGCTGGGAGGGCTATATGTCGCCCCACACCAACCGTCAGGGCATTCCGGTTTGCCGCCGGGGCAATGTCTGCGGCGTGATAAACTCTGACCAATACTTTCGCACCGACAGCGCGAATATCAGCGCGCGGGGACGTCAGCATCTGGTCAATTTCTTTCGCCAGACCGGCGCTGTGTCCTATATCATCACCGGTCACACCGATAGCCGTGCCTCGGATGAATACAATATGAACCTGTCGCTGCGTCGTGCCAATTCGGTCGCGCGTCTCGCTCAGCAAAGCGGTGTGCGCATTGCCGACGTGCGCGGTTACGGTGAGCGGATGCCAAAGGCGTCCAACAACACGGCCGCCGGGATGCAGCAGAACCGCCGCGTCGAAATCATCTGTATCCGCTGAGGAGGGCGTTCAATGAAAAGCGTTAAAATCGTGGCTCTTCTTTGTGCGGCAGTTGCATTGGCTGCATGCGAGCAAACAGCGAGTGACAAGACCGTCGACCGCGGCTTTGATTCCAAACACCTGAGCCAGCTGAAGGCCGGTGTCTGGATTGATCCCAACGGCTGCGATCACTGGATCATCGACGATGGCGTCGAAGGATATTTGTCGGCGCGACTCGACAAATACGGCAAGCCGGTCTGTTCGGGCTCTGCCCCGCCCAACACGGCGACCGGGCCATTCAAGAGCGGCTCGGCCCTCTCGGGATGAATTTGAGCGGTTCGCCGTTTCACGAGGATGCCTGACGGAGCGGCGTTTTTGCGCTTTGCAGTCGGTTGGCGCTTGTCTTTGGCGTTCCTTCTTGAAACCATGACCCAGAAATCATTTTTGACGAACGCGAGGCGGAAACACGATTGGCCAGCACAACAAAGCCCGGCGCACCCGAAGTCAATGATCTGCATCATCAGACCATCGAATTCCCCGACAACTTTCTGCTGATTGACCTCTGCGGTGAACATGACCGCAATCTGGCCGAGATCGAGAATACGCTGGACGTTCAGATCCTGCGGCGCGGAAACCATCTGGCCGTGCATGGCGAGGAGGGGCAGGTAGCCGAGGCCGTCCAGGTGCTTGAGGCGCTCTATCAGCGGCTGGAGACCGGCAAAGAGGTCGCCCATGGCGATATCGACCGCGAGCTGCGCATGGGCGGCAGCGAGGCGTCAATCCCCCCCGATCCGAACTATCAGCTAGAGATGTTCAAAGGCGGCCGAGTCGAGATCAAGACCCGCAAAAAGCTGGTCGAACCACGCACCGAGGCCCAGAAGGCCTATGTGCGCAGCCTCTTTGAAAAGGAACTGGCCTTTGGTATCGGCCCCGCCGGCACGGGCAAGACTTATCTGGCCGTCGCAGTGGGCGTGTCGATGTTCATCGAGGGGCACGTGGATCGAATCATCCTGTCGCGCCCTGCCGTCGAGGCGGGCGAGAAACTGGGCTATCTGCCCGGCGACATGAAGGACAAGGTCGATCCCTACATGCAGCCGCTCTATGACGCGCTGAATGATTTTCTGCCGGGCAAGCAACTGGCCAAGCTGATCGAGGACAAAAAGATCGAGATCGCGCCGCTGGCTTTCATGCGAGGCCGCACGCTATCGCGTGCCTACGTGGTGCTGGACGAGGCGCAGAACGCAACCACGATGCAGATGAAGATGTTCCTGACGCGCCTCGGCGAAGGCAGCCGTATGGTGGTGACGGGGGATCGCACTCAGATCGACCTGCCGCGCGGTGTGGCATCGGGCCTGCATGACGCAGAGCGCCTGCTTAATTCGATCCCCAAGATCGGCTTTAACTACTTTACCGCCAAGGACGTCGTGCGCCACCCGCTGGTCGCCGCAATCATCGAGGCATATGAGGCGGATGGCTAAACACCCGAAAACCGTGCGGAAAATGGATATTTTCCGTGTCGGACTGTGGGCGCAGTCCGGAACCGCGCCATGCTGATCGACGTCATGACAGAGGACCGCCGCTGGCGCGCTCTGGACCTCAATGCGCTGGCCGACCGTGCGGCAGAGGCAACGCTGACGCATCTGGGGCTGAATGCGGACGATTTCGAAATTAGCCTGCTGGCCTGCAACGATACCCGCATTGCCGTGCTCAACGAGGATTTTCGGGGCAGGCCGCAGCCGACCAACGTGCTTAGCTGGCCCAGCGTCGAGCGCGGTGCGGATCGCCCCGGCGGCGTGCCTGACCTGCCACGTCCCGGCCCTGATGCAGAACTGGGCGACATTGCCATTGCCTATGAGACCTGCGCCGCCGAGGCCGAGGCGGGCGGCAAACCGCTGAGCGATCATACGACGCATCTGATCGTCCATGCGGTCCTGCATCTATTGGGTTATGATCACATTCGTGACGAAGATGCCACGTTGATGGAGACCTGTGAGGTTGCCATCCTTGGCAAACTGGGCATACCTGACCCATATAGACCGTGATGGGCGGGCGCTGAGGCGCACCCGCTTCTACAAGCATTTGGATGAAAGACGCATGGGCGACAGTACCGACAGTTCCTCTAGCGCAGCGCATGGCGCGCTGCCCGAGAGGCCAGTAGTGGACGACGACGAAAGTAACGGATTTTTCAAGCGCATATTCGGCGCTTTCAGCCCGTCCGACACCGATTCCGGCACGGATGACGGCAGCAACGAGACCGCCGAGCGTCACGGGCAGGGCCTGATCAACCTGCGCGACAAGGTGGTCGAGGATGTCGCTATCCCAAAGGCCGACATCGTATCAATCCCCGCCACAATCACGCAGGGCGAACTGGTTCATGTGTTCCGCGACAGTGGCATGACCCGCTTGCCGGTCTATGAGGGCACGCTGGATTCGCCCATCGGCTTTGTCCACCTCAAGGATTTCGCGCTGCGCCACGGCTTTAACGGGGACGCCGAGGATGCGTTTTCGCTGGCCGACATGCTGCGCCCGCTACTTTATGTGCCGCCGTCGATGCGGATCGGCATTCTGCTGCAAAAGATGCAGAGCGACCGGCGACACATGGCGTTGGTTATTGATGAATATGGCGGCGTCGATGGCCTCGTCACCATCGAGGATCTGATCGAGCAGGTGCTGGGCGAGATCGAGGACGAACATGACATCGGCGAGGACGACTACTGGACCGAGGAAAAGCCGGGCTGCTACATCGCGCTGGCCAAGACCCCGCTGGAAGAGTTCGAGGCGCAGATCGGCCAGTCGCTGACTGATGTCGACATCGTGGACGAGGAAGAGATCGACACGCTGGGCGGTCTGGTCTTTATGCTGCTAGGCCGCGTGCCGGTGCGCGGCGAGGTGGTCGAGCATCCCAGCGGCATCGTTTTCGAGGTGGTCGAGGC
Organism: Roseovarius sp. Pro17; assembly: GCF_035599575.1. Taxonomy (NCBI): domain Bacteria; kingdom Pseudomonadati; phylum Pseudomonadota; class Alphaproteobacteria; order Rhodobacterales; family Roseobacteraceae; genus Roseovarius; species Roseovarius sp. Pro17. The sequence goes on from NZ_CP141179.1 coordinate 1,149,705, forward strand.
CGATCCACGCCGGATCAAGCGTTTGCGCGTGCGCGTGCCTTATGCGGGCAGCCATGCCTGACATGGCGTCGTGGCTGGGCGCGCGATCGCCTCGCATCTTGGCGGTGATCGCCTTCATTCTGGGCGCAGTGGCTGCGCTGGGACAGGCGCCGTGGTCGCTTTGGCCGCTTTCGATTCTGGCCTTTGGGGGGCTGTTCGGCTGTTTTACCGCGGCGCGCACTGTCCGCCGCGCGGCGTGGACAGGTCTTGCAGGCGGGGCCGGGTATTTTGCTGTCGCGCTCAGCTGGATCGTCGAGCCATTTCTGGTCGATGTGGCGCGCCACGGATGGATGGCGCCATTCGCGCTGGTCCTTATTTCGGTTGGGTTTGCCCTGTTCTGGGCGGGGGCGCAGGCCATCGCGCGCGCCTTGGGTGGCGGTGCATGGGTCTGGACCAGTGTCCTGACACTTTCCGAGGCGTTGCGCGGTTGGCTCTGGACCGGATTTCCATGGGCGCAGCCGGGGCATGTGTGGATTTCGACACCCATGCTACGCTGGAGTGCATATGGCGGTGCGTTGCCTCTGACCTTTCTGCTTCTTATCACCGGGGCTGCGATCTGGCATTGTGCGCAGGGGCGCTGGCGCTCTGGCGCAATAGGCCTGGGTGTGACCATTGCACTGCTGATCGGCGGCGGCATGATGCCCGGTGCGCCCCGGCCCACTGCGGACGCGCCCGTTGTGCGCCTCGTACAACCCAACGTGCCACAGGATGAGAAATGGGATCCTGACCGGATGGGGTTTTACTTCGACCGGCAGATGGCCTTTACCGCTGCGGGTGCCGTGCCCGATCTGATCGTCTGGCCCGAAACCGCGCTGCCTGTGCTGCTGAACCGCGCGGACGGGGTAATCGCGCAGATCGCACAGACCGCTCGCGGCGCGCCGGTTGTTCTGGGTGTGCAGCGGGCCGAGGACGCGCGTTACTACAATTCGCTTTTGCTGCTGGATGGGCAGGGTCGGCAGGCGGCACTTTATGACAAGCATCATCTGGTGCCGTTCGGGGAATACATGCCGCTGGGCAATTTCATGGCCCGGTTCGGTATACGCGGCCTCGCACAGCAGAGCGGCTATGGCTATTCGGCAGGGCCGGGTCCGCAGCTGATCGATATGGGCGCGCTGGGCAGCGCGCTGCCGCTGATCTGCTACGAGGGTGTGTTCGCGCGCGACGTGGCGGGCGCGCCGGGAAGGGCCGATTTCCTGCTGCTGATAACCAATGACGCATGGTTCGGGAAGCTGTCAGGCCCTTACCAGCACTTGGCGCAGGCCCGCCTGCGCAGTGTCGAGCAAGGGTTACCGATGATCCGCGCCGCCAATACCGGCGTCTCGGCGATGATTGACGCCGCCGGGCAAATCATCGCACAGATCCCGCTGGGCGAGGCGGGGTATCTGGACACGCCTCTACCTCCGACGGGGGCGCCTACGCTCTATTCGCGCACGGGCGATTTGCCGTCCTTGCTGCTGCTGTTCCTATTCGCCGCCGCGCCTGCCGGGCTGCATAGGCGCAGAATTGCACGTGCTGCGCGCGGATAGCGATTGACCTTTGCCGAGAGCACGGTCTACCCAAAGAGGCACCCGTCGCAACGGCTTCCTGGCGCGACGGGATATCACAATGGAGCGACCTCAATGGCACGACAGAATTACACGCTGACCTCCGAGTCCGTCTCGGAAGGGCATCCCGACAAGGTGTGCGACCGCATATCCGACGCAATCCTCGACGCATTCCTGACCGAAGAGCCGGAGGCGCGCGTCGCCGCCGAAGCCTTTGCCACCACCAACCGGGTGATAATTGGCGGTGAAGTGCGCCTGTCCGACGAAGACAAGCTGATCAAGCTGCGCGATAGCATGGCCGGTGTCGTGCGCGAGTGCGTCAAGGATATCGGCTATGAGCAGGACAAGTTTAACTGGAAAACACTGGAGGTGACGAACCTTTTGCATGCGCAGTCCAAGGATATCGCGCAAGGCGTCGACGCATCGGGCAACAAGGATGAGGGCGCAGGCGATCAGGGTATCATGTTCGGTTACGCCACGACCGAGACCAGCGATCTTATGCCCGCACCGATCCAGTATAGCCACGCGATCCTGCGCCGGCTGGCCGAGGTGCGCAAAGACGGCACCGAGCCGCTGTTGCTGCCTGACGCCAAGAGCCAGCTGTCGGTCGTTTATGAGAACGGAAAACCGTCGCATATCAGCTCGGTCGTGCTGAGCACCCAGCACGAGCAGTTTGCCAACAAATCCGATGGCAAGGAATTGACCCCAAGAGACGTGCGCGACATCGTGGAGCCCTACATTCACCTAGTCTTGCCCGACGGCTGGCTGCGCGATGATACCGTATGGCACGTCAATCCGACCGGTGTTTTTGTCATCGGAGGCCCCGACGGCGATGCTGGCCTTACGGGTCGCAAGATCATCGTCGATACCTATGGCGGCGCGGCCCCGCATGGCGGCGGCGCGTTTTCGGGTAAGGATCCGACCAAGGTCGACCGCTCGGCCGCCTATGCCGCGCGCTATCTCGCCAAGAACGTCGTGGCCGCAGGTCTGGCCGAGAAATGCACGATCCAGTTGAGCTATGCGATCGGGGTGTCCGAACCGCTGTCGATCTATGCCGACACGCATGGCACCGGCGAGGTCGATCCGGCCGCGATCGAAAAGGCAATCCGCGAGTGCATGGACCTCAGCCCGCGCGGCATCCGCCAGCATCTATCGCTGAATCAGGCGATTTATCAGCGCACCGCCGCATACGGTCATTTCGGTCGCGCACCCGAAAGCGATGGCGGCTTCAGTTGGGAGCGCACCAATCTGGTGGACAAGCTGCTGTCTTGCCTCTGAGTTCGGCTTAACAGGAATGCGCTGGCGGATACGTCGGCCTTTTTCCACGCGGCGGCCCTGACCAGGCCGCCGTGTTGCGTTTGGCTGGTGCCTGCGCGAATGTCCGGTGGGGCGCTATTGGCGATCTTGCGCGTCCGGGCTGGCCGGGATAGAGCCTGCGGCCATGATCAAGGACAGGCATCCATCGGGCGCGCCATGGCGCAATTTTTACGGACGGTTCAAGGGCAAGGCCCTGCGCCGGACTCAGGAAATTCTGCTGGAGGAGGATCTGGATGCACTGTCGCCCGGTCCGGTCGGCTGGGACGTCAATCCGGATCGCGAAAATCTGGATCTGAACGCGCTGTTTAGCGGGCGGGATCTATGGCTTGAGATCGGCTTTGGCGGTGGTGAGCATCTGGCGCATACGGCTGTTTCGGAGCCTGATGTTGGGTTCATCGGATGCGAGCCCTATCTGAACGGCGTCGCCATGCTGCTGGCCAAGCTTCGCCGCGTGGACACGCCGAATGTGCGGGTGCATCCGGGGGATGCACGCGACGTCTTTGACGTATTGCCGGAAGGGTCGGTGGGGCGGGCCTATCTCCTCTATCCCGACCCTTGGCCCAAAGCGCGCCATCATCGACGCCGCTTTGTCACCAAAGAGCATTTGGCCCCGCTGGCGCGTGCGATGCGCCCCGGAGCGGAACTGCGTGTGGCGACCGACATCGAGGATTACGTGCGCCAGGCCCTAGAAGAAGTGCCGCGCTGCGGGTTCGAATGGCTGGCCGAAGGGCCGGATGACTGGCGCCGCCCTTGGGATGGCTGGATTTCGACGCGGTACGAGCAAAAGGCGCTGCGTGAGGGGCGTGTGCCGCATTACCTGCGGTTCAAGCGTCAATAGCCCGCCAGTTTCTGGCTGAGCCGCTCCAGCATCTCAAGACATTGGACCATCTGGTCCATAGCGACGAATTCATCCGCCTTGTGCGCCTGCTCGATCGAGCCGGGCCCGCAAAGTATGGCAGACATGCCGAGCGACTGAAATATGCCCGCCTCGGTGCCGAACGGCACGACGTCGGCGCCGTTCGCGCCGGTCAGCTCCATCATGATGTCGCGCGCCTCCGAGACTTCGGCAGGGATCAAGCCCTCGACCTCACCGATGGTTTCGGTGCGGATATCGGCCTGCGGATAGACGGCGCGCATGGCGGGCAGCAGGATGTCGGTGCAGTAGTGATGCAGATCCTGCTTGACCAGTGCGAAATCCGACTGTTGCACGGGTCGCATTTCCCAGTCGACCTGCGCGGTCGAGGGGATCACGTTATGCGCAACGCCTCCGATCAGAGCGCCGGTATTGATCGTGGTCCAAGGCGGATCAAAGCGGCTATCCTTCGGGGCGCGGGCGCGCAGCGTGTCCTTGAGCGCCAGCAGGCGCGCGACAAAGCGGGCAGCGTATTCGACCGCGTTCACGCCCATATCGGGCCCCGATCCGTGGCCTGCCAATCCGGTGAAATGCGTGCTGTATTCGCAGCAGCCCTTGTGGCCCTCAATTACGCGCATCATCGTTGGCTCGCCGATCAGGGCTACGCCGGGGCGCAAGCCGCGCGCTGTCAGTGCCTCGGCCAGCGCGCGGGCGCCAACGCAGCCGGTTTCCTCGTCGTAGGTGAACGAAAAATGGAGCGGGCGCGCCCCGATCCGCTGCGCAAAGATGGGTGCCATAGCAACGGCGGCAGCGATAAAGCCCTTCATGTCGCAGGTACCGCGCCCATAAAGGAGGCCATCGGCCTCATGCAGTGCAAACGGATCGGTCGCCCAGACCTGATCGGCCACCGGCACCACGTCACTATGGCCCGATAGAACGATACCGCCATCCCCCTCGGGACCTATGGTTGCAAAGAGGTTTGCTTTTTTTCCGGCAGCGTCCTGCATCACCTCGACCCGCGCGCCTGATGCCTCAAGACGGGCGGCGAGGTAGTCGATGATATCAAGATTACTGTCCTGCGAGACAGTGGGAAACGCGATCAGCGAGCGCAAAAGAAAGAGCGTGTCATCGATGGGCAGGGACAAGGGCTGGCGGCTCCTGTTGCTGAGTTCCGGCGCGCGGGGCGAGGTGGGTGCGCGCGCCTGATATCAGTCTTGGCATGCGCGAGGGGCTGTGCCAAGTATTGAGCGAAAATCGCAGCTTATCTTTGCTGGGCCGCGATTGCGGCCCTCTCGCGCCCCGGATTGACGAAGATCTATTCGTGGAGTTGAAATTTTTCCGTGGTCGGCAGGAAGGCTCTGACAATTGGGGGCTGAAGAAAGGTCGTCAGCCGGAATTGATCGTATCAATGAGGCCTCTTAAAACCTCTTGGCTCTGCTCAGACATCCAGCCAAATCGTCACTGGGCCGTCATTGGTCAGCGCGACCTGCATCGACGCACCAAAGCGTCCCGTTTCGCATGGCACACCATGGCTGCGCAGATTCTGCGCGAAGCTTTCGTAGAGGCGCTTGCCCTCGTCTGGCGGTGCGGCGCTTGAAAAGCCGGGTCGATTGCCGCTGCGCGTGTCAGCGGCCAGTGTGAACTGGCTGACCACCAATGCGCCGCCACCGATGTCGCGCAATGATCGGTTCATCTTGCCCGCATCGTCCGGAAAAATCCGCAGCTTGGCGATCTTGGCGGCTAGTGTTTCGGCCTTACCCTCGTCGTCGCCCAGCATGGCGCAAACGAGGATCAAAAGCCCCGGTCCGGTCTGGCCGACGACCTCGCCCTTCACCGTGACGCTGGCATGTGTGACGCGTTGGATGAGGGCGCGCATGGGGTTTTCCTTTTGGCTTTCGGGCAGGGTGTGCCGGTTTTGCGTCGATCAAAGCGCGCCCTGTTGCACCGCGAACGCGAAACCTACCGCCCCGGCGACCAAAAGGCCCAGCAAGATAGCAAAACCAATTTTCCACGCCGACCACGGCCGCTCGCCTTGAACGCGACCGGTGCGCCCATTGACGACAAAGCGGTAGCTGGTCCCGCGGTACTTGTAGGCGGCCATCCAGACGGGCAGCAGAATATGCTTGAACGAGGCGCCGTCGATCTGGGTCTCGATGCCATGGATCCGCTGTCGGTCGCCGCCGATGTCGAATTTGACATCGCGCGCGATCACGCCGTCCATATGAGCGCGTGCCTCGACATATCCATCCTCGATCTGAACCGTATAAGCCTCGGCCGAGAAACCGGCGAGGAATTCGGGGCTGTAAGGCTCGAGCGCCGCCAGATCCCATGGAGGTAATCCATCGGTGTAGCGCTTGGGCAGGGCGTGCGAGGCCAGAACCAGAATATCATCAAAGGCGCGCGCAACGCGGCCCGAGACGCTGCGCCAGCGTACTTTGGCCACGCGAATGGTCTGCCGCTTGCCGTCGCGCATGACGGTGCGCGTCTCATAATAGACGGTGCCGCGCTCGCCGCGATAGGACGACCGGGTGGCGGCGTCGAACGTCCAGTAGGGCACGTAGATGCCCTGCATCTTGCGACCCTTGCGCGCGTAGTCCTTGAGGCCCGAGGGCGCGAACCACAACTGGCCCAGCCAGTCATTCATCGCGGCGCGCGCCGTGCGCTCGTCCAGACCAAAAGGCAACACGCCGCGCGGTTTGAACCGCCGCTGCGTGCCGGTGCCGGTCACCATGGGCGTCGCGCAGAATGGGCATTCGCCCGCATGGGCATCGCCAACCAGCGTGACCTCTGCGCCGCAATTGGGGCATTTCATCAGCGGCGTACGCTGGGTCTCCTCGGCGGGCAACTGCGCAGCGAGGGCGGCGGCAAGGTCAAGCTCGCTCAGGGCGTTTTCCCATGGACCGTCGCCTGAAATCTCTTGGCGATTGCCGCAATGATCGCAGATCAGCGCGCCGTCGCCGGGCGCATAGCGCATGTCGGCGCCGCAAGTGTCACACGGAAAGCGGTGCTGGGTCGCGGCGGGGGCGTCACGGTTGGGCGAAGGCATGAGGTGGCCCATTTGATCTGAGTATTTGCAAGAACGATGAAGCGGGGGCGCTTATGCCGGGGGTGGAGGCGGTGGCATGACGGTAAAGAGCTGGGCCAGGTCCGGCACGTCCTCGGCCTTTAGCCAGCCGTCCTGACCTGCGGTCCAGACCATGGCGCCGCGCGCCAGATCACCGGATGCGGCCATGCGGCCCAATGCGGCGCGCGAGAAAGGTCCGCGCGTCTCGCCATTTTCGGCGATATGCCAGACACGTTCGGGCTGAGGCGGCGGTGGTGGCGATTGTGGAGCTTGCGCGGGGCGCGCGCCCCATGGGCCGGACTGGCCGCTCATTTGTTGGGCCATCGCCATACCCATCCCCATGCCGAGACCAGCACCCATGCCACCGCCGGAGGGGTTTTTCGCCGCGTCGGTCATCGCCTCGGCGGCGGAATACTGCGTATAGGCGCCCAGATCGCCTGCGAGCCCCATGGACGTGCGTTTGTCCAGTGCCTTTTCCACGGCGGGGGGCAGCGAAATGTTCTCGATATAAAGTTCGGGGATGGTCAGGCCGTAATTTGCCACCGTCTGGCTGATCGCGTCTGCCACCAGCTTGCCCAGATCGGCGGTGTTGGCTGCCATGTCGAGCACGGGGATGCCCGAGACGGCGATGGCGCGGGAAAACTCCTGCACGATGATGTTGCGGATCTGAAAGCTGATCTCGTCCTGGGTGAATTCGCCGTCGGTACCGACAATCTCGCGCAGGAAAACAGCGGGATCGGCGACGCGCACAGTATAGGTGCCGAAGGCGCGCAGGCGGGTAGGGCCGAATTCCGGATCGCGCATCATGATCGGGTTTTTGGTGCCCCATTTCAAATCGTTAAAGCGGGTCGTGTTGACGAAGTAGATCTCGGACTTGAACGGGCTTTTGAAGCCGTGATCCCAATGCTGGAGGGTCGTCATCACCGGCATGTTGTTGGTTTCGAGCATGTAGAGGCCGGGGGTGAAGACATCCGCCAACTGTCCCTCGTGGACGAAAACGGCGGCCTGCCCCTCGCGCACGGTCAGCTTGGCTCCATACTTGATCTCGTGGCCCTCGCGCTGGAACCGCCAGACCATCGTGTCGCGAGTGTCGTCGGTCCAGTGAATGACGTCGATGAATTCGCCGGTCAGAAAGTCGAAGATACCCATGGCGCGGTGCCCCTCAGTCGCTCTTGTTCGCGCGGGAGTGAAGCATGTTTGTCCGGCGGTGCCAAGCATTTGCCTGCAGGGCGTGTCGCCAGCATCTTGCGTGCGGCAGCCGCGCCGAAGAACGGGCGGGTGGCCTCGGTCCGCAAGGGGCCCGGCGGGGTGGCCCTCGCGCGGCGCAGACCGGGCATCCCGCCCCAATGCGCCTAAATCTGCCAGCCAGAGATATCCATGAAGCTGCCCGAATCGTTGATGAATGAAACGAACTGGTCCTCCTGCGTGGCGGTGCCGTCGCCGACGCTGTCGAGTTCCGGTCCGTCGGAATTGTCGGTGTAGGCCCGATCAAACTGCACGCCGCCTAGATTTGCCGCAACCGCATCCCTGATTGAGGCCGAATATGCGGGTCGCGACGGTCGGATTAGGCGATAGGTGCAAATATACCGTTGTCGGGGATGCGTTAGCTGGACCCGCCGCGTCGCTCGGCGATCAGTTGGGTCAGGATGGGGCGCGCGATGTCAAAACTCATCCCCGGTTTCAGGCGCGGCGAATAGAGCAGGCGCAGCAGCTCTTCGTCATGGGTGGTCAGCAGCGCGAATTCATCATCGTCGTTAAAGATTGAGGGCCGCGCGCGCGGGCTGTCATTGGCAAGGCCCAGACCCTGCGCCAGTTCCTCATGCACGCAGGAGCGGCGCAGCAGGTCAGGGTGCTCGGATCGGATGAAGGCGATGGCGCGCCGATAGGTGTAGTCGTTGTTATTGCCCGAAAATGCCACGACCAGACAATGGATTGAGCGCGGCAGATTGTTGAATAGATCCAGTGAGGCGGGGCTGATGTTTGGCACCAGAGTGCGAATGCGTTCAACTGCTTGCCCTCTGTCGTCCTCGCCCATGAACAGGACGTGGAAATTGGCGTTCGAACCGGCATTCGCACTGATCGGATGGCCAGTGACGCGGGCGAGGCGCGCGGCGTAATCGGAGACCATCGCGCGATCGGTGTCGCGCTGTGCGCGTGGCACTGAGGTGCCGAATTCGACGTTCATGCGCACAGGCTCGGTCCATTTGCGCAGACCGCCCGCGCGCCCGTCTGCCGGGGTCAGGCCGCGGTCGCGCGCATATTCGTCGTGAAAGACGATGGCCTCGAAATTGCGCATAAGGTCGGTGTCGGTATAGGGCGTGTCGACCCCCCCACCGCCGGTGCGCAAGAGGCCCTGTGCAATCAGCCCGGACTCGACGCGCGCATAATGCGCGGCGAGGATCTGGCTGCGCTCGGACGGGCCCGCGTCAGGCGGGGTGGCAGGGGGTTTCAAACCGGCCGGACGGGCCTGCGGTGTCGTGGAGGGCGACGGCATATCGGTGCAAGCGGCGATCGCCGCGAGGCCCGCCGCGCCGCAAAGCGCCCTGAGGATACCGCCTGACCGCATGACCGATTAGCCCTTTGTCGCCGTGCCGACCGTTTCGCCAAGGCCGGTCTTGCGTGCCTTGGCAGAGGCGAGGGTGTCGCGCAGCTCGCTCTCCATCTTTTTCAGATCCTCCTCGGCGGCGGCGCGGCGGGCCTTGCCCTCGTCCGCGATCTGGAGGCTCTCTTGAATGGTGCCGATAAGGTCGGCGTTGGCCTTTTTCACAGCCTCGATATCAAAGACGCCGCGCTCCATCTCTTGGCGGATGACCTTGTTGCTCTGGCGCAGGTTGGCGGCGTTGGACGTGAGCAATTCGTTAGTCAGGTCATTGGCGCCGCGTACGGCATCAGCGGCCTCGGCGCTGCGCTGGATGGTGACGGCTTGGGCCAGCTGCGTCTCCCACAATGGCACGGTGTTGACGAGGGTCGAATTGATCTTGGTGACCAGAGATTTGTCGTTTTCCTGAACGAGGCGGATCGACGGCAGCGATTGCATCGTCACCTGCCGTGTCAGTTTCAGGTCGTGCACGCGCCGTTCCAGATCGTCGCGGGCGGCGCGCAGGTCGCGCAGTTCCTGCGCCTTCATGACCTGATCGTCCTCGGGGGCCTTTTTGACCTCGGCCTCCTTGGCGGGAATGGTCTTGGTGTCCAGCAGACGGATCTTTTCCTCGCCGGCGGCGATATAAAGGGCCAGTTCGTCGTAGAATGTCAGCGTGCGGTCATAGAGCATGTCGAGCGATTTGATGTCTTTCAGCAGCACGTGTTCGTGGCGCAGCAGATCATCCGTCACCTTGTCGATCTGACCCTGCACCTCTTCGAAACGGGCGGTGAACTTGGCAAATGGGGCGGCGCGACCCAGCAGCTTTTCCCACCATGACCGCTCGCGGCGCACGTCCAGCTCCGAAACGGAAAAGCCGCGAATGGTGGTGACTATCCCGCGCAGGGAGTCTCCGGCGGGGCCGACATCCTTGTTGCGCACGCCTTGCAGCATGGCTTGCGATATTTCCTGCAATTCCGCCTGCGCAGCCGATCCAAAGGACACGATGGATTGCGTGTCTTCGATGTCGATCTCGGCCATGCGACGCTTGATTTCGGCGCTGGCGGGCTTGTCTGCGTCTTTCAGCGGCACGATGGCGTTCGCGTCCTGCGGCGCGGGCAGGATGCGCTGGCTGACTTCGGTGACTTCGGCAAGGCTGGCTTCGGCTTTTTGGCGCACGGATTGGGGCATTATAGATCCTCTTGGGTGGTAGTTGTTCGGGGCAGATGAACGCCTTCGCGCTCCAGCCGGTCGCGTAGTACGGTGATCTCGACCTCAAGCTCGCCCTGATTATTCTGTAGCAGTTTTTGCGTCTTGGCGGCGAAATTCTCTTCTAGATCGTCAAGCAGCGCGAGATAGTCGGACCGCGCAGTCGTGTCCTGCTTGCGAGTATAGACATCGGCGAACTTGATCGTCGCGTCGCGTGCTCCCATCAAATAAACGCCAGTATAACGGCGCGCAGCGCTCAGGTCGCGCGGGTCTTCTTCCAGCGTGCGCAACATTTCGCGCACCGTGGTTTGAAAACGTGCGACGCGGTCCTCCAGCCTGCGGTCGCGGGCGCGCAGGATGGCATCCGACATCTGCGCCAGCAGCGCCTCGGCCTGCTCGACGGTGCGCGCAACGCGGTCCTGCTGAAAGGTGTCGACGCCCTCCATTCCCTTGTCGCGTAGCGGGTCGACGCCAAAGGCGGCGATATGCAGGCCGGTGGTGACTGCGCCATAGAGGATTGCGGCGATCACGCTGCCATCGCCCGACAGGGCCGCCAGCGCGATCCCGATACCGGCGAGCGCCGACGAAAATATCTTGCGCGGGATGCCGGGGCGGCGGGCCACTTTGCGCTCGGCGTAGGCCGCTTCGGCGCGCAGGCCGCCACGCAAAAGCCACGCCGACAGCGCCAAAACGGCGGCCGAAGTCGCGCCCAGTGCCAGTCCCGCCGCCCCGGCAGCGAGAGAGGTGAACAGCACGACAGCGGCAGGCACGAACATGAGGTTCGCGCGCGCGCCCGCAGGATCTACGCGGTGGCGCTGCGCTACGGGCGCCTTGGTGTCGTTGTCGTTCCCATCCGGGCTGAATTTGCCGCCGAACCGCTGCGCCATGGGATCAAAGTCCCCCCAAGAGGCCGCTGGTTACACCCAGCATCAGCAGGATCAGCGCTGCATAACTTATCCGTTCCATACCGCTTCCTCCGGTCGACGTCAGATCGCGCGCCAGTGTTTGGCCCTCGCGCGCGGCGCGGGTCCATGCCGCAGCCGCCGCTCCGATCAGCGCCACGATGGCGCAGAGCAGAAGGATCAATAGCAAAAGCCGTGCCATGCCGTGTTACCGCTCCTTTACACGCATTTATGCGCAAGGGGAAAGTAGGGGATGCGCCGCGCCGTTACCAGAGGCAACCGCGCAGCCAAGTTTGGCTCAGTGCCGGGCCGCAGTGCGGCGCTGCGCGTTCAGCTTGCGGGTATAGCCCGACTGAAGCACCTCGACCGCGACCAGAACAACGACGCTGAAATAGAACGTCGTCTTGGACATCGGGATCAGTTCATAACCAAACAGGTGCAGCGCCATCGTGTCGTCATGCATCGCATGTGCCGCCGCCTGTCCCGCCTCGCCCAACAGGACGACGCCGACGATTAGCAGGATAAAGAGGCCCAGCACCTCATACATCCGGTTCTTTTTCAGGAACTCGGTGACGGTATCGGCCAGCAGCAGCATGGCCACGCCCGACAGGATGATCGCGGTCGCGAGGATGGCGAAAACATCGGTAATCGCCAGCGCCGACAGCACCGAATCGAATGAGAACACGAGGTTCATCATCACGATCAGCATGACGACCCGCACGGCAGACTTGCCCGATTTGGCGCTGATATCGTCGCCCAGATGCTCGATCGTCAGCATGTGACCGATTTCTTTGACGGCGGTATACATGATGAAGATGCCGCCGATGATGAACACGCAGGTGGCGAAATTCACCGCGCCCTCGATGACGCCCGTCCATGCAAAGATATAGAACGGCTCGGCCAGCAGGTCGATCAGATGAACCATGATAAACAGCAGCACGACCCGCAGCACCACGGCGATGATGATACCCCAAAACCGGACCGAGCGTTGATGAGCCACTGGCGCGCGCTGCGATTCAATAGAGATGTAGAGTAGGTTGTCAAAGCCGAGGACCGCTTGCAGAAAACATAGCATTATGAGGTTGCCCAGATTTTCGATGGTCAGCAGGTCGGCCATTATGCGCTCCGTCATCAGGAAAAGGTATGGTGGTCTGTAATTTACGGCTCAGGCGGGCAGGCAAACTGCGCTGCGCGCCGATAACAAAGCGATCCGGCAGGGAATGGTTCCCACGTTAATCCCGATTGCGGCGGCGTATGGTTGGTTTGCGCGGGGTGGGTTTGCCCCCCTTTGGGCCGGGCTTGCCGCCTTCGGCCGGCTTGGCATTGCGGCCCGCGCCTGGCTTGGCACCATGAGCAGGTTTAGCTGAGCGGCCAGCACCCGGTTTGTTGACATGATCCGGCTTTGCAGACCGCGCCCCGCCTGATTTGCCGCCCTTGGGCGCACCGGGTCGGGCAGGGCTGGGCCGGGAAGGGTCGGGTTGTGCCGGGCCGGGCTTGCCTGCCAGCGACGAACCCGTGCGGCGGGGGCGCGGCTTGGGCTTGAGGGCTGGCTGCGCCTCGGTTTCGGGGTCCAGCCCCAGTTGGTCGCGCAGCACGCGCGCGCGGATTTCCTCGACGGCTCCGGGCTTTAGCTGGCCTAGCTGAAAGGGGCCATAGCTGACGCGGATCAGGCGGTTGACGGTCAGACCGACGGCCTCCATCGCGCGTCGCACCTCGCGGTTGCGGCCCTCGCGAATGGCGCAGGTGATCCATGCGTTCGCGCCCTGCTGGCGGTCCAGCGACACGGCCATCGGTTGAAACCGCTCACCATCCAGCACCAGACCCTCGCGCAGCGGCGCAAAGGTGGCGTCGGTCGGGCGGCCATTCACGCGCACGCGGTACTTGCGCAGCCAGCCGGTGCTGGGCAATTCCAGCTTGCGCTTGATGCCGCCGTCGTTGGTCAGCAGCAGCAGTCCCTCGGATGTGATATCCAGTCGGCCCACTGTCATTACGCGCGGCAGATCGTCGGGCAGCTCGTCGAATATGGTGACGCGGCCCTGCTCATCACTGTTGGTTGTCACGAGGCCAGAGGGCTTGTGATAAAGCCAGAGGCGCGCAGGCTCGGGCGCGCCCAGCGTTTTGCCATTCACGGTGACGCGGTCCTGAGGCGTCACGTTCAGCGCAGCGCGGTCGATGACCTTGCCGTTGACGGTAACGCAACCGGTTTCGATCAGGCGCTCTGCCTCGCGGCGGCTGGCGATGCCAGCGCGCGCGATAACTTTGGCGATGCGTTCGCCGGGGGGCGGGGTCGTGCCGGGGGAAGGGGCGTCTTTGCTCATGAGCGCGGCATAGCCCATATGCGGGCCTTGCGAAAGCGTCTATCGCGGGGCAACAAAGGGTGCATGAGCTTTACCAGTCATATGGACGCCGCGCTTGCCGAGGCCCGCGCCGCCGCCGCCCGCGGCGAGGTGCCGGTGGGCGCCGTGATGCTGGACAGCGCAGGCAATATCGTCGCGCGCGGCAGCAACCGCACCCGCGAACTGAGCGATCCGACCGCCCACGCCGAGATTCTGGCTATTCGCGCCGCCTGCGCCGCTGCGGGGAGCGAGCGTTTGATGGGTCACACCCTCTACGTCACGCTTGAGCCTTGCGCGATGTGCGCCGCCGCCATAGCCGCCGCCCGCCTGAAGGCAGTCTATTTCGGTGCGATCGATCCGAAATCGGGCGGCGTTTTGCATGGCGCACGGGTATTCAGCCACCCGCAAGCGCACCACAAGCCTGAGGTTTACGACGGGATTGCTGCGGAGGAAAGCGAGGCTTTGCTAAAGGCATTTTTTGCCTCAAAGCGCGAGTGATGGTTTGAAAATTCCAAATCCCGACCTCAGAGGTCAATTGCCTCCATGACTTGTGGCTCGATCACGTTCACGCCGGGCAGGGCGGTCACCAATGCCTCGGCTGACTGTTCTAGCGCGTCGAAGGTGCGGTAGTGGCAAGGGATTACCGTCTTGAAATCAAAGAAGGTCTTGGCGGCATAGGCTGCGCGGCGCATGTCCATGGTGAAATGCCCGCCTGCGCAGAGGATACCGACCTCGGGCCGATGCAGCGCCTGAAAGACGCCCATGTCGGCCATAACGTCGGTGTCGCCGCTAACATAGATTGTGCGCCCGTCGTGTTCGATCATAAAGCCGCACTCACTGCCTGCCACATGAGGGCCATTCGGCCCGGCAAAGCTGCTGGAGTGGGTCGCGTGGACCATCGTGACGCGCACGCCGCCCAGATCGACCGTGCCACCCTTGTTAAATCCGACCGTCTCGATGTTTTCATGCTCGGCCCAGTGACTCATCAGGTCGAACTGCCCGACGACCGGGATTTTCAGCTTGCGGGCGAGGTCCAGAGTATCTGACGCATGGTCGAAATGCGCATGGGTCAGCAGGATATGCGTGGCGCCCTTGGTCGCCTCGTCGTGACGTGCCTCAGGCAGCATCGGATTGCCGTTCAGCCACGGGTCGATCAGCAGGGTCTGCCCGCCCCATTCGATACGAAATGAACTGTGTCCAAGCCAGATGATCTTCATGACATTCTCCTTTGGCGCTGTTGTGGTCATGTTAAAGCGTTTCGCGACAAACCTGAATCACAGATTTTCGCGAAACGCGCGCGACATATCAACGTTGCGCGCGTTTCGCCTTAGCTGAGTGCCTCAGGTCAAAGGCGAAACGCTTTAGCACAGCGCATAGTGCGCGGCATGGGTTCCGTGCGGATACTTGCACACGAACCGGGCGGGCGCTAAACGCGGGGCAACGCCCAAT
This sequence comes from Roseovarius sp. Pro17, assembly GCF_035599575.1. Lineage (NCBI taxonomy): Bacteria > Pseudomonadati > Pseudomonadota > Alphaproteobacteria > Rhodobacterales > Roseobacteraceae > Roseovarius > Roseovarius sp. Pro17. Next base: position 1,164,996 of record NZ_CP141179.1, read on the forward strand.
TGCGAAGGATCGTCCCCATGTCGATTGACACAAGCACCGCCGCCCGTGTGGCCAAGCTGGCCCGTATTCGCGTCGAAGAGGATGCGCTGCCTGCGCTGGTGGATGATTTCAACACTATCCTCGGCTTTATCGAGCAACTGGGCGAGGTGGATGTTGAGGGCGTTGAGCCGATGACCTCCGTCACGCCCATGCGCCTGCCGCGTCGCGCCGACACTGTGACAGATGGCGATCAGCAAAAGAAAGTGCTGTCGAATGCGCCTGATGCGCGCGAGGGGTTCTTTGCTGTGCCGAAAGTGGTGGAATGATGTCTGATCTGAACAAGCTGACGATTGCCGAAGCCCGCGATGCGCTGCGCAAGGGTGACGTCACCAGTGCCGAGCTGACCGAGGCGTGCCTGACTGAAATCGAGGGTGCGCGCGCACTGAACGCGTTCGTGCATGAGACGCCCGATCTGGCGCGCGAGATGGCCGCTGCCGCCGACACGCGACTAAAGCGCGGTGATGCGCCCGCGATGTGCGGCATCCCGCTGGGGATAAAGGATTTGTTTTGCACCAAAGGCGTGCCGAGCCAAGCGGGCAGTGGCATCCTGGAGGGGTTCACGCCCGAATACGAATCGACTGTAACGCAGAATCTGTTTGATGCAGGCGCGGTCATGCTGGGCAAGTTGAACATGGACGAATTCGCCATGGGCTCGTCCAACGAGACCAGCGTTTACGGTAACGTCGTGAATCCTTGGCGGCGCGGAAACGACGATGCTCAGCTAACACCCGGCGGCTCGTCCGGTGGCTCGGCTGCCGCTGTCGCCGCCGATCTGTGCCTCGGCGCGACCGGCACCGATACGGGCGGCTCGATCCGCCAGCCAGCGGCCTTTACCGGCATAACCGGGATCAAGCCGACCTACGGGCGCTGCTCGCGCTGGGGGGTCGTCGCCTTTGCCTCTAGCCTCGATCAGGCCGGACCCATGACGAAAACAGTGCGCGATTCGGCGATCATGCTGGGCGCGATGTGCAGCTACGACGCCAAGGACAGCACCAGCGCCGACATCCCGGTGCCGGATTTCGAGGCGGCGCTGTCGGGCGATGTTCGCGGCAAAGTGATCGGCATCCCCAAAGAGTACCGCATGGACGGGATGCCTGCCGAGATCGAAAAACTATGGGCCGATGGCACGGCAATGCTAAAGGACGCAGGTGCCGAAGTGCGCGACATTTCCCTGCCGCACACCAAATATGCGCTGCCTGCCTACTACGTCATTGCGCCCGCCGAGGCATCCAGCAACCTCGCTCGCTATGATGGCGTGCGCTACGGTCACCGGGCCAAGCTGGCGCCGGGCGATGGCATTACCGAGATGTATGAGAAAACCCGCGCAGAAGGGTTCGGCGCCGAGGTGCAGCGCCGTGTGATGATTGGTACCTATGTTCTCTCCGCAGGCTTTTACGACGCTTATTACAATCGCGCGCGCAAAGTGCGCACACTGATCAAGCGCGATTTTGAGCAGGTATTCGAGGCCGGCGTCGATGCGATTCTGACGCCAGCGACCCCCAGCGCCGCGTTCGGCCTCGGTGAAATGGCCAGCGCCGATCCTGTTCAGATGTATCTGAACGACGTTTTTACTGTTACGGTGAACCTTGCCGGCCTTCCGGGCGTTACAGTTCCAGCGGGGCAGGACGCGCAGGGGCTTCCCTTGGGGCTGCAACTGATCGGGCGTCCGTGGGAAGAAGGCGATCTGCTGAATTGCGCCTACGCGCTGGAGCGGGCCGCCGGATTTGTAGCCAAGCCGCAAAAATGGTGGTAGGTCCCGCCGATACCTGAGCGAGGCGAACGTGAACATGCGACTTCTGACGACGAGTGTGGCCCTTTTGGCGCTGGCCGCCTGCGGAACCTCTATCCCTGATAGCGCGCCGGACAGCGGCGCGGGCGTCGGGTTTGGCAACTATGCCGAATATCAGACCAAGCGCGATGCGCAGTTGGCGGGCAGGGCGCTGCCTGCGCCTGACGCCGTCACGTCGACGCCCATTGGCGGCGGAAGCGATTCTGATGATCTGGTGGCGCAGACCCGTGCAGCGCTGGGCACCAACCCCCAGAGTCTGGCGGGCAATTCAGGCAAGCCCATCGTGCAGGCGGGGGCAGCAAATCCCGCATCGCAGATCACCAACAGTCCCGGTATTTCGGTCGAGAACAACTTTGACGCGGTTAGTGGAACCCGCTCAATCGAGGATGATGCCGCGCGCGTTGCGGCGGCGCGTCAGCAATACGAAGTCGCATCGGTTGAGGCGCTGCCCAGTCGCAGTGGCGGCGAGGCGCCGAATATCGTGGCCTACGCCCTCAGCAGTAAACATGCGCCCGGCACGCAAATTTATCGGCGCGTAGGGCTGAACAAACAGGTTAAGTCCGAGCGCAATTGCGCGGCCTATTCCGGTCCGGATCTGGCGCAGATTGAGTTTCTGTCCAAAGGCGGGCCAGAGCGGGACCGCCTCGGACTGGACCCCGATGGCGACGGTTTTGCCTGTTCGTGGGATCCGCGCCCCTTTCGCAAGGCCGCAGGCGGTTGATCGGGCGTGAGCCCTCGCATTGACGCGGACTTGCCGGATGTCGTCTGGCAGCCGTCGCCCAACGTGGGGGCGCGGCGCGGCGGGGTCGAGCCCGATATCATCGTGGTCCATTTCACCAATATGCAGAGCGCCGACGCGGCGGTCGCGCGACTGTGCGATCCGGACGCGCAGGTATCCTGTCACTACGTCATCAGCGAGGATGGCAGGCTGTGGCAGCTGGTGGATGAGGCCGCGCGCGCCTGGCACGCGGGGCAGGGCCGCTGGGGTGCGGTAAGCGACGTCAACTCCCGCTCGATCGGGATTGAGCTGGCCAGTCGCGGCAACCATCCGTTTCCCGAGCCTCAGATGCATATGCTGGAGCGGTTGTTGCCGGGCATCATGGCGCGCTGGCATATTCCGCCCGAGCGGGTCATCGGTCATTCCGACATAGCGCCGGATCGCAAGGACGATCCCGGCCCGCATTTCGACTGGCGTCGGCTGGCCATGCAGGGATTGGCGATATGGCCGCAGGCCGGTGCCGCAGCGGATCTATCCCGGTTCCGCGATCTGAGTGCGCAAGTGGGCTATGGTGCCGAGTTCAGCGACGAGGCGGTGCTGACTGCGCTGCGCCTGCGCTGGCGGCCTTGGGCGCGTGGGCCACTGGACGCTGGCGACATGGCCGTGCTGGCCAATATAACTGCGCGCTTTCCCGTTGACCGGGGCGGGCAGGGTGCTTAACTGCGAATTGCGCGGAGGGCCGGATGGCCGCTTATGGGGAAACCGCAAGGTTTCACCGTGGGAGGAAAGTCCGGACTCCACAAGACAACGGTGCCGGGTAACGCCCGGCCGGGGTAACCCGAGGGAAAGCGCCACAGAAAAGAAACCGCCTGCACTTCGCCACGGCGAAGCACGCGGGTAAGGGTGAAACGGTGGGGTAAGAGCCCACCGCGGGGCTGGCAACAGCACTGGCACGGCAAGCCCCACCGGGAGCAATGCCAAATAGGGACCGCGCGCGGGGCAGGTCGGCCTAGGTCGATACCGCCCGCAGGCACGTCTTGGCCCGGCGGTCCGGGTTGGCAGCCAAAGGGGCGGTGGTAACATCGTCTTTAGATGAATGGTCATCCAAGGGCAGGTTACGGCTTGCTCTGGACAGAATCCGGCTTATAGGCCCTCCGCGCATTTTCGGGGCTGGATGCAGAAAGCGCCGGGGATTTTCCCGGCCCACGATGTCACGGGTAACGCGCACGCAGGCGATTGCGGGGTTGGGCTATTTGACCCAAGAAAATACCAGGGCCTTCGTCCACGGGAATGTCGCAATGGTGGTTGACTCGGGGGGCGGCGGCGTTAAAAGGCAGTCAAACGTATTTACCGGCAGCCCGGCTGCCCGTCGCAGGAGATGAAACATGGCGAAGCCGACCACAATCAAGATCCGCCTGAATTCGACCGCGGGCACGGGCCACTTCTATGTGACCAAGAAAAACGCGCGCACGATGACCGAAAAGATGGCACTCAAGAAATATGATCCCGTCGTGCGCAAGCATGTCGAGTACAAGGAAGGCAAGATCAAGTAAGATCTGCCTGAGCTATGTATTTTGAAAGGTCGCGCTAGATGAGCGCGGCCTTTTGCGTTGGAACGGACAGTGCTGCGCAGGAGTGGTCACAGATGATGGCGGGAAGATCCGCAGATGTGGATTGGAGCGATATTTTGGCTCCCGGAGAGCGGCTGTATTGGACAGGACGTCCAGTCTATGGTGCCCGAACTTGGCAATTGGTCGGGCACGAACCGGTCTGGTACGCGGCATTCGGTGCCGGGATCGCCATCATGTGGATCAGCGTGCCATTCATCCCGGCGGACGGATCCTTCGGCGCGTGGGAGGCGGCCTGGGTCTATGGGGCTGTCACGCTCTGTTTCGTCCTCTATGCGTACTACATGATCAGCACCCGCGCGTATGTGCTGGGCAGTTTGGACTACGCTGTGACGGACCGGCGCGCCATTGTGTGCAGGCACGGGCGCGATCCGCTGCTGCGCCGGCGGCGATACTTTGTCTCTTGCCCGCTGCATCCCGAATGGAGTTTTCCCATCGTAAAGCTGTGGCCGCTGGAAGCGGTCCAGGTGGGATCGGCCCTGTCGGGGGAGGCTGTTCAGCCGTTGGGGTGGGGTCTCATTCATCCCGGCTGGCCGGTCCTTTTGGGACGTTTGACCGTTCCAGTCCTCTTCGAGAATATCCCGGATGCGGGCGCTGTGCGTGATATCCTAGTCACGGCTGCGCGAAATGCCGGCCCGTAATAGACGCATCCTCGACGAAAAAGGCCGACCCTGCGGGCCGGCCTTCCCAATAGATCTAATTCAAGGCTGCTTACTCGCGGTTGCCCATCAACTGCAGCAGGAACATGAACATGTTGATGAAGTCGAGGTAGAGGCGCAGTGCGCCCATGATTGCCGACTTGCCCAGCCATTCGCTGTCGCCATTGTGCGCGTGGGCCAGATACTCATTCTTGATCGACTGCGTGTCGTAGGCAGTGAGGCCCGCAAAGATCAACACTCCGATGATCGAGATCGCGAACATGACCGCCGGCGAGCCGAGGAAGATGTTGATGACCATTGCCACGACCAAGCCGATCAGGCCCATGATCAGGAAGCTGCCCCAGCCCGAGATGTCCTTTTTGGTCGTGTAACCCCAGAGGGACAGACCGGCAAAGGCGATTGCGGTCGTCAGAAAGACCTGAGCGATCGAGAAATCGGTGAAGATGATAAAGATGTAGCTGATCGAGACGCCCATGACGGCGGCAAAGGCATAGAAAAACAACTGCGCGGCGGCTGCCGACAGCTTGTTGATGACAGCGCCAAACGCGAAAACCATGATCAGCGGTGCGAACATCACGATATAGCGGGTGAAGCCGGTGAACAGCGTCTCCATCATGTAGGCGTTGTTGCCGACGGCCCAAGCGGTCAAGAAGGTCAGCAACATGCCGACCGACATCGTGCTGTAGACCTTATTCATATGGGCGCGCAGGCCCTGATCGATCGCGGCTGTGCGGGTCCCACCTGCCGTCCGGATCGTGTTGTATTCAGCCATCTGTGCCTCCGATTTGATAAAGCTGGGTCCCGTTGTGGACCTTTGCGTACAATATCGGGGGGCTGGCGCGTTAATTCAAGGCTTTTCGCTCGTGGTTTTGCGCCTATTGCAGGGCGCATCGCTGCTTTCTGACATTGTCAGTGTCAGCAGCGGGTGGGCCGCCACGCGCGGGGCATATCCCAGAAGGAGCGGCGCGCCTCTATCCGGGCCTCGGCAGCGGTCAGGCCGACATCCGCCAGCGCATCCGCATCCAGCCCGGCCAAGGCCCGACGCGAGCGGTAAAGCGCGATCATCGACCCAAGCGGCAGCTTGCGCGCGGTGGTGTCGGTGCGGGTGTGGACGAGCATGGTCATGGCGGGAATCCTTCTGTTTTCGTGATGCATTGTGTGAGAAGCATTTGATCTGTTGATATATGTGGCAGAGTATGATGGATATTGGAAATGAATGTTCATGGACCCAAGCATCAAGGATGGTGATGAATGAGAAATCTTGACATGACGACGTTGCGCTCATTTGTGGCGGTGGCTGATCAGGGGGGCGTCACCCGCGCCGCCGCAATGCTGAACCTGACGCAATCGGCGGTCTCGATGCAGCTCAAGCGGTTGGAGGATCTGCTGGGTCTTGGCCTGCTGGATCGCACCGGCAGGCGCATCGCGCTGACACCCTCGGGCGAGCAGATGCTGGGATATGCGCGCCGTCTGGTCGCGCTGAACGACGAGGTTGTCGGGCGTCTCACTGATCAGGTTTGGGAGGGAGAAGTGACGTTCGGCGTGCCGCATGACATCATCCATCCGGTGATTCCCCGCGTTCTAAAGCAGTTCAACGCCGCATTTCCGCGCGTGCGTGTGCACCTTAGTTCGCTATTTACCAGTCTACTGCTGGAGTCGCATGGCAAGGGCGAGATCGACTTGATCCTTACGACCGAAACCATGGTTGGTCCCGGCGGCGAGACGCTGACCGAGGTGCCACTTCGCTTTTACGGCGCGAAGGGCGGAACGGCGTGGAAGCAGCGCCCGCTGCGCATCGCTACCTGCCGCAACTGCCTGTTTCGCCCCAAGGCCATCCGGCTTCTGGACGACGCCAATATCGATTGGGAAAGTGCGATCGACTCGGCTTCGGACGGTGCGATCGAGGCGACCGTCAGCGCCGATTTGGCGGTGACGGCGATGCTGGAAGGGACAGCGTCGCACCATCTGGAACCGGTTCCGCAACACGCGGGCCTGCCTGATCTGGGAGAGCAAAAGATCAATATGTATGGCGCCGCCACCCCGCAGAGCGAACTGGTGACGCAGTTGGCGGCCGTTGTGCGGCAGCGCTTTGGTGCTTCTGCGCTGGCGGTGGCGTCCTGAGCGACGCGGATTAGCCCATCGTCACCACGACCTTGCCGGTGGATTTGCGCGCGCGTAGCAGCTCCAGCCCCTCCGCAGCGCGCTCTAACGGGTAGGTGTGATGTGCGCGCGGTGCGATGCGCCCCTCGGCGGCCCAATTGAGCAGCGTGGCGAGGGATCCAGTCAGCAATTCGGGTGCAAAGGTCAGATACCCACCCCAATAAAGGCCCATCACGGTCAGGTTCTTGACCAGCAGGTGGTTGGCTGGGATCGTTGGCACCTCGCCACTGGCAAAACCGATGGTGAGGATGCGCGCCTCGGGGCGGCAGGCGCGAAAGGCGGCAGTGAACTGATCGCCACCGACCGGATCATAGACCACATCGGCGCCACCCAGATCCTTGCAGATCGCGCGGATATCGTCCGTCTCGCTGTCGATCAGATGATGCGCGCCTGCTGCGCGCGCCGCCTCCAGCTTGTCCTTGCCACGTGCGCAAGCGATGACGCGCGCGCCCATCGCGCGCCCGATTTCCACCGCAGTCAGGCCAACGCCGCCAGCTGCGCCCAGCACCAACAGCGTCTCGCCGGGCAGCAATCGCGCGCGGTGCGCCAGCGCAAGATGGGACGTGCCGTAAGCGATTTGAAAGGCGGCGGCGGCCTCGTAGCTCATCGCGTCCGGCAGCGCCAAGGCGCGAGCGGCGTCAAAGCAGCCGTAGTCGGCCAGCCCGCCCTGACCACCATAGACGGCCACCCGCGTGCCGGGGGCGGGCCCATCCACGCCGTCGCCGAGCGCATCAACCACGCCCGAGACCTCCATCCCGAGGGTGAAAGGCAGGGCTGGCGTGTCCTGATAGCGCCCTTTGATCATAAGTAGATCGGCAAAGTTAAGTCCGCAGGCATGGATGCGCAGGCGCAGTTGGCCGGGCCCGGGCTGAGGCAGATCGCAGCTAACGAGCGCGGGAGGCGCATCGTGCGATTTTACTATAAAAGCGTTCATTGTCATGTGTTTAGACCTCTCTTCATGACGCTCCGCGTCTTGGCGCCGCACCGGACCACTGCATGCCCTAGTGGATATCAGGCGGCGCTGTCAAACGGCATCGGGTCGTTTGGAGCGGGTTAGTGCTACACGTTATAATTGATTAAATTTTAACCAATCACCTTATCGCTTAGAAAATTTCTTGTAATGTGAGCTTTGGATGTTAATATTTCGCTGGTATCCCACTTCATGATTTTGGCGGGAATGCGTATCCGCATCTCAGTGCCCGACGACAGGGTAAACACACGCCACTTGGTTAAAAAAAGGATTATTCGATGCCCCATGATGTTGACGTCCATGTCGGGAAGCGTATCAGACACCGCCGTTGGCTGGTCGGTATGACACAGCAGCAGCTTGCCGAGAGCGTCGGCATCAAGTTCCAGCAGATCCAGAAGTACGAGACGGGCGCGAACCGCGTCAGCGCATCGCGGCTTTGGGATATTGCGGGCTCGATGCAGGTTGATGTCGGCTTCTTCTTTGAAGGGATTGAGGCGGCGCAGGCGTCTGCCACATCTCAGGAAAAGACGCGCGGCGGTCCTGCTGACTTGCTGGGTGACAAAGAGGCGCTGGACCTCGTGCGCTCTTACTATGCCATTCCGGAAAATCAGCGGCGACGCTTGTTCGATCTTGCGCGCGTGCTTAGCGACGTCGCCTGAACAGGTCGTTTGCCCGACGGGCGTGTCATGACGGCCTTGTGATACGCTCCGTGCGGGCCTATTCACGCTGCATTCCAGTGGCATGAGGTGTCTGCGTTGCGCAGTCAGGACGACATTGAGCAAATCATCGGCGCCGCTCATGCGGCGGCCGATGCGGCACGTGGTGCAATCCTGCCGTATTTTCGTTTGGATGGCCTCGCCGCCGAAAACAAACATGTGCCCGGCGCGCGAACCGAAAGCGATTTTGATCCCGTGACAGCCGCCGATCAAGCTGCTGAACGCGCGATGAGGGACGTCCTGTCGACCTTGCGTCCGCACGACGCCATCCTCGGAGAGGAGTTCGGCGCAAGCCCCGGCACCAGCGGGCTGACTTGGGTGCTGGACCCAATTGACGGCACGCGAGGCTTTCTGGCCGGTACGCCCACGTGGGGCGTTCTGATCGCGGTGACGGATGAGGCTGGCCCGATTTACGGCATGATAGATCAGCCCTACATGGCCGAACGATTCGAAGGCGGATTGGATCGCAGCACCATGTCCGGCCCTATGGGAATGCGCGCCTTGCGCGCTCGCGGCGATCGTCCCTTGGCGGAGGCAACGGTGATGACCACCTTTCCTACTGTGGGCACACCGCAGGAGGGCGCGGCCTTCGCGCGTGTGGCGGACGGTGCGCGAATGGTGCGCTATGGGTGTGATTGCTACGCCTACGCGCTGCTGGCGATGGGCCAAATCGACCTCGTGATCGAGGCGGGGCTGAATCCTTACGACATATGCGCACCCATCGCAGTTATAGAGGCGGCGGGCGGCATCGTCACCGACTGGCAGGGCGGCCCGGCACATGAGGGCGGGCGCGTCGTCGCTGCCGCAGCCGCGGTGCAGCACGCGGCGGCACTGGCGATCCTGTCGGACGTCCTTTGAACTGGCGCCTTGTGATACAACGTTTCGTTGCGTGTGGGCGACTCTGGGGTGGCGGGCTGTGCGCGCTACGACTAACCTTGGCCCCAAGGTCCATCTTCGCCGGAGTCCCATTCATGCGCCTCATTATCGCCATCTGCCTTGCACTAATTGTTGCACCTTCCGCACAGGCGCAAAACGTAGAGGACATAAGCGCCGCCACCAGCGCCCAATTGGCCAATATTCGCGCGCGCTATAGCCTGCCCCCTCTGACAGTCAGTTCGGCGTTGACACAGGCCGCTGCCGCCCACGCGCGCGACATGCAGGCCAACGGATTTTTCAGTCATACCGGTTCGGACGGGTCCGGCATTGGGGATCGTGCCCATGCTGCCGGATATGGCTTTTGCTTTATCGCCGAGAATATCGCGCAGGGGCAGGGCAGCCTCGATAAAGTGATGGAAGGGTGGATGGCCTCGACGGGTCATCGCCGCAATATCCTGAGCGACGGGGCGCGCGAATTTGCTATGGTGCGCACCGGGGGCAACATCTGGGTCATGGTACTGGGTCGCTCCGGCTGCTGATCCGTTTCAACCGCCAAAAAACTTGGGCTTGAGCCTCAGCAGCGTTTCGCAAATCTGCGAGGTCAGGCTCTGCGCCAGACTAAGCGCCTCATTGTGCGCTCCGCGCCCTGTTGCGACGGCCGCCTCTATGGTCGACGATTGTACCATGGCAGCTACCAGCTCGGGGTGGCGGGCGGCGTAGCCTTCGCCGAACTCGGTATCTATCGCCACAATGGCAGCGCTCAGATGGCGGGCGGCGGCGGGGGTGTCCTGCATCAGAATCCTCCTTATTGGAGACGCCACTTAGCGCGGTTTTGCCATTTTGCGAGTGGTGACGGCGGGTGCGATTATTTTGTAAGATCCAGCGCGTTTCCGACACGTCACGCCGCTACGGCGCATTGTTTCTCGCGCGCCTTGCGCGTAATGCTGCGCGAACCAAACGCAGCCGCATGAGAGGGATAGATGAGCCAGGACGACATGACCCCGGATGCGCCCAGTGAGGACGAGCGCGGCGACGACGCCTACGAGCTGGACCGCAATGCCGTTGCGCGGATCGTCCACGCCGTAGACAATAATGACCGCCCGCAGCTGATCCAAGAAATGGAGCCGCTGCACGCCGCCGACATCGCCGACCTTCTGGAGCAGATCAGCGCGTTCGACCGGCGCCGTGTAATCGAACTTTACGGCGATGAATTCGACGGCAGCATCCTGTCGGAACTGGACGAATCAATCCGTGAGGAGGTGCTGGGGTATCTCAGCCCCGAAGTGCTGGCCGACGCCGTGCGCGAGTTGGACAGCGACGATGTGGTCGATCTGGTCGAGGATCTGGAGGATCATCAGCAGAACGCCATCCTCGAGGTTCTGGAGGATAGCGACCGCATCGCGGTGCGCCAGTCGCTGAACTACCCCGAATACTCTGCCGGCCGCCTGATGCAGCGCGAATTCGTGATGGCCCCAGAACATTGGAACGTTGGCGAAGCCATTGATTTCATGCGAAACCAGCAGGAACTGCCCGAACAGTTCTATCACATCATCCTCGTCGATCCCAAGCTGCACCCGATTGGCAACGTGACACTGGGCAAGCTGATGTCATCGCGCCGCGAGGTCATGCTGACCAGTCTTGTCGAAGAGACGTTTCACGTGATCCCCGTGACGCAGGACGAGGGCGATGTCGCCTATGCGTTCAACCAATATCACCTGATCTCGGCGCCCGTCGTGGATGAAAACGACCGGCTTGTCGGCGTCATCACCATCGACGACGCGATGGCCGTGTTGGATGACGAGCACGAGGAAGACATCCTGCGCCTCGCCGGCGTGGACGAAGAAAGCTCGCTGTCGGACTCCGTGGCCGCGACGGCGCGGCGGCGACTGCCTTGGCTGGCGGTCAATCTGGTCACCGCGAACCTGGCTGCGCTGGTCATTTCGCAGTTCGAGGCGACAATTGCGCAATACGTCGCAGTAGCGGTCCTCATGCCAATCGTTGCGTCGATGGGCGGCAATGCTGGCACACAGGTGCTGACTGTGTCTGTTCGCGCGCTGGCGGCGCGCGATCTGACCTCTTCGAACGCGATGCGCGTGATACGGCGTGAGGCCCTCGTGGGTTTCCTGAATGGCTTGGTGTTTGCGGTGCTTATGGGCACGATGGGGCTGTGGTGGTTCGGCTCGCCTATACTGGGCTACGTGATCGCGGCGGCGATGGTCATCAATCTGACGGTCGCGGGGCTGGCAGGAACGCTGGTACCGCTGACGTTAGACAGGTTCGGCATCGATCCAGCGCTGGCATCCGGCACGTTCGTGACGACGATGACCGACGTCGTCGGCTTTCTGGCGTTCCTCGGGCTTGCCACGATATTCCTGCTGTGAGCGATCTGGCACAGATCAAGGCGGCGGCGCGCAAGGCCGCCTTCGCCCGGCGCAAGGCGGCGCATGAGGCACGCGGCGCGGCGCCCGCCGGGCGGCTGTCTGAGGTGCTCGCCGGCTATCGCGGCGTTGCGCTTGCCGGTTATATGCCCATCCGGACCGAGATCGACCCGCTGCCCGCCATGGCAGAGGCGGCGGCGCATGGCCCCGTCTGCGTACCGGTGATCGAAGGCGAAGGGATGCCGTTGATCTTCTCGCGCTGGGCGCCGGGTTGCACAATGAAGGACGGTCCCTTTGGCGCGCGTGTCCCCGAGGTGGACGACTTTATCACGCCCCAGATTCTGATCGTGCCACTGGTCGCATTCGATCGCGCAGGCGGACGGCTGGGCTATGGCGGCGGCTTTTACGACCGCACGCTTGAGCGATTGCGCGCCCGCGGCGCGGTTCTCGCCATCGGATATGCATACGGCGCCCAAGAGGCAGCGGATCTACCGTTGGAGCCCACCGATCAACCCCTCGACATGATCGTCACCGAAGATGAAGTGATCGAGTTTCCACCGCGCTAGGCACGGCTGCACGACCCCGGTGCCGCTGAATCCCGATGCCTCCCGCCGGGCTATTTTCAGGCAGAAGATGCAGCAAAGCCTCAGACTTTCACTGTTCTCCAAATACTCGAATCCCGCCCTTGGCTCCGCAGCGCATCACATGCCTCTGGGCTCTTGCACGTGGCATCTGCGCGCCCTAACAGTTGGGGCATGAAATTACTTTTTCTTGGCGATGTGATGGGACGCGGCGGACGGCGGGCGATTGCGGAAACGCTGCCGCGACTGCGCGCTGATTGGGGCCTCGATTTTGTCGTGGTGAACGGCGAGAACGCGACCGGCGGCATGGGTCTGAGCGGTGAGCACGCCAAGGGCATTCTGGATGCTGGCGCCGATTGCGTCACGCTGGGCGATCATGCGTTCGATCAAAAAGACATGCTGCGCGCCATCGAAGGCGAGCCGCGCATCATCCGGCCCATCAATTTTGCCAAGGGCGCGCCGGGGCGCGGCCACCGGGTGTTCACCGACGCGCGCGGGCGCAAGGTTCTGGTGGCGCAGGTGCTGGGGCAGGTGTTCATGAAGCGGGCCTTCGACGATCCCTTCTCGGCGCTGGACGCGGTGCTGCGCGCGCACGTTCTGGGCGGGGCCGTGCAGGCGGCGATCATTGATATCCATTGCGAGGCGACCAGCGAAAAGACGGGCGTGGGCTATTTTTGCGACGGGCGCGCGTCGCTGGTGGTCGGCACGCATACGCATATCCCCACTGCCGATGCGCAGGTTCTGCCGGGCGGCACCGCATATCTCAGCGATGCGGGTATGTGCGGCGACTACAACAGTGTCATCGGCATGGAAAAGGAAGAGCCGCTGCGCCGCTTTGTCACCGGGATGCCCAAGGGCCGCTTTCAGCCTGCAATGGGTGAGGCGACGCTGTCGGGCGTCTATGTCGAGACGGACGACAAAACAGGGCGCGCCACCCGGATCGAGATGGTCCGTCAGGGCGGGCGCCTCGCGCAGGCGGGGCCATGAATACACGCGATCTGGGCCCTTATGCCGTGCTACTGGCGATGGGCGCGGGCTGGGGGCTGAGCGTGCCGCTGGCCAAGATCGCGGTCAGTACCGGCCATCAGCCGCTGGGCCTGATATTCTGGCAGGAGGTGGTCGTTGTGACCCTGCTGGGGGCAATCTGTGCCCTGCGTCGCAAACGGCTGGAGCTGGGGCAGCGCTATTGGCGGCTCTATCTCATGATCGCGTTGTGCGGCGCGGTGCTGCCCGATATCTTTTTTTACCTTGCTGCGGCCAAGCTGCCGGGCGGGATCATGGCCATCGTCATCGCCAGCGTGCCGCTCTTTTCATTACCCATCGCGCTGGCACTGGGAAACGAGACGTTCGCATGGCGCCGTGTGCTGGGCCTCAGCTTTGGCATTGTTGGGATATTGCTGCTGATCGGCCCCGAGGCAAGCCTGCCCGAAAGGGCCATGGCCGCGTTCATCCCCATCGCGCTGATGGCGCCGCTGCTCTACGCGACCGAGGGGAATCTGGTGGCCAAATGGGGCACGCAGGGCCTTGATCCGATGCAGGTTATTCTGGGCGCGTCGCTGCTGGGCATGGTTATTTCACTGCCGCTGGCGGTAGTCACCGGGCAGTGGATAAATCCGGCGGACAGTTTTGGCGCGCCCGAACTGGCGCTGGTGGCGTCGGCGGCGATCCATGGGCTGGTCTATGCCGTCTATGTCTGGCTGGTCGGGCGCGCGGGGTCGGTTTTTGCCGCGCAGGCCAGCTATCTGGTGACGGGCTGCGGCGTGCTGTGGTCTATGCTGCTGCTGCACGAGCGCTATGCATTCTGGGTTTGGCTGGCGCTGGGAATCATGACAATCGGCATCGCGCTGGTCCAGCCGCGCCGCCATGCCACGCCGCTTGCACCTGTCACGCGCATCGGCGAAAATGCTCGCAATTCATAGGAAGCAGGTCCAGAAGTGATCGCATATCTCGATTTGTCGCAGACCGCGCAGGCGCTGATGACGCTGGGCGTCGTTGCCGTGATGTTCGTGTTTTTCGTGCGCGAGGTTTATCCGACCGAGGTGGTCGCGCTGGCGGGTGCCGCCGCCATGCTGGCCTTGGGCCTTTTGCCCTACGATGCGGCGCTGGATGTGTTGTCGAACCCGGCACCTTGGACCATCGCGGTGATGTTCGTCATCATGGGCGCGCTGGTGCGCACTGGCGCGCTTGAGGCGTTTACGTCGCTTGCGGACCGGCAGGCGCGCACCAATCCCAAGCTGGCCATTGCGATGCTGATGGTGCTTGTCATATTTGGCTCGGCGGTGATGAACAACACGCCGGTGGTGGTGGTGATGATCCCCGTCTTTGTCCAGCTGGCACGTACGATGAAAATCCCTGCTTCGCGCCTGCTTATTCCGCTGAGTTATGCGGCGATCCTTGGCGGTATGCTGACGTTGATCGGCACGTCGACGAACCTGCTGGTCGATGGTGTGGCTCGCGCGCGCGGACTGGAGCCGTTCGGCATTTTTGAGGTCACGCCGCTGGCCTTCGTGCTGGTGATCTGGGGCATGATCTATCTGCGTTTCATCGGGCCGCTGCTGCTGCCGCACCGCGACTCCATGGCCGATATGCTGTCGGATCGCAGCCGCATGAAGTTTTTCACCGAGGCGGTGATCCCGCCCGACAGCAACCTGATCGGACGTGAGGTCAGCGGCGTGCAATTGTTCAAGCGCGAGGGCGTGCGCCTGATCGACGTTGTGCGCGGCGATCAGTCGCTAAGGCGCGACCTTACCGACGTAACGCTGGAGCAGGGCGATCTTGTCGTTCTTCGCACGCAGATGACCGAGTTGCTGAGCCTTCAGAACGACAAGAGCCTGCGGCGCGTCGATCAGTTGTCGACCGTTGAAACGACAACGGTCGAGGTGCTGATTACGCCCGGATGCAAGATGGTCGGTCGCAGCCTCGGCTCGCTGCGTCTGCGGCGGCGCTATGGTGTCTATCCGCTGGCGGTCCATCGCCGGAACCAGAATATCGGTCGACAGCTTGATAACCTGATCGTCAAGGTGGGCGATACGCTGCTGTTGGAAGGCGCGCCCGAAGACATCAGGCGCCTGTCCAGCGAGATGGACATGGTCGATGTCTCGCAGCCCTCTGCGCGTGCGTTTCGGCGCGGTCATGCGCCCATCGCCATTGCCGCACTCATCGCCATCGTGGCGCTGGCGGGGCTGGGCGTGGCGCCGATCCTCGCCCTTGCGGTGGTCGCCGTGGCTGCGGTGCTGATCGCGCGCTGCATCGACGCGGACGAGGCGTTTTCCTTTGTCGACGGGCGGCTTCTGGCACTGATTTTCTCGATGTTGGCCATCGGTGCCGCGCTGGAGGAAAGCGGAGCTGTGGCACTAATCGTGGGGGGGGTGGCGCCCAGCCTGATGCTGATGCCCGGCGTGATGGTGATATATTCGGTTTACCTCATGACCTCGGTTTTAACCGAGATGATCAGCAACAACGCCGTCGCCGTTGTCGTGACGCCCATCGCGATCGGGCTGGGGCATGCGATGGGGATCGACCCTCGACCCTTGGTCGTGGCGGTCATGGTTGCGGCCAGCGCCAGCTTCGCCACGCCCATCGGGTATCAGACAAATACGCTGGTCTATGGTCCCGGCGGATATCGGTTCACCGACTTTCTGCGCATCGGCGTGCCGCTAAACCTTAGCATCGGGCTGCTGGCCTCGCTTATCATTCCGCTGATCTGGCCGCTGTGAGCGGTGGCAGGGCCTCTTGCCCCTGCACCGGTGCCTGATTTATAGGATGCATAAATCATCCTCGTTCGACCTTAAAAAGGATCCTATATGGCCGGCCATTCCAAATGGGCAAACATCCAGCACCGCAAGGGGCGGCAGGACGCCGTGCGCTCCAAACTGTTTTCCAAGCTAAGCAAGGAAATCACCGTCGCAGCCAAAATGGGCGATCCTGATCCCGACAAGAACCCGCGCCTGCGCATGGCCGTCAAAGAGGCCAAGATGCAATCGGTCCCCAAAGACGTGATCGACCGCGCCATCAAGAAGTCCCAGACCGGTGATAGTGAGGATTACGAGGAAATCCGCTATGAGGGTTACGGCCCCAATGGCGTTGCCGTCATCGTCGAGGCGATGACCGACAATCGCAATCGCACCGCCAGCACCGTGCGCAGCACATTCACCAAGAATGGCGGCAATCTGGGCGAGACAGGCAGTGTCGGCTTCATGTTCGAGCGCAAGGGCGAGGTCGTCTATAGCCTAGAGGCCGGTGACGCCGACACAGTGATGATGGCCGCGATCGAGGCGGGTGCCGAGGACGTTGAATCGGGCGAGGAGGGCCACATCGTGTGGTGCGCCGATACCGACTTGAACGATGTGTCCTCCGCCCTTGAGGCCGAACTGGGCGAGAGCGAGACGACGAGGCTGACGTGGCGGCCCGTGACAACGACCGAGATGGATCTGGACGCGATGCAGAAGCTGATGAAGCTGATTGACGCGTTGGAGGATGATGACGACGTGCAGCGCGTCACCACCAATTTCGAAGCCTCCGACGAGGTGATGGAGCAGCTCTGATCTGTGCTGGCTAAGGCTAAAGTACTGCGAAAATCCTGCGAATTCTCCAGTCGTGCCCATTGACTGGCGGCGCGTCCATTGCGTGTCCGTGCGTGGTGTATCGCGTGGATATGCTGTGAAATGGCAGGCTTGCCAGACGGCGCGCACGACCTATAGTTATCCGGAATGTATTAGCGCAGGCGGGGCCGGCCAAGATAATGAACGGCGATTTCAGAACGGATTTCGTGCGCGCCTCATCGGCGCTCAGGCAGCACCCCGCGCTGGTGCTGAACGCTGATTACCGGCCGCTCAGCTACTATCCTCTGTCGCTGTGGTCGTGGCAGGACGCGATCAAGGCCGCTTGGCTGGACCGGGTGGATATCGTGGCCGAGTATGACCAGATTGTTCATTCGCCCAGCACGCAGATACGCATCCCATCGGTCATTGTCCTCAAGGATTTTGTCAAACCTCAGAAGCGCGTGGCATTCACGCGCTTCAATCTTTTTCTGAGGGATGAATTTCGCTGTCAGTATTGCGGCGCGCGGGGTGATCTGACGTTCGATCATGTCGTGCCGCGCGCCAGCGGCGGGCGAACCAGCTGGAAGAACGTCGTTGCGGCCTGTGCGCGATGTAACCTGTCCAAAGGCTCAAAAAGCTTGGCGCGATCGGGCATGACCCTGCGCAAACCGCCCCGCGCGCCCGGCGCCGAAGAACTGCGCAATCTGGGCCGCAAGTTCCCGCCGGGCCATCTGCACGCCAGTTGGCTGGATTTTCTCTATTGGGACGCCGAGCTGGAGGCGTGAGGGCGGCGCTGCCTGCGCAGTTGTGGAGGCCATGATAACTCTTACCATAGCTGGGAACTGGTTGTTTTTACCAAAAAAATCCCCGCGCGGGATGGACCAACGTACTAGCTGCAAATTTGCGTGGCGCGCTTGCCGTAGCTGGAATACGCCTCCCAAAAGCGTTCGTCGCTGGCGCGGCTGGACTGGCGTGCGTCCTGCGCCAATTGCGGATTGCCGTAGAATTTTACTGCGCGCGATTGATCGCTGCTGGACAGTGATTGGTTTGCGACCGCCTGAATGCACCCGCATAGCTGGGACGAGCGCGCCTTACGATCCGAGGCAAGGCACGCATTCTTGAGCGGGCCACTGGCATTCGGCATATAGACTGGGGCGCTCGCGCCTCGGCCTCTGTTCTCGTTCCGGTTCGAGCCGCCGCAGCCCGCAAGGACCAACACAAGGCCGACGATCAGTGCATTCTTCATTGATTATGCCTCATATCTGCCGGACCCGTGCGGGGCCGCCCCGATCATGGGGAAGTTGTTTCAGGTCTCTTTGCCCGATCCTCGTGGGTTTTTCAATTCCGAAGATGCTACGAGTCGCGCCTGCCTGCCATATCCGCGTGTCTCATGAGGCGAGGCGCCGATCCATCTTGACCAACCTTGCAAAGCCATACATATCCCATTCCATGACAGACCTCGCACATATCCGAAATTTCTCGATCGTGGCGCATATTGACCACGGCAAATCCACGCTGGCCGATCGCCTGATCCAGCAGACCAACACCGTGGCCGAGCGCGATATGAAGGCGCAGATGCTGGATAGCATGGATATTGAGCGCGAGCGCGGTATTACCATCAAGGCACAGACCGTGCGGATCAACTATACTGCGCTCGATGGCGAGGAATACATTCTCAACCTGATCGACACGCCTGGCCATGTCGATTTCGCCTATGAGGTCAGCCGCTCGATGCGTGCTGTCGAGGGATCGCTGCTGGTCGTGGATTCGACCCAAGGGGTCGAGGCGCAGACGCTGGCGAATGTTTATCACGCTATCGACGCGGGCCACGAGATTGTGCCGATCCTGAACAAGATCGACCTGCCTGCCACCGATTGCGACCGTGTTGCCGAGCAGATCGAGGATGTCATCGGCATCGACGCCAGCGGCGCCATCCGAGTCAGTGCCAAGACGGGGCAGGGGATCGTCGAGACGCTGGAGGCGATCGTCGCACACCTGCCGGCACCCAAGGGTGATCGGGATGCACCGCTCAAGGCAATGTTGGTCGATAGCTGGTATGATGCTTATCTGGGCGTCATCGTTCTGGTGCGGATCATGGACGGAGTTCTGAAAAAAGGCGACCGGGTGCGCATGATGCAGAACGGCTCGGTGCATCAGGTCGAGCGGATTGGCGTTTTCCGCCCCGCCATGACTGTGGTGGACAAGCTGGAGCCGGGAGAGATCGGATTTATCACCGCGTCGATCAAGCAGGTGCGTGATACCAAGGTGGGTGACACGATCACCCATGACAAGGCGCCTTGTGCTACGCCGTTGCCGGGTTTCAAGCCGTCGGTTCCAGTGGTGTTCTGTGGGCTTTTCCCGGTCGATTCGGCCGAGTTCGAAGACCTGCGTGACGCCATCGAAAAGCTGGCGCTGAACGATGCCTCCTTTACCTACGAGATGGAAACCTCGGCGGCGCTTGGTTTTGGGTTTCGCTGTGGGTTTCTGGGGCTCTTGCACCTTGAGGTCATCCGCGACCGGGTCGAGCGCGAGTATGATATCGATCTGATCACGACTGCGCCGTCGGTCATCTACAACGTCTTTATGAAGGACGGCACACTGTTGCCTCTGCACAACCCGGCGGACATGCCGGACCTTTCGACGGTCGATCACGTCGAAGAACCGCGGATCAAGGCGACGATCCTCGTGCCGGACGAATATTTGGGCGACGTGCTGAAGCTGTGTCAGGATCGTCGGGGCATTCAGATGGATCTGACCTATGCAGGCGCGCGCGCCTTGGTGGTTTATGATTTGCCGCTGAACGAAGTGGTTTTCGACTTCTACGACCGGCTCAAATCGGTGACCAAGGGCTATGCCAGTTTTGACTATCAAATGATGGGCTATCGCACCGATAATTTGGTGAAAATGTCGATCCTCGTGAACGATGAGCCGGTTGATGCGCTGTCTATGATGGTGCACCGCGACCGGGCCGAGACGCGCGGGCGCGCCATGGTCGAAAAACTCAAGGATCTGATTCCGCGCCACATGTTCAAGATCCCCATTCAGGCGGCCATCGGCGGCAAGGTGATCGCGCGCGAGACGTTGTCGGCGATGCGCAAGGACGTCACCGCCAAATGCTATGGCGGCGATGCGACGCGCAAAAAGAAGCTGCTGGAAAAGCAGAAGGCCGGTAAGAAAAAGATGCGCCAGTTCGGCAAGGTGGATATCCCTCAGGAGGCGTTCATCTCGGCGCTCAAGATGGACGGGTAGGGTGGGTTTCACCCACCCTATGCCACGATCATGTCAGAACTGGGCGCGCTGTGGATTGTCGAGTGCTCCCAGTCTTCGGGATGCCGCACTAGGCCGTGCCTGACCGGATCGTAGTGGCAATAATCGATCTGCCGGTGAAAATCAGCCGGATTTCGGATAGTATGTCCCCAAAACCGGCGCTGCCATATTCCCTTTTCGCCCTTGCGCGGCTTGCTGGGGTTTAGGGGTTCACCGGCGGCCAGGTGGCTTAAAAAGTCTGTCTTGATCTTCTGCCACCGGATCGACAAATCAGCGTCGCCGTCGGGCAGGGTCCAGACGGCGTGAAGATGATCTGGCAGCACCACCATCGCGTGACAGATGACTGGATGCGCGGATGCGACCTTGTCATAGGCAGCGCGCAGCAGATCGACTCGTTCGACCAAGGTGCCCGCGGTGCGATCTGCGAGGTAGGCGGTAAAGAAGCTGGTGCCGCCGGGGATGTATAGACGTTCATATTTGCTCATGCCTTACTATTCTCCGAATAGGGTTAAGCAAAGGTTGAAATTTGGGAGGAATTTCAATGAAAAGGGCAGCCCTAAAGCTGCCCTTTGTCTGCGTCAAAGATGCGCCGACTTATTCGGCTTCGGCCTCGATCGCTTGTCCGGCATTTTGCACATCGCGGCCAAAGCCTTCGGTGGTTTCGCACGCAGCAAGGCCGAGAACGACGAGGATGGCGAGAGTGACTTTCAGCATATTGCATCTCCTTGTTTCGCTGCCATGGCAACGCGCCACGAGTGGTAATGGTTCCCACGGCCAAACTGCCGAAGAAGCTGACGGGTTCGCGGGCTTTTATGCATGGCTCACGTATAAAATGAACCAGATCACCAGATCGCGGCGCGCATGTCAGGCGGGTTATGCTGGGTAACCCGTCAGCATCTCCGGTGTCATTTATTGCGGCGCGCTGATCCAGTATCAGACATTCCAGGAGGCGATAAAGCATCCCGCACCGCGCGTGCCACCTTGCGCTCGCGCAAGACAGCGCGCGGCCAAATTATCGACAGAGGGCCATGGGCTGTTTGTAAAAATCCGTCGCGGGCTATTTGATCCGGTTAAGCGGCCGACCGACGGCGGACACCGCACGTAATGTGATTAAGGTCCTGCGATGTCTGCGCGATCCGACGAAATATCGAAGGCGGACTTGAGAATCCTGACACCTTTTCCAGTGTGGGCAGTGTGGGTTTCCACGCGTCCAAGGCCTTCTCAGATTGTTGACTTGCGCTCGCGCTTGGGCCCAACTTACGGGATGGGATTTACGGAGGCTGACATTGAAAACTGAACTCTGCACAGTGTTAAGCATAGAAAAGCCGATTATTTCGGCCCCAATGGGGGGAGCAGCGGGGCCTGCTCTTGTTGCGGCGGTTTCTGACGCAGGTGGTTTTGGTGTGATACCGTTGTGGGACAAACCTGTTGAACAGGTGCGCAACGGCATTGCAGAGGTTCGCGCATTGACCAGCCGTAACTTTGCCGTGAACCTGAACCTGTCGTTTCCCTATGAGGATCAGTTGCAAGCCTGCATTGATGAGCAGGTGTTTGCCGTCTCACTTTTCTGGGGAATGGAGCCGGCCGCCATCAAAGCCGCCAAGGCAGGCGGGCTGGTCGTTATGGCAAGTATTGGAACAGCCGAAGAAGCCAGGATCGCTGCTGACGCGGGCGCGGATATCATTGTTGCCCAAGGATGGGAATCAGGTGGCCATGTTTGGGGGCGCGTCGCGACAATGGCGCTCGTGCCGGCTGTTGTTGATGCGGTAGACAAACCCGTCGTCGCCGCCGGAGGCATTGCGGACGGGCGTGGCATGGCTGCTGCCCTCATGCTCGGCGCTTCCGGGGTTTGGATAGGCACCCGTTTTCTGGCAAGTAAAGAAGCGACGATTCACGACGCATATCAGCAAGGTATCCTGAGAGCGTCGGAGAGCCAGACAGAATGGTATCAAGATCTATATGATGTGGCGTGGCCAAATGCGCCTCATCGTGCATTGGCAAATTCAACCTCAGAAAAATGGCGAAACGCTGGAAGCCCGACACCGGGCGATCGCCCCGATGAGGGCGAGATAATCGGTCGGCGACCCAGTGGAGAACCTGTCGTGCGGTATCAAAGCTACACGCCCCTTTCCGACACCACGGGTGATATCGCGGCCATGTCGCTTTGGGCTGGTCAGGGCGTATCTCTTGTTCGGGAAATTATGCCCGCTGCCAAAATAGTTGAAGAAATCAGTCGGGACGCAGAAAGAGCCCTCCGGTCCTGCTGTGCATCCCTCTTTGACGACCAAGTTTAAGAGGCTTCTGCAATCCGAATGCGCAGTCGGCCCCAAATTAAAACCCAACAGTCGTTCAGTGCCAGCTAAAGCGTTTCCCGACGGGATCAGGACCGCGACTAGACCTCATGGGATTGGCCCCAATCTTCACTGGCGTTCCGCAGCGGGTCCGATCAGGGGATTGGTGCCCTTTTCACAAGCAGACAAAGCGCGCCTTAAAATGCAAAACCGCCCCCGGACCTTGCGGCGGGGGCGGTTGATATTCAGCTAAGGCGCAGTGGCGTCAGGAGCGGTTTGTCTCAGACGGTCTTACCTGCTCAGTCGGTTTCACCGGCTCGGCGGATTTGCCCTTGGGGTTCAGAGGATCGTCTTGGCGCTGAACCGAGCCTTCGAAATGGGCGCCGGATTCGATTGCGATCGTCTTGTGGATGATGTCGCCTTCGACACGCGCGGTCGAGGTCAGGCGCACCTTGAGGCCGCGCACGCGGCCCACGATACGGCCGTTGACTACGACATCGTCGGCGATCACTTCGCCCTTGATCGTGGCTGTTTCGCCAATGGTCAGCAGGTGAGCGCGGATATCGCCCTCGACCGTGCCTTCGACCTGAATGTCGCCGGCTGTCTTCATGTTCCCGGTCACATGCAGGTCCGAGGACAGCACCGACGCGGGTGGCTTAGCCTTTGGCGCAGCCGCCTTGTAGTCGCCCTGCGGCGCCAACGGCTTGGGAGCGTCCTGCGGCTTGTCATGGCCAGCCGGCTTGGGCGAATCGCCTTTTTGCGGGCTAGGGTCGTTGATTTTGCTTTTAGAAAACATCTCTCGCAGCCTTGATATATGTCATTGCATTGACGGCGGTACCGTTTACACGAATCTCGTAGTGTAGATGGGTGCCGGTGGACCGTCCACTATTCCCCATATCACCGATGTGATCCCCACGCGAGACCCTTTGGCCTTCCTTCACGCGGATTTTCGACTGGTGCGCATATCGCGTCTCAATACCGAAGGCGTGCTTGATCTTGACCAGCCTGCCATAACCCGACAGCCAACCCGCATGGGTCACGACCCCGTCAGCGGTGGCGTAGATTGGCGTGCCGGTGGGGCCGGCCATGTCGGTGCCCTTGTGCTGGCGCCCCCAACGCTTGCCGAATCCCGACGTGTAGCGGAACGCATTTTTCAGCGGGAGGGCGAACGGCGCCTTTTCGGCGGCGATACGGTACATGTTCAGACGGTCCATCTGGTTGAGGATGCCGTTGGCGCGCGTTGCATCTGCCGACGGCTCTTCTCCACGGGTAGAAAAGCTGAGCGGCATCAGCGGGCCGCCTTGGCCGGAATAGCCCTTGCGTACGGTATCTAGCATGGTGTCGGTGTTCATACCGGCGGCACGGAACATTTTGTCCAGCGGCTCGACCGAGATGGTCATCGCATCTTCGAGCTGACGGAAAATGTGGTCGTTCTGATCCTGCATCAGCCGGATCTGCTGCTCCATCTCATCGGCTTGCAACAGGGCGTTCTGTGCGTTGGCACTGATTTGATCGCGCTCAGCAGCGGTATCGGCGAGGGCCTCGGTCAGAAAGTCGACGGGGCTCGCGCCGGTATCGCCATCCTGTGCCAGCTGGCTGACACTGCCGGAGGTTTCCAGCTTGGCGGTCAGCGTCTCGGCCTTGCCGCGGGCGGCATCGCGTTCCTGCATCGTGCGGCGCAGGGTCGATTGGATAACGCCGATGCCGGTTTCCATCTCACGGCGGCGGGTTTCCGAGGCCAAAAGCTCCGATTGCATCACCGAAATTTGCTCAAGCGCCGAGTTAAAGCGCTCTTGCGCATCGCGCGCCTCGACGGCGCGTTTGTCACGCTCGCCGCTCAGATCGTTGAGGCGGCGCTCGTAAGTGCGCTGATCGCGCTTTGCTTGCTCGCGAAAATTGCCCGACCCGATGCTGTCCATCAGCAGGATTGCAGTGGCGATAATCGCCCAGCCGACGATGAGCGAGGCACCACTAAAGGCGATCAGCTGCGTCGCTGGCCGAAGCCGCATAAAGCGAGTGTCCGTGTCCGAACGCAGAAACACCCGGCGTTCGGGGAAATGGCGCTCAAGAAATGCGTGAGTTGCAATTGCGATTCGTGTCCGCAAGATGTTCCGTCCCTTCGTCCCGTTTCCGTCCCGAAATGGCACCTGTCGTTTTATTCGCGCGGCACCTTGGAGGCGTGCTTAGCCAGACATTGGCCTACGGGCAACAGTTTTGCACCCGATGTCAGCCAAATGACGGCGTGAACGGCAGAAGCGGCAGAATATCGCCGATACGCAACCGGTTGGGCGGGCTTTTGCACAGCCCCCCTTGCGCTGCGTTGTCGCAGATGCAGGTGGCATCCCGGTGGGTGACCGTGTGGTACCGCGTGGCGGATGGCTTGCGACAAAGGGCGCGACGTCCCATCTGCGCGCGTATCTGGACGGGCTATACGTGCCTGCTAGGCGCTGTTTTTTTGGGGGGGGGGCAGTTCAAGCGCATTACGCGGCGTACATTACAAGGCTTGCACAGCCTCCAGCACCTCTTCGGCATGGCCGGGCACCTTGACCTTGGGCCACACCTTGGCAATGCAGCCATCCGCGCCGATCAAAAAGGTGCTGCGTTCGATGCCCATGAACGTCTTGCCATACATCTGCTTTTCGCGCCAAACGCCGTAATCCTCGCAGGTCGTCCCATGCTCGTCCGAGGCAAGTTCCACGGTCAGATCATGCTTGTCGCGGAACTTTTCATGCTTGGCGACGGAGTCCTTGGAAATGCCGACGACCTTTGCGCCCGCAGCCTCGAAATCGGGCGCGAGGGCGGTAAAGGCCAGTGCCTCTTTGGTACAGCCGGACGTGTCGTCGCGCGGATAGAAAAATAGCACGACAGGTCGCCCAGCAAGAGCGCTAAGCTGAATTTCGCCGCCGCCGCCTAGCGGCAGGGTGAAATCGGGGGCCTTGTCAGAGATATCAGGCATTTGTCATCCTTGGGTCTGTCTGCGTTCGTGATATATTAGCGTCAGGCGGGCCAAAAGCAAAAGGGGCGCGCTCGGGAAACAAGAGGGGTCGCAGCTGAGGCCCCCGAAGGAGCAGATGAGCGATCCGGACCCCCAGCAGCCCTCGGCGGCGCAAAGCGGCGCAAGCGAGGCGGATAGCCACGTGCATCACGCACGCCGTGTCCGCAGGCGGCGTCGTCGGCGCAAGGCGGGCCTGTGGTCGCTGCTCAGCATGGCGGCGCTGGCCGGGGCGTGCGCGCTGTTGGTTTTGTCGTATCTGGGCACGCCGGTTTTTGTGCCCGACTGGGCACGCACGCGCATCACCGAGCGGATAAATGCAAGCTCTGGCGGGCTTGGCATCGACGTGGGCCGGATGGCCGTCGTGATCGAAAAGGGATGGACCCCACGCCTGGCCCTCAGGGAAGTGACGCTGCGCGGCCCAGACCGGCGCGTGATCGCCACCCTGTCTGAACTGGGTGGCACGGTCGCGTTGCGCCCGTTGCTCAGCGGCAGGGTTCAACCCTCGGCCATACGTCTGTCGGGATTGCAGGTGAACCTGCGTCGCGGTGATGACGGCGGCCTTGGTATCAAGATGGGCGGTGCTATGGGCGGCGCTGACGGCACGGCGCAGGCGCGCGATGTCAGCGCGATCATCGCGCAGATCGACGATGCGCTGACCCGACCCGCCATGGCGTCGTTGAGTGGCGTCCATGCCGACAACATGACCTTGCGCTATGAGGACGCGCGCACAGGTCGTGCCTGGACCATCGACGGAGGCAAGGTTGCCGCGACGCGCGAGGCGGGCACGCTGAGGATGCGCGGCGATTTCACTGTGCTTGGCGCGCGCGCCTATGCCAGCACGCTCGAGATGAGCTTTTCCAGCCGGATCGGCAGCAGTGCGGCGCAGTTGGGGCTGAACTTTACGGATTTGCCGGCGGGCGAACTGGCGATGCAATCGCCGGCACTGACATGGCTTGATGCGCTGGATGCGCCTATTTCGGGCGCGTTGCGGGCGCGATTGGATCGCAAGGGGCGGCTGGGACCGCTGAACGCCAGCCTTCAGATCGGCAAGGGGGCGCTGCGCCCCACGGCGGGGACCAAACCGATCGTTTTTGACGCCGCGAGTAGCTATTTCACCTATGATCCCGCCGCTCAGACTATCACCTTCGAGGCCGTTTCCATCGACAGCAAGTGGGTGTCGGCCCGCGCCGAGGGTATTGCGCATCTGATCGGAGGAGAAAACGACTGGCCAGACGAATTACAGGCACAATTGCGCGTCAGTGATATCACCGCTGATCCTGCCGACCTTTATGATGAACCGGTTCATCTGGACGGGGCCACGCTGGACATGCGCCTGCGGCTCGAGCCGTTTCATCTGAGCGTCGGGCAGCTCAGCTTGTCTGATCAGGGCCGCCATCTGGTGCTGAACGGCGAGCTGCGTGGTGGCGAGGCGGGCTGGGATGTGGCGCTGGACGGGCGGATGGACGGGGTGGACCGGGATCGCCTGATGCAGCTGTGGCCCGAGGCAGCGGTGCCCAACACGCGCAAATGGGTGTCCGAGAACGTGTCGGGCGGTGAGCTGCGCAATATGCAGCTCGCCGTCCGTTCGGCCCCCAAGCATCGCCCGGACGTGTTCCTCGGCTTCGAAGTCAAGGACGCGAGCGCCCGATTCATGAAGCAGATGCCGCTGATTCAACAGATGTCGGGCAAGGCGCAACTGCTGAACGGCCAATTTGCCATTGCTGCCGATGCCGGCTGGGTCGACGCGGGACAGGGCGGGCGTGTCGACATATCGGGCACCAGCTTTGCCGTGCCGGAAGTGGATGTACCTGATCCTCCTGCCAAGGTGCAGGTGCGCACCGACAGCACTATAACCGCCGCGCTTTCGTTGATGGACAATGAGCCGTTCCAGTTCCTCACCAAGCAGGGCCGCCCTGTGGCGTTGGCCGAAGGGCGCGCGCAGGTCGGTGCGCAGCTGGGGTTTCCGCTAAAGAAATTCCTCAAGACCAAGGATATTCAATTCGACGTCGCAGGCACATTGAGTGATCTGCGCAGCGACGTTCTGGTGCCTGGCCGCGTGCTGAGCGCTAAAGCGCTGGCGTTGACGGTAAACGACGAGGGGCTGAAGGTTTCGGGCGACGGACGGCTGGGCAAAGTGCCGTTTAACGGCGCCTATACCGCTGCGCTTGGACCGGGCGCCTCGGGCAGCCGCGTGGACGGGACAGTAACACTAAGTCAGACCTTTGCGGATGAGTTCGGTATCGGTCTGCCACCCGGCAGCCTTGGGGGTAGCGCGACAGGCGACGTGGTGGTCGAACTGGAGCCGGGCGGCGCGGGCAGTTTCACGCTGACCTCGGATCTGGCGGGCCTCGGCCTGTCGCTGCCGCAGCTAAACTGGAGCCTTGCGCGTCCGACGCGCGGCGCGCTGAAGGTGCGCGGCCGGCTGGGCGAGCCGCCACAGATCGATCAGCTGTCACTGGACGCGCCGGGCTTGAACGCACTGGGCAGCGTCAGCCTGACAAGGGTCGGGCTACTGGGCCGCGCGCTGTTCTCGCGCGTGTCGGTCGGCGGCTGGCTGGACGCGCCCGTCACGCTGATCGGACGCGGCAAGGGCGCTGCACCCGGCGTCGAAGTCAATGGCGGCACGGTCGATCTGCGCAAGGCGGATCTGGCGGGCAGCGGCGGCGGCAACGCGGGTGGGCCAGTGTCGCTTGCGCTCGAGCGGCTGGTTGTTTCGGATGGCCTCGCTCTCAGTGACTTTCGTGCGCGGTTGAACACAGCGAACGGCGCTGACGGCAGTTTTTCGGGCCGCGTCAACGGTGGCGCGTCGATTCGGGGCCAAATCGTGCCGCAGCGTGGACGCAGCGCGTTCCGCATCGTGACCGACGACGCCGGCGGTGTGCTGGGATCAGCAGGCGTGTTGAAACAGGCCCGTGGCGGTAAGATGGAACTGCTCCTGACCCCGGCGGGGGCTGCGGGCACCTATGACGGACAGTTGAAGGGCGGCAACATATGGCTGACCGACGCGCCCGCACTGGCCGAATTGCTGAGCGCGATCAGCGTCGTTGGCCTGTTGGAACAATTGTCAGGCAACGGCATTCATTTCAGTAGTGTCGACGCGCGCTTTCGCCTCGGGCCGGAGCGTTTGACGCTATATTCCGGCAGTGCGGTGGGCGCATCCATGGGCATTTCGATGGACGGCTACTACTACCTTGGCAACAAGCGGATGGATATGCAGGGCGTCGTGTCGCCGCTTTATATCGTCAATGCGATTGGTGGGGTATTTACCCGGCAGGGCGAGGGGCTGGTGGGCGTGAACTATACGCTGACGGGCCTCGCCTCGGCGCCCAAGGTAGCGGTCAATCCGCTGTCGCTGTTGACACCCGGCATGTTCCGCGAGATTTTCCGCCGCCGGCCGCCCGAGCCGCCTGCTGGGGCCGGTGGCGTGCGGCCGGACCCGGCGCAGGCAGGCGAAAGCCCTGCACCCGCGCCAAAGGCAAGCAAGCCGCTCGACCGTGGCAACATCAACCGCCGGTAAGCCGCGCGGCACAAGAAAGGCCGCGCCATGCAGCTGAGCGATTTCGACTATGATCTGCCCGAGGCGCTGATCGCCACACGTCCCGCCCGCCCGCGCAGCGCCGCGCGCCTTTTGGTGGCGGATGGCGGTATATTGAACGACGCGCATGTGGGCGATCTGCCGGATTGGCTGCGCGCCGGCGACCGGCTGGTGCTGAATGATACCCGCGTCATCCCTGCGCGCCTGAATGGCGCGCGTCGCCGCATGGGCGCGCAAGGCGAGACCGAGGCGCGCATCGAGGTGACGCTGCTACAGCCCCGCGCGGATGGTGCATGGAGCGCGATGATCAAGCCGCTGAAAAAACTGCGCGAGGGCGAGATCGTGACATTTTCCCAGACCCTGTCCGCGACATTGATCGCCAAAGAGGACGGGCAGGGCGTGCTGGAATTCAACCTCACTGGCGACGATTTCGACGCCGCGCTGGCAGAGGCAGGCGCAATGCCGCTGCCGCCCTATATCGCGGCGCGCCGCGCTGCCGATGCCGCCGATGCCGAGGATTATCAGACCGTCTGGGCCCGCCATTCCGGTGCTGTTGCGGCGCCCACCGCGTCGCTGCATTTCGACGACGCCCTGCTGGACGTGCTACGCGCCAAGGGCGTCGAGTTCACCCATGTGACGCTGCACGTGGGCGCGGGCACTTTCCTGCCGGTCAAGGTCGAGGACGTGACCACCCACAAAATGCACGCCGAATGGGGTGAGGTGACGCCGGAGGCCGCCGCGCAGATCGCCGCGACGAAGGCGGCAGGGGGCCGTGTGATACCGGTTGGCACAACTGCGCTGCGCCTGATCGAAAGTGCTGCGCGTGAAACTGGCGCGATAGCACCATGGCGGGGCGAAACGGACATCTTTATCTATCCCGGCTTTGAGTTTCTCGTGACGGACGCGCTGATGACCAACTTTCACCTGCCGAAATCGACACTGATGATGCTGGTCTCGGCCCTTATCGGGCAGGACGAACTGCGCCGCATCTACGCCCATGCGGTAGATCAAAAATACAGATTTTTTTCCTACGGCGATGCATCCTTGTTGATCCCGCGCTGAAACGCTGCCAATGGCGGCGGACACCGCACGCAGCGAGTCGCGAACGGAGCAGACAAACGGCGCATGCCCGGGGCATCGTAGCCCAGAAAACGCCTAGGGGATTTACGATGATCAAGGTTCTGTCAGGCTCTTGGGCGCTTCTGTTCGGGATGATGTTGCTGCAGGTCGGCAACGGGATGCAGGGCACGCTGCTGGGCATCCGGGGCGAGATCGAAGGGTTCTCAACCTTCGAGATGTCGCTGATCATGTCGGGCTATTTTGTCGGTTTCCTTTTTGGATCGCGCATGGCACCCGAGATGATCCGCCGCGTTGGGCATGTGCGAGTTTTTGCTGCCCTCGGCTCAATGATTTCGTCGATCATGCTGCTCTATCCCACCTGGACCGATCCGTGGGCCTGGGGCGCTGCGCGCATCCTGATCGGCTTTTGCTTTTCCGGTGTCTATGTCACCGCCGAAAGCTGGTTGAACAACGCAGCGAGCAACGAAAATCGCGGCAAGGCGCTGTCGCTATATATGATCGTGCAGATGATCGGTATCGTGTCGGCGCAGGCCTTGCTGATCGTGGCTGATCCGGGTGGCTTTATCCTCTTCATCATCCCGTCGGTGCTGATCTCGATCTCTTTTGCGCCGATCCTGTTGTCGATCAGTCCGACTCCCGCCTTTGGCGCGATCAAGCCGATGACTCTGATGCAGATATTTCACACCTCGCCACTGGGCTGCGTGGGCATGTTCCTGCTGGGTGGAATATTCTCGGCGCAGTTCGGTATGGGTGCGGTTTATGGCGGCAAGGCGGGGCTAAGCGTCGGGCAAATTTCCGCCTTCGTGTCGGCCTTTTATATCGGTGCGCTGATCGTGCAGTATCCGCTGGGCTGGCTGTCGGACCGGATGGACCGACGGCTGTTGATCCTCGTGGCCGCTGCGGGGTTGGCTTTAGGGTCTGTCGTGGCGATGATCTTTGGCGAGGTTTTCTTTGTGCTATTGGCCGCCGCATTCGTGGTCGGGGGGCTGTCGAACCCGCTTTATTCATTGCTGATCGCCTACACGAACGATTTTCTCGAACATGAAGACATGGCCGCCGCTGCCGGGGGACTCGTTTTCATCAACGGACTGGGGGCAGTGGCCGGGCCTCTTATTACGGGTTGGATGATGGGGATATTGGGGCCGCGCGGCTTTTTCCTTTATATCGCCGTCTTGGGCGCGGCGATGGCGATCTATGCGGCCTATCGGATGACACAGCGGCGAGGCACGGTGGTCGATCCGGTCGAAAACTACACGCTTGTCATGCCGTCCTCGTCGCCCATGGCCGTCACGCTTGCACAGGAATACGACGTCGAGATCGCACAGGAGGAAGAGGCAGAAGAGGCAGCCCGATTTGGCGCTGCTTGACCGCGCCACCCGATGAGATCCGGTGCAAACGCTGTGAGCGGAATGTCGCATTTGAAGCAATACGTTACTGTTCAATAGCGTCGACTTGGCGCTAACGTTGAAACCATGGGCATCAGACCATGAGGAGCGAGACCCGTGACGGCACCAGAGGAAGTACTGAAGTTCTGGCTCGACGAAGTCGGCGAACAGGGCTGGTATGCATCAACCAAGGCGCTGGACACCCAGATCCGCGAGCGGTTCGAGGGCGCTTGGCGCAAGGCGCGCGAGGGTGCTTGTGGGCTGTGGTTGACCTATCCGACCGGAACGCTGGCTTATATCATCCTGATGGATCAGTTTTCGCGCAACATGTTTCGCGGCACGGGCGATGCCTTTGCCACTGACCGACATGCTGTCTCGGCTGCCAAGTTGGCGATCGGGCGCAAGTGGGACATGGCCATAGACGAGCCTGCGCGCCAGTTCTTTTACCTGCCGTTGATGCATTCCGAAAACCTGTGCGATCAGGACCGCTGTATCCGCCTGATTTGCGAGCGGATGCCGGAAACCGGGGCAGGGCAACTGCTGCACGCGCGCGCGCATCGCGATGTGATCCGCCAGTTCGGTCGTTTTCCCTATCGCAACGAGGCGCTTGGGCGCAAATCTACACTGGCCGAGATCGCCTACCTCAAGGCCGGAGCTTATGGCCACACTCTGCGCCAGCTACAGCAGAAGGACGCCGCCTGAAGCATTTGGGCCCAAGTAAAATCAGATTGCCGCGTCCGGAAACGGGGGCGGCGTTTGCATTTGTGCCAGATGCGTTGTGCATATCTGCGAGGTGCTTTAACCTTAAACCATATTCAGCACCTCGGAGATGCACATGGCCCCCAAATCCTTTGATATGATCGTGATCGGCGCTGGTCCCGGCGGCTATGTCGCCGCTATACGTGGCGCGCAGTTGGGTCTGTCTGTCGCCATCGTCGAGCGTGAGCATATGGGCGGCATCTGCCTCAACTGGGGCTGCATCCCGACCAAAGCGATGCTGCGCAGTTCAGAGGTGTTTCACCTCATGCACCGCGCCAAGGAGTTTGGGCTGAAGGTCGAAAAGGTCGACTATGATCTAGACGCCGTCATCAAACGCTCGCGCGGGGTGGCCAAGCAGCTGTCTGACGGAATCGGCCACCTGATGAAGAAGAATAAGATCAACGTGTTCCGAGGCGAAGCTAAACTGCCTGCCAAGGGCAAGGTAGCCGTGAAGATGGACAAGGGCGACGATGAGGAATTGACGTCAAAGCATATCGTGCTGGCACCGGGCGCACGCGCGCGCGAATTGCCGGGGCTTGAGGCCGACGGCGATCTGGTCTGGACCTACAAGCACGCGCTGGTGCCGCCACGAATGCCGAAAAAGCTGCTGATTATCGGATCGGGCGCAATCGGGATGGAATTCGCCAGCTTTTACAACACGTTAGGGTCTGAAACGACCGTGGTAGAGGTGATGGATCGCATCCTGCCGGTCGAAGACGCCGAAATCTCGAAGTTCGCTAAAAAGCAGTTTGAAAAGCAAGGGATGAAAATCCTGCAAAAGGCAGGCGTCAAGAAACTGGATCGCGGCAAAGGCAAGGTGACGGCCCATATCGAGGTGAACGGCAAGGTCGAAAAGCAGGACTTTGACACCGTGATTTCCGCCGTTGGCATCGTTGGCAATGTCGAAAACCTCGGGTTGGAAGATCTGGGCGTGAAAATCGACCGTACCCACGTCCTGACGGACGAATATTGCCGCACGGATGTGGACGGCCTCTATGCCATCGGTGACATCGCTGGCGCGCCTTGGCTGGCACACAAGGCCAGCCACGAGGGCACTATGGTGGCCGAGCTGATTGCGGGCAAGCATCCCCATCCGGTCAAGCCAAACAGCATAGCGGGCTGTACCTATTCCAATCCCCAGATCGCCAGCGTCGGCTACACCGAGGCCAAAGCCAAGGAGTTGGGGTACGACATCAAGGTCGGGCGTTTCCCCTTCATCGGCAACGGCAAGGCCATCGCGCTCGGCGAGGCCGAAGGCATGGTGAAAACCATTTTTGACGCCAAGACAGGGGAGCTGTTGGGCGCGCACATGATCGGCGCGGAAGTGACGGAACTTATCCAAGGCTATGTCGTCGGTCGCCAGTTGGAGACAACCGAAGAGGACCTGATGAACACCGTCTTCCCGCATCCCACCCTTAGCGAAATGATGCATGAAAGCGTGCTGGATGCCTATGGCCGCGTCATCCACATGTAGGCCTTAAGCGGTGCCGTCACTCAACCGAATCGTGATGCAACGCACCTCGCGCTCGTGGCTCGAGGCATTGCCGTTGGCCGCGATGGACGCCGGCGAAATCTCGGGCAAGAATGGGCGGCGTTACGATTTTCAGAGCTACGCGCAGTTTCGTTATCCTGAATATGACATCTGCGACGCCCCGTTCCTAAGCAAGGACGGGCTGGTGCAAAAGTTCGATATCATCCTGGCCAACCAGGTATGGGAGCATCTGGACCGCCCCCATGCCGCCACCCGCAATGTGCTGCGGATGCTGCGTATGGGCGGCTATTTTTGGCTGGCCGTGCCGTTTTTCGTGCGCTACCACGGCGCTCCGCATGATTGTAGCCGTTGGAGCGCGCGGGGGCTGAAAAACCTGCTGGTCGAGGCGGGCTTTGAGCCTGCGCATATCCGGGCCGAGCAGTGGGGCAATCGGCAGGCCGCCGCCCGCAATCTGGAAGATAAATGGCCGCCCAATTACGATCCCGAAACAGACGATCTGACCAATGATCCGAACTTTCCGATCTGCGCATGGGCATTGGCGCAAAAGGTCTAGCCTACCTTGTCACGCAGGTATTCGCGTAGCGCCACGGCATTGTTGTGCGCCTCGTCCTTTGCACCGTAGATCAGTGTCACGCGGCCTGCCTTCACCCGTTCGATCAGATCATCTACCGCGTCGCTGCTGTCTAGCTCCTTGCGATACCGGCTCTGGAATTCATCCCATTTGTCCGGATCGTGATCGAACCACTTGCGCAGATCGTCGCTGGGCGCGACATTCTTGCACCAATCGTCCAGCTTTAGGTCGTCTTTGGCGACGCCGCGCGGCCAGAGCCGGTCGACCAGCACGCGGTAGCCGTCATTTTCGGCCATGTCCTCGTAGGCGCGTCTCGTGCGGATATCCATGATATGCCTCCTTTGATCGTCAACTGCCGGGGGATCACTTTGGTTTCTATAATACGCGTTCCACTTTCGTTCGCAAATATGGGTTGGAAGCGCGCGCACCATACACTATCTGTTAAGCCTCAACCCCGGGGGCATCATGGCTGAGCTGAAGAACATCGAAGTACGCGGCGCGCGCGAGCATAATCTCAAGAATATCGACGTGGACATTCCGCGCGATCAGCTTGTGGTGATTACCGGCCTGTCGGGGTCTGGCAAATCCAGCCTCGCCTTCGACACGATCTATGCCGAAGGGCAGCGCCGCTACGTCGAATCGCTGTCAGCTTATGCGCGCCAGTTTCTCGACATGATGCAAAAGCCTGACGTCGATCACATCAGCGGCCTATCGCCCGCGATCAGCATCGAGCAAAAAACCACGTCGAAGAATCCCCGCTCGACCGTCGGCACAGTGACCGAGATATATGACTACCTTAGACTGCTGTTTGCCCGCGCGGGAACGCCCTATAGCCCGGCGACTGGCAAACCGATCGAGGCACAGCAGGTGCAGGACATGGTTGATCGGATCATGGGCATGGAGGAGGGGCTGCGCGCCTATCTGCTGGCGCCCATTGTGCGTGATCGAAAGGGCGAATATCGCAAGGAATTTATAGAGCTGCGCAAATCCGGCTTTCAGCGCGTCAAGGTGAATGGCGAGTTTTACGAGCTGGACGAGCCGCCGACGCTGGACAAGAAATTCCGCCATGACATCGACGTCGTGGTCGACCGTATCGTCGTGCGCGAGGGCCTCGAGACGCGACTGGCCGACAGCCTGCGCACCGCGCTGGATTTGGCCGATGGCATCGCCATTCTCGAAACCGCGCCCAGCGAGGGCGACTCCGAACGGTTCACGTTTTCCGAAAAATTTGCCTGCCCCGTGTCCGGCTTTACCATCCCCGAGATCGAGCCGCGCCTGTTCTCGTTCAACGCGCCCTTTGGTGCGTGCCCGGTTTGCGATGGTCTTGGCGTTGAGCTGTTCTTTGACGAACGGCTGGTGGTGCCGGACCAGAACCTGAAAATCTACGACGGTGCGCTGGCCCCGTGGCGCAAGGGCAAAAGCCCCTATTTTCTGCAAACAATTGAGTCGATTGCCAAACATTACGAGTTCGATCCCAAGACCAAATGGAAGGATCTCGCGCCGCATGTGCAGCAGGTGTTCCTGTATGGCTCGGGTGAGGACGAGATCGCCTTTCGCTACGACGAGGGCGGGCGCGTCTATAACGTCTCGCGCAGCTTTGAGGGGGTGATTCCCAACATGGAGCGCCGCTACCGCGAGACAGATTCAGCTTGGGTGCGCGAAGAGTTCGAGCGCTATCAGAACAACCGCCCATGCGGTGCTTGCGAGGGGTATCGTTTGCGGGAAGAGGCGCTGGCGGTCAAGATTTCTGGGCTGCATGTTGGCCAAGTCGTGCAGATGTCGATTCGTGAGGCGTTGGAGTGGGTGAGCGAAGCGCCGAAATCCCTGAGCAATCAAAAGAACGAGATTGCGCGCGCCATCCTCAAGGAGATCCGCGAACGGTTAGGGTTTTTGAACAACGTCGGTCTGGAATACCTGACGCTCAGCCGCAACGCTGGGACGCTTTCGGGTGGGGAATCGCAACGTATTCGTCTGGCCAGCCAGATTGGCAGCGGTCTGACCGGAGTGCTTTATGTGCTGGATGAGCCGTCCATCGGCCTGCACCAGCGCGATAATGACCGGCTGCTGCTGACGCTGAAAAACCTGCGCGATCAGGGCAATACCGTGATCGTGGTCGAACATGACGAAGAGGCGATCCGCGAGGCCGACTACGTTTTCGACATCGGCCCCGGTGCAGGCGTGCATGGGGGTGAGGTGGTCAGCCATGGCGTGCCGTCCGTTGTGGCTGCCGATCCCAATTCGATCACCGGGCAGTACCTGTCGGGCACACGCAAGATTGCTGTGCCTGATACACGGCGCAAGGGCAGTGGGAAAAAGGTGAAGGTGGTCAAGGCGACTGGTAACAACCTCAAGAATGTGACCGCCGAATTCCCATTGGGAAAATTTGTGTGCGTGACGGGCGTGTCGGGCGGCGGCAAGTCCACACTGACCATCGAGACATTGTTCAAGACCGCGTCCATGCAGCTGAACGGCGCGCGTCAGACGCCCGCACCCTGCGAGACGATCAAGGGGTTGGAGTATCTGGACAAGGTCATCGACATCGACCAGCGCGCCATCGGACGCACGCCGCGCTCAAACCCGGCGACCTATACGGGCGCGTTCACGCCGATCCGCGACTGGTTCGCTAACCTCCCCGAGTCCAAGGCGCGCGGTTATAAGCCGGGCCGTTTCAGTTTCAACGTCAAGGGCGGGCGCTGCGAAGCCTGTCAGGGCGATGGCCTTATCAAGATCGAGATGCACTTCCTGCCCGATGTCTATGTCACCTGCGAGACGTGTCAGGGCGCGAGGTATAACCGCGAAACATTGGAAATTCGCTTTAAGGGCAGGAGTATAGCGGACGTTCTTGATATGACGGTCGAAGATGCGCAGGAGTTTTTCAAGGCCGTCCCGAGTATCCGCGAAAAGATGG
Source organism: Roseovarius sp. Pro17 (assembly GCF_035599575.1). NCBI lineage: Bacteria > Pseudomonadati > Pseudomonadota > Alphaproteobacteria > Rhodobacterales > Roseobacteraceae > Roseovarius > Roseovarius sp. Pro17. The sequence goes on from NZ_CP141179.1 coordinate 1,202,334, forward strand.
ACGCGTTGGTGCGCGTTGGCCTTGGGTATATCAAGGTCGGTCAGCAGGCGACGACGCTATCGGGCGGCGAGGCGCAGCGCGTCAAGCTGTCCAAGGAGCTGGCCAAACGCTCAACCGGGCGCACGCTTTATATTCTGGACGAGCCGACGACAGGCCTGCATTTCGAGGACGTCAAGAAGCTGCTCGAAGTGCTGCATGAGTTGGTCGACAGCGGCAACACGGTGGTGGTGATCGAACATAACCTTGACGTGATCAAGACCGCCGACTGGATCATCGACATCGGCCCTGAGGGCGGCGATGGCGGTGGCGAAGTGGTCGCGACCGGAACACCGGAAAAGGTGGCGGCAGAACCACGCAGTTACACCGGCCAATACCTTGGACCTATGTTGCAGCCGCGCAAAGTAGCTGCGGAATAGGATCGCGCGGCGCGCATGAGCGGCGTTTCTCAGCCGGTGCAGCCCTCTGTGGCTGCGGTGTCGTCGAACCACGCCTTGGCGGTGGCCAGATCAGCGGGCTTTCCCAGAAAATAGCCTTGGGCGAGTGGTACGCCCAGGTCGTGCAACGTGGTCAGCTCGCCCTCTGTTTCGATACCTTCGGCGACGATAGCTGCGTTGATTTCAACAGCGAACCGGACCAATGCAGCACCCAGTGAGCGGCGCACGATATCCTCGTCGATCCGGTTGGTCAGCGAAATGTCCAATTTAATGATGTCGGGATGCAGGCGCACGATATGCTGGAGACCGGAATACCCCGCCCCGGCGTCGTCGATTGCCAGCCGCACACCGCGAAAGCGCAAAGTGTCCAGCTCGCTCAGCAGGCTGTCGTAGCAATCGACCATGGAATGCTCGGTCACTTCCAGCACGATGCGCTCTGCGGGCCAATGCTTGAACACGTCGCCGAGGCGACCCGACGCGACCGTCGCCGGTGAGGCGTTGACCGAGACATAAATGCTGGGGGGCAGTTGGTTCAGCGCGATCAGGGCCTGTTCGATAACGCAAATTTCCAGATCAGCCTGTAGGCCGACAGTCGCCGCATCGTCGAACCACAGATTCGGAGGGCGGTAGGGCTGAGCGCGAAAACGGCAGAGCGCCTCAAAGCCTTTTGGGCGGCGCGCTGCGGCGTCCATGATCGGCTGATAGACCACATCGAAATCGCGACTTTGAAGTATCGCCTTGATTGCGGTGGCGGTCGTATCATACGTTACACGCTCAGCGATCCTGCCGTTCACCTGCTCGGCTGAAAGGCCTGCGAAGGCGCGCATTACGGCAAGGTCGCGCTGTGTCAGATCAGGCTTGGCCGTGCGGCTAAGACAGCAGAACATGCCGTATGCACTGCCATCGCGTCGCCGGATCGGTACGCTGACATGGCTCTTGATCGGTATGGCACTGGTCAATGGTATATCGCGGCAGAGCGGTTCGTTGGCTGTGTCGGGGATCAGTTCTGGCAGGCGTCCGGCCAGAATATGGCGGCAGTAGACGTCATCCAGCGGCATGGTGGCGCCGACATAGGCCGTATCCTCGAATCCCGGTGCACTGACGGCACGGAACACCAGATCGTCGCCGATGAACTCCGACAGATACGCCACCTCCATACCCAGATGACTGCGCACGAATTCCAATGCGGAATGGATCGTATCATCCCCGCTTAGGGTCGGAACATTTGCGATGGCAGTGAGCATGGCAGCCGGATCGGCGACTGTATGGGGCATCGGTAAACCTTTGCATTGCGCGGTATGCCCCAGAGTAGGGGCCAAAACCTGACCAAAGGATTTAGTTCCGCCCATCGCGGGAAGATCAATGCAAAAGATTTTATGTATTCGTCTTGCGAGGCGGATCGTCCGAAGCAGGCGCGGCCGAGCGCCGCGTGCGCACGGTGCTGTCGCCCAAAAAATGCCCCATAGGCTTGAGCCCGTCAATCTCGTCGCAGACAATCTTGACCACAATTAGCACCGGCACGGCGACGACCATGCCGACAATAGACCAAATATAGGCGAAAAAGGCCACGATCAGGAACAGGATCGGCGTGTTCAGCTGCATCCGGCGCGCGATCACAAGCGGCGTGACGATCTGGCCCTCCAGTGAGGTGAGGAGCATGTAGGTCGCAAACACGCCAATCGCCTCCCATCCGGTATCAAGTGAAACGTAGGCGACAAGCGCCGCGATGCCTGCACCCACGACAGCCCCGAGAAACGGCACGAAATTCAGCGCAAAGGCCATGGCCCCGATGGCGATGGCGTTAGGCACCTCCCAGAGGTACATAGCCGCACCGATAGAGAGGCCCAGCCCGGCATTGATAATGGCAATCCCGCCCAGATAGCGGCTTAGCCGGTCCTCAATGGTCTTGATGATCTCGACGGCGCGGCGCTTGTCTTGCAGCTTGGGCAGGCTTTGGACTGTACGCAGTGCAAAGAAGTCGCCCGAACCAATAAGAAAGAAGGTCAGGAAGATAGCAAAGATAATCTGACTCATCACCTTGGGCGCCATGGTGAGAATGGTTATAGAGGTCGATGCTTCGGACACGACCTCAACCTCCATTGCCGGTGTTGCATCAGCATTGCTGACCGCGTCATCAATGGCTTTGGCCGCCTCGTTGACCTTGGCCAGCGTGCCGCTGCTGTCGCCCAGTTTGGCCTGCATTTCCTGCATCAGACGCGGCATATCGTCGATCAGATTTGTCACAGGTTCGGCGAACCAGGCGATGGCGACTCCGACTATGACGAACAGGATTGATGTGAAAAACGTCGCGATCACCATATTTGGCAAGCCCATACGTTCGAGCACGCGACGTGGCCTGCTAAAGACGAAGTAGGACAGGATCGCCGCTGTTACCGGAATCAAAAAATTTGCGGCAGCCACGAGGGCCACCACCAATATCACGATGAAAATGCCAATTAGCGGCACATATATGCGTTTTTGTGCCTTCAACTTGGATATGTCCCCCTGAACGCCCTACGTCCTATCAGGCATAACGTCCATTTCGGGCCTGCGGTTCCTGTGGATTTTGAAGCGCGAGGTTTTAGCCACGCCCACGTGCCGCAAAGCGGGGCAGCATGGCGCTGAAATCGCGGCCCTTGCCGTCTTCCTGCTCGACAAACTTCGCATAAAGCGCGCGTGCGGCAGCTCCAAGCGGCGTGTCGGCATCGGCGGCCTCGGCGGCCTGCTGTGCCAGCGTCAGATCCTTCAACATCAGTTCAGCGGCAAAGCCGGGCGTATAGTCGTTGTCGGCAGGACTTTTGGGGCCGATGCCGGGCGCGGGGCAGTAGGCGTTCATCGACCAGCTATAGCCCGACGATGTGCTGACCACATCGAACATTGCCTGACGGTCCAGCCCCAGTTTGTCGGCCAGCGCAAACGCCTCGCAGGTGACGATCATCGTCGCGCCGAGGATCATGTTGTTGCAGATCTTGGCCGCCTGACCATTGCCCGACGGCCCGCAGTGCACGGCCTTTTGGCCCATGATGTCAAAAAGCGGCTTGGCGGTCGCAAAGCCGGCTTCGTCGCCGCCGACCATGAAGGTCAGAGTGCCGCTTGACGCCCCGCCGGTGCCACCGGATACAGGTGCGTCAAGGGCCGATAGTCCGGCCTTCTGCGCGTCGTCTGCGACATCGCGAGCGCTGGTCACATCGACGGTCGAGCAGTCGAGGAACACCGCGCCCTTGCTCATGACGGGGATGATCTGGGCCGCCACGCTGCGCAAGATATCGCCGTTTGGTAGCATGGTGATGACTACCTCGGCATCCTTGGCGGCGTCTTCGGCGTTGGCCGCCTTGGTGACGCCCTCGGCGCTGACGCCAGCGGGGTCAAAGCCTGTCACGTCATGTCCGGCAGCGGCCAGATTGGCCGCCATCGGCCCGCCCATGTTGCCTAGTCCGATGAAGCCGATTTGCATGATGTGCCCTTTCTGCGTCTGAATTTATCGCACAGTATCGCCATCGACGGGGCAGGGGCAATGCCGACCGGGGGCGGAATTCGATCGAATGCCCCAGCGCAAAGTGCTTGTTTTGTGGCGCTCAAAGATCGGCGTGGAATTCGTCGATCATATGCGCGACGACAGCGCGCAGGGCGGAATCGCGGTCCTTGCCTGCGTCCAGCGCGGCCTGATAGACGCGCCTCTGGCGATCGGCGCTGGTACCGTTTGCCGCGATATCGCGGGCGCGCGACACCTCGCTGGCCGAGCCGAAATGCACCGCGTCTTCGGCAATCAGTTCCAGCATCTCGCCCATCAGCGTCTCGAACGGGACGATCTGGCCGAGGCCAAAGTCGATCAACCCCTCGCGCACGCCATAGCGCTGCGCGCGCCAACGGTTCTCAGAGATCAGAAAACTCTCGTAAATGCGCCACCGTTGGTTCTTCACCGACAGCCGCCACAGCATCCGCGACAGCGCCTGCGTCAGCGCGGCCAGCGTCAATGCGTCCTCCATCCGAGGCTGCACGTCGCAAATACGCGACTCGATGGTTGGGTATTTGGACGAAGGGCGCAGATCCCACCAGATTTTCGAGGCGTCCTCAATCACGCCCAGATCGGTCAGCACACCCACCGCGCGCTCAAATTCGCCAAAGCTGCTCATGCGGGGCGGCAGGCCGGTGCGGGGCAGGTTGTCAAAGACGGTCAGGCGGTAGCTGTCGAGGCCGGTGTCATGCCCCTGCCAGAACGGTGAGGAGCAGCTAAGTGCCAGAAGGTGCGGCAGAAAATAGCTGAGCTGGTTCATTATGTCGATGCGCCGGTCCGGCGCGCCTACGGCGACATGCACATGCATCCCGCAGATCAGCATGCGCCGCACGACGCCCGCCAGATCGGCCGAGAGGTTATTGTAGCGGTCCTTGTCGGTGTGCTTCTGCTCGCGCCAGTCCGAGAACGGATGACAGGAGGCAGCGATGGGGGCGAGGCCGAATTTGTCGGCCTCGTGTGCAACGCAGGCGCGCAGGCGGCGCAAATCATCGCGCGCCTCGCCAATAGTGGCGCAGACCTTGGTCCCGATTTCGATCTGACAGTTTAGGAACTCGGGGCTGACCTGGTCTTGCAGTTCGCTGCTGCAGGCCTCCATCAGGGCGTCCGGCGCCTCGGCCAGTGCCATCGTCTCGCGGTCGACCAAGAGGTATTCCTCTTCGATGCCGATGGTAAAGTCAGGCTCATTCAGGGTCATGCGCGTCTCCTGTGCCGGGTGGCCAGCAAAGCGCAGGTGGAGCCGCGTGCCAAGATAATTCTGCAAATTATCGTTGGGTCAGCGAAAAACGCCCGGTCGCGGGGACCGGGCGTTTTGGAGTTCTGGATCAATCGGCGAGTTTGAAGTGGAACTCGCCGCCCTCCTTGATGCCGGAGGGCCAGCGCGATGTGACGGTCTTGGTCTTGGTATAGAACTTGAACGCGTCCGGCCCGTACTGGTTAAGATCGCCGAAGCCCGATTTTTTCCACCCGCCGAAAGTGTAATGCGCCAGCGGAACCGGGATGGGGAAGTTGATGCCGACCATGCCGACATTCACGCGAGACGCGAAATCGCGCGCCGCATCGCCATCGCGGGTAAAGATCGCGGTGCCGTTGCCCATCTCGTGATCCGAGGCCAGTTTCAGCGCCTCTTCGTAGTTGCCCGCGCGCACAGTGGTCAGAACCGGGCCGAATATTTCCTGCTTATAGATGTCCATGTCGGGCGTCACCTTGTCGAACAGGTGCGGGCCGACGAAAAAGCCATCCTCATAGCCTTGCAGATTGAAATTACGCCCATCGACGACCAGTTCAGCGCCCTGATCGATGCCGGACTGAACGAGGCCAAGGATACGCTCTTTGGCGGCTGCGGTCACGACGGGGCCATAATCGACATCGCTTTCGCCGGTATATGGACCGACCTTCAACGCCTCGATGCGCGGGACCAGTTTTTCGATCAGCTTGTCCGCCGTCTCATCCCCCACGGGAACAGCGACGGAAATCGCCATGCAGCGTTCACCCGCTGCGCCATAACCTGCGCCGATCAGCGCGTCGGCGGCTTGATCGAGATCCGCATCGGGCATGATGATCATATGGTTCTTGGCACCGCCAAAGCACTGCGCGCGCTTGCCGTTGCTGCAGGCACGTCCATAGATATACTGCGCAATGGGCGTCGAGCCGACAAAGGCGACGGCCTGGATCGTGTCGTTGTCGAGGATCGCGTCGACCGATTCCTTGTCGCCGTTGACCACTTGGCAGACGCCATCGGGCAGGCCTGCCTCGGTCCAGAGTTCGGCCAGCATCAGCGGGCAGGAAGGGTCGCGCTCGCTGGGCTTGATGATGACGGCGTTACCTGCCGCAATCGCCGGGCCCATTTTCCACATTGGGATCATGGCAGGAAAGTTGAAGGGCGTGATGCCCGCAACCACGCCCAGCGGCTGGCGCGTCGAGTAGATGTCGATGCCGGTGCTGGCGCTGCCGGAATACTCACCCTTCAGGAAATGCGGCGCGCCGATGCAGAATTCGATGACTTCCATGCCGCGCTGCACGTCGCCCTTTGCATCGGGGATCGTCTTGCCATGCTCGCGGCTGATCGCCTCGGCCAGCTTGTCCATGTCACGGTTGATCAGGCGCACGTATTCCATCATCACGCGGGCGCGTTTCTGCGGGTTGACGGCGGCCCATTCCACTTGCGCCTTGGCGGCGTCGGCGACGGCGCTGTTCAGTTCTTCTACCGAGGCCAGCGGGCATTTCGCCTGCACTTCGCCGGTCGCGGGGTTATAGACATCAGCGAAACGGCCCGACGTGCCTTTGACATGCTTGCCGTTGATGTAATGTGTCAGTTCAGTCATGGAATCCTCCATTTGAATTTGAGCGCAGCATAGCCTTGCAAAATTGAGGCGAACAGGGGCAATCTCTCAAACACAGTTTGCATTTTTGCAAAGGGATTGGCTATGCAGCCGCAATGGGATGATCTTAAAGTGTTTCTGGCTGTCGCACGCCATGAAAGCCTGTCGGCGGCGGGCCGTATCCTGAAAATTGACCCAGCCACGGTTGGACGTCGAATCGCGCGGCTGGAAGAGGCGCTGAGCGCGCCGCTCTTTGCCAAATCGCCGCAAGGGTACGCGCTGACCAACGAGGGCCAGCGGCTGATGGATCATGCCACCCGGGCCGAGCAGGAGGTAACGGCAGGGTTTGCAGATCTGACGGGGCAGGGTGCGCGCCTAAGCGGGCAGATCAGGTTGGGATCGCCAGATGGATCGGCGAATTTCCTCCTGCCGCAGGTCTGCGCTCAGATCGTCGACAGCAATCCCGACCTTGAGGTGCAGATCGTCGCGCTGCCGCGTGTGTTCAACCTGTCGCGCCGCGAGGCGGACATGGCCATCGCCGTCAGCGCGCCGTTGGCTGGACGGCTGAGCGTTCAGAAGGTCACCGATTACAAGCTGAGCCTCGTCGCCTCGCGCAACTACCTGCGCCGCACGGCGCCAATAAGCTGCATTGACGATCTGCGCCATCACCGAATCGTCGGTTATATTCAGGACATGATTTTCGACAAAGAGCTGGATTACATGGCCGAGGCGGGCCTGCCCCGTGTTGATCTGGCCAGCAACTCGGTCTCGGTTCAATTGAACTGGATCCGGCAGGGGGCTGGGGTCGGAATCGTGCATGATTTCTCGATTCCGTTCGGGCGCGGCATGGTCAAGGTTTTGCCCGATGAGGTAAGCCTCACGCGCAGCTTTTACTTGATCCGCCATGTGGACGATCGCCGTCTCGACAGGTTGAACCGCTTTGCCGAGGCGCTGGTAACTGGAATGCGCCGCGAGGTCGCCCGGCTGGAGGGGTTAACCTGAGGCGCGTCGGCGCTTGACAGATGCCGTCTCATCTTTACGCTGGGGGTGGACCGATAGCGATAACGGTATTATCGAAAAGTGAGGGGGCGATTATGCTTGTTGGACAGATACTTAAGGTCAAGGGTGATGCAGTGTTCACCACTGTCGCAGGTGCGAAAGTGTCCGATGCTGCAGCCAAGCTGGCAAAAGAGCGCATCGGTGTGCTGATCGTCGTGACAGATGATGCCCATGTCGAAGGCATCCTGTCGGAGCGCGACATCGTTCGCTCGCTGGGCGAGCGTGGCGCGGCGTGCCTCGCCGAGACGATCAACAGCATGATGACGCGCGATCCGGTGTGTGCCAGCCTGTCCGATACTGGCGAGCATGTCCTGACCCGCATGACCGAAGGCCGGTTTCGCCACATGCCTGTCACCGACAACGGCAAGCTGATCGGCATCGTGACGCTGGGCGACGTGGTCAAGGCGCGTCTGGAAGAGCTGGCGATGGAGAACGAGTCGATGCAGGGCATGATCATGGGCCGGTAATTTTGGCTGGAGGTGGACGCGCATCTTGCGCTGCGCCTATTGCTATTTGCCACCCCGACGTGCTGGTTGAGCGAAACGACATACGGATGACCCCTCATGCGCATCGGCCTCTACCCCGGTACATTCGACCCTTTAACGCTGGGTCATATTGACATCATCCGCCGCGCCGCGCGGCTGGTCGACCGCCTCGTGATTGGCGTTGCGATTAACCGCGACAAGGGTCCGCTTTTCACGCTGGAAGAGCGTGTCGCGATGATCGAGGCCGAGGCCGCGCGCCTTGCCGTGCCCGGCGGCGCAGAGATCATCGTGCATCCGTTCGAAAACCTGCTGATCGACTGCGCCCGCGACGTTGGCGCGCAGGTAATCGTGCGCGGGTTACGTGCAGTTGCGGATTTCGAATATGAATTCCAGATGGTCGGCATGAACCGCGCGCTGGACAGCAGCATCGAGACTGTTTTCCTGATGGCCGATACCGGGCACCAGGCCATCGCATCAAAACTGGTCAAAGAAATTGCCCGGTTGGGCGGGGATGTGTCGACCTTCGTCACGCCGGACGTGAACGCCGCGCTGATTGCCAAATACCGCTGAACCTTAGCGCCAGAAGGCCAGCCATTCGATCAGATCGCCAAGCTTGGCACCCAGAAAAATCAGCCCGTCCATGTCTTGGAACCAGTAGTCCAGAAACAGCGCCAGCGCGATCAGCATAAACAGCCCCAGCGCGATCCGGTCGGTCATGTGCAGCGCCCTCTCAAAAGACATGCGGCCCGGCGCATTGTGACGGACGGGGGCCGCATCTGGCAGAATTGCGCGGTGGTTAGCCCAGACGGCCCATTAGGGCGGCGACATCGGCCATGCGGCACGAGAAGCCCCATTCGTTGTCATACCATGCCAGTACCCGCACCAAAGTGCCGCCGACGACCTTGGTCTGCTCGGGGGCGAAAATGCTGCTCTCTTCGGTGTGGTTGAAATCGATGCTGACCTTGGGCGCGGGATCATAGGCGAGGATGCCTTTCATCGGGCCTGCCGCTGCCTCGGCTACGATCGCGTTTACGTCCGCCGCGCTGACAGATTTGCTGGCGACAAAGGTCAGGTCCACCGCCGATACGTTCGGTGTCGGCACCCGGATGGCCGATCCGTCTAGGCGGCCCTTGAGGGCGGGCAGAACCTCGGACAGGGCCTTGGCCGCGCCGGTAGACGTGGGGATCATCGACATGGCGGCAGCACGCGCGCGGTAGAGATCCTTGTGACGGCGATCCAGCGTGGGCTGATCGCCGGTATATGCGTGGATCGTTGTCATGATGCCCGACTCGATGCCGATGCCCTCATGCAGCACCTTGGCCAGCGGGGCGAGGCAGTTGGTCGTGCAGGACCCGTTCGAAATCATACGCTCGCCCGCCTGCAATTCACCGTCGTTGACGCCCATGACAACAGTGCGGTCCACGTTCTTGCCGGGGGCCGACAGCAGCACCTTGCCTGCACCGCGCTCCAGATGGGCCTTGGCCTTGTCGCCGTCATTGAACTGACCGGTGCATTCCAGCACGACGTCGCAGCCGTCCCAGTCCAACTCGTTCGTCTCGTAGGTTGAAAACATCTGGATTGCGCCGCGCCCCAGATCCAGCGTGCCGTCGCCGGTCGTCACTGTGCCGGGAAAGCGGCCATGCACACTATCAAAGCGGATCAGATGCGCGGCGGTTTCCAGCGGGCCGGTCGCGTTCAGTTTGACCACCTTGATATCCTCGCGCCCTGTCTCGCTGATATGGGCGAGGGTAGCGCGGCCGATGCGGCCAAATCCGTTGATGCCGACGGTGACGGTCATTGTGTGGGCTCCTGACGATTGACAAGCGTTGAGCGCGATATAGGGCGCGAGGCCGATTGCCGAAAGGTCAAAATGCGCAGGTTTTCAACTGTTAGCGCTAATTGGCGACGCAGTCCTTGTGCGCGCGCCCTCTGGCGCTACGTTGCCGGGGCGAACAAGGAGGCATTGCATGAGCGGATTACTGGCCCTGTTAGACGACGTGGCCGCGATCGCCAAGGTTGCGGCGGCGTCGATTGACGACGTTGCGGCGCAAGCGACCAAGGCAGGGGCAAAAGCGGCAGGTGCCGTGATCGACGACGCCGCCGTGACGCCGAAATACGTCACCGGCTTTGACGCGGATCGCGAATTGCCGATCATCTGGCGCATTGCGCGTGGATCGTTGATCAACAAGCTGGTGTTTCTGTTGCCCGCCGGCCTTGCGCTGAGCGCCTTTGCGCCGGCGGCGATTACGCCGCTACTGATGCTGGGGGGCTGCTATCTGTGCTTTGAGGGCGCCGAGAAGGTGGCCCACGTGCTGGGCGTCGGTCATCACGAGGATGAGACAACCGAGGCCGTGCCGGACGACCCCGCCCATCTGGAAGAGCAAAAGATTTCGGGCGCGATCAAGACCGACTTTATCCTCTCGGCCGAGATCATGACCATCGCGCTGGCCGCCATTCCCGAAAGCACGTTCTGGATGGAGGCCGCCACTCTGGCTGCCGTTGCGGTGCTGATCACGGTATCAGTCTATGGTGCGGTGGGACTGATCGTGAAGGCCGATGATCTGGGGCTGCTGATGGCGGCCAAGGGGCGGCTCGACGTGACGCGCAGATTGGGACGCGGATTGGTCGCCGTGATGCCGAAAGTACTGACGACCCTGCTGGTCATCGGAACAGCGGCGATGCTGTGGGTCGGCGGTAATATCATCCTGCATGGCTTGGCGAATCTGGGATTTACATGGCCGTACAATCAGATACATCACGCTGCTGATGTAGTGGTTCATGGGCTGGACCGCGGTCGGGCGGCAGCAAAATGGATACTAGTCGCGGCAATGGACGGCGTTCTGGGTCTGGCGCTGGGGATGGTACTGATACCGATTGGTACGCGTGTGATCACACCGATCTGGCAGCGGTTAAAGCGTTTGAACCCGGTCGTCTGACGCCAGAGTTTTTCGCGAAATATCTTTAGCGAGAGCGTTTGCGATCTTTCGTAGTTGGTGGGAAGACCGAGAGAGCCGGTCTTCCCAATGGCTTAAAGCAACGACTTCACCTTGTCCGCGACCGCCTCGGCGGTGATGCCGAACTTCTCGTATAGCTCCTCGGCTGGGGCGGATGCGCCAAAGCTGTCCATGCCGACAAAGCCTGACTTTGCCTCGCGCCCACGCTCACCGCACAACCAGCGATCCCAGCCTTGACGCGCGGCCGCCTCGACCGCGACGCGCACAGGACCGGCGGGCAAAACCTTGCGACGGACCGCCTCGTCCTGCGCCTCGAACAGCTCCCAGCAGGGCATCGAAACGACGCGGGTGCCGATCCCTTCGCCCTGTAGCAGATCGCGCGCCTTCATGGCGATTTCGACCTCGGACCCGGTGGCCATGATAATCGCCTGCCGCTTGCCTTCGGCCTCAGCCAGAACATAGGCGCCGTCGGCTGTCAGGTTCTTGTTGCGATGCTCGGTTCGCAGGGTCGGCAGGCCTTGGCGGGTCAGCGACAGGACCGACGGAGTCTCTTTGGACGTCAGCGCCAGTTCCCATGCTTCGGCGGTCTCGATCGTATCGCAGGGGCGGAAAACCCAGGTGTTGGGCGTTGCGCGGCTGATCGCCAGATGCTCGATGGGCTGGTGCGTCGGGCCATCCTCGCCCAGACCGATGCTGTCATGGGTCATCACGAACACGGTCGGGATGCGCATCAGTGCGGCAAGGCGCATGGCGGGGCGCGCATAGTCAGTAAAGCACATGAATGTGCCGCCATAGGGCCGGATGCCGCCGTGTAGAACCATGCCGTTCATCGCCGCCGACATCCCATGCTCGCGGATGCCATAATAGACATAGCGACCCTTGCGGTTGTCGACGTCGAACACGCCCAGATCGCCGGTCTTTGTGTTGTTCGATCCAGTCAGGTCCGCCGACCCGCCGACCGTTTCTGGCATGATCGGGTTAACGATCTCCAGCACCATTTCGCTGGATTTGCGCGTGGCAACCTTGGGCGCCTCTTCGCTGATCTGCTTTTTCAGCGCCTTGATGCGCGCGCTGAGGGTCTTGGGGGCCTCACGCTCGAATATCCGGGTGAATTCCTTTTGGCGGCGCTCGGACGCCTCAGCAAAGCGGCCTTCCCAAGCCTTGCGCTCATCCACGCCGCGCGCACCGATCGCCTTCCACGCGGATTTGATATCGCCTGGCACCTCGAAGGGTCCGGTTGTCCAGCCATAGGCGGCTTTGGCCGCGGCCATCTGGTCCTTGTCGGTTAATGCGCCGTGGCCTTTGGATGTGTCCTGCGCCGCGTGACCCAGTGCGATATGCGTCTTGCACGCGATCATGGTGGGCTTCTTGGACGTCTTGGCCTTGGTGATCGCGGCGTCGATTTCGTCCGGGTTATGCCCGTCGATCTCGATCACCTGCCAGTTCGCAGCGCGGAAGCGTTTGACCTGATCCGTGCGGTCCGACAGCGACACCTTGCCGTCGATGGTGATGTCGTTGTTGTCCCAGAATGCGATCAGCTTGCCCAGCGAATGACGCCCCGCCAGTGTGATTGCCTCTTGGCTGATACCCTCCATCAGGCAGCCGTCGCCAGCGATTACATAGGTGTGGTGATCCACCAGCTTGCGGCCATAGCGCGCGCGCAGCATTTCCTCGGCCATGGCAAAGCCGACCGAGTTGGCAATGCCCTGACCCAGCGGGCCGGTCGTCGTCTCGATCCCCTTGGCGTGACCGTATTCGGGGTGGCCCGCCGTGATCGCGCCCCACTGGCGGAAATTCTTGATCTGCTCCAGCGTCATGTCGGCATAGCCAGTCAGGTGCAGCAGCGAATAGAGCAGCATCGAGCCATGCCCAGCGCTAAGGATGAACCGGTCACGATCAGGCCAATCGGGCGCGGAGGCGTCAAATTTCAGGTGCTTTTCATAGAGGACGGTGGCGACGTCGGCCATGCCCATGGGCATCCCCGAATGGCCCGAATTGGCCGCATGGACAGCGTCCAGCGTCAGGGCGCGTATGGCGGTTGCTTTGGACCAGTGATCGGGGTTGGCACGGGCGAGGGCGGCGATATCCACGGCAGCGGAATCCTTTTGGCAGGGATGATTTATGCCAGCCTCAATATCAGCCCTTCCCCGAAGATCAAGCGCTGCCATAGCGGGCCACCGCCCGGCCCGACGATACCGCGCAAGGGGGGAAGCCTTTTTGTCAGCCATTCGCTAGACTTGGATCAAACAGGTCATGCGCCGATTCGGCATGGCCGGACAGGACACTAAGGAAGGACATTCACGCGATGAGCGATATCGACGCAATGCAAAGCCGCATCATGGCCGCGCTGGAGCGGATCGGGCAGGGACTCGACGGGCTGGGACCAGTCAGTGACAATGGCAAGGACGACGACGAAGCAGAGACCCTGCGCCAGCAGATCGAGGATGAAAAGCTGGCTAACGCCCAACTGGAAGAGCGTGTCAAACAGCTGAATGCGCGTAACCGTGAGGCCGAAGAGAAGCTGGCGAGCGCGACCAATGCAGACGCCACCAAAGCCGAAGACGAGGCTGCGCGCGCCAAGACGCTCAAGCGTCTGGACGGCGAATTGCAGGCGCTGCGCCATGCAAACCAGCAACTGCGCGACAATAACGCCGCCCTGCGCGAGGCCAATTCCAACGGTGTGGCCGAACCGCATTTGATCAACAAGGCGATGATGGCCGAACTGGACGGCCTGCGCGCCTCGCGCGCCGCTGATCGCGCCGAGATGGATGTGATCCTGACCGAGCTGGGCCAGATCACAGGAGGGTCCGCAGACAACGACGCGCGCGGCACCGGGATGGAGGACGCATGATGCCCGAAGTTGATATCGAAATCGGTGGCCGCACCTTTCAAGTCTCGTGCCAGCAGGGCGAAGAGCATTTTCTGCATTCCGCCGCCAAGATGCTGGATGACGAGGCCTCGGTTCTGTCCGCGCAGATTGGCCGCATCCCCGAGCCACGGATGCTGCTGATGGCTGGCTTGATGCTGGCCGACAAGACTGCCGGTTTGCAGGACAAGCTACGCGAGATGGAGGACAAGCTGTCCGAGCGCGAAGCCGAACTGTCGGGCCTTCGCGACGCGCCCGCGCCCGCGCCTGAGCGGGTCGAGGTGCCGGTAGTACCTGCCTCGGTCACCGACACGCTGGCCGAAATCGCCGCCCGTGCCGAGGCGCTGGCCGAAACTATTGATGGCAAGAAGGCGGGATAAACTGGGTGGCTGGATAGGGCCGGGTGACGCGCATGGTCGCCCGGTGATTGCGATGCGCCTTGGTTAATTTTGTGCGGAACATATGCCGAACATCACTTTAACTCGTGCGCGCGCCGCGCTAGGATGCACGCCATGAATAGCTTTGACGAATCCGACGCCTTTGAGGGCGCATCGCTGTCCGCGCGCGCAATGGCCGCGCGACCGGCGCGGTATCTGGACGACCTGAACCCCGAACAACGCCTTGCCGTGGAAACGATGGACGGCCCCGTCCTGATGCTGGCCGGGGCGGGAACTGGCAAGACCAAGGCACTGACAACGCGTATCGTGCATTTATTGAATACGGGCCGCGCCCAGCCGAACGAGGTGCTGGCCGTCACCTTTACCAACAAGGCCGCGCGCGAGATGAAGACCCGCGTTGGCGCGCTGCTGGGACAGTCGATTGAGGGGATGCCGTGGCTGGGCACCTTCCACTCGATCTGCGTCAAGCTGCTGCGCCGCCATGCCGAGCTGATTGGCGTCGAGGGGGAAGGCCGTGAGCCAACGCTGAAATCGAACTTTACCATTCTGGACACCGACGACCAGTTGCGCCTGCTGAAACAGCTGGTGCGGGCGGCCGGTATCGACGACAAACGCTGGCCCGCGCGCCAACTGGCCGGCGTTATCGATCACTGGAAAAACCGAGCTTGGACGCCCGATAAGGTGCCCGCCGCCGAGGCTGGAGCCTACAACGGCAAGGCGGTCGCGCTTTATGAACAATACCAGCGCCGCCTGATCGAGCTGAACGCCGTCGATTTCGGCGATCTGCTGCTGCATGTCGTCGGCATATTTCAGACCCATGACGATATCTTACGAAAATATCAGAGCTGGTTTCGCTACATTCTGGTGGACGAGTATCAGGACACCAACGTCGCACAATACCTCTGGCTGCGCCTGCTGGCGGGTGGTCATAAAAACATCTGCTGCGTCGGCGATGACGATCAGTCGATCTATGGCTGGCGAGGGGCCGAAGTGGGCAATATCCTGCGGTTCGAAAAGGATTTTCCCGGCGCGCATGTGGTCCGGCTGGAACAGAATTACCGCTCGACCCCTCATATCCTCGCGGCTGCATCCGGCGTGATCGCGGGCAACAAGGGGCGTCTGGGCAAGGAGCTGTGGACCGATGTAGAGGAGGGCGAAAAAGTTCGCCTGATCGGTCATTGGGACGGCGACGAAGAGGCACGATGGATCGGCGAGGAAATCGAGGCGATGATTGATGGAAGTTCGAGCTTTGCCATTCACAGACGGAACCCGCGTTCAAAAACAATTACCCAAGAGTTTGAACGACTGGCAAAAAAGGATGCGCTAGGAGGTGTAAAAACACCTGACGAACTCTACGAGAGGTTTCGACTGCAAAATAGTCCTTTACGTGAATATAAGACCCGCAAGTTGATGTTAGATCTATCAGATCGCATCAACAACAATGAACCTCTTGATCCTGCGTTTCATTATTTTAGCCATGAAGAAATCGTCATCCTCGTGCGTGCCTCGCACCAGATGCGCGCCTTCGAGGACCGTTTCCTGACCATCGGCCTGCCATACCGCGTCATCGGTGGCCCACGTTTCTACGAGCGGCTCGAGATCCGCGATGCCATGGCTTATTTCCGCTGCGTCACCAGCCCCAGCGACGATCTGGCGTTCGAGCGGATCGTGAACACGCCCAAGCGCGGGCTGGGCGACAAGGCGCAACAGAAAATCCAGGTGATTGCGCGCGAAAACGGCGTGCCGCTGATCGAGGGCGCGCGTATCCTGCTGGAGGAAAAGGGCCTTGGCGGCAAGGGGGCCAAGGAGCTTGCGACGCTGCTGGACGGCCTTGCCCGCTGGGGACGAATGACAGGTGACGCCGGGGTCAGCCATATAGAACTGGCCGGAATCATCCTAGACGAATCCGGCTACACCGAGATGTGGCAAAACGACAAGACCCCTGAGGCGCCGGGGCGGTTGGAGAACCTCAAGGAACTGGTCAAAGCGCTTGAAAACTTCGAAAACCTCACCGGGTTTCTCGAACATGTCAGCCTCATCATGGACAACGAGAGCGACAATGAGGGCGAGAAAGTCAGCATCATGACGCTCCATGCCTCCAAGGGTCTGGAATTTCCCGCCGTGTTCCTGCCGGGATGGGAGGATGGTCTGTTCCCCTCGCAACGCTCAATGGACGAGAGCGGCCTCAAGGGCGTCGAAGAGGAACGCCGCCTTGCCTATGTCGGCATCACCCGCGCCGAAGAGGTTTGCACGATCTCTTTTGCTGGCAACCGCCGCGTTTTCGGCCAGTGGCAATCGTCGCTGCCGTCCCGCTTTATCGACGAACTGCCCGAGGATCACGTTGATGTGCTGACGCCGCCGGGCCTTTATGGCGGCGGATATGGCGCGGCGGGAACGGGCGGCGACTTGCAGAACAGCATTGATGCCAAAGTGGCTGACGCGAACGTCTACAACTCCCCCGGTTGGAAACGCATGCAATCGCGCGCCAGCCAGCGCCCAACTGTCCAGCCGCGCGAATCGACATCGCCCGTGATCGACATGGCTGCCACCTCGTCCCATACTGTGGGCGACCGGGTGTTCCACCAGAAGTTCGGCTATGGCGAAATCATCGGAATCGAAGGTGATAAGCTGGAAATCGCCTTTGACAAGGCCGGCACCAAAAAGGTCGTCGCGCGCTTTGTCACCAGCCCGGACGACGTGCCGTTTTAGGGATTGCGCCATGAATTTTCTGGCTAGAAATATCCCCGCCGGAGGCTAGAAATTTCTTTTGACGATACGCCTGCGATGAATCGTTGTGCGCGAATTTCGAATCCGTCACAGTAGAGATCCAAGGTGCCGCATCTCGACGCGGAGAATTGGGAAGCCGGTGAAATTCCGGCACTGCCCCCGCAACGGTAAGGGTGGGCGAGACGGCACAACGCCACTGGGCCAAATGGTCTGGGAAGGATGCCGGATCATGGGCCGAACAGGCCCGGCCCCTCAAGTCCGGAAACCAGCCTTGGATAGACGTCAAACCGCGGGGGGCGGTGCGGGCGCTGTCGGCGGCGATCCCTGCTACGGCCCTTGCGCATTCCTCTGCCCCATCCGGCCCGGGGTGCGGCCGAGGAGAAGACAGAAGATGAACGTGACACAGATCCTCAGCGGGCTGGAACGTAGCGATGCGACAGGCCCCGATGCCGACGCCGCAGGGCGCATGGGCTTTCTCGAATGGGCATTCACATTGCCGGGCGCTGCGACGCCCGAAGCGGCGCGGCAGGCATTGGCCGATGCCCCATCTCAGGCAGAAAGCGCAGCGGCGCAGGCCTTCGTTCAGTTCCTGCATCAGGCCACGGCGCATGTGGCACGCCCCGCGCGCCGGGGTCGTGCCGCCCGATTTCACTGATTGGGTTATCCGCGCTGAATGCGGGCCGCGATGTTTGAGAGAGCGAACATCACCGCGCTGACGCAGACGATGGTCGGGCCGGTCGGCGTGTCCAATGAATAGGACGCACGCAACCCGGCCCACGCCGCCACCATTGCGAGGATGGTTGCCGCTACAGCCATGCCCTCGGGCGTGCGCGAAAACGGGCGGGCGGTCGCGGCGGGAATGATCAACAACGCCGTGATCAGCAGCGCGCCGACCACTTTGATCGCCACGGCGACCACTATGGCGAGAGCGACCGTAAGGATGAGTTCTTCGCGCTTTGGGTCGATCCCGGCGGCGCGGGCGAGGTCGGGATCAAGGGTGGCGGTCAGCAGCGCCGACCAACGCCAGCCGACGAGGGCCAGCACCAGCGCCGCGCCGCCCCAAATCACGCCCAAATCGCCGCGCGACACCGACAGGATATCGCCAAAGAGAAATGCCATGACGTCAATGCGCACCCCGTCCAGAAACGACACGCCCACCAGCCCAAAGGCCAGCGCCGAATGCGCCAGAACGCCCAGCACCGTGTCCATCGCCCGTCCGCGTGCCGACAGGGCCGTGACCAGCGTTGCCATCGCCAGCGCCACCACCAGCGCCCCGACAAATATCGGCAGCGACAGCGCCAGCGACAACGCGACGCCGAGGATCGCGGCATGGGCGGTCGCATCGCCAAAATAGGCCATGCGTCGCCACACCACAAAACAGCCCAGCGGCGCGGCGGCCAACGCCGTGCCGATCCCGGCCAATGCGGCGCGTGTCATGAAATCGTCGAGGATCATTGGCGTGTCTCGGCTTTATCGTTGTTGTGATCATGCCCGCAATCGTCGCCATGGACGTGGTCGTGATGGTGGCGATATAGGGCCAGCGCGCCTTGCGTGCCCTCGCCAAAGAGGGCGCGATAGACGGGCGCCTCGGCCACCACTTCGGGCGTGCCTTCGCAGCAGATATGACCGTTGAGGCAGATCACGCGGTCAGACGCGCTCATCACCACGTGCAAATCGTGGCTGACCATCAGCACGGCGCAGCCGGTCTCGCGGCGCACATCCTCGATCCGGCGATAAAATGAGGCGGCACCGGGCTGATCCAGCCCTGCCGCGCCTTCGTCGAGCATCAAAAGATTAGGCCGCCCCAGCAGCGCACGCGCCAGTAACACGCGCTGAAACTGACCGCCCGACAGATCCGCCATTGGGCGGTCGCCAATATCGGGCACGCCTGCGCGCTCCAGCGCCTCGCGGGCCTCAGTGCGCGTCACACGTCGGGGCAAACCCAGAAAGCGCGCCACGGTGATCGGTAGCGCGGCGTCCAGCACCAGCCGCTGTGGCACATACCCAAGACGCAGATCCGCCCGGCGGGTTATCTGTCCCGCATTGGGGCGCGCGCCACCCAACAGCGCGCGCAGCAGCGTCGATTTGCCCGATCCATTCGGGCCGACGATGGTCACGATTTCGCCCGGTGCGATGCTAAAATCGACATTTTCCAACACGGTGGTGCCACCATACCGAACGCTCAGGCCACGGGCCTCAATCAGCGGAACCGTCACGCGGACGCCTCGCCTGAGGTAGCCGGCCCTTCAATGCAGCCGGGACAGAGCCCCTCGGCCTCGCGCACTGTGCGCTCAATGACGAAACCGGCGCGCCGCGCCGCGCGCGCCAGTTCGCTTGCGTTGGGATCGGTTTCGGCTTCGACGACGCGCTTGCAGGTGCGGCAGATCAGGAAGGCGGGCGCATGCTGCCCCTCGGCATGCGAGCAGGCGATGAACGCATTTAACCGCTCGATCCTGTGAGCAAAGCCATGCGTGACCAGAAAATCGAGCGCGCGATAGGCGACGGGCGGCTGCGATCCCAGCCCCTCGGCGCTTAACACATTCAGGATGTCGTAGGCACCTTGGGCCTTATGTTCGCTCAGCAGAATCTCCAATACTCGGCGACGGACCGGAGTGAAATGCAGACCGTTTTCGGCGCAATGACGCTCGGCTGCGGCGAGGCCCGCTTTGATGCAGCCTTGGTGATCATGTGTGTTGAACGCTCTGATCGGCATGGGAGGCAACCTCGGATTTCGGCTTGAGATGTTATAGTATATCATGTAGTGGGATGTTGTAATGTTATATAATCACATGAGGCAATCATGTCCATCCGCGACGTTATTCTTGCCGCCATTCTGCTGTCATCGACATGCGTCGCCTCGGCCAAGGCGGACGTGCCGAATGTCGCCACCGACATCGCGCCGGTCCACTCGCTGGTCGCGCAGGTGATGGAGGGGTTGGGGGCGCCGGGGCAGGTGGTGCGGCCCGGCGCGTCGCCCCACGGCTACGCCATGCGACCATCCGAGGCACGCATTCTGCAAGAGGCAGATGTGGTTTTTTGGATTGGGCCTCAGCTGACGCCGTGGTTGGGGGGCGCGATAGCCAATCTGGCCCCGCAGGCCCCTGTGACTGCACTGCTGGACGCACGGGGAACTACGCTGCTGGAATTTCGCACTGGCGTACAGTTTGCGGCAGATGATCATGAGCATGAGCATGAGAGCGGGCGTGGGGATCAAGAGAGCGCGCAATACGATCCGCACGCATGGCTCGATCCGCAGAACGCCAGCGTCTGGCTGGGCGTAATCGCGGATGAACTCGGCCGCATTGATCCTGAAAACGCCGAGACCTACGCAGCAAATGCTAAGGCAAGTCAGTTGAGGATTGCGGCGGCAGAGGCTGAGATCGGCGAAATCCTTGCCCCGGCGAAGGCCCTGCAATTCGTTGTCTTTCACGATGCCTATCATTATTTCGAGAGCCGTTTTGGTCTGAGCGCGGCCGCTGCTATCGCGGCTGGCGACGCATCCGACCCTGGTCCTGCGCGGATCGAAGAGGTTCGCCAAACGATGCATGATCTGAATGTCGCCTGCGTCTTTTCCGAGCCAGAGTTCAACCCGGCGTTTGTCGCCACCGTCATCGAAGGGACCAGCGCCAAGGCGGGCCTGATTGATCCATTGGGTGCAGGGATCGAGGCAGGACCCGGCTTTTACAGCGCGCTATTGCGCTCGGTCGCTGACGAGTTGGTGAAATGTGTGGATTAGATTCGCGGCTCGCGTGCTGGCTGGCTTCGATCGGTCGGCGCGGATGGCGTGGCGGTAGTATGGTAGGCCCGGCAGGACTTGAACCCGCAACCAAAGCGTTATGAGCGCTCTGCTCTAACCAGTTGAGCTACAGGCCCGCCATGGCTAGCCTCCTAAGCAGGGGCGGCGGCCGCGTCAAGGCTTTGAGATTGCGCCGGGCGCGATGATGGGCTACCCCGCGCGTAAATCTGAGGAGAGCGCTGATGACCGATCCCAAGACTGGTGTGAGCTACGCCGACGCAGGCGTCGATATCGATGCAGGCAACGCGCTGGTCGAGCGGATCAAGCCTGCGGCGAAACGCACGGCGCGTCCGGGCATCATGTCCGGACTTGGTGGGTTTGGCGCGCTTTTCGACCTCAAGGCGGCCGGCTATCACGATCCGGTGCTCGTTGCGGCGACAGACGGCGTCGGCACCAAGCTGCGCATCGCCATCGACACGGGCAACGTGGACGGCGTGGGGATTGATCTGGTCGCCATGTGCGTTAATGATCTCGTCTGCCAAGGGGCTGAGCCACTGTTTTTCCTCGATTATTTCGCCACCGGCAAGCTGGAGATGGATCAAGCGGCCCGCATCATCGAGGGTATCGCCGAGGGCTGTGTGCGCTCGGGCGCGGCGCTGATCGGTGGCGAGACGGCGGAAATGCCGGGCATGTATCCGGCGGGCGATTTCGATCTGGCAGGCTTTGCCGTCGGCGCGATGGAGCGGGGCGGGGCGCTGCCTGATGGCGTGCAAGAAGGTGACGTGCTGCTGGGCCTCGCCAGCGATGGCGTGCATTCCAACGGGTATTCGCTGGTGCGCAAGCTGGTCGAAATGTCGGACTTGGGCTGGGACGCCGATTGCCCTTGGCAGGACGGCGCGCAGGATGGCACTTTGGGTGCGGCGTTGCTGACGCCGACGCGCCTCTATGTGAAATCGGCGCTGGCAGCGATCCGCGCGGGTGGCGTGCATGCGCTGGCCCATATCACCGGCGGTGGACTCACGGAAAATCTGCCGCGCGTGCTGCCCGAGGGGCTGGGCGCTGATGTCGACCTTGGCGCGTGGGACCTGCCCGGCGTCTTTGGCTGGCTGCGCCAAACGGGCGGCATGGATGAGGCCGAGCTGCTGAAAACCTTCAACTGTGGCGTCGGCATGATCGTCTGCGTCGACGCCTCGCGCGCCGATGCGCTGACCGAATTGTTCACAGAGGCGGGCGAGACGGTGCATCGCCTTGGCCATGTCACGCAAGGTGCTGGCGTCCGCTATAGCGGCGCTCTGGCGTGACAGTGCGAGTCGCCATCCTGCTTTCCGGCGGCGGCTCGAACATGGTGGCACTGCTTGACAGCATGACGGGCGATCATCCCGCGCGCCCTGCACTGGTTCTGTCCAACCGCGCGGATGCGGGTGGGCTGCAAAAGGCGGCTGCGCGCGGCGTTGCGACCGAGGTGGTCGACCACCGGCCGTTTGGCGAGGATCGCGCCAGTTTTGAGGATGCGCTGCATCAGCGTATCATGGAGCATTCCCCAGATATCATCTGCCTCGCTGGGTTCATGCGCGTGCTGACCGGAGGATTCGTTGCGCGCTGGCAGGGGCGCATGATTAATATTCACCCTTCGCTATTGCCGAAATACCGTGGCCTGCACACCCATGCGCGCGCGCTGGATGCCGGCGACGTTGAGGCGGGCTGCACGGTACACGAGGTGACAGCAGCGCTCGACGATGGCCCGATTCTGGGCCAAGCGCGCGTCCCGATCAAATCCGGGGACAGCGCTGATATGCTGGCCGCGCGCGTGCTGAAAGCCGAGCATCAGCTATATCCCGCGGTGCTGCGCCGCTTTGCTGACGGTAACCGCACACCCATCTACCTGTCGTGAGGCTGCGCCAAACCCGTTTCAATTCGCGCAGCTTCGGATTATAGCGGCGTAACAGACATCACCGAAAGAAGCCGTTCCCTTGATCCAGACCATCACCAAGACCCAAGACCTCGCTGATTATTGCACTCGCGCCGCGCAGCACCCTTATGTCACCGTCGACACCGAATTCATGCGCGAGCGCACGTATTACTCCAAACTGTGCCTCGTGCAACTGGCCTATCCGGGCGAGGGCGACGAGACGGCAGTTCTGGTCGATCCCTTAGCCGATAGCCTGTCGCTGGAGCCGCTATACGATCTCTTTCGCGATGAAAGCACGGTCAAAGTGTTCCACGCCGCGCGCCAGGATCTGGAGATATTCTATATTGATGCCGGGCTGATCCCGACGCCATTGTTCGATAGCCAAGTGGCCGCAATGGTCTGCGGCTTTGGCGAGCAGGCCGGATATGAGACGCTGGTCAAGCGCATTGCCAAGGCTCAGGTCGACAAATCCTCGCGCTTTACCGACTGGTCGCGCCGCCCGCTGAGCGATGCGCAAAAAAGTTACGCGCTGGCGGATGTCACACACCTGCGCAAAGTTTACGAGCATCTGGCACGCGAGTTGGAGAAGTCGGGCCGTGACAAATGGGTGGCCGAAGAAATGGCGGTGCTGAACGCGCCTGATACCTATGTCACCCACCCTCAAGACGCGTGGCAGCGCATCAAGACGCGCAACAATTCTGGAAAATTCCTGGCTATCGTGCGCGAACTGGCCAGCTTTCGCGAGGATTACGCACAGTCGCGCGACGTCCCGCGCAATCGCGTCTACAAGGACGACGCGCTGGTCGAACTGGCGGCGACGAAGCCTGCCAACGTGCAGGATCTGGGTCGCTCACGCCTGTTGCTGCGCGAGGCGCGCAAGGGCGATATCGCCGACGGGATACTCAAGGCCGTGGCCGACGGGCAGGCGACCCTGCCCGAGGATCAACCTCAGCCCGATCTTAGCCGTGAAAAACTACAGGTGAACCCGGCCATTGCCGATCTGCTGCGTGTCCTGCTCAAAGGGGTGGCTGATCGCGAGGGGGTCGCGTCGAAGCTGATCGCG
Source organism: Roseovarius sp. Pro17 (assembly GCF_035599575.1). Classification (NCBI taxonomy): domain Bacteria; kingdom Pseudomonadati; phylum Pseudomonadota; class Alphaproteobacteria; order Rhodobacterales; family Roseobacteraceae; genus Roseovarius; species Roseovarius sp. Pro17. Next base: position 1,226,298 of record NZ_CP141179.1, read on the forward strand.
ACGGCATCTGACCTTGATGCTATCGCAGCCGGGCAGCGTGACGTTGCGGCCCTTAGCGGCTGGCGACGGGATGTATTTGGCGCCGAGGCGCTGCGGCTATGCGATGGTGAAATCGCGCTGCGCGTCAAGGGCAGCACGATTGAGACGGTCGCACTCTGACATCGGACCGCGCGCCGCTTAGCGGCGCGACGTAGCAATGTTGGTCTGGCCCAGCACGCGGATCTGGCTGATCTCGTCCAGTGTCTGGCTTGATACGAACTGCCCGGCGCTGACGCGGCGGGTCTGCTCGGGGCCTTGGGGCGTATCAACGCGCTGCACTGCGCGCAACGTGTAGGTCAGCACGCCATTTTCCGGCACGCCCTTGTTCTCGGGCCAAAGGCGCACATCGAATGCACCCTGACGCAGCGATATGCCGGTCGCCTTGATAATTCCGCCGCCCGACGAACGCTCGACCACGACATTCTCGACAGCGTAGATCGGCGTGCCTACATAGGTTTCCGCCTCGGACTTGCGCTGAAAGATGCTGTCACGTTTCTCGGGGATGAGCGGGTTGAAGTCCTGTTCACCCACCGGCGCAGCGCGTTGGACCGTGCGGCTTTGGCCGAACCAGTTGACCGGATTCGCGCGCGAGTCGCGAAAGCCCGAACAGCCAGCCAGTGTCAGGCTGGAAATCATCAATACGGTCACCAGGCTGCGCATCGGCAATGTCCTCTTTGGGATGGTCTAGGCTGGGCGAACCCTATCAGCCCCGCGCGCCAAAGTGCAAGCGCGCGCAGGCCGCTGGGCTGGACCTTTGCTGCATCTGCACCTACCTCTAGGCGTGCACTGAAAGGGAGCGGATCATGGCACAGCCGGCATTCGAAGAGTTCGTCGAGGATTTCGAGTTTCTCGAGGATTGGGAAGATCGCTATCGCCATGTCATCGAGGCAGGCAAGGCGATGGAGCCGCTCGACGATGCGCTGAAAGTGCCTGCCACCCGCGTCGAGGGTTGCGCCAGCCAGGTTTGGCTGCACCCGCAGGTTTCAGCAGGCCACTTCCGCTTTGACGGCGACAGCGATGCGCTGATCGTGCGCGGCCTTATTGCGGTGCTGCGCGCGCTCTACAACGATTTGCCGACCGCCGAAGTGCCGACCGTTGATGCGGGCGGCGAACTGGCCCGCCTTGGCCTGACGGATCATTTGTCGGCGCAACGTTCGAACGGGCTGAGGGCGATGATTGAGCGAATTCGTCTGGTCGCCGCAGAGGCCGCGTAAGCGTTGCGGCAGCGAGAAATTTAGACCAAGAAAAAGCCGGGGAAGTGCGCCCCGGCCTTCATTATTCTAAAAATACTTAATCCTCGGTGGGTTTCAGGCAAAGTGTTCAGCAAAGCTGGTGCGGAACAGATGGGCGAGGCTGCTTAGCGTTGCCTGCGCGCCGCCCATGCGAACCGCATCACCCGTGAACTTGCCGACACTGGCGATGGTCACGCCGACCTTGTCTGCCTCGATCATCAGCGCTTCGGCCTGATCGAAATTGCAGGCCACCAGATAGCGCGCCTGATCTTCGCCAAAGAGGAACGCAGTGTCGTCTGAGTCTAGCTGCACGCCGACATTTGCCGCCTCGGCCAACTCGAACGCAGCTAGGGCGAGGCCACCATCACTTAGATCAGTGCAGGCGCGAATGAGGCTGTGATTGGCGCGGATGAAGTCACCATTGCGTTTTTCCGCCTCCAGATCGACATGGGGCGCGTCGCCCTCTACGCGGCCAAAGACCTCGGCCAGCAGGGCGGACTGGCCCAGATGGCCTTGTGTCTCGCCGATGACGAGGGCGACATGGCCGTCGCGCGCGAGGCCGATGATCGCCTGATCCTCATGCGCAATCAGGCCCACGGCACCGATGGTGGGCGTCGGCAGGATCGCGGCGCCGTCGGTCTCATTATAGAGCGATACATTGCCCGACACGATGGGCATGTCCAGCGCCGCGACCGCCTCGCCGATGCCTTTGATCGCGCTGACGAGCTGGCCCATGATCTGCGGTTTTTCGGGGTTTCCGAAATTCAGATTGTCTGTGCTGGCCAATGGCTTGGCGCCCAAAGCTGTCAGATTGCGATAGGCCTCGGCGACGGCCTGCTTGCCGCCCATTTCCGGATTGGCTTGCACATAGCGGGGTGTTACGTCGGACGTGAACGCCAGAAGTTTGTCGGTGCCATGCACGCGGATCAGGCCACCGCCCATTCCGGGCCCGCGCACGGTGTCGGCCATGACCATGGTATCGTATTGCTCGTAGACCCATTCGCGGCTGCAATAGTTAGGGGATGAGATCAGCGCGCGCAGCCCGTCGATGGGGTCAATCTGCGGCACGGTGGCCGCATCAAGCGGTTGGGCCGCAGGCGTTTCGACCCATGGACGGTCGTATTCGGGGGCGGTGCCCGAGAGCGCAGCAAGCGGCAGGTCGGCCTTGACCACGTTATTGTGCATGATCAGGAACCGGTCCTCGGCGATTGTTTCGCCCACGATGGCAAAATCAAGGTCCCACTTCTCGAACACCGCGCGCGCTTCGGCCTCCAGCGACGGCTCCAGCACCATGAGCATGCGTTCTTGCGACTCAGAGAGCATCATCTCGTAGGCGGTCATGTCCTCTTCGCGCTGCGGCACGGATTCGAGTCTCAGTTTGACCCCAAGGCCACCCTTGTCGCCCATTTCCACCGCCGAGCAGGTCAGCCCAGCAGCGCCCATATCCTGTATCGAGATAACCGCGCCCGTCGCCATCAGCTCCAGCGTGGCCTCCATCAGGCGCTTTTCGGTGAAGGGATCGCCGACCTGAACGGTCGGGCGCTTGTCCTCGATCGTGTCGTCGAATTCGGCAGATGCCATTGTCGCGCCGCCAACACCGTCGCGGCCCGTCTTGGCGCCGAGATAAACGACCGGGCGGCCCACGCCGGAAGCGGCGGAGTAAAAGATTTTGTCAGTATCTGCGAGGCCCGCCGCAAAGGCGTTGACCAGACAGTTGCCATTATAGGCCGGATCAAAGCGTAATTCGCCGCCCACGGTTGGCACGCCGAAGGCGTTGCCGTAGCCGCCGATCCCCTCGACGACGCCATGCACCAACTGGCGTGTCTTGTGGTGGTCCGGCTCGCCAAAGCTGAGCGAGTTCATCGCGGCGATTGGCCGCGCGCCCATGGTAAAGACGTCGCGCAGGATGCCGCCCACGCCTGTCGCAGCGCCCTGATAAGGCTCGATATAGGAGGGATGGTTGTGGCTTTCCATTTTGAAGACGACGCATTGTCCATCGCCGATATCGACGATACCGGCATTCTCGCCAGGGCCGCAGATGACCTGAGGGCCGGTCGTGGGCAGAGTGCGCAGCCATTTCTTGGAGGATTTATAGCTACAATGCTCGTTCCACATTGCCGAAAAGATGCCGAGTTCCGTGAATGTCGGTTCGCGGCCGATGATTTCGAGGATGCGATCATACTCGTCCGGTTTCAGCCCGTGGCTGGCGATCAGTTCGGGTGTGATATCCGGCTCGTTCATGGCGCAATTCCCCTCAGGCTGCTGTCTTGGCGCCTCTTTAAGCGATTGCGCGCGAGGGGGGAAGGGGGCGGGCGCAAGCTGACGCTTGACGACGCGGCGCGGCACACGTCCAATGGCGTGAGGGAGGCACATCATGCAGATCAAAGACAATCCGTGGCGGGGCAAGGGCCTGCCGGACGGGGAACTGGCGGACATCCCGTGGCCCAGTATCGACGCGGACGCGCCTCGCGCGCTGCTGGCGCGCTGCCCGGCGGCGGGTGCGACGCCGCTGGTGGTGGCCGAGGGGTTCGGCCCCACCGTTTGGGTCAAGGACGAGCGCACGCGCATGAACCTAGGCAGTTTCAAGGCGCTTGGCGCGGCCTATGTCATCGCCCATGAGGCGCAAGAGGCAGGGGGCGAGGACATGATGCGCGCGCTGGAGGGGCGCAGCTATGTGACCGCCAGCGCAGGGAATCACGGCCTGTCGGTGGCTGCGGGTGCGGCGATTTTTGGCGCGGATGCGATCATTTATCTGGCAGACCCTGTGCCTGAGAGTTTTGCCGAGCGCTTGCGCGCGCGCGGCGCTCAGGTTGTGCGCGCGGGCCAGAATTACGAGTCCAGCATGGAGGCGGCGCAAAAAGCTGCAGAAGATAACGGTTGGACGCTGCTGTCGGACAGCTCCTGGCCCGGCTACACCACGCTGCCGCACCGTTTGATGGAGGGCTATCTGGTCATGGCTGCCGAGGCGGCCGAGCAGGTGCCGGACGTGCCAACGCATATCCTGCTTCAGGCGGGGGTCGGCGGGCTTGCCGGGGCCTGCGCCGCGCATTTTCGCGCCGTCTGGGGCGACGCGCCCCAGATCATGGTGGTCGAGCCGGAGGCCGCGCCCGCGCTCTACGCTTGCATTGAGGCGGGCAAGTTCGTCAGCACGTCGGGGCCGGTGTCGAACATGGGTAGGCTCGATTGCAAGGAGGCGTCACTGATTGCACTCAAGGGGTTGGCGCGCGATGCCGATGCCTTTGCGCTGATTTCGGACGCCGAGGCGTCGGCGGCGCTGGAAGAGTTGGCCGAGATCGGGCTGGCGACGTCCGAATCGGGCGGTGCGGGTCTGGCGGCGCTGGGGCATCTGGGACTGTCCGAAGACGCGCGCGTGCTGTGCATCCTCAGCGAAGGTCCGGCCGAGTGAACCGGGGATTTGCCGCCTCGGAATTTCGCGCGCGCGTCAAGTTGGCGCAGACGCGAATGGAGGCGGCGGGGCTAGGTGCGCTTTTGCTGACGAGCGAGCCCGAGATCCGCTATTTCACCGGGTTTCTGACACGGTTTTGGGAAAGCCCTAGCAGGCCATGGTTTCTGGTGCTGCCTGCCAATGGCGCGCCGATTGCGGTGATTCCCAGTATCGGGGCCGCGCTGATGGCCCAGACATGGATCAGCGATATCCGCGTCTGGCCCGCGCCCGATCCCGAGGATGACGGAATCACGCTGCTGGCCGCAACCCTGCGCGAGGTCGGCGGGCCTATCGGTGTGCCGTCGGGACCCGAGAGCTATCTGCGGATGCCGCTGGCGTCCTTCGGGCAGGTCAAGGCCCTGAGTGCGCTAGAGTTCACCCATGACCACGGCATCGTTGCCGCCTTGCGCGCGGTGAAATCCGAGGCCGAAATTATCAAGATCGCCCATGCCTGCGCCATCGCCGGGCGTGCATTCGACCGCGTTCCTGAAATCGCGGGCGAGGGCGCGCTGCTATCCGCTGTTTTCCGTGATTTCCAAAGGCTGCTGCTGGAGGAGGGTGCGGACCTTGTCGCCTATGTCGCGGGCGGCGCGGGGCCGGACGGGTATGGTGATGTGATCTCGCCCGCGAGCGACGCGCCGCTGGCGCGGGGTGATGTGCTGATGCTGGACACGGGCGCTGTCTGGGATGGGTATTTCTGCGATTTCGACCGAAATTATGCGGTGGGTGCTGCGTCGGGCAATGCGGCCCTCGCCCATGCGCAATTGGCCGAGGCTGTTGAGGCGGGGCTGGAGGCCGCGCGGCCCGGCGCTCGGGCTTGCGATGTCTATGCTACGATGGCGGCCATCACTGGCGCGGGCGAAGGGTCCGGGCGGCTGGGCCATGGTTTGGGGATGCAACTGACAGAGGGGCTGTCACTGATCCCGCAGGACCGCACAGAGCTGGTCCCCGGCATGGTCATCACGTTAGAGCCGGGCGTGACCACGGGGCCGGGCACGATCATGGTCGCGGAAGAGAACATCGTGATTCGCGCAGGTGCTGCGGAGCGGCTGACCCGGTTTGCCGGTCCTGTCCTGCCGATCATCTGAACACTTTCATAGGCTAGGATTTGTTTGGCTCACCCCTTTCTTCGGCCTTGGCTTGAGTCCAGAGGGCGTCCATTTCGACCAGATCGCTATCGCCGGGCGTTTTGCCCTGCGCGGCCAGCAATGCTTCGATACGCTCGAATCTTTGCGTGAACTTGGCATTGGCGCGGCGCAGGGCCGCCTCGGGGTCGATCTTCATGTGGCGCGCGAGGTTGGCCATAACAAAGAGCAGATCGCCGAATTCCTCCTCGGTGTGATCTGCGTCACCGCTGGCTTCGGCCTCTGCCAGCTCGGCCATTTCCTCGGCGACCTTGTCCAGCACGTCAGCCGTCTGAGGCCAGTCAAAGCCGACGCGCGCGGCGCGCTTTTGCAATTTGACCGCGCGCATGAGGGCGGGCAGGCCGAGGGCAACACCGCCCAGTGTGCCTGCCTCGTCGCGCGCGGCACGCTCGCTCGCTTTGATCGACTCCCAGTCGCGGGTCTGCTGGTCGGCGCTTTTGTCGCGGCTCTCATCGCCAAAGACGTGAGGGTGGCGGGCCACCATCTTGTCCGCGATGCCGTTCGTCACGGCGTTGAAATCAAATAGGCCGCGATCCTCGGCGATCTGCGCGTGAAAGACGACTTGGAGCAACAGATCGCCCAGTTCGCCGGTCAGGTCGGACCAGTCGGCGCGCTGAATGGCGTCGGCCACCTCATAGGCCTCTTCGACGGTGTACGGGGCTATGGTGGCGAAGTCCTGTTCGATATCCCAGGGACAGCCGGTTTGTGGATCGCGCAAGGCGCGCATGATTGCCAAGAGGCGCGGTAAGCCGCCTTTGGGGTCATGGATCAGGTCGTTCGGCATCTTGCGCCTCCGTCGTTTCGAGCGGCAAAGTCCGGCGGCGCGGCCTTGCATCCTGCCCGGTTTGTCTTACACGATATGGGCAACACGCAAGAGCGAAAGGCGAGATCATGGGACTGGAAGACGCAAGCAGCACGGTCGACGAGGCGTTCACCCGCAAGGACAATCGCGGCCTCAGCTTTGAGAACACGTTCGGCGGGGCGACGTCATTTCTGCGGCGGCGCTATACCAAGGATCTGAGTGGCGTCGATGTGGCCGTGACCGGCGTACCCTTCGATCAGGCAGTGACGAACCGGCCCGGCACGCGGCTGGGACCACGCGCGATCCGCGAGGCCAGCGCATTGCAAACGGCTGATACGCCTTACGGTTGGGACTATGACGCGATGGAGGCATTGAACATCGTCGACTACGGCGACCTAGCGTTCGACTATGCGATGGTGCCAGAGTTTCCGGGGCTTCTGACGCAGCAAATCAAGGGCATTCTGGATGCGGGCGCGGCCAGTGTCGTGCTGGGCGGTGATCACTATATCAGCTTTCCCATTCTCAAGGCCTATGCCGAAAAATACGGACCCATGTCGCTGCTGCATTTCGATGCGCATACAGATACGTGGCAGGATGACAATTTCGAGCGGATCGACCACGGGACGATGTTCTACAAGGCGATCAAGCTGGGTCTGATTGATCCGGCCCGGTCCGTGCAGGTCGGAATCCGCACGACCGTGCCCGATGCGATGGGCATGAATATTATCGACGCGCGCGAGGTGCATGAGGGCGGCACTGCGGCGGCGGTGGCCAAGATCAAGGCGATACTGGGCGACGCGCCTGTTTATCTCAGCTTTGACATCGACGCGCTCGATCCCGCCTATGCGCCGGGCACAGGAACACCGGTCTGGGGCGGGCTGACCTCGGCGCAGGCGTCGATCATGCTGCGCGATTTGGCGGGGATCGACTTGAAAGGCGGGGACATCGTCGAAGTCTCGCCGCCATTCGATACGACAGGGGCGACGGCTATTGCCGGCGCACATGTGGCGACGGCGATCATCTGCCTGCTGGGGTGGAATGAGCATGGCGGCGGTGCCTGAGGCGTGCGTCGGATTATGAGTACTTACTGGAACAATGAAAGGAGCGGGGCATGAAGTGGATCGGTTTGGCTCTGCTGCTGCTGGTCGGCGGTGCTATGGCATGGATTCGGCTGGCGCCGGACGACGTGGCACTTTGGCACAAATTGCCTGCAAGCGTCGAAGATCGCGATATGGAGGGCGGCGTGATGCGGGCTGTGCCGGGCGATCTGGCCGCGCTGGATGCGATTATCCGGGCAGAGCCGCGCACGCATGTTCTGGCAGGATCGGTCGGCGAGGGGATGGTCACCTATGTCACACGCTCGAAGGTCTTCGGGTTTCCCGATTATACGACCGTGCAGCAGCGTGGCGATACCCTCGCGGTTCATGCAAGGCTACGCTATGGCAAGTCAGATATGGGCGTCAACAAGGCTCGCGTGGAGCGTTGGCTGAATGCTCTGCGGCAGGGATGAGCTGAGGCAGCCGTCGGTGATCTTGCGCCACATTGGCACGTTCAGCGACATCTGGCATTGGGCCATGAAGGTTTTGCCGTCCACATTCAGGCACGTCATCTCGCCCAGCTCGACGCGGCTGCCGGTCTTGTCGGTGCAATAGCAGTCGATCGTTTTGCCGCCCATGGTGCCATCGGCGAGGGCGGGGCTGGCCATTGCGGCGATAAGGATGAGAACGCGCATGACCTATTCTAACACGGGTAGCCGGTCTTGACCAAATGCTTTGGATGGAGGACACGAACGCCATGGTGCCATTGGAAAGATTACAGCAGATCGTGCAGCGCTTTGAGTTTCTCGAAGCCAAGATGTCTGCGGGCGGTGGCGATATCGCCGCTCTGGGGCGTGAATATGCCGAATTGCGGCCTGTGGTAGAGGAAATCCGCCTCTATCACGCGCTTAGGGATGACATGGAGGGTGCGCGCGCCATGCTGGACGATCCCGAAATGCGCGGACTGGCTGAGGACGAACTGCAAGAGTTGGAGGCGCGGCTGCCGGGCGTCGAAGCGGCCTTGCAACTGAGCCTTTTGCCCAAGGACGCAGCCGACGCCCGCCCCGCCATGATCGAGATTCGGCCGGGCACCGGCGGCGAAGAGGCGGCGCTTTTCGCCGGAGACCTTCTGCGCATGTATCAGCGCTATTGCGAGGCGCGCGGCTGGTCGCTGGACATCATCGAGATGAGCCAGACCGAGCTGGGCGGCATCAAGGAGGTCGTGGCGCATATCAAGGGCAATCACGTCTTTGCCCGGCTCAAGTTCGAGAGCGGCGTGCACAGGGTTCAGCGCGTGCCCGAAACCGAGAGTGGCGGACGCATTCACACCAGCGCGGCGACTGTCGCCGTGCTGCCCGAGGCCGAGGATGTGGATATCAAGATCGACGCGGGTGATCTGCGAATCGACACGATGCGCAGCTCGGGCGCGGGCGGACAGCACGTGAACACGACCGATTCGGCCGTGCGGATCACGCATGTTCCCAGTGGGATCGTCGTCACCAGCAGCGAGAAATCTCAGCACCGCAATCGCGAGATCGCGATGCAGGTGCTGAAGACCCGGCTCTATGACGCCGAGCGGCAGCGCGTCGACAGCGCGCGTAGCGCGGTCCGCGCAGCGCAGGTGGGCAGCGGCGATCGCAGCGAACGGATACGGACCTACAATTTCCCGCAGGGGCGGATGACCGATCACCGCATCAACCTGACCCTCTACAAGCTGGATCAGGTGATGCAGGGCGATCTGGACGAAGTGATCGACGCGCTGACTGCCGATTCGCAGTCGCGGATGCTGGCCGAGATGGGGGCGTGAGCCACAAGGAGGCCGCACGTCTTGGTGATCTGGTGCGTGCGGCGGCGCTGCGGCTGGAGTCAGCCGGCATAGACGGCGCGGCGCGTGAGGCGCGATTATTACTGGCGCATGTAACGGGCTTCAGCACAGCGCGGTTGGGGGCTGAACTGGGCGAAGCGGCGACGCCCCGTGTGGTTAATCAATTCGAGGCTGCTGTGGCGCGCCGTTGCGCGCGCGAGCCGATGTCGCATATCATCGGCAAGCGTTTGTTTTTCAATCATGAATTTTCCGTAGGTCCGGACGTTCTGGACCCACGGCCCGAAACCGAGACGCTGGTGTTGGCCGCGCTGGAGCGCCCTTGGCGTCGAGTTCTGGACCTTGGAACGGGGTCGGGCGCGATCCTCTTGTCACTATTGGCCGAGCGGGGGCAGGCGACCGGTATCGGCACGGACCTCTCGCCCAGTGCGCTGGGCGTGGCGCACGGCAATGCTGCACGGTTGGGACTGGCGGAGCGCTGCGAATTCATCGAGTCGGACTGGTTTCGCGGCGTCACAGGTTCCTTTGATCTGATCGTATCGAACCCGCCCTATATCGCCGAGGCGGAAATGGCTGTCCTCGCGCCTGAGCTGTCATTCGAGCCACGTATGGCGCTGAGCGACGGCGGTGACGGGCTGAGCGCCTACCGCGCGATCTGTGGTGACGCACAGCCGCATCTGACGCCAGGCGGCTGGCTGATGCTGGAAATCGGATGGGCGCAGGGACAGGACGTGAGCGCAGCAATGGAGCAAGCCGGACTAGAGGATGTGCGGATTTTGCGCGATCTGGACGGACGTGATCGCGTCGTTGAGGGGCGCCTGCCTGAGTGACGGTAGCGCCACAAAGACGCGAAAACCGCTTTTTTGGTGAAAAATCATACGAATTACCTGCTTTTCCCTTGTGCGGATGGTCGGGGCGTGATTACTGGATTCTGTCGATGCGGTGGATACCCAAACCTTGGGTGGTCCCGCTTGACGCCAAGCCAACATAGCCGAATCCGGTTTCATTGCATCGGCGCATCGGGCGCCTCTCGGATTTACCACGGTTCTAAAAACAAGGCTGGACAGCAGACATATGAGATCATCGAAGTCACGTTCGCGTAACAAGTCGAACAGAAACCGCACAAGTTCGGTCGGCAACGTTGTCAACCGGGTGTTCGATAGTTCCGGCCCTGAGGGCAAGGTACGTGGAACGCCGCAGCAGATCATTGAGAAATACAACCAGCTGGCGCGCGATGCGCAACTGAGCAATGACCGTGTCGCGACCGAGAATTTCCAGCAACACGCCGAGCATTACCTGCGCCTTCTGGGTGAGGCCCAAAAGGAAATGGACGCAAAGCGCGATCAGCAGGAGCGTGAGAACCGCGATCGCCAGGCTGATCGAGACCGCGATCGCCCCCAGCAGCAGCACCAGCCCCAGCAGCACCAGCAACATCAGCGTGGCGAAGAGGGCAATGATCCGGGTAACAGCCCGCAGCCCGACATCTCGGATGCCAATGGCGACGGTGACGGCGAGTCCAGCGCGTTGGTCGACACGCCCGAAAGTAAATCCCCACCCAAGCGCGCCCCGCGCAAGCCGCGTCAGAAGCCTGCGCCCGAGGGCGATGTTGCTGCGCAGCAGGCCGGTGACGGCAATGACGGCGACAGCGCGCAAGAGGCGGTGCAACCGCGGCCCAAACGCACGCGCAAGCCCAAGGCAGATGCCGGGCAGGCCGATGCACAGAACGGCGCCAAAACCGACGACGGCACACCGCCCTCCGAGGCAGCCGCAGAATAGTTTCCGAATACGCGCTTTGCAGGAATACATGAAACATACCGGGCCGGGCCACTACGCCCCGCCCGGCTTTTTTTGCGCTAAAGTAGTCACGACTTGCTGCCGCCGCGTCCTAAAGCGTTTCGGGTTACCCCCGCGTCAGCACAAACCCGAAACGCAGCACGACATAGAAGCGTTGTGGGCGTTTCGGGAAAAAGCTGTGTCTCAGGTTTTTCCCGAAACGCTTTAAGCATCAAAATCGGAGCGCAGAACAAAAAAAGGCCGAGCACTAAGCTCGGCCATAGTCCAACAGGGAGGTATGACGGAGGCGCCGCATTGGCGCTCCCGTCAAAAGAGCATTTAGTGCCTGTATCCGGTTCAATCAAGGGAAATAGCCGCGTTCGCTGGCATGGCCGCTATGCACGTGGTGCATAGCTGGATGAAGTGCTAGCTAATCTTTTGTTCCTTAACGTTTTTCCTGTAGGCGATGATCTCTTGCTGGACGAAGTCCCGAAAGGCGGCAATCCGCTGAGAGTGGCGCAGTTCTTCGGGGTAGGCCAAGTAGACCGGCACCTCGACCGACTCAACCTCAGGTAGTACGCGGACGAGATTCGGGAAATCATAGGTAAGGTAGTCTGGCAGGATGCCGATCCCGAGGTTGTGCAGCACGCCTTGCAAGACTCCGAAGTAATTATTGACCGTCAGCAACGACCAGACGTCATTTGTCACCAGTTCCTTGACAAGGTAAGTTGCGGCGCTGACCTGTGCGGAATTTATTTTCTGGCAGATAAGGCGGTGATCGCACAGATCGTCGACGCTGGCGGGTGTGCCGCGCTCCGCAAGGTATTCCGGCGCGGCGTACAGGCCCATGTGCACGCCCATCAACCGCTTGCGGATGAGATCCGCCTGACTGGGCTCTTTCATCCGGATAGCGACGTCGGCCTCGCGCATGGGCAGGTCCAGCACGCGTTCCTCCAGCATCAGGTCGACCTTGAGATCGGGGTACTTCTCATAGAGCTTGGCAAGGCGCGGGGCCAGCCAGAGCGTGCCAAAGCCGATGGTGGTGGTCACGCGCAACTCGCCGAACACCTCGTCCTCGCTATCACGGATACGCGCCGTCGCAGCATCCAGCCGTTTGACCATGGAGCGCGTTGCGTCAAACAGCAACTCGCCCTGCTCGGTCAGGATCAGACCGCGCGCATGGCGGTGGAACAGCGTGGCATTGAGCGACTCTTCCAGAGAACGAATCTGGCGCGAGACGGCAGATTGCGACAGGTGCAGCAGGTCGCCCGCATGGGTCAGACTGCCGGCATCCGCGACAGAGTGAAAAATTCTGAGCTTGTCCCAATCCATCGCGGCGTGTCCATTCGGCTAATATTGCTTGTTAGCCTTAGCAAATAAAACGCCGTTATGCATAGGATGATCGCGTGGCATTGCCCGGTTAGGGGTAGCATGTGGCCAGATGGGTGTGGCATCCGGCGGTTGCGGTGCTTAGAAATAGGGCCGAACTGGGAACCATCGAATGCGGAGAAGCGGCAAATGGCGGTAGGCATTTTCGACAGTGGATTGGGCGGTCTGACCGTGCTCGACGCGATTGCGGCGCGGCTGCCGGACCAATCGGTGGTCTATATGGGCGACAATGCCCATGCGCCCTACGGTGTGCGCACGGCGGACGATATTTACGCGCTCACGCGCGAGGGGGTTGAACGGCTCTGGGCTGAGGGTTGCGATCTGGTGGTGCTGGCGTGCAACACAGCCTCGGCGGTTGCACTGCGGCGTATGCAGGAGGCAGGCGTGCCGCAGGGCAAGCGTGTGCTGGGCGTCTTTGTGCCGCTGATTGAGGCCCTGACCGAGCGCGAGTGGGGCGACAATTCCCCCCCACGTGAGGTGGCGACGCGGCATGTGGCCCTCTTTGCCACGCCTGCGACGGTCAGTAGCCGCGCGTTTCAGCGCGAACTGGCCTTTCGCGCGATTGGCGTCGATGTCGAGACGCAGGCCTGTGGCGGCGTAGTAGATGCGATTGAGGATGGCGACATGATCCTGGCCGAGGCGCTGGTGCGTAGTCACGTTGATGCGCTGCGCCGCAAGATGCCACAGCCACAGGCCGCTGTTCTGGGGTGCACGCATTACCCGTTGCTGCAGGACGTGTTTCAACAGGCGCTGGGACCGGATGTCACGGTGCTGTCGCAGCCTGCACTGGTGGCCGATAGTCTCGGGCATTACCTAGCGCGCCATCCGGCTATGGCCGGGCAGGGCTGCGGGATATCCTATCTTACGACGGGCGATCCCGCGCGCGTATCGGACCGCGCTACGCAGTTTTTGCGCCGCCCCGTCAGCTTTGCTGCCGCCTGATGTCGCCGCATTGCCCGGCGCCGCGCAATGGCGTAAGCCTGCTCAGAACGACAGAGGGCAAAACTTATGCATGACATCGCGATCCTTGGCGCTTCGGGCTACACCGGGGCCGAGCTGGTCCGTCTGATCGCGACCCATCCCGATATGCGCATCAAAGCGCTCGCCGCCAATTCCAAGGCGGGGCAGAGCATGGCAGACGTGTTTCCCCACCTGCGCCATCTGGATCTGCCGGATCTGGTGACGATCGATCAGATCGATTTCTCGGGCATTGATTTATGCTTTTGCGCGTTGCCCCATGCCACCAGCCAAGATGTGATCGCGGGCCTGCCCAAGCATCTGAAGATTGTCGACCTCAGCGCCGATTTTCGCCTGCGCGATCCTGCCGCCTATGAAAAATGGTATGGCAACCCACATGCCGCGCTCGCGTGTCAGGCCGAAGCCGTCTATGGCCTGACCGAATTCTACCGAGAGAAGATTCGTGCGGCGCGCCTGGTGGCCGGGACGGGCTGCAATGCGGCGACGGGGCAGTATGCACTGCGACCCTTGATCGCAGGAGGATTGATCGATCTCGATGATATCATCATCGACCTCAAAACGGGCGTGAGCGGTGCTGGCCGTAGCCTGAAGGAAAACCTGCTGCACGCCGAGCTGAGCGAGGGCGCGCACGCTTACGGCGTCGGCGGCACGCATCGACATCTGGCCGAGTTCGATCAGGAGTTTTCAGCCATTGCCGGACGTCCAGTGAGCGTTCAGTTCACGCCTCATTTATTGCCTGCAAACAGGGGGATAATCGCCACTGTTTATGTAAAAGGCGAACCGGAGGCCATCCACGCAGCGCTTGCTGCGGCCTATGCGGGTGAGCCGTTTCTGCAGGTGCTGCCTTTTGGTCAGACGCCTAGTACACGGCATGTGCGCGGCTCCAACTTTTGCCATGTTGGCGTCAGCGGCGACCGCATTCCGGGGCGTGCCATCGTGATCGCCGCGCTTGATAACTTGACCAAGGGGTCCAGCGGTCAGGCCTTGCAGAACGCCAACCTGATGTTAGGTTTGGATGAGACGATGGGCCTTATGGCGCCGCCCCTCTTTCCGTAGATCGTAAGTTTAGGATCACGAGTTAAAATTATGAAATCGCTCAAGAAAAAACGCAGAATTCAAGTTGTTGCCGTGGCGGCCGTCGCGTTGGTCCTGTCGACCGGACTGATCGGCTATGCGATGCGTGACGGGATCAATCTCTTTCGCTCACCGACTGAGGTAATGGCGGCTCCGCCCGGCCCCGGCGAGGTGTTTCGCATCGGCGGGCTGGTCGAGATTGGCAGTCTCGAGCGTGGCGTGGGGTCCGAAGTGCGGTTTCACGTCACCGATGGCGGCACCAGCGTGCCGGTGTCCTATGTTGGCGTGTTGCCGGACCTTTTCGGCGAGGATCAGGGCATGGTCGGATTGGGCAGCTATGACGGCGCGACCTTTCGTGCGACCGAAATTCTGGCCAAACATGACGAATCCTACATGCCCAAAGAGGTCGTCGAGGCGCTGAAAGAGCAGGGCGTCTACCGCGAGCCGGACGCGCAGTAAGCGCGCTATTAACCACTGACCCATCACGGTTTGCGCATGGCAGGGGAAAATCCCCGGCCCATGACTTGCAAAGGCGGTGGCATGGACGATGTGCGCGAAATAGCCAGAAGGATCGTCGCTCGCGAGGGCGGCTATGTGAATGATCCCGATGATCCCGGAGGAGCTACGAAACATGGCGTAACGGTGCATACGATGCGCCGCCTCGGGCTGGACTTGAATGGCGATGGGGGCGTGGATGCCGCCGATGTGCGCCAACTCAATTCTGCGCAGGCAGAGGACATCTTTGTACAGCATTACTACAAACGCCCCGGCATCGACCGGTTGCCGTCGCCACTGCGTGCCAGCGTGTTCGACATGTATGTGAATGCGGGCGCAAATGCGGTGAAAATACTCCAACGCCTGTTGCGCCAGATGGGTCAGGACGTGGCCGCCGATGGTGTGATCGGTCCCCAGACTACTGAGGCCGCTCAGGCAGCGGTATGCGCAGCACCAGGTCATATCGGCGATGCCTATGCTATAGCGCGGCGCAACTATTACCTGCGCATCGCCGATCGCCGCCCGGCCAGTCGCAAGTTCGCCCGCACGCGCGCTGGCGGCAAAGGCGGCTGGATCAAGCGCGCCGAGCATTTCATGTCGCCGCGCTATCACCTCAGCCGGGCGGAGTTCGATAAAAGGGTGGCAAAATGGGATTGATAAGCAAGTTATTGACGCTGTTGTTCGGCGAGGGTCGCAACGTGGTCGCGCAAACGGCCGAAGTGTTTCGCGAGAATGCCGAGGCGGGCGCGATTCGCCGAACAACAGAGCGCGGCGCGGCTCTGAGCCAGTTCGACGCCGAATTCAGCGCGGGCCATGTCGGCTGGTTCGACCGCCTGATGGATGGGGTGAATCGTCTGCCGCGCCCGGCGCTAGCGCTTGGCACGCTGGGTTTGTTCATCGCGGCTATGGTTGATCCGGTATGGTTTGCTGCGCGAATGCAGGGAATCGCGCTGGTGCCTGAGCCACTTTGGTGGCTCTTGGGCGTGATCGTGTCGTTCTACTTTGGCGCGCGCCATCAGTTCAAAGGGCAGACCTATCGTCGCTCGATTATGCAGACCATGGCGGACGCCCCGCGAATCGCCGCCAGCATTGACGCGTTGGAATCGGGACACCCGACAGCTGAAACAGGCAAAAACGCCAAAGCGCCGCGTGTCGACCCTGAGACAAACCCGGCCTTAAAGGCCTGGCGCGAGCAGGAGCGCTAGGGCCGCGACAATCTGAACCGCCCCGCGCAGCTTTTCTCATTGGTCGCGGGGCGTCGGGGCGGCTATAGATGGATCATGATTACAGAACTCGGCCATTTCGCCCTTATCCTCGCCCTGGTGCTCGCCTGCGTGCAGGCCACCGTCCCGCTAATTGGCGCCCACAAGCGCTGGAGCGGCTGGATGGCCGTCGGAGATACGGCGGCGGTCCTGCAATTCCTGATGATCGCGCTGGCTTTTGCGGCGCTGACGCACGCCTTTGTCACATCGGATTTCTCGCTACGGCTGGTCTCGCTTAACAGCCACTCGGCCAAGCCGATGCTCTATAAAATCACTGGCGTTTGGGGCAATCACGAAGGGTCGATGCTGCTGTGGGTGCTGATCGTGGCGCTATTCGGCGCGGCAGCGGCATGGTTTGGCGGCAATCTGCCGCCGGGTCTGCGCGCGCGGGTGCTGGCGGTGCAGGGGATGATCGGGATCGCGTTTCTCGCCTTTATTCTCTTTACGTCCAACCCGTTCCTACGCCTCGCCATGCCGCCACTGGACGGACAAGACCTGAACCCGCTGTTGCAGGATCCGGGCCTCGCGTTCCATCCGCCGTTCCTCTACCTCGGGTATGTCGGCCTTTCGATGACGTTCAGCTTTGCCATCGCGGCGCTGATTGAGGGGCGAGTCGATGCCGCATGGGGCCGCTGGGTGCGGCCCTATACGCTGACCGCGTGGGTATTCCTGACGATCGGCATCGCCATGGGCAGCTGGTGGGCCTACTACGAATTGGGCTGGGGCGGCTTTTGGTTCTGGGACCCCGTGGAAAACGCCAGCTTCATGCCGTGGCTGATCTCGGCTGCGCTATTGCATTCGGCCATTGTGGTCGAAAAGCGCGAGAGCCTGAAAAGCTGGACGATCCTGCTGGCCATCATCGCGTTCGGATTCTCCATGATTGGCGCGTTCATCACCCGTTCGGGCGTGCTGACGTCGGTTCATGCCTTTGCCAATGACCCCGAACGGGGGATGTTCCTCTTGGGGATCACGGCGCTGTTCATGATGGGCGGTCTGACACTTTTTGCCGTGCGCGCAGGCGCTATGCAGGCAAGGGGGGTGTTTTCGCTCTCCAGTCGCGAATCGATGCTGTTGGCCAATAACGTGCTGCTCGGCGTTGCGGCGTTTGTCGTCTTTGTCGGCACGATTTGGCCTTTGGTGGCCGAGTTGTTCTTTGATCGCAAGCTGTCGGTCGGCGCGCCCTTTTTCGACATGGCGTTCACGCCCTTCATGATCGCGCTAGGCGTTGTGCTGCCGGTTGGCGCGATGATGCCGTGGAAGCGCGGACAGATGCGCCGCGTTTTGCGTCAGCTTGCCCCGGCGATGGTTTTGGCGCTGGCGGTGCTGGGCCTCGTCTGGGCGGTGCAGGGCGGTCGTAGTCTGATGGGGCCGGTTGGCCTGAGTCTGGGAACCTGGCTGGTCGTCGGGGCCGCGTTGGATGTGTGGTCGCGCACTGGAACGCGGGGCGGGATCGCCAGCCGCGCTGGCCGCCTCACGCGCCTGCCACGCGCCGATTGGGGCAAGGCGGTTGCCCATGCGGGCCTAGGCGTGACTATTGCAGGTATCGCGGGCCTATTGGCATGGGAGGCCGAGGATATCCGCGTGCTTGACACCGGAGGCAGCTTTGATCTGGCGGGCTATACTCTGACGCTGGAAGATGTGCGGCGCAGCGAAGGCCCCAATTATGTCACCACTATCGCCGATATGCGCCTGTCCAAGGATGGTCAGACAATCAGCGTCCTGCATCCTGAAAAACGGTTCTACCCCGTGGCCGAGATGCCGACGACCGAGGCCGCCATCGACAACGGATTTTTCCGCGACGTCTATGTCGTGATCGGTGATCCCCAAGAGGATGGTGGCTGGGCCGTGCGCACCTATTTCAAGCCTCTGGCAAACTGGATCTGGGGCGGCGCGGTGCTGATGGCCCTCGGGGGCGCGCTGTCGCTGAGCGATCGGCGCTACCGCGTCGCGGCAGGGGCGCGCAAGGCGGCGCTGGACGAACATAAAGGCGGAGTGCCCGCAGAATGAAGCGCCTTGCCCTGATCCTCAGCCTGATCGCCAGCCCGCTCTTTGCCGTCCAGCCGGATGAGGTCCTGGATGATCCCGCACTTGAGGCACGCGCGCGAGAGCTGTCCACTGGGTTGCGCTGCCTGGTTTGCCGGAACGAAAATATCGACGCGTCCAACGCCACCCTCGCGCGCGATTTGCGCCTATTGGTGCGGGCGCGGTTGGTTGCGGGCGACAGCGACGCCGAAGCGGTCGATTTCATCGTTGACCGCTATGGCGAATACGTGCTGCTGCAACCTCGCGCGACAGGCAGTACGCTTGTGCTGTGGCTGGCCGGGCCTGCGATGCTGCTTGCTGGGGCCGGGATTGCGATCTTTTATGTCAGGCGACGCAGCGCAGCAGCGCCCGAAGAGGACCGGTTGAGCGACGACGAGGCTGCGCGCCTGCGCGATATTCTGGACGGGTGACAAGGTCATGACAGACTACAGCGCGATCACGTTCGATGTCGAAGACGACATTGCGATTCTGCGCCTGAACCGACCGGACAAGATGAATGCCCTCAATGCACAGATGCGCGCCGAGATAACCGACGCCACCATAGCCGCCGCGCGATCTGCGCGTGTGCTGGTGCTGACCGGAAGGGGGCGCGCATTTTGCGCCGGGCAGGATTTGAGCGACGCGGGTAATGTCGCCGCGCTTGACCTCGAAAGGGTGTTGCGCGACGAATACGTCCCGATGCTGCGCGCCATTTCCGATTGCCCCATACCGACGATCGCTGCGGTAAACGGCGCGGCGGCAGGGGCGGGCGCAAACCTCGCGCTGGCGGCTGATGTGGTGATCGCGGCGGATAGCGCCTATTTCACCCAAGCTTTCACCCGCATCGGCCTGATGCCGGACGCAGGCGGTACCTATTGGCTGCCCCGCCAAATGGGCGCGGCCAAGGCGATGGGTGCGGCCCTTTTCGGCGAGCCGATCGGCGCCGAGGATGCCGCTGCGTGGGGCATGATATGGGAGGCGGTACCGGATACGGAGTTCGACGCCCACTGGCGCAGCCGCGCGGCCCATCTGGCGAGCGGCCCAACCGAGGCGTACCGGCATCTGAAATCGGCCCTGCGCGCCACGTGGAGTAACGATGGGGACACGCAACTGGACCTCGAAGCAAAGTTGCAAGGCGCCTGCGGTCAGACCCGCGATTTCAAGGAAGGAGTCGTTGCGTTTTTGGACAAGCGCAAGCCGTCATTTGAGGGCCGCTAAAGCACGATGATCCGCCAAACGAAAAAGGCGCAACCGTCGGGCTGCGCCTTTGACTCCGCGTCGTGAATGGGTCAGCGGTTCTCGATATCCACATAATCGCGCATCGTCGCCCCGACATATAGCTGGCGAGGGCGGCCGATTTTCAGCTGCGGATCAGCGATCATTTCCTTCCACTGCGAAATCCAGCCGACCGTGCGCGACACGGCAAAGATCGCGGTGAACATCGACGTGGGAAAGCCCATCGCCTCAAGGATGATGCCCGAGTAGAAATCCACGTTCGGGAACAGCTTTTTCTCGGCAAAATAGGGGTCCGCGAGGGCCTGTTTTTCCAGTTCCTTGGCGACCTGAAGGGTCGGGTTGTCCTCGATTCCCAATAGGTCCAGAACCTCGTCAGCGGATTGCTTCATCACCTTGGCGCGCGGATCGAAATTCTTGTAAACACGGTGGCCGAACCCCATCAGGCGGAACGGATCGTTCTTGTCCTTGGCGCGCGCGATATATTCAGGGATGCGGTCGACGGTGCCGATTTCCCGCAGCATTTCGAGGCAGGCCTGATTAGCGCCGCCATGCGCAGGACCCCAGAGACAGGCGATGCCGGCGGCGATGCAGGCGAACGGGTTCGCGCCCGAGGACGATGCGAGGCGCACGGTCGAGGTCGACGCGTTTTGCTCGTGGTCCGCGTGTAGGGTAAAGATGCGGTCCATTGCGCGGCTGAGGATCGGATTTACCTCATAATCCTCGGATGGAACCGCAAAGCACATGCGCAGAAAATTGGACGCATAGTCGATATCGTTACGCGGATAAACAAAGGGCTGGCCAATGGTGTATTTAAAGGCCATCGCCGCGATTGTCGGCATTTTGGCGATCATACGCACCGATGCAACCTCGCGCTGCCACGGATCGCTGACGTCGGTACTATCGTGATAGAAGGCGCTGAGCGCCCCGACGACACCCACCATAATCGCCATGGGCGGCGCATCACGGCGAAAGCCCCGAAAGAGAAACTGCATCTGTTCGTGCAGCATGGTGTGGTTTGTCACCCGGCTTTCAAAGTCCTCGGCCTGCGCGGCTGAGGGAAGCTCGCCATAAAGCAGAAGGTAACAGACCTCGAGGTAATGCGATTTCTCGGCCAGTTGGTCGATGGGATAGCCGCGGTGCAACAACTCGCCTTTTTCGCCGTCGATGAAGGTGATCGTGCTGTCACAACTGGCGGTTGAGGTGAAGCCGGGGTCATAGGTAAAAACGCCCGCTTTGCTGTAGAGCTTGCGAATGTCGATCACATCCGGCCCGATGGTCGGCGAGTAGATCGGCAGTTCGTAATCCGTGCCTGCGATGCTCAGCGTAGCGGTTTTCGTGTCGTCGGCCATATGGCTCTCTCCCATGTTGCAGCCCCGTTTTGCAGAAGTCGCACCGCGCGCTCGGTTCGGGCTGAGTATATTATAGGCCTTTACATCAGGTTAATCCCCGAATTGGGCCGCATCCTCGAGACGGGCCAGCGTTTCGGCCTGTCCCAGCACCAGCATCATGTCAAATACGCTAGGCGTCGTGCTGCGTCCGGCCAATGCGGCCCTCAGCGGGCCGGCCATTTTGCCAAACTTGGTTCCACGCGCCTCGGCAAAGTCGTTCATCAACGCTTCAAGGCTTGCCCGGTTCCAATTAGCATTTTGCAAATGCGGCGTCAATTCTCGCAGTATACCGCGGGATGCAGAGTCCAATTGAGCTGCGGCCTTTTCGTCCGGCTCAACAGGTCTACTGGTGAGGATAAATTGAGCCTTGTCAAGCAGTTCCGGGAATGTCCTCGCGCGCTCTTTTAGGTGCGGCATTGCTTCCAAAATCATTGCAGCCCGGTCCGGCGTCAGACGGTTGCGCCCGGTAACATCAAGAAAATCCTCCAATTCATGCAGCAGTGCAGCATCGTCCATCGCCGCCATATGCTGGCCACAGATATTCTCGAGTTTCTTGAAATCAAAGCGGGCGGGTGATTTACCGATCCCGTCCAGATCAAACCATTCCTTCGCTTGCGCATCCGTAAAGAACTCGGCGTCTCCGTGGCTCCATCCCAGCCGGGCGAGATAGTTGCGCATTCCGGCCGCCGGATAACCCATCTGGCGATATTCCTGCGTTCCCAGCGCGCCGTGCCGCTTGCTCAGCTTTTTGCCGTCGGCGCCATGGATCAGGGGTATATGGGCATAGACGGGCAGTGGCCAATCCATCGCGCGATAGATCATCATCTGGCGCGCGGCGTTGTTCAGGTGATCGTCGCCACGAATGACGTGGGTAACGCCCATGTCGTGATCGTCGACTGCAACCGCCAGCATATAGACAGGCGTGCCGTCCGAGCGCAGCAGCACCATATCGTCAAGCTGGTCGTTGCGAATAGTCACGTCGCCTTGCACAGCGTCCTTGATCACCGTCGCGCCGTCGCGCGGGGCCTTGATGCGAATAACATATGGCAGAGCGGGATGATCCGCCGGGTCTGCATCCCGCCACGGGCTGCGATACAGGGTCGAGCGGCCCTCGACCTTGGCGGCGTCGCGGAAAGTCTGAATTTCGTCCTGAGTGGCAAAACACTTGTAGGCCTGACCGGCCGCTAGCATCTGGCGCGCAACCTCGCCGTGGCGGGCGGCGCGTTCGAACTGGCTGACCGCAGCCCCATCGTGATCGAGCCCCATCCACTCCATCCCGGCAAGGATCGCCTGCGTTGCTTCGGGGGTCGAGCGGGCGCGGTCCGTGTCCTCGATCCTTAGCAGGAATTCACCCCCGCGCCCGCGCGCGAAAAGCCAGTTGAAAAGGGCCGTGCGCGCGCCGCCGATATGCAGATAGCCGGTGGGCGACGGGGCGAAACGGGTCACGACCTTCTGGGACATGGGCGCATTAACCTTTCGGTAACGATGTGGGGGCTAGGTTCGGCGTCTGTCTATCGACCGAGTGGAAGGGAAACAAGTGGCGGCGCTCTGGCGAACCTGCGCGCACACGCTGCTTTTGCAGCGCGGTCACCTGATCGGGTGGGCGCCTGTATGTCTGGCTGCAGGTATTGGCCTGTATTTTTCACTCTTGGTCGAGCCGGGTTGGCCCGTCTATGCCGGACTTGCAGCGCTCGTCGCGTTTTGCGCTGCGCTGGCGCGCTTGGCAGGGCAGGCGATAGCGCCGCTGGTGGTGGGCGCGGGGCTGATCGCGGTGGGCATAATGCTGGCTGGCGCGCGCGCGCATGTCGTGGCCGGGCCGGTACTGGGCTGGCGCTATTACGGTCCGATCGAGGGCCGCGTCGTGGGTATCGACCGTTCGGCATCAGATGCGGTGCGCGTAACGCTGGATCGGGTCCGATTGTTCAACACCGCGCCCGACCGCACGCCGGGCCAGGTCCGCTTGTCGCTACATTCAGGCATCGAAGGCGCTCAGCCGCAGCCCGGATTGCGCATGGGCGCGACCGGGCATCTGTCACCACCCTCGGGTCCGGTTGAGCCGGGCGGCTTTGATTTTCAGCGCCACGCGTGGTTTCAGGGGTTGGGCGCGGTCGGCTACACCCGCGTCCCCTTGGTCGCACTCGCCCCGCCGGACGGGGCTCAGCCGATGTTCCGCATCCGGATGGCGCTGTCGGCGCGCGTGCAGTCGGCCCTTCCCGGCGAGACTGGGGGCTTTGCGGCGGCGATCATGACTGGTGACCGTTCGGGTATGGGGCAGGATACCCTAGCGGCGCTCAGGGTGTCGAATCTGGCGCATCTGCTCGCCATTTCCGGACTGCATATGGGCCTTCTGACCGCTTTTGTCTTTGCGGCGCTGCGCTATGGGCTGGCCTTGGTGCCGTGGATCGCGCTGCGCGCGCCGGTCAAGCCTGTAGCGGCGGCGCTGGCCCTTGTCGTCGCAGCGTTTTATCTGGGTCTGTCGGGTGGCAGTATCGCGACAGAGCGGGCGTTCATCATGGTGGCCGTCATGCTGGTGGCGGTCATGCTGAACCGGCGCGCGCTCAGCCTGCGGGCCGTGGCAATGGCCGCGCTGATCGTGCTGACACTGCGGCCCGAGGCGCTGATGGGGCCGGGGTTTCAAATGTCCTTTGCGGCGACGACGGCGCTGATTGCGGTGTTCGGCTGGTTGCAACATGACGCAGTGCCGCGTGGCCCGAAATGGCTACGCCCGGTGCTGGCGGTCGTGATTTCGTCCGGCGTCGCTGGGCTGGCGACAGCGCCTTTCGCGGCCGCGCATTTCAACCAGATCGCCCATTACGGGCTGATCGCCAACCTCGCGTCGGTTCCGCTGATGGGGGTTCTGGTAATGCCCGCCGCTGTGCTAGCGGTGTGTCTGCTGCCCTTCGGGCTGGAATGGGTGGGCCTCAGGATAATGGGGCTGGGACTCGACTGGATTTTGAGCGTCGCGCACTGGATTTCGGCGCAGGACGGCGCGCGCGGAATGATCGCCAGCCCCGGTCCATGGGTGTTGCCACTTTTGACCATCGGGGCGCTGATAGTCATTCTCTGGCAAGGCCGCATGCGCGCGGTGGGGGTGTTCCCGATACTCGCAGCCGCTATCCTTTGGGCCGGGGCCGAGCGGCCGAGAGTCCTGATCGCGGATACTGGCGGACTGGTCGGCATCATGACACCGGAGGGGCGCGCGCTCAGCGCGCCACGCGGCGATAGTTTCATCGCACGCAACTGGCTGGAGAATGACGGTGATCCTGCTACGCAGGAAGAGGCTGCGGCGCGTTGGCCCGACCGGGCAATTGGACCGGGCGGCATCCAGATCACCGCACTTCGCGGCAAACGCGCCTCTGCTACGCTGGCTGACTGTGCCGCGAATGAATGGGTGATAATGAATACCTCGCCCCCGGAGGATCTGAACCGCGCTGCCGGATGCAAAGTCTTTGACCCCAGCGCATTGCGCCCAACTGGTGCGATGGCACTCGTCGCCAAGGGCGAAGGGCTGCGCATCAATACGGCACGTGGCCTCGCAGGTGCCAGGCTCTGGAATACGCGCCGCAAAACGCGCGGCGCATCAGTTTATCAATAGGTTCGGATCAGTCCGACAAGGCGGCCCTGCACCTTGACTTTGTCATCAGGTAAGACGCGCGTCTCATAAGCTGGGTTAGCGGCCTCAAGCGCAATTGCGCCGCCGCGGCGGAAGAACCGTTTGAGCGTCGCCTCCTGATCCTCGACCAAGGCCACGACGATATCGCCGTTTTCGGCGGTGGATGTTTCGCGAATGACCACCACATCGCCATCATTGATACCGGCGTCGATCATAGAATCGCCCTTGACCTCAAGCGCGTAATGCTCGCCCGGACCGGCAACCATCGCGCCCGGCACGGCCACATTGTGGGATGCGTGTTGAATCGCCTCAATCGGGACACCTGCCGCGATGCGCCCCATCACCGGAATCTCGCGCGCGTCGACAGTCGTGACGGCGATAGCATTGGCTGGGATCGAGTCGGGCATGTCGCCATCAATGACGCGCGGCGCAAACCCGTGTGTCGCGGTGCCGCCCAAAGATTCCGGCAGCTTGACGATTTCGAGCGCCCGGGCGCGGTGCGCCAAACGCCGGATAAAGCCACGTTCTTCCAAAGCAGTGATCAGGCGGTGGATGCCGGATTTGGACCGCAGATCCAGCGCATCCTTCATTTCGTCAAAGCTGGGTGGCACCCCGTCGCGCTGTACCCGCTTATTGATGTAATTCAGCAAATCGAGCTGCTTTTTGGTCAGCATTGTGTCCATCCCTCCGGTCTGCATATCTGTTTTTGTTCTATGCATGTTCTTGTTTTGTGTCAAGTCCCAGAGGTGTGGGCATTAAATGTGCATGACGCGCGCCGCGTCGCCGGCCTGTCTTGCTGGCTCATGCGCAGGGCGGATCAACAAAGCGTTCGCGCCCGCCAAGACGCCAAGTAGCGCACTGTCCTGCGATGTCGCGGGTGTAACGATCCCGTCGTTTACATGCGCGCGCATGTAATGCGCACGCGGGCCGTTTGCTGGCAGGTCGACGCCAAGCGATGCGGTGAAATCAGGAGCCGGAGCAGCGCCCATACCCAACATCGCGCGCAACACAGGTAAGATAAAGACATGACCGCAAACCATTGCAGATACGGGATTTCCAGGAAGACCTACCATCATGGAAGGGCCCATCCGTCCGGCCATCAGCGGTTTACCGGGGCGCATCGCGATCTTGTAAAAGGCCCGCTGTAACCCGAGGCTGGCTGCCACCTCGCCGACAAGGTCATGATCACCGACCGACGCGCCGCCAACAGTTAGGATCAAGTCGGTCCCTTGGGCCATGGCGAATGCCGTTTCAAGCGAAGTGGCGTTATCGCGTGCGATTGGCAAAAGGTGCGCAGTGGCGCCATGCGCCTCTACGAGCGCGGCAAGCCCAAAGGTGTTGGACGCGATAATCTGGTCTGGGCCCGGCGTCTCGCCCGGCATTACCAGTTCATCACCGGTGGCGATGATTGCGACCATCGGCTTGCGTGTCACAGGCACCTCCGCGACGTTCATGGCTGCCAGTAGGGCAACGTCATGAGGGCTGATCCAGCGCGGCGACCGCACGGTGTGACCGGCTTTGAAATCAGCACCGGCGGGGCGCACATGCGGGCCAGAGTTGACCGTGTCGCTGAGTGTGATCACAGATCCAGTTCGGCTGATATCCTCTTGAATTATAACGCGATCAGCCCCCTCTGGCATGGGTGCCCCGGTAAAGATGCGCAGCGCTTGGCCGCCGTCCAGTCGGCCGTTCCAACGATGGCCTGCTGCCGCCTCGCCGACCACCTCGAACTGTGCGCCAGGCGCAGCTTCGCCTCCGCGCACTGCGTAGCCGTCCATGGCAGATGCTGCGAATGGCGGCTGGTCGCGCTTAGCGCGAACCGCCTGCGCCAGAACCCGACCTGAGGCGGCGCGCAACGGAATTACCTCAGCGCTGAGAGGAGAGACCATTTCGAACAATTGGGCTAGCGCATCATCAACGGTAATCATGAATAAAATGCCTCGCTGACAATGGGGTCTGTCCGTTTCTCTGGCTGCCGAAAGAGTTCATGTTGCCTCGTAACGGCCGGATTTTCCGCCATCTTTTAGAACGACGCGCAATCCGTTAATCTGCATGGCCCGGTCAACCGCCTTTGCCATGTCGTAGACTGTCAGCGCGGCAATGCTGGCGGCGGTCAGCGCCTCCATTTCGACGCCTGTCTGGCCGGTGGTCTTGACGGTCGCCTCGATTTGCAGACCGGGTAGATCCGGATCCAATGTTAGTTCGACGCTCGCCTTGGCGATTGGCAGCGGGTGGCAGAGCGGGATGAGGTCGGACGTTCGCTTGGCCCCCATGATACCGGCAAGGCGCGCCACGGCCATCACGTCACCCTTCTTGGCCCGGCCTTCTGCAATGATATCATAGGTTTCGCGCTTCATGCTGATGTGGCAGGCGGCGGTAGCAACGCGCGCGGTCACAGCCTTGTCCGAGACATCGACCATGTGCGCATCGCCCTTGGCGTCGAAATGCGTGAGGCCGGTCATTATCGACCGCCTGCGGTCAGCGGATTAGACAGGATCATGCGCGTGGCTGCGGCAACGTCATCCGCGCGCATCAGCGTTTCGCCGATGAGGAAACACCGCGCGCCATAGCGGGCGATCTCGGCCAGATCCTCGCGCGTCTCCAGCCCGCTTTCGCATATGATGATGCGGTCTTCGGGGACGTAGCGGGCGAGGGTGCGGGACGTGTCGAGCGACGTCTCGAACGTGTTGAGATTGCGGTTATTTATACCAATCAGCTTGGAGTCCAGCGCCTCGGCCCGTTTCAATTCATCTTGGTTGTGCACTTCGATGATCGAATCCATGCCCCATTTTTCGGCGGCCTGTTCCAGCGCTGCGGCCTCGCCGTCGGTGAGGCTGGCCATGATGATCAGGATGCAGTCCGCCCCGAGGCTGCGTGCCTCGGCGACCTGATAGGGGTCGTACATAAAATCCTTGCGCAGGACGGGCAGATCGCAGGCGGCGCGGGCTTGCGTCAGGAATTCGTTGGCGCCCTGAAAACTGGGCGTGTCGGTCAGAACGGAAAGACACGTCGCGCCGCCCTCGGCATACGCGATCGCCAGCGCCTCGGGGTCGAAATCCTCGCGGATAAGGCCCTTGGACGGGCTGGCCTTCTTGATTTCGGCGATCAAACCATAGCCACCGATAGAGGCCTGCAAGAGCGCGTTCTTGAAGGGACGAACCTCCGGCGCGCCACGGGCGAGGTCGTCCATTTCCTCGGGCGAGGTTTGGGCCTTGGCTGCGGCAATCTCTTCCAGTTTGTAGGCTTTGATCTTGTCGAGGATTGTCGGTGTGCTCATGTCGTCTCCGATGTAATTTTTGCCAGCATGGTCAGCCGCTTGAGGGCCTCGCCGCTGTCGATGCTGGTTGCCGCCATAGCGACGCCCTCGGTCAGGTCGGCGGCATGGCCGGCCACGACCAGTGCCGCCGCGGAATTGAGCAGGACAGCATCGCGATAGGCACCTGGCGCGCCGTCCAGAAGCGCGCGGAAGGCGTCTGCATTGTGCTGCGGCGTACCGCCAAGGATCGCCTCAAAGGGGTGCAGCGGCAGTCCGGCCTGTTCGGGGTGCAGCTCGAATTCGGTGATGGTGCCGTCCTCGTTCAGCGCGGCGACCCAAGAGAGGCCGCTGATGGCCAACTCATCCGTGCCGTCGCTGCCATGGACCAGCCAAGCGCGTTCCGAGCCCAACTGCCCCAGCGTCTCGGCCATGGGACGTATGAGGTCGCGATTGAAGGCGCCGGTCAGCTGGCGTTTGACGTCCGCAGGATTTGTCAGCGGCCCCAGAATGTTAAAGATCGTGCGCGTGCCCAACTCGGCCCGCACCGGGCCAACATGAGCCATTGCCGGATGGTGCATGGGGGCCATCATGAAGGCTATTCCAGCCTCTTTCAAAGCTTTTTCAACCACTTCCGGGCCGATCATGACGTTGACGCCCATCTGGCTCAGCGCATCTGCTGCGCCCGATTTCGAGCTGAGATTGCGATTGCCATGCTTGGCCACGCATACGCCTGCACCCGCCACGACAAAGGCCGTCGCGGTCGAGATGTTCAGCGTGCCCTTGCCGTCGCCGCCAGTCCCGACGATATCTATCGCACCCTCGGGCGCGCGCACTTTGAGGCATTTGGCGCTCATGACGGCGGCAGCGGCGGCGTATTCGTCCACCGTCTCGCCGCGTGTGCGCAGCGCCATAAGAAAGCCGCCGATTTGGCTGGGCGTCGCCTCGCCGTCAAAGAGAATAGCAAAGGCGGCCTCGGCCTCGCTGCGGGTCAGGGCGCGGGTCGCGGCGGCGTCTATCAGAGGTTTCAGCGCGTCGCTCATGCGGGGGCCTTCATCATATCCAGAAAGTTCTTGAGCAGCGCATGACCATGCTGCGATGCAATCGATTCGGGGTGAAACTGCACGCCCTCGATCGGCAATTCGCGGTGGCGCAGGCCCATGATCGTGCCGTCTTCCAGATGCGCGGTCACTTCCAGGCAGTCCGGCAGGCTGTCCCGCTCGACCACCAGCGAATGATAGCGTGTCGCCTCGAATGGCGACGGCAGCCCGGCAAACACGCCTTGGCCCTCATGATGCATCTGACCCATCTTGCCATGGACGATCTCGCTGTGGCGCACCACGCGCCCTCCGAACGCCTGCCCGATGGTCTGATGCCCGAGGCAAACGCCCAAAAGGGGGATTTTTGCCTTGGCCGCAGCCAGCGTCAGATCGAGGCAGATGCCCGCCTGATCGGGATCGCACGGGCCGGGCGACAGCAAAATGCCAGAGGGGTTCAGGGCCAGCGCGGCGTCCACGTCCAGCGCATCGTTGCGGTGTACGACCACTTCAGCGCCCAGTTCGCCGACATAATGCACCAGATTATAGGTGAAACTGTCGTAATTATCGATGAGCAGCAGCATGTTGGCAGGTCCGTGTTGGATTTGACCCATGCCATGCGATCCGCCCTTATTTGGGGTGGAGGCCGGGGGGCCGGTCGCGATATACTTGTTCAGGCTTGGCCTCTAGGGTCAAGGGGCCGAAGGCCGGAAACGCCGGTACGACGGCAGGCGATTGCAGGAGAACGCGGTATGGCGAGAGGATTTTTGTCAGGGCTGGTGGCCGGTGCGGCCTTGTCCGGTGTGGCCCTCGCGGCTGTATCGGTGGCAAGCGGGCCGGGGCAGACGGCCAGACCCGAAACGGCGGCTTTGGAAGTGCCAGCAGGCTCGTCATTCAACCAATCACGTGATGATACCGCAGCGCGTCTGCCCGCCGCCGATGGCGCGCCCCAGATCGGCAGCGACGCCCCGCAGGTGGGCGCCGCCGCGCCCGATGATCTGAGCGCCGTCAATGCCGAGGATAACCAACCTACGTCCCGGCCGACACTGGGCGGCGTTGAGGCGGATCTAAGCGCGCCTCAGGCCACCGACGAGGCCAGCGGAATGGCCATGAGTGACGTGGGCAGCGCCGCTACCCCACGGGACACGGCCCCAACTCAGCCCGATGTCGACGATGCCGGGCAGGGCAATCAGACTATTTCGGCCGATCCCACGCAGCCCAGCCTGCCCGATGTCGAAAGCGGCGCGGGATTCTCGGACAGCGATACGCCCGAGCGCGGCGACGGAACTGCGCAGAACGTGCCAGTGCCTAAATTGCCCAAGGAACAAGAGGCGGAAACTGCGGATACCGCGCCGGTCCCGCAGGACGGCCGGACGGACGACGAAGCGCCGCCCAGCACGATTGGCGATATGGCCGATAATGTCCAAACAGGGCGTCTGCCCTCGGTTGGGACGCAGGAAACAGTCGAACCGGTGGAAGCCCCCTCCAAAGATCGCCCTGCGATCAAGGCCAACGCTGCACCTTTCACCAACCCGGATGGCAAGCCGCTGATGGCGCTTGTGCTGATCGACGATGGCACCTCTCCGATCGGGCTGGAGGCGCTGGCTGCGTTTCCCTATCCGCTGAGCTTTGCGATAGACGCCATGCGCCCCGATGCGCAGGAAACGATGCAGCGTTACCGCGACGCGGGCTTTGAAGTGCTGGCCATTGCCAACCTGCCGGACGGCGCGGATGCGCGCGATACCGAAACGGTCATGCAGACGGTCTTTGCCGCTGTTCCCGAGGCGGTTGGCGTGCTGGAAGGGACGGAAACCGGCTTGCAAATCAGTCGTGATGCCAGCGAGCAGCTGGCGCCGATCCTGCTGGAATCCGGTCATGGTCTGGTGCTGTTTCCCAAAGGTCTTCAGACCGCGCCCAAGCTGATCGCGCGCGAGGGTGTGCCGGTGGGCACTGTGTTCCGCGATTTCGACAGCAAGGATCAGAGCGCGACGGTCATCCGGCGGTATCTGGATCAGGCGGCGTTCAAAGCGGCGCGCGAGGAAGAAGGTGGCGTGATCATGCTGGGCCGCCTACGCGCCGACACTATCAGCGCCTTGCTGCTCTGGGGTTTACAGGACCGTGCCAGTCAGGTGGCAGTGGCGCCCATTTCCGCAGTGCTGACTCAGGGCAATTAGGCGTTCCGCCACTTGCCAGGCGCGATGCCGTCCAACGACCAGTCGCCGATCCGCCAGCGCACAAGGCGCAGCGTCGGGTGGCCCACATGCGCTGTCATGCGGCGCACCTGACGGTTGCGCCCCTCTGTGATGGTCAGCTCGATCCAGGCATCCGGCACGGTTTTGCGATAGCGTACGGGCGGCACACGCGGCCAGAGGTCCGGCGCGTCGATCCGGCGGACGGTCGCGGGCCGGGTCGGGCCGTCCTTGAGCGTGAGGCCCTGCGCCAGTGTATTTAGCGCGGCCTCATCCGGCACACCTTCGATTTGCACCAGGTATGTCTTGGGTTTTTTGAACTTCGGGTCGGCGATGCGCGCCTGCAACTGGCCATCATCAGTCAGCAAAAGCAGGCCTTCGCTGTCACGGTCCAACCGCCCGGCGGGATAGACTCCGGGCAGGTCGATGTGATCGGCGAGGGTTGGACGCCCGCTGCGCTCATCGGTGAATTGCGACAGCACGCCATGCGGCTTGTTAAAGAGGATCAGGCGCGCCATGTGCGGTGCTGCGAAAATTCACCCTGCATCAGCTGTTTCCGCTGCCGCCAAAGCGGGCGGCGTCTGCGGCGGCGCGGCGGATCGCATTGGATTTATGGACGGTTTCCATATATTCCGCCTCCGGGTCACTATCATAAACGACACCGCCACCGGCCTGAATATAGAGTTGTGCATCCTTGACCACGGCCGTGCGCAGGGCGATGCAGATATCCATATCGCCACCCGCGCTGAAATAGCCGACGCCGCCGCCATAGACGCCGCGCTTTTCCGGCTCTAGTTCGTCGATGATCTGCATCGCGCGCACCTTGGGCGCGCCTGATACCGTCCCGGCTGGCAGACCTGCCAGAAGCGCGCTGAGGGAATCCTGACCCTCGGCCAATTCGCCGATCACGTTGCTGACGATGTGCATGACGTGGCTGTAACGCTCGATGATGAATTCCTCGGTCGGGTGCACGGTACCGACCTTGCAGACGCGGCCCGCGTCGTTGCGGCCCAGATCCAGCAGCATCAGATGTTCGGCCAGCTCTTTTGTGTCACTCAGCAGATCTGCCTCATACGCGCGGTCCTCTTCGGGTGTCGCGCCGCGCGGGCGGGTGCCTGCGATGGGACGGATCGTCACCTCGTCGCCAAAGACGCGCACGAGGATCTCAGGGCTGGCGCCGATCACCTGAAAACCACCAAAATTGAAATAGAACATAAAGGGCGAGGGATTCGTGCGGCGCAGGCTTCGGTAGAGTGCAAAGGGCGGCTGGGCAAAGGGCTGCGTCCAGCGCTGGCTGGGAACGACCTGAAAAATATCGCCCGCGCGGATATATTCCTTGGCCTGTTCGACGGCGGCCTTATAGCCCTCGCGCGTGAAGTTCGACACTGCTTCGCCATCCTCGGCGGCCTCGCCCAACCCACGCCCCTGCGGCAGCGCGCGGTCCAGATCGCGCACGGCGTCCATGACACGCTCGGCGGCCTGCGCATGTGCGGCGCGCGCGCTCTGGCTGGGATCATACCAGGCGGGGGCCACGACGATCACTTCGCCCTTGACGCCATCGAGGACGGCGATGACCGACGGGCGCAACATCAGCGCGTCGGGCAGGCCCAGCGGGTCGGGATTGACGTTTGGCAAATGCTCGACCAGCCGGATCATGTCGTATCCCAGATAGCCGAAAAGGCCGGCGCTGGCGGCGGGCAGGTCGTCGGGCAGGTCGATCCGGCTCTCGGCAATTAGCGCGCGCAGATTGGCCAGCGGATCGCCATCCTGATCCTGCCATGCCTCGGGATCGAAACGCGCCTGTCGGTTGATGCGGCTGGTTTTGCCGTGGCACTGCCAGATCAGGTCCGGCTTCATCCCGATGATCGAATAGCGTCCGCGCACCTCGCCACCCGTCACCGATTCCAGCATGAAGGCGTCGGTGGCGGCACCCGTCAGCTTCATCATCAGCGACACCGGCGTATCCAGATCGGCGGCGAGGCGGGTATAGACCAACTGGCTGGCGCCCGCATCATAGCCCGCGGCGAAGGTATCGTATGACGGGGTCAGCTCCACTTGCCTGCCTCCTTACTGAAAGTTGGCGTGCACGGCGGCAATCGCCTGCTGGTCCAGTGTGATCCCGGCGCGGGCGCGGATATCTTCGGCCAGCGCAAGGTAGAGATCCTGCGCGATGTCGTTGGCCGCCGAATCCCGCAAGGTGCGGCGGATCCGCTCCAACTCGCCAGTATCGTCCTTCGGGACGGTCACAGCGTCGAGGCGCAAGACGATAAGGCGGGCGTCGCCGTCCAGCAATATCACGTCACCGACCTCCATGCCGAATACGGCGGGGATAAAGCCCGGCGGTGTGCCAGCCTGAAAACCCTGCCGCGTCAGGCCCTTGCCGGTGCTGGCCGTCAGCCCGGCGTCTTCAAAGCTGGCGCCGCCCTCAAGGGCAGTCACCGTTTCACCGGCCTCGGCGCGCAGGGTCTCCATCAAGGTGTCCCGGGCCCATGCGGCGGCGACGGGTTGGCGCACATCCTCCAGCGGCTGCACGGTAGGCGGAATCACTTCGTCGAGGCGCATGGCAAAGATTCCGCCATCGCCGAGGGTCATAACTTCGGGGAAGTCGCCCGTTTGCAGATTGCCAGCTGCATCGCGGAATTCGGTGTAACCGGCGATGTCTTCGCTCATGCCGGGATGCCAGTCGATCGTGCCAACCTGCATCTGCGACTCGTCGCCGAGGTTCTCGATGGTCGCGCCGCCAGCCAGCAAATCGTTCGTGGCCTCAATCGAGCCGTCGATGACCCGCGCGGCACGGCCTGCGGCCAGCGCATCGCGCAGCTCAGGCTCGGCTTCTTCAAAGCTGGTGACCTGCGCCTGAAGCACTGCGTTAACGCGGAACAGGGCAGGGCCCAGATTGCTGTCCACCGGGCCGACGACATCGCCAGCCGTTGCACTGAATACAGCCTCGCTTGCCGCGCCAAGGTCCGAGGCATCCACGTCGCCCATGTCGACGTCCTGCAAGGTCAGCCCGCGCGCCGCGACCAGATCATCAAAGCTGGCCTCGTCCTTATCGAGTTGCGTGCGGGCAGCATTGGCCGCTTCGGCATTGGGGTATATCAGACGCTCGACCAGACGACGCTCGGGCTGATTGAACTCAGACTCGCGCTCGGCGTAGGCGTCGCGCAGGGCGTCCTCGGGAACCTCGACATCGTCGATGATCATCTCGGGGGTGAGCCATGCGTAGGTGATGCGCTTTGTTTCGGGCGTGGTGAAGGCGGGCAGATTGGCCTGATAATACGCCTCAAGGTCGGCATCGCTTGGCACCGGCAGACCGGTGCTCAGATCGCCGCGCCCGAGGGTTGCGTAGGTCACGTCGCGCTCTTCAGCGATGTAGTTCAGCAATGTATCCGTATAGGCGGACGGCGCGCTGATGCCTGCGATGACCGCGCCCTGCACCAGCGTGCTGGCTGTTTCGGCGCGCATGTTTTGCTCGAATTCAGACTCGCTGAGGCCCGCACGCTCTAGCGCAAAGCGATAGCCTTCGCGGTCGAATGCGCCGCTCACACCCTGAAAACCGGGGATATCCATGATCTGGCGGCTGAGTGTGGCATCGCCGACCGAAATGCCCATGCGCGCGGCCTCATCCTCAAGCGCGGCTTGCGCGACGAGGCGGGACAGCACGCGCTGCGGCAGGCCCTGAGCCTCGGCCTCGATAAAGGGCAGGGGCTTGCCGGTCTCGGCCGTGGCGGCGTTGACCTCTTGGCGCAGGGCGCGCGCGTAGTCGTTGACATCCAGCACCGTCTCCCCGACCGATCCGATGCGGGTGATCCCGCCGCCCAGATTGGTCACCCCAAAGCCACCGAGGCCCAGAATCAGGAGGGCCATGAGGATCCACATGGCGGATTTTGAAATGCTTTTGGATCGCATGGGTATGACGCCTTTGTGCCGGGTGCGGTGCGTTTGGTTCCGCGATTGTCTAAGCGCTCACCGCATCCGGGGCAAGAGGCCTGCCCACCCCGCCAAACCCCGCCAGCCGATCAAACAGCGTCTCGATCCCCGCGCGGTCCACATTGGCAAACGCGATGCGAAAGTGCCGCGTGCCAGATGCATCGCCCGTCGGCGTGAACATCGTGCCGGGCAGGGTCAGCACACCTGCGTCCCTGACCAGACGGGGCGCCAGCACGTCCGAGGCATCCGCAAAGGGATGGGCAAGATAGGCAAAGTAGGCGCCCGCGCCCTTCAACTGCCAGCCCTGAGTGGCAAGGCGTGGCATATTGTCGGCGATGGCGGCGCGGCGATCGAGGATCTCGGCCCGCTCACCGGCGAGCCATTGGGCGAGGTTCTGCATTCCCCAGAGCGCGCCGATCTGGCCCAGTTGATTGGGGCAGATCGCGACGCAGTCGAGGAATTTCTCGGCCTCGGCCAGTCGCGCGGGGCTGCTTACCATCGCGCCAACGCGGTGGCCGGTCAGGCGATAGGCCTTGGAAAACGAATAGAGCTGGATCAGCGTGTCGTCCCAGTCGGGATCGGCAAACAGGTCATGCGGCGCCCCTGAGCGCGCGTCGAAATCGCGGTAGGTTTCGTCCACTATCAGGGCAATGCGGTGTTTGCGCGCCAGATCAAAGAATGCGCGCACCAGATCGCTGGGGTATTCGACGCCGCCGGGATTATTGGGCGTGACCAGCACAATCGCGCGGGTGCGGGGCGTGATCAGCGACGCCGCGCGCTGAGGGTCGGGCAGCAGGCCTGCCTCGGCGGGCAGGGGCACCGTGCGCACGCCGGTCATGTCCAGCCACATCTTGTGGTTGAAATACCACGGGGTCGGCAGGATTACCTCGTCGCCCTCATCGCACAGCGTGGCAAGCGCGGCGCAGAAGGCCTGATTGCAGCCCGACGTGATCGCGACGTTTGCAGCGTCGATAGTGCCGCCATAGGCCATACTCCACTGCGCTGCCACCTCGGCGCGCAGATCGTCCCGGCCCAGAACTGCGCCGTATAGATGCGCATCCGCCTGAGTCATTGCCGCCTCGGCCATGGCGCGGCGCAAGCCTTCGGGAGGTATGTCCACCGGCGCGGCCTGACTGACGTTGATCAGCGGGCGGTCAGGGGTGAACTGGACGCCCTCCAGCCAGCGGCGCGCGGCCATCACAGGCGGGGCAAAGCTGTGGGATGTGCGGCTCATGGCTGGTGTCTCTTTCATTTGCCGCGATAGGGCTGAACGTATTGCAGGGCCAGGTCCCACGGGAAAAAGATCCACGTGTCCTGGCTGACCTCGGTCACGTAGCTTTGCACGCGGTCGCGGCCCATCGGCTTGGCATAGACGGTTGCGATATGGGCCTTGGGCATGTGTGCGCGCACGACGTCGAGGGTGCGGCCCGTGTCAACCAGATCGTCGATGACCAGCACGCCGGTGCCGTCGCCGATCACGTCCATGTCGGGCGATTTGAGGATGCTTGCCGCGCCTTGGGTCTGATGGTCATAGCTCTGGACGCTGATCGTGTCGACGATACGAATGTCCAACTCGCGCGCGACGATCATCGCGGGGGCCATGCCGCCGCGCGTGATGGCGACGACCGCGCGCCATGCGCCATCATCGGGGCCATGCCCGTCCAGCCGCCATGCCAGCGCGCGCGCATCGCGGTGCAACTGGTCCCAGCTGACGTGAAATCCTTTTTCGTGGGGCAGGGATTCTTGCATAGGAACTTCCTTTGGATCAGATCGCGATGCGGGCGGCCATGACGCCTAGCAGCACGGCAGCGCCCCGGTCGAATTTGGATTTGAGGCGGATATAGCCTGCGCGCATCGGCG
The DNA here is from genome assembly GCF_035599575.1 of Roseovarius sp. Pro17. Classification (NCBI taxonomy): domain Bacteria; kingdom Pseudomonadati; phylum Pseudomonadota; class Alphaproteobacteria; order Rhodobacterales; family Roseobacteraceae; genus Roseovarius; species Roseovarius sp. Pro17. The sequence goes on from NZ_CP141179.1 coordinate 1,263,319, forward strand.
CAGTGGTCAGAATCAGCGCGGCCATTGCATACCATGCCAATTCCAGCAGCAGATGATTGGCGAGGATCAGCGCCTGAAGGCTTAGATCCATATCGGCGGGCAAGATGGTAGAAAATATCGCACCGATGAAGAATACCAGCTTGGGGTTCGCCAGATTGGTGATCAGGCCCAGCCGGAACCCCTGCGCGATGCCGGGCAGGACGGTGTCCACGGGTTTGTCTGCCCCGCGCCAGAGCTGGACGGCGAGCCATATCAGGTATCCCGCACCGGCCAGCTTCAGCGCCATGTAGGCGGCCGGAATGGCGGCGAAAATGGCGCTAAGGCCCAGCATCGCCACAGCGGACCATGCAATAGCCGCCAACGACAGGCCGAGGCCAGTCATCAGCCCGGCACGCCGCCCCCCAACGAAGGATGAACGGATCATCGCGATGAAGGCGGGGCCAGGACTGGCCAGCGCGCCGAGGATCGCGGCGTTAAAGAGTAGGAGCGTTGCAGCGTCCATCGCGCGCCGCCTAGGTGGCGTCGATATCAGGCGCGTCGACCGCCTTCATGCCGACGATGTGATAGCCCGCGTCGACATGTAGGTTCTCGCCCGTCGTGCCGCTGCCCAGATCGCTGAGCAGATAAAGCGCGGCCTTGCCCACATCGTCGATGGTCACGTTGCGGCGCAGGGGCGAGTTCAACTCGTTCCATTTCAGGATATAGCGGAAATCACCGATGCCGCTGGCCGCCAGAGTCTTGATCGGACCGGCAGAGATCGCGTTGACGCGGATGCCGTCCTTGCCCAGATCTTCGGCCAGATATTTTACCGACGCCTCCAGCGCCGCCTTGGCGATGCCCATGACATTGTAATGCGGCATCACCTGCTCGGCGCCGTAATAGGTGAGGGTCAGCATTGAGCCGCCTTCGCCCATGATCTTTTCCGCCCGCTTGGCCACGGCAGTAAAGCTATAGCAGCTGACGTCCATCGTATTGAGGAAATTGTCGCGGCTGGTGTCGATATAGCGCCCGCGCAACTCATTCTTGTCGGAAAAGCCGATGGCATGAACCAGAAAGTCGATCCTGCCCCAGACCTTTTCGATTTCTGCGAATGCGGCGTCGATCGAGGCGGGGTCGGATACGTTACAATCGAACATATGCTCGGAGCCGATTGATTTCGCCAATGGCTCGACCCGCTTCTTGAACGCGTCACCCATATAGGTAAAGGCCAGTTCCGCGCCCGCGTCAGCGCAGGCCTGAGCAATGCCCCAAGCGATGGATTTGTCGTTAGCGAGGCCCATGATCAGCCCGCGCTTGCCCGCCATAAGTGTGTTTGACATATCCGTTCCCGACCCAATTCGCTATCTTTGCTGACCTTTAGGTGATTGACCGTGGTGCATCAAGGGTTGCCGTGCAATCCCCATCCACACGGTGCTATGCGCCACGCGCTGGATTTGGCGCGGCGCTTGCACCATATCTGATGCAAACACGATCCTGAGACAGAAAGAGACACCATGACCGACCGGACCGGAAAATTTGCAGGCGATGACCCCTTTCAGATTGCGCGCCGGTGGCTGGGCGAGGCCGAAGGAACCGAGCCGAACGATCCCAACGCCATCGCACTGGCGACGGTCGATCCCGACGGCTTGCCCAATATGCGCATGGTCCTGCTTAAGGAGATCGCCGACGACGGCTTTGTCTTTTACACCAATTACGATAGCGCCAAGGGGCAGGAACTGGCCGCCAGCGGCAAGGCCGGGTTCGTCATGCACTGGAAGACGCTACGCCGCCAGATCCGGGTGCGCGGCCCCGTGACACGGCAGGAGGGCGCCGAGGCCGACGCCTACTACGCCTCCCGGTCGCTCAAAAGCCGGCTGGGCGCGTGGGCGTCGCGCCAATCACAGCCCCTCAAGAGTCGTGGTGCGCTGATGGCCGAGGTCGCCAAAGTGTCGGCGCGGCACGGCCTCAATCCGCCACGCCCCCCCTTCTGGGGAGGGTTCAAAATCACGCCAGTTGAGATCGAATTCTGGGCCGATGGCGACTATCGCCTGCACGACCGCTTTGTCTGGCGACGAGGCGACACGGACACGCCATGGGACGTCACTCGCCTTAACCCCTAAGCAAAAAACCGCTTTTTGGGACGATAACGGCGGGTTGTCGCCGCTTTTACACACGTTATGCGAGAAATTGATCAATAGCATTGACCTTGAGCGTGTAATGTGGGTTGTTGAACGTGGACGTGAGTCCCTGATATGACTATGATGTTTAGATGTTTGGAATGCACTCGAACGTGCAGGCGGGTACAATATGGTAGAACTTAGGCACAAAGAAATGGTTCCCGCGCAGGTCGTCGACCACGAGGATGCGTGCCGCGTTCGCGGCCGTGTCAAATGGTTCGATCCGGTCCGTGGGTTCGGCTTTGTGCTGGCTGATGACGGCGGTAGCGACATCCTTCTTCATGCCAACGTCCTGCGCAGTTTCGGTCAAAGTTCGGTCGCCGACGATGCGATCGTAGATCTGGATGTTCAGCGCACCGAGCGCGGCGTTCAGGCGACCGCTGTTCACGATATCCTTCCCCCCGAGGATGCTACGCTGCAAAGTCTCGCGGATTTTGCAGATATCGACCCCGAGATACTGCGCGCGGCACCCCTGATGCCGGCCCGCATTAAATGGTTTGACCGGAACAAGGGTTTCGGCTTTGCCAACACCTTCGGCGAGGGGGGCGACGTCTTTGTGCATATCGACGTTTTGCGCCGCTCGGGTCTTGCGGATTTGCAACCGGGCGAGGCGCTGGCTATACGCGTCATCGACGGCAAGCGAGGCCGCATGGCGACTGAGGTGAATGGATGGGAAAGCGCGGTCAAGTAAGTCAGTGCGTCATTGCGTTAGCGCTGCTCATTGCCGGACCCGCCATCGCCGAGGATGCATGTCGCCCTGATCAGGTGCAGTTGCGCGGCGATTGGGGGCAGGCACGTTTCACCATAGAATTGGCCGATGACGAGGCCGAGCGCGCTAAAGGCCTTATGCATCGCGAAGCTATGCCACAGGCGGCGGGCATGCTGTTTGTTTATCCTGCGACGCGCAGCGTCGGCTTTTGGATGAAGAACACACTGATTCCCCTCGACATGATATTTCTCGATGCGACCGGAACGGTCGCGCGCGTCCACAGCAACGCGATTCCCGGCGATCTGACGCCGATCATGGGGGGCTCGGACATCAAGGCCGTTCTCGAAATCAACGGCGGCCTTGCCGAACGGCTTGGGATCGCGCCCGGCACGCAGTTGCGCCACCCTTCTTTTACGCCCGAACACGCCGCCTGGAAGTGCTGAGCGGGTCGTCGCAGGGGTCCAAACGCCTCGATGGTGTATTGGGGCTTTTCTTTGGAAGCGATTCTGCGTAAGTCACCGCCATGGTTCGGGGCGTGGCGCAGTCTGGTAGCGCACCTGTTTTGGGTACAGGGGGTCGTGAGTTCGAATCTCGCCGCCCCGACCATATTTCCCAGCGAGATCGATAACGACATTGCGCGCACAGTATGCGACGTCGCGATGCCGCTTGCCTGTTGCATCTCTGCACAGCTCTGCCGCGGCGAAAAAATATATAATTTGCGCTCATTGATCAGCACGCCGCGCCGGGCGGTTCGCACACAGCCTCTGGATAAAGTTCAAGCCATCGATGAGCCGCGCGCCCTAAACATGCCGGAAAACAACGGATTTGAAATCGCCTGTGCGGGCAGTGATGCGTTGCGCTGGGCTGTGGATATGCTGTGAGTGAATCGGCTGGCGCGGAGCCGACCGAGCGGCGTTAAAAAGGCCAACGACAAACTGGCCCATTATTCAAAAAAAGGGTATTGACGCAGTGGGTCCCAATGCGTCAGGTTGTGCAAGCCGGTGGATGCGCACACAAGATGTAGTGTACCGACAGCGGCAAAGGGACATTCTCAGCAAGCACCGGATTTCCGGATGAAAAGGGCGCGCGCCAACCAATTTGCGTGCGCCATGGAGAGACGTGTGTCCCTTGGATGAGCGGCCCGGGCGCGGAACGGCGCGCCACGGCAGATATGCGGACACAAACGGCACCCTGCGGGGGCGAGAGGCAGTGACATGAAAATCGATCGGAAGTTCACCAAGGCAGGCCAGGACGCGTATGCGGAGTTGGAGTTCGTGACAACGTCGTCCGAGATTCGCAATCCCAACGGCACGTCGGTTTTCAAGCTGGACAATGTCGAAGTCCCGGCCGGGTGGAGTCAGGTCGCCAGCGACGTCATCGCACAGAAGTATTTTCGCAAGGCCGGCGTTCCCACGCGCCTGAAAAAGGTCAAGGAAAAGGGCGTGCCTGAATTCCTGTGGCGCTCGGTTCCCGATGGCAAAGATGTTCCGACGAGCGGCGAGACGTCCGCGCGTCAGGTGTTCGACCGCCTTGCGGGTGCATGGACCTATTGGGGCTGGAAGGGTGGTTATTTCACCACCGAAGCCGACGCACAGGCCTATTTCGACGAAATGCGCATCATGCTGGCCCGCCAGATGGGTGCGCCCAACAGCCCGCAATGGTTCAACACTGGCCTGCACTGGGCCTATGGCATCGACGGCCCGGGGCAGGGGCATTTCTACGTCGATTATAAATCAGGCAAGCTGACCAAGTCGACAAGCGCCTATGAGCATCCGCAGCCGCACGCCTGCTTTATCCAGTCGGTAAAGGACGATCTGGTTGGTGAGGGCGGCATCATGGACCTCTGGGTGCGCGAGGCGCGCCTGTTCAAATATGGCTCGGGCACCGGCACGAACTTCTCGTCGCTGCGCGCCGCGAATGAGCCGCTGTCGGGCGGTGGCAAGTCGTCGGGCCTGATGGGCTTCCTGAAAATCGGCGACCGCGCGGCGGGCGCGATCAAGTCGGGCGGCACCACGCGCCGCGCGGCGAAAATGGTGATCATTGATGCCGACCACCCCGATATCGAGGAGTTCATCAACTGGAAGGTGAAGGAAGAGCAGAAGGTCGCGAGCATCGTCGCAGGCTCCAAAATGCACGAGCAAAAGCTGAACGAGATCTTCGCCGCGATCCGCGCATGGGACGGCACGACCGAGGATTCGGTCGACCCCAAGAAGAACCCGCAGCTAAAGGACGCCATTCGCAGCGCCAAGAAATGCTCGATCCCTGAAACATACGTCAAGCGCGTGCTGGATTATGCCAAGCAGGGCTATGAGAGCATCGAATTCCCGACCTATGACACCGATTGGGACAGCGAGGCGTATGCGTCCGTTTCCGGCCAGAACTCCAACAACTCGATCCGCGTCACCGATGCCTTCCTCAAGGCGGTCAAGGACGATGCCGACTGGGCGCTGCTGAACCGCACCGACGGATCGGTCGCCAAGACCATCAAGGCGCGCTATCTGTGGGAAGATGTCGGCCACGCCGCGTGGGCCTGCGCCGATCCGGGCATCCAGTATCACGACACCGTCAACGCGTGGCACACATGCCCCGAAGATGGCGAAATCCGCGGCTCTAACCCGTGCTCGGAATACATGTTTCTCGACGACACGGCCTGCAACCTTGCGTCGATGAATCTGCTGAAATTCTATGAGGACGGCCGTTTCGACGCGGAGGGCTATATGCACGCCTCGCGGCTCTGGACCGTGACGCTGGAAATCAGCGTGATGATGGCGCAGTTCCCCAGCAAAGAGATCGCGCAGCGCAGCTTTGAGTTCCGCACGCTGGGCCTTGGGTATGCCAATATCGGCGGCCTGCTGATGAACATGGGTCTGGGATATGACAGCGACGAGGGCCGCGCCCTTGGCGGTGCGCTGAGCGCGATCATGACCGGTGTCGCCTATGCCACCTCCGCCGAAATGGCGGGTGAGTTGGGGCCGTTCGCGGGCTACGAGCGTAATGCCGAGCATATGCTGCGCGTCATGCGCAACCACCGCAACGCGGCCTATGGCAACAGCGATGGTTATGAACAACTGGCGGTCAAGCCTGTTCCGCTGGACGCGGCGGGTTGCCCCGACAGCCGTCTGATCGAGTTGGCCATGTCCACCTGGGACGAGGCGCTGGAACTGGGCAAAAAGCACGGCTACCGCAATGCGCAATCCACCGTCATCGCGCCCACCGGCACGATCGGTCTGGTCATGGATTGTGACACGACCGGAATCGAGCCTGACTTTGCATTGGTCAAGTTCAAGAAGCTGGCCGGTGGCGGCTACTTCAAGATCATTAACCAGTCGGTGCCCGCCGCCCTCGAAATGATGGGCTATGGCAGCGCGCAGATCGAAGAGATCATCAGCTACGCCGTCGGCCATGGCACCCTCGGCAACGCGCCGGGGATCAACCATACCTCGCTGATCGGTCACGGTTTTGGCCCAAATGAGCTGGCCAAGGTGGACGCTGCTCTGGGATCGGCCTTCGACATCCGCTTTGTGTTCAACCAATGGACGCTGGGGGTCGAGTTCTGCACGAACGTACTGGGCATCCCCGAGGCCAAGCTGAATGATCCGGCCTTTGATCTGTTGGCGCATCTGGGCTACTCCCGCGCCGATATCGACGCGGCGAACGACCATGTCTGCGGCACCATGACGCTGGAGCATGCGCCGCATTTGCGCACAGAGCATTACAGCGTCTTTGATTGCGCCAACCCCTGCGGCAAAAAAGGCAAGCGTTACCTTAGCGTTAACAGCCACATCACCATGATGGCTGCTGCTCAATCCTTTATCTCGGGTGCGATTTCCAAGACGATCAACATGGCGAACGACGCCACGATCGAGGATTGCCAAAAGGCGTACGAGCTAAGCTGGTCCTTGGGCGTCAAGGCCAACGCGCTCTATCGCGACGGCTCGAAACTCAGCCAGCCGCTGGCCTCCGCGCTGGTCGAGGATGACGACGATGCGGCCGACGTGCTGGAGAGCGGGAGCAACCACGAAAAGGCGGTCGTTCTGGCTGAAAAGATCGTCGAAAAGATCGTGATCAAAGAGGTGAATAAGTTCCACCGCGACAAGATGCCCGAGCGTCGCAAGGGCTATACCCAAAAGGCCATCATCGGCGGGCACAAGGTCTACCTGCGCACCGGCGAATATGCCGACGGCCAGCTGGGCGAAATCTTTATCGACATGCACAAGGAAGGTGCTGGCTTCCGCGCGATGATGAACAACTTTGCCATCGCAGTGTCGGTCGGCCTGCAATACGGGGTGCCACTGGAAGAGTTCGTCGACGCCTTCACCTTCACCAAGTTTGAGCCGTCGGGCATGGTGCAGGGCAATGACAGCATCAAGAACGCGACGTCGATCCTTGACTATATCTTCCGCGAGCTTGCGGTCAGCTATCTGGATCGCACGGACCTCGCACATGTCAAACCCCAGGGTCACAGCTTTGATGATCTTGGTCGGGGCGAAGAGGAAGGCGTGCGCAACATCAGCGAGATGAGCGAAGCCGCCGCCACTAAGTCGCTTGCGGTGCTTAAGCAGATCAGCTCGACAGGGTATCTGCGCAAGCGTCTTCCGCAAGAGCTTTATGTGCTGAACGGCGGGCAGGCCTTTGTCGCGCAGGCCGGGGCAGGCGACCCGGTTTCGGCCCTCGAAACGCTGGTACCCGAAACGGTCGGCATGACAGCTATGGCCGCCACGACGACGATCACCTCCGGCGCGGTCACTTTCGATGCGCGCACCAAGGCAAAGATGCAAGGCTACGAGGGCGAGGCCTGCGGCGATTGCGGCAACTACACGCTGGTGCGCAATGGTACGTGTATGAAGTGCAACACCTGCGGCGGGACGTCGGGCTGTAGCTGAGGAATTGAGGGTTGGTGTCGGTAGGGGCAAAGTAGCTCAAAAATCGGGCAAAGATCGTTTCGGCTGGGCACCAAGATCATCGCGAAAGCCGTGAGTGTAACGTGAAAAAGTAAGCCGGGGCGATAGTCGTCCCGGCTTACTGATTCTTAAGGTATTGAATAGTGGCAGAAACCGTAATTTTGTCCGAATTTCAAAACTCGGTTGAAGCGGCTTCAATTACGTAAGGGGTTCGCGCGCTTGGCGCGCGCGTCCTAAATGAAGCTCCAGGCGTTTTGGTGCTGAAGGTATCTGGGAGCGTCCTTGCGGCGCTCCCATTTCTTTGCAACTTGTAGTGACCCCCATCGCCCAAGACCATGCAGCAGACCCTCGCCGTGCCGATGCACCATACGGCCGCATTTGCCAGTGAATGGCTCGTGGCCTTGGCGGAAATACTGCCCTAGCCCCTTTGCGGGGGCCGTTCCGCTAGCAAATTCTCGACACTTGGCCTTTGGGCGAAGGCGATATCGCCCTCGACTACCGGCTCCCGGCGCGGCGTGTGCATTCCATTCGGACGGCCTCCCAAGTGCATGGTCTACATCCCAAACGGCTCCGAAGATTACTGGTTGATGCGGGCATCACGGCGCGGTCGCGCCTTACGGAAGCAACCATCCGAGAATGGGCCGGTTTCGTCGACCGGTACATTCCAGCCCTTATGGCCAGATCTGGCGTCATTAGGGTGACGTGATCGGGACGCTGAGACTTCCTCATCGAAGTCGCGGTATGATTTTTTCACTGCGGAAGTTCTGCCATATCCAGAGGCCAGATATGGACGAATTCCTTCGCTCGGGTCGCGATCTTGTAGTCGTTGAAGAGTGTTCGCAGCGGACTTTTGAAATGTGGATAATTTGTAATCTGCGTGCCGGAAAATGATCATCTCCGGCCCCCAAGTTCAACCCAGACAGAAAACAGGAGTCTGGTCATGAAGAGAGTTTATCGTATCACCGCAAACACTTTGGCGATTTTGGGCGGGTTCGCCGCAATCGGAGCTGGGGCAATGATCATCACCACCGCAGTCATGGTTGGTGGTTTGATGGCGCTGGCCGCAAAGCTGGCGATCAAAGGCACAGCGACCGACGCAGCGGACTCCACGGATGCTGGGATAGACGTGGATCAGGTTCAGGCCTGATCGGTATTCTTTAACCTTGTCCGGTTTGGGTCCGATTGCCAGACGACGGGCGAAGAGCTTTCACTCTTCGCCCGTCGTTGATTCTGCGGCAAATGGAGCGAAGTTGCCGGACATGGAATATCTGTAATCTAGCCGACAAGCGCCTGCCCAAGGCCATCGCTACCTTGATGTCAGAGGGCGGTAATGTGCTTCCCCGCAACGATGGAGACTACAATGAAACGCAATACAATCCTGACCCTGGGCTCCGGCGCCCTGATGTCCCTCGGCCTGCTTGTCGGTGTCGCGACAATGGCGACTGCTGATACCAGTGCTGCCGAAGCGAAGGCATTTCTGGCCGCGCCCGGTTCTATTTCCGCCGCGATCAGCGCCGCAGAAACGCAGTCGGGCGGCAAGGCAATGAGCGCGGATTTCGAAGAGGACGGTGCCAACGCGGGCATGTATGAGGTCGAGATCGTGATGCCGGACGGCACAGTGAGCGAACATCTGGTCAATCCGGCTGACAATTCGGTCAAGCCCGCACCTGCGGATTGAGCCCGGACAGAAGACGAAAATAGCTAGACCCTACATTTCTGATAGGGTTGAGCGGCGGGGCACCATGCCCCGCCAATTTGCGAAGATTAGGTAGTCATGAAAATACTGGTGATCGAAGACGACAAGAAAACCGGAGCCTACATTGCTGACGGGCTGCGCGAAGAAGGCCATTCCGTCGATCTGATCGCCGATGGTGCTGATGGTCTGGTTCAGGCCAGCATCGGGCATTACGATGTTTTGATTGTCGACCGGATGCTGCCTGGAATTGACGGGATCAGCCTTGTCAAAACGCTGCGCGGCGCGAAAAATCGAACGCCCGTCTTGTTTCTGACCTCTCTCGGCGGTGTTGACGACCGGATCGAGGGACTGAATGCCGGCGGAGACGACTATCTGGTCAAGCCGTTCGCCTTTGGCGAACTCAGCGCGCGGATCGCGGCCCTTGCCCGCCGCCCGCAGATGCAGGACGAACCGACCATTCTGAAGGCGGCTGATCTGGAAATGAACCTGCTGACGCGCAAGGTGACACGCGCCGGACAGCCGATTGATCTGCTGCCCCGTGAATTTTCGCTGCTGGAGCATCTGTTGCGGCGCAAGGGCCGGGTCCAGACCCGCACAATGCTGATGGAGTCTGTCTGGGACATTCATTTCGACCCGATGACTAACGTGGTCGATACCCATATCAGCCGCTTGCGCCGCAAGGTCGACAAGCCGTTCGAGTCGGAAATTATCGAAACCGTGCGCGGCTCTGGCTACCGGATCGACGCAGAATGAAACGGCGTGCCTGGGCCATCCGATCGACGCCACTACGCCTGACAGCGATATTTCTGGGGATTTTCATCCTTTCATCGGCCGCCAGTTTCGTCACGGCTTATCTTGTCATCCGGGCGAACTTTGACTCGACGCTTGAGGACGAAATCGAACAGACCATCGAGGCCTACGATGCAATCGACGACCAGACTGCGCTGATCAACCGGTTGAAGCAGGATGTCGAGGTCACCGACGCTGAGCTGACGATCCTGCACTACGTGCCGGATGTCGGACCTGTAATCACCAATGTCGACGGCTTCCCTCCCGTCAGCGATTTTTCCATCATCAGCGAAAAGGTGATTTATGCGGGCGATGAGGACATTTCGGAAAGTTATCTGGCCAATAGCGAACGCGTGGGGCGCGGCCAGCTGATTGTCGCCAGAACGCGCAGTCAGGTCGTGGAAATGGGTGAGATCATCCTGTCCGTGGTTCTGATCGGCCTGCTGCCCGCGATTATGCTCACTTCCGCTGCAGGAGTGTTCGCTGCCCGCAATGCGCGTAGGAGGATCGGCACAATCCAGAAGACACTCGGCGACCTGACAGAGGGGCAACTGGCTGCGCGTGTGCCCGTTGCCGCGAATGATCGTGACGATTTGACCGCGATCAGTGCCGCCGTCAACACCATGGCCACCTCGCAAGAGGCTCTGATTGAATCCATGCGTCAGGTGTCCGCCGATATTGCCCACGACCTCAAAACGCCGATCCAGCGCGTCGCCGTCATTCTGGAAGAGGTGACCCGAAAGACGGCGCTTAGCGAGGGGCAGGGCGAACTGCTGGGGCAGGCGCTGGCCGAGACTGACCGGATCGTGAAGACATTTCAGGCGCTCCTGCAACTGGCGCAGATTGAAGGCGGTGCTGCGCGTGATCGCTTTGTTCCCACCGACTTGCAGGAAGTCGCGGCCGATGTCGTGGATTTCCTGGAAGCCGACGCGGACGAGAAGGGGTATCACCTCGAACTCACAATAGCGGATGGGGCCCGATTTCTGGTCAACGGCGATCGTCACCTTCTGACGCAGGTTCTCGCTAACCTGATCGAAAACGGTCTGCGTCACACCCCGGTCGGTTCAACAATCCGGGTGGAACTGTCACGCAATGATGGGCAGATCGTCCTTTGTGTTTCGGACAATGGGCCGGGCATTCCGCCAGAGCAACGCGACAAGGTCTGGCGCCGCCTGTATCGGTTGGAACAGAGTCGGACAACAGAGGGCAATGGTCTTGGCCTCAGCCTTGTTGCAGCGATCTGTACACTTCACGGCGCGCAGTTGTCCCTGGACGACAACAATCCCGGCCTGCTGGTTCGCGTGGCCTTTCCCAAGGTAGATAAAGCCTGATGCTGGCAATCGGATAGGTCAGGCACCAAACAGTTTTCAGAAAGTTGCGATCTTGGCAACCATAGGAATTGGAGCGGCACCAAAGTGGACATCGGGAGACCGTCTCATTTGTCCGCCCTGATGGCCTCCGCGCCCCAACGATGCAGCACGATGGATAAATGGCCGGTCTGGGGAAGCTGCACTCCAACACTGGATCGCCCAGTCAATGTCCGGTAACGGCCGAGCGGGCTAGATTCGTGGGATGCTTGATTATTGGGTAAAGGGGTGTGAGAGCTGCCCATGGCCCTTCGCAACCTTCGGGTTTATGGGGGCCGTGGCTCTTGCACAGCTATACCACTGCGCTTCCGTCTGGTTCGAATATGGGCCGGAACGTCAACTTTTGGCTCGCAACCGGCCCGATCATCGACCTTTTCAGGACTGGACGAATAGGTCCCGTCTGTCTGAATGAAAATGTGACCATTCTGTCGACCTAGAAGGAGCGGATGTTGCTTTCATTGGCGTAGCTACCTGGTAAATCGTCTCTGCGTACATCACACCCTTCATGACTTTCCGGGCTGCACCAAGCAGGACAAAACTCTGAAATTTTGAGAGTTGGCTTCTACGGGGCCTTGTATTGTGTTGCCGATCATCTCGGTCGAAATGAACGCGCTCACCTTGTTGACCCAAGTTTGTCGGCGTCTGTTCCAGCGATTCGTCGGCGTTTCGTGCGGCTCCGACGACCTTGCGTGAGGCGGCCAAGTTCCGCACTAGTTGCTTCGCATCAATCGGTATGGCGTAGTTTCCATCCTTCCGTCACGTGGCGTTCACACACTTTACCTGAGTAAAAACTATTTGACCGCGTGATTCTCCGCCATTCTTCCAAGAAGATAGGGCCATCTATGGCGTCATCGCCATGTGCCTCAAGTGGCTGCGAACGAGCATCTTATTCCGCAAGAACGACTTCTTTCGATGGTACCGACACCAATTTGGCTTGGCTATTGCTTTCTCAAGCCCATGAAAACTCGCAGAAGTTTCTCCGTAGTGCCTGCTGTGGTGCATCAACATTTCGATGTCAGCTTTGGCGAAGCTGCGCCGCAGTGTGTAGGAAGATCGTCAAGGTCTGGAACGGGCCGTGAGTGACAATGCGCCAACAGCCCAATGGGAACCAGCGCTTCCTATGTTGATTGAGGGAGAGACAAGCACTGTCGGAGCGGACCAGTAGTGTTAGCAATATCGGGGCTTTTGATGGTGCGCCTCAGCATTTCGCGTCACATCAGACTTTACAAAGCCTTGTCAGATTGCTATTGGGCGGGGCCCTGCAAATTATTGCAAATTTTTCTTAGAGAGGTGGTGAAAACCACATGCAGGTTAGTGTCCGCGACAACAACGTCGATCAAGCTCTTCGGGCTTTGAAGAAAAAGCTACAGCGCGAAGGCGTCTTCCGTGAAATGAAGCTCAAGCAACATTTCGAGAAGCCGTCCGAGAAAAATGCGCGCCAGAAGGCTGAAGCGATCCGCCGCGCCCGTAAATTGGCGCGTAAAAAGTTAGAGCGCGAAGCATGATGCGAGTCATACTGTCGCTTTGATGAATTGTGAAACCCCCGTTGCCAATTGGCTGCGGGGGTTTTGCATTGGATGCTGAACCCCAATCGACAGTTCTCAAGCAAAGTATCCATCTGGCGACGCGAATATCAACTTCTTTCGCAGACCGACGATCTAGCCAACCAAATGCTGCGCGGTGCATGAATGGCGGCAATGCCTAAGCTACGCTGCAGCGTAGCTAGGGTCGATTAACGGCACGCTGGGCCGACTGAATGACGAGGTTGCCACCTGACGCGCGGCGGGCGAGCATGCTGCATCGCCGCATGGCAGCTTCGAGCCCATAGCAACAAATGCTGCTCGTTCCATCTATGGCGGCTAAATTCCGTAAATCGACATTGGTTTTGGCGACCAAATGTAAATTGATGGAAGTATTGCCTCATGGGCAGTTTGGACCTAGCGTGAAGAAAAATTCAGCATCGATTTTGGGGAACTGTTTTTTAGCGGAGTATTTCAATGTCCTATCGTTCTCTTGGTTTTTCTGCCGACCCCTTTAGCAACAAGGCACTTCAGGCTGACGAAGAAGGCGAAAAACTAGTCGTAGACAGAGAAACAGAAGTCAAAAAATTGGTCCGACGTGTCCAAGAGAGTGACAAAATCCCAACTCTTGAAGGCCCAAACGGTGTTGGCAAAACAAGTATTATTAACATCGCTCTACACAGGGTGCTCTTGCAATCGCAGCACGACGAGTGCGAACCGATGTTCATTCCTTGCAGGTGCTCGTTCCAGATAGACAAGGAGAAAGGCGCAGACGAATTTCTTGACGAGTTCTACCTGCAAGTTGCTCTTACCTTGGTCGAAAGCGCGGACATGCTGCGACCACCACCAGGTTACACAAAGGCGCCTATCGAGGCTTCAATCAAGAACTACATTCAGTCACCGATAATCCGAAACTATACGGGATCGATTTTGGGGAACGGCTTGGGGTTTGGCGGTACACCCAATAGCGGTAAGGGATGGGAGCGGGTCGGCTTTAGGGCAGCAATTGATGGTTGGCTTAAGTTGTTGTTTCCGAAGAGTGAGACAGGAGGAGTTGTATGCGTCATCGATAATCTTGAGATACTTCAATCCTCTGAAAAGGCGAAGGAAACTATTGAGGCATTGAGAGACACCGCATTCGCCGTCGACGGGATTAAATGGATACTGTGTGGTTCTTCTGGCGTTGTTCGTGGCGTCGCTTCCTCAACACGTCTGGCGGGATGGCTCCATAAGCCAATAAACATTGGAGAATTGCGCGAGGAGGTCGGCGGCCAAGTCTATGATAAAAGGGTTGAAACATTCAGGAAAAATGAGCAGGCAACACTGCCTTTGACACGAGACAACTTCATTACCCTGTTTGATATGTTCAATGGAAACTCTCGATTTGCCCTCGATGAAGCCGGAGCGTTTTGCACTTGGGTCTTTGATGAAGTCGATGATCTTTCCAAGATTCCAGGTGACTCGTTTGAGCGCTGGTTGCGCGAGGAACTGGAAACCAACTACGATGAGATTTTTGTGTTCTTTAGGGATAGGGACGAAGAGGCATTTAAAGGGATTTGCCAGCAAGAAATCTTTGTTCCGAATGACTGTTCGGAACTAGGATTTGACGATGCCGCAGAGTTTATTGCAATACTTGAAAGGTTTCGGAACTACGGGCTCGTTACGCCTACCTTGGATCAAAACACACCCGAAGACACTGTTTACGAAATATCGCCTAAGTCACTAAAGCTTCAATATTTTTTGGATTCCCAAGCAGATCGGGAATGATCTCCTCTAGGTTCTACAGCGCTCAATCTCGAAGGTGTCGGTTCCATCTTCGCGCAGTTGAGCCAGATGTTATGCCGTAGCCTCACTGTTTCATATGATGCTTTTTTTTGCAGGAGTGTTAAGCGCGCAAGGCGGACCTTGATTTGCATCCCACGAACTGCAGCCATGTCCGCTTTTTGACATAGGTGTGCTCAGGAGCGGTGCACATGATCTCGGAAAGTGGATCAAGTCATAGATCGCGGTCGCATTTCAAAGACCGCGTAAAAACCGACCTGCTGCACTCCGTGGCAGCGATCCGCGTCCGACCGGACTATACACCGCTCACAATGCCGGATTTTGCAGCCTCACTTCGTGTAGGCGCCACTGGCATGCCGGACCCCGTCAATCTATTTAAGCCTAAGGCAGGTGGCATCGCCACTGGCGGCGACGCAGGTGATTAGTTGGGTTTCGACCTCCAGTTGCACCGTGATGGTGTACGGGCGATTATGCCGGCTGGCCGTCAAGGCTAGGAACATCCCGTGTGCAAGCCGGGCCAAGGAGAAACTGGGCCGGTCGGTGATTGCGAACACATCGGCACCCGCGCCCAGTGGAGGTAACAAGCGCCATGATCGTAGCCGGGGCGAGTTGCTGCGCCCAGGAACTATTGCGACTTGCGACCTCGGCCAGATCGCGGATCACATCGGCCTGCGAGATATCAGCGCAACAGGGTAGGGCCAGAGACGCCGCAGGCTTGCGCATTGGCACGCAGCGTCCCCAACGCGATACGGGTGGGTTTATCCAGCGCATAGCGTGCCCCAAGGGCTAATTTGCGCTGCAGATCGGGCAGGGCCTGCTTCAGCTGTTCGGTGAACATCATGCGGGTCGGGCCCATCGCCTGATTTGTCCATTTTTCTTGCGGCCAACTTCGGGGCAATTGGTATTTTCTTGCCGTAAGCATTTCATCTGATACTTATTTCTAACTGGACTCATGACCATTGAAGCCGCATCAAAATGTTAACCGGCGCAACCGTGCCGGACAGGATCGACAGAGGAGACGTCAATGAACACCTTCATTAAGGCCGCAGTCACAGGCGCCATTGCCGCCGTCATGGGCACCGGCGCGCTGGCCGACAAGCTGCAGGACATCAAGGATGCCGGCAAGATCGTCGTCGGCGTCAAGCAGGACTATAAACCCTGGGGTTACCTCACCTCGGACGGTGAGTTGAAAGGTCTGGAGATCGACCTCGCTCGCGATGTGGCCGAGCGTCTAGGGGTCGAGGTTGAGCTGGTCCCCGTCGTGGCCTCCAACCGCATGGAATTCCTGCAACAGGGTCGGATTGATCTCATTATCGCTACAATGGGCGATAACCCCCAACGCCGCGAAGTCGTCGGAATGATCGAGCCGAACTATTACGCTGGCGGCACCAACGTGCTGGCCCCCAAGGCCGCCGGACTGAAGACGTGGGAAGACCTGAAAGGCAAGGACCTTTGCGCGCTGCAGGGATCGTACTACAACAAGCGTGTGACGCAACTGTACGGCCCTAATCTGGTGGCCTTCGCGGGTATTCCCGAGGTGACATCGGCGCTGCAAAACGGCAGCTGCATAGGGTTCCTATATGACAACACTTGGATCGAATCGCAGCTGGCGTCGGACGATCAATGGGCCGATTATGAAATGCCCTTCGATACCGAAGACCCGCAGGCATGGTCCATTGCCGTGCCGCTGGACGCGCTGGACGACGCCTATGGCCAGCAGATGAGTGAAATCGTCACCGATTGGCACAAGTCCGGCTACTTGCTGGAGCGCAACGAGGCGAACGGCATCGCGCCCAGCCCGTTCCTGCAGGAACAGCACGACAAGCTGAAATAAACTGCTGTCCCGGCCCGGCGTCCAATGCGCCGGGCCGGCTATCCTGACCCAAGAAGGCCGCGCACCCGCATGGATCTGGCGACAACCCTTATCGACTGGCTGCGGCCCGACTGGTTTCTGAATCTTGTCGTGGTCAGCGACGACTACAACCGGGGCCGCTATCTGGCGGGTCTCTGGATGACGGTAAAGCTGTCGGTGCTGTCGATCTTCTTTTCGCTGATCGTCGGGGTCGTCGGTGCCGCCGTCCAGGGCGCACCGTCGCGCACCCTGCGCGTGCTGGTCGGCGCCTTCGTCGCGTTTTTCCGCAATACGCCACCGCTGGTGCAGCTATATTTCTTTTATTTCGCCATCGGCACCGTGCTGCGTATTACTGGCGAAAATGGCCTGCCGCAGCCCTTGGTCAGCAATTTCGGCTGGGCGATCATTTCCCTTTCGCTGTTTGCCGGCGCGCTGAATGTCGAGATCTTTCGCGCCGGGGTTGAGGCTGTGCCGCGCGCGACGGTCGAGGCGGCTGAGGCGCTGGGATATACCCGCCTGCAGATCTACCGCGATATCGTGATGCCACTGGCGGTTCGCATTTCGTTGCCCGCGCTGGGTACGAACCTGGTGAATCTCGTGAAAACCACCACGCTGGCCTATGCGATTGCGGTGCCCGAGTTACTCTATATCTCGGCGCAGATCTGGTCCGAGGATCTGAACGTGCGCGAGATGATGAACGTGCTGCTTGTGTCCTATGTGGGCCTTGTGGCGATCCTCGTCTGGGTGCTGCATCGCTGGGAAAAGGCGCTGCGCATACCGGGATACGGAGAATGACGATGCGCCCCGATACCCCCGTGCGCGGGCATATGCCGGTCCTGCTGCCCATGCGCATCCGCGCCGACGCGCTGCCGCTGGCCGACCGGATGTTCAACCTGTGGACCTTTTCAGCCCTGATGCTGGTCTTTGCCGCCGTGCTGATTGCGCCCGCCTTTGCACAGGACGCAGTGCCGGAAAGGCGCGGTGTCATCGCGATATTGCTGGAATGGACGCCGACACTGGGCAAGGGTTTTGGCTTTAACGTGCTGATTTCCATCCTGTCGATGGCGATCGGCACAGTTCTGGGGGTCATGCTGGGCGTGCTGCAGGTATCGCCCATCCGCCCCGTGCGCAGTGTTGCGTGGCTGGTCACACAGTTCTTTCGCAACTCCCCGTGGCTGGTGCTGCTATTCTACTGCATCCTGCTCATTCCTTTTCAAATCAAGGTCTTCGGCACCGAAATTCCTTTTCCCGGCTGGATCAAGGCGGTGCTGGGCCTGTCGCTGCCGGTCATGGCCTATATGTCCGAATACATGCGCGGTGCGATCCTTTCGATCCCGACAGGGCAATGGGAATCGGCGGAATCGCTGGGCTTTAGCCGCCGCCAGATCATGACGGACGTGATCCTGCCCCAGACGGTCAAGCGCGTGCTGCCCTCATGGATGAACCTTTACGCCGTGCTGACCATGGCAACGCCGCTGGTGTCGATCATTGGCGTCAACGACGTGATGGCGCTGACGCGCGCCGCGCTCAGCGCCGAGGGACGCGTAGATCTGCTGATCCCGATGTATCTTTATATCCTCAGCTGGTTCTTCCTCTACTGCTACCCGATCAGCGCCGCGACGCGGCTGCTGGAGCGCAAATACTCGGTGAAACTATGAACGAGGCCGCGATGACCTGGACCCCCGATCAGCCGATCGTCTCGATGCGCGACGTGCATAAATCCTTTGGCACGGTCGAGGTGCTGCGCGGCATCACCTTGGACGTGATGAAGGGCGAGGTGATCTGCATCATCGGTCCCTCCGGGTCGGGGAAATCGACCCTGATCCGCTGCATCAATGCGCTGAACGACATCCAATCCGGCTCGATCACCGTCGAAGGGCTGGAGGTGAACGACCCCAAGCTGGACAAGCTGTCGCTGCGCAAGAAGGTCGGAATGGTGTTTCAGCAATACAACCTTTTTCCGCACAAGACGGCGCTGCAGAACGTGATGATGGCCCCTATCAAGGTGCTGCGCCAAAACCGCGCGGAGGTAGAGAAACGCGCCCGCGCTCTCATCGCCAAAGTGCGGCTGGAAGGTAAGGAAGACGCCTATCCCGGCGAATTGTCCGGCGGTCAGCAACAGCGCGTCGCCATCGCGCGATCCCTCGCCATGAACCCCGATGTGATGCTGTTTGACGAGGTGACGGCTGCGCTGGATCCCGAAACGGTCAAGGAAGTGCTGACGACGATCAAGGATCTGGCCGCCGACGGCATGACCTGCATCCTCGTCACGCACGAAATGGGCTTCGCACGTGAGATCGCCGATTGCGTCTATTTCACCGATCGCGGTGTAATCGTGGAATCCGGCCCGCCCGCAACGTTCTTTGACAACGCGCAGGACCCGCGCACGCAGCAATTCCTGAGCCAAATATTATAGTCGACAGACATTCCCGAATAGAAGCCGGTCCCGAGTCTGACAGCTTGGGGCGAGGGGGGCTGGCCGCCATGCAACCCGGATTGTCACTCGTGGCGGTCAGGGTTGATCGCATGATCCCCATGGCATAGCACACCGACGAGAGCGTTCTAAAGCTGTTGTTTGGTAACCTTTGAGCGGGAACAGAGAGGCGCGGGCTAGGGTGCCTCTGCAAAAAGTATTCTTTCGTTCTTGGCGTGCCGCGCGGCAAGTTGCTTCATGAACTTGCCCATTTCCGGAATGAGGCGCGCAGGTGTGGCAACGTAGCCTGGCACTGCAATCTCAGGAAAGAGCGCGACGATCTCTCTGCGGCTTTCGGCTGAGACGCATTTTAGGGCTTCGGGACCGGTAAATAAGCTCTCTGTGGCCGCACCATTGGAATAGACAATTTCGTGACCGTCAAACAGCATGTGCCAATAGCCGACCTCTGTGGCGTCCGTCATCTGCTCAATGCCGTCCATACCGCACAGCTTGATGGCCGGGATCAGCACCTCTTTGGTGCCAAACATGCGCAGTGCAATTACCGAGCGTATCAGCACACGGTGCTGCGGGCTGACCATCAAAGCCTTCTCAGGCATGTTGGGACCCAAGGCCCCGGCCGCGATACGCACGGGGCGCAGCTTGGGGTTCATCTGTAGATCGATACTGTCCAGCGTGTTGCGGCCAAGCCAACGGATCGGGCAGTATCCATTATCCATGGTAAGCACCATGTCGCCAATGCTCAGATCCTCAATCGCCACGAGGCCGCGCTTGGTCGTGATCCGCGTGCCCGTGCAAAAGCATACAACCTGAATATCCTCAAAGCGTCGCTCGTTGATAACAGTAGGATCAGTCTCGGTTCTGAGCGTATCGGAACCTGCTCCGCCATTAAACCGGTTGGCATTCGCATTTGCGCCTACACGCGCAAAGTCGTCGCCGGACCCCATTTGAATTCTATTTCCGGTGAAATCATCGCCGACCGTCAGGCTGTCTGGATCTGCACCCATATTGATGTTGTTGACATCCGCGCCATCGCCAATGGTGATCGTGTCGGCGCCACCGGCGGTCGCGATGTCATTAACCGTAACATTGTCCCCGAGCGTGATTTCGTCATCGCCGGCGCGGGTTTCGATATCACCGACGGTCGATCCGTCGCCGATCGACACCGTATCGTCACCAGTGCCAGTGTTTAAGTCTGCGAGCGTTGCCCCGGACCCGATTGAGATGACATCGTCACCGCCTCCGGTATTGAGGTTAGCGTTGAGAACAAAGTTATCTCCGGCGGTAATCGTGTCTGCGCCGTTTGAACCATCAAATCTATCAAGCGTTACACCATTACCCGCTGTCAAACTGGAGGACTCGGCGCTTCCGGCATCAAGTCTGATGCTATCCAAATTTACATTATCGGCAATCTCGATCGATGGATTGAGAGAATTTCCGAACGTCAAATCGAGATTGTTCGCATTTGTCTGGCCAAACTGAACCACAAAATTGGTTGAGCTTCCGCTGGCAGACGAAAAGTTGACGTCATCATCCGCGCTTGGATCAACGATGAAAATGTCGCCGTCGTTTACTTGAATGGTTCCGCCCGCGGGAATTTCGTTGAGCCCGGATGGGGTCTGCCCGCTTCCAATGATGGTAAATGTCGGCATATTTGCTCACAATTCAGATCAATCTTGAAAACCATGTTTAGCCAGTCATTTCGACCGCAAATTATACATCCATTATATAAAATAACAACTTACCACATGTTACGAGGTAAACAGCGAGCAGTTCAACTCAAGTCGTACGATGCTTGACGCAAATGACAGCAATGCGAAATCTGCGTCGCAGAATCGAAATCACAGTCAAATCGAACAATTGCCGCTCGTCAAAGCGGCCGACGGCATCAAGATGCGGTTTGCGGTTCGACTTATCTGCCAAAAATGTGTGGCCGTTAGCTATAACAGCTGATCGGAAGGTCGAATGTTAATGACGGGATGTTGCGAACGTCAGCGCTATTTTTCAGCTCTCTACTTTGGTTTGCCATGTTGCAAGCGCTTGAAATATTGCTGATTTCTGGTTCGGGCCTTGGGCAACGCTGAACCGTTATCATTTACGTACGCCTGCCCGAATGTTGGAGCAGGCTTTGGCAGAGTTGCGATGGCAACGCCGCTATACGCGACTGGTTCGGTGCTTAAATCTTTAAGGCTTAATGCGCTCGAACGGCCCCCCGAAATTACCCAGGTCGCAGACATGACTTAGGCAATCTCTGTGCAGCCGGTGAAAGGGCCCATCAATCCGGTAACTTGACCGGCCCCCATTCAGCATAGGCGTCACAGGGTGATGGGTTTTCAGGATGAAACCCGCCGCCCAGATGCCGAATAATTCCCGCAACTGCGTTGAGGGAGGTTTGGACCGCCCCTTCGACCCACGCAGGCGTCCAACTGACACCATCACCCGCCATGAAAATCCCGCGTTCTTGGGGCGGTAGGGTATCTTGCATGAAGTGGCCGAACATCCGGTGGTTATAGCGATAATGCCCCGGTAGCGCGCCTTTGAACGCGCCCAAAAAGTTGGGGTCATTTTCCCAACTGACGGTGATCGGATCGCCCAGAATATGCGACCGGATATCCACATCAGGATAGATATTCGCCAGCGAGGACAACGCCAGTTCCACACGCTTTTCCACCGGCAGGGGCAGCACCTTGAGCGCGTCGGTCATCCATGAATAGCTAAGGCAGATGACCGAGGGCTTGTCGGGTCCGTTATCGAACAAATAGGTGCCGCGCGTCATGCGATCGGTCAGCGTCATCGACATGACATCGCGGCCAGTTTTCGGGTCCTTGTCCTTCCAGAACGGGCGATTGACCATCACGAATGTCTTGGCGGATTGCATATAGCGGGTCCGGTCCAGTGCCATCCACAGCTCATGGGCAAAGAGGGTCTCTTCGGTGTCGATCACGGTCGACAGCAGGTGGCTTTGACACGTGACAAGCACGGCATCAAAATTCTCGACCCGCTTCCATTGGTCGGTGATTTCGAATTTCTCGCCCTGCCGCCTGATCCGGGTCGCCCCGGCGCGAGTGGCCCCGCCGTTCAGTTTGGATAGCGTGGTGCCGCTGGGCCAATGGGCGATGGTATCGGGGGCATGTTCCCACAATTTGTGCGGGACTTGGCCAACGCCGCCCACCATGTAGCGTTGATGGTCGTCACATTCGGTCACGTTGACCCGCAGGATTTCCAGCATGGAATTGGGGAAATCGGAGTCCCAGCCGCCAGTGCCAAACCCAACCTGACCAAAGACTTCGCGGTGATGAAAGGACAGCGCCTGAAATGCATCGGATGAGGCGACGAAATCATAAAAGGTCCGTTCGTCCCATTGTTCGACGATAGGGTTCCATATTTCCTTGATCTTAGCGTTATCGCGATCACGGATCGCCTGTTTCAGCGCGGTGAAATTTGCGCCGTCCTCCAACGCTTTGGCATAGGCTTGGGCGACTTCGTGAAACAGCGGCGGCAGGTCGGCCAGCGTTTCGGCATAGTGGGTCTTGCCCAGCAGATCGACAACGGTCGAGCCTGCGGCCGGGGTCAGCGGATTGGGGAAAGGTTTGCTCTGGATACCCAACATATCGACATAGGTGTAAAAACCGGTCGAGGAGACGGGAAAGCGCATACCGCCCAATTCCGCGATGACACCATCGGCCCCCTCAAAGGGTTGCGAGCGCAGGCGCCCGCCGAACTGACCAGCCTCGAACACGACCGGCTTGGCGCCTAGTTTCATCAGCTCATACCCTGCGATGATCCCCGCCGCCCCCGAGCCGATGATCGCCACCTTGGCGCCATGGGCGGTGTCTGGCAGGTGGCCAAGCCCCTTGGGGTGGGTGATCCAATCATCATAGGCAAAGGGGAAATCTGGCCCGAAGACAGAGACTTTATTCATCAGAGGGACCTTTGGAATTGAGGCGTCCGTACAAATCTGGACGGCGGTCAGCGAGGTGGTTTTGCAGCTTGCGACAAGCCGCCAGTTCGGTGTGGCTTAGGTCTGCAAACAGTAGATCAGGGGCTTCTTGGGGTGCGCGGGCAAGGTCGTTGCCGTTAGGGCGGCAGATACAGGACAGGCCGCCATAGGTAAATTCCCCTTCTGTGCCGGTGTAATTGGCGTAGGCAACGTAAACTGCGTTTTCCTCGGCGCGGGACGGGACCAGCCGGGTGGCGACGCTGTCAAAGGGTATCATATTTGCGGTTGGCACAAGGATCAGATCGGCCCCTTGCAAGGCCAAGGCGCGGGCGACTTCGGGGAATTCGATATCATAACAAATAGCAAGGCCGACGGACCAGCCGTTCAGTTCAAACACTCCAGACAGCGCTGCACCTGCGGCGAATTGGGTTCTATCGACACCCCCGTAGAGATGGGTTTTGTGATAGCGATGTCGTTCGTTCCCAGCGGCGTCCAACACGATCACGCCATTGTAAGGCGCGTCCGGACCAGGCAAGGCAAGGCCGACAACCAGCGCAATTTCATATTTTCGGGCGATGGATTTAAGCGCGTCAATCAGGGAATCTGCCGAAGCCGCCAGTGTTTGGCACCTGTCTGCCCCGACATTGTAGCCACCCAACGCCATCTCCGGCGTCAGGATCAGGTCAGCGCCCTCGGCCCGAGCAAGCTGCGCCGCTTGATCCAGCGCTACCAAGGCCTGCTGTGCGTCATGTAGCGGCACGGTTTGCCAGAGTGCAATCTTCACCGATACGTCCTTTTCGAGCATCATGCGCGAGATCGACATGGGTTTGCAACGACCGCCAAGCCCGCCCAGAAAAACGCTGGGACTTCTATTGACCCGCGAGCTGCGTCGGCAGAGGCCCCCAGATAGGTCCCCGGTGTTCGCGATAAATGTCCAACCTTATTGCATAACGAACGTTGCAAATCTGTCCTCCACGAGGTCCAGAAATCGGCTGGCCACGCGCGAGGGCTGACGCAAGGCGGGTAGCAGCAAATCATAGCGAAACAGCTGCTCTGGCACGAGCGGGCGCGCGACGACGCGTCCGGCACTCGCGAAATACGTAGCGGTGACAGGCTCGACGATAGAGACACCTGCGCCGGCTGCGACCAACTCGCAGATTGACGCGGACAGTTGAGCTTCGGCGACGATCCGGGGGCGGGCACCGCCCGCCGACAGGAACAGGTCAGTTTCGGATCGCGTGCCGATCTCGGCCCCGAGGGCGATGAAAGGTTGCTGATCAAAATCCGCAGGTTCCAAGACGTCCTGACGCTCCAAGTGATGGCTGATCGGCAGGACCGCCAGCATGGGGGCCGTAAAGATCGGTCTGCGGATGACAGCCGGATGATCATTGTCCAGCGCAGCAAACCCAAGATCGAACTGCTGTGAACTGAGATGCTGCAAAACTGCCTGTGAACTGCGGGTGCGCAGCGACACGGTGATACCGGGCTCGTGGGCGATGAATTCGGCAATGACCTCCGGCAACAGTTTTAGCGCCAGCGCCGGCATCCCCGCGACCAGCAGGCTACCTTTGCGAAAGTCGCGGATATCCGTGATGACGCGGGAAATCTCGGACATGCCGACGAAGGCGCGTTCGACCTCCTCATAGAGGGCCAGCGCCTCGGGTGTCGGCACGACCTGACGTCCGCGCCGCTCAAACAGGTCGAACCCGGCAACACGCTCCAGATCGGCGATCAACTTGCTGATTGAGGGTTGCGTGGTGCCCAGCACACCGGCTGCCGAAGTGATCTTGCCTGTTTCGATCACAGCGCGGAAGGCTTCGATCTGGCGATGTGTGAGACGGGGGAGCATGGCTAATACATATCCAAAATGAATGATTTGAACAAATATCACGATTATTCATATAAAAAGAAAGCTGCGACTTTACCTTGGGAGGAATCGCATGAACCGTACTGACCCAGAAATCACCATTGTCGGCGGCGGCGTTGTCGGGCTGTCCGTGGCGCTGGGGCTGCTCCTGGCCGGTCGCAGGGTTCATGTGCTGGATGGCGCCGACAGTGATGCACGGGCGTCGCAGGGCAACTTTGGCCTTGTCTGGGGGCAGGGCAAGGGATGGAATTTTGCGCCTTATGCCAGATGGACCAGCGAGGCATTGGCTGCATGGCCGGATTTTGCGCGCCGGCTGGCGGATTTATCCGGCATCGATGTCGCGCTGGATCAGACCGGCGGTTTCGAGTTCTTCACTGATGCTGGCGAGATGGATGAATTTGCAGGAATGCTGGCACAGCAGCAGCGGCATCTGGGCAATCAATTTAGCCATGAGATGCTCAGTGGCGATGATCTGCGAGCGCAGATTCCGGGCATCGGACCGGACGTCGTCGGGGCCAGCTTCTCCCGGCATGACGGGCATGTGAACCCACTGCGCTTCCTGCGCGCGTTGCGGAGTGCCGTAGTAGCCGCCGGTGGGCGCGTAGAAATGAGTGCGCCAGTGGCAAAAATCGCACCGGTTACCGGAGACGGATTTGACGTCTTGATGGCGAGCGGGCAGAAACGCAGTGCGCAAAAGGTCATCCTTTGCGCCGGACTGGGCGCAGCGACACTGGCCGCCCAACTGGGCTTTGCCACGCAGATACGGCCCCAACGCGGCGAACTGCTGATTACCGAAAAACTGGGCGACCGCCTGCCGTTCCTGTCCAGCACGATCCGGCAGGTGGATGAGGGCGGTGTGCAGATCGGGGGAACCAAGGCCGATGCAGGTCTGGACGATAGAGAAACGCTGGACGTGATGACCGGGCTTGCGCGCCACGCGGTGACCGTATTTCCTGCATTGGCAGACGTGCGCGTCGTGCGGGCCTGGAGCGCGCTGCGCGTCATGTCGCCAGACGGGTATCCGGTCTACGCGCGCTCCGCGCACCATCCCGGTGCCTATCTCATCACGTGTCATAGCGGTGTCACGCTTGCCCCGTTGCACGCCACCGTCCTTGCGGACTGGATAGAAAGCACATCTGCAGCACCTGATCTGGAGGCCTTCGATGAAAACCGTTTCACGATTTCTAACGCCGCCTGAGACCGGCACAGTCGTAGAGTTTCAATACGAGGGCGAGACTGTGACGAGCCCTGCGGGAGTATCGCTTGCCGCAGCCCTTCTGGCCCATTCCGGCGCGTACACGAGGCAGACAGCCAAAGGGGACGCACGCACAGCGTTTTGCATGATGGGCGTCTGTTTTGAGTGTTTGGTCGAGGTCGATGGCAATCCCAATACACAGGCCTGCATGTGTCCAGTACGCGACGGGATGATCGTCAGCCGCCAGATGGGATTGCGCCGACTGACGGGATGCAACGATGTCTGAATTCGATCTTATCATCATCGGCGCCGGTCCTGCCGGCATGTCGGCTGCCCGGACGGCGGCCGATGGTGGGCTGCGCGCATTGCTGCTGGACGAACAGGCTCAGCCCGGCGGGCAGATCTACCGCAATGTCGGCCAGAACCGGTCAGCGCGTGGCTGGCTGGGCGCGGAGTATGCATCCGGCGCGCGGCTGGTTGATGCGCTGGATCATCCGCTCGTCACGGTGGAATCCGGCGCGACCGTCTGGCGGCTGGAGGCTGGGCCGCGCGTCGTCTGGTCGCGAGGTGGCACCAGCCATATCGCGGCAGCGCCGCATGTTGTGCTGGCGGGTGGCGCGCAGGAGCGGCCCGTGCCATTCCCCGGCTGGACACTGCCCGGTGTGATGACAGCGGGGGCGGCGCAGATACTGATGAAGACAGCCGGGATGTTGCCACGCGACGCCGTGTTGGCGGGGTCGGGGCCGCTTCTGTATCTGGTCGCGGCGCAGATGATAGACGCCGGATGCCCACCAAAGGCGTTGGTCGAGACCCAGACAACCCGCATGATGCTAGGTGCCTTGCGATATCTGCCGAAGGCAGCGTTTGCAGCGGGAATGTTTTTGAAGGGGCTTGGCCTCATCCGGAAAATAAGCGCGGCCGGTGTTCGGCGATACACAACTGCCTCTGATTTCAACGCGACGTCCGACGCCAGCGGCATGATCCATTTCTCTTTTCACTCGAAAGGCAAGCGCGAGAGTCTGACCTGCGCCCTTCTGCTGACGCATCAGGGTGTGATCCCGTCAACGCATCTAAGCCGTGCCGCGGGCATCACGCATGAATGGAACGCGGCACAGGTTGCCTTTCAGCCGGCCCACGATTTTTGGGGGGCCACCGATCAGCCGGGCCTGCACGTTGCCGGTGACGGGGCGGGCATCGGCGGCGCTGAGGTTGCCACCGCGTCCGGGGAATTGACGGCCCTGAATATTTTACACGCCAGCGGGCACAACAGTGCCGATGTACGCAACCAACGCGCAGCGGCTGCCGGCGCGACGCTGTTTCGCGCCCGCGCCATTCGCCCCTTTCTGGACGCCGCCTATCCGCCCCCGATTGAGGTCCTGTCGCCTCCCGACGATACCATCATCTGCCGCTGCGAGGAGGTCAGCGCTGGCGCAGTCCGGCAAGGCATGAGCGAGGGCGCACAAGGTCACCGTCAGATCAAAACATCGTTGCGCGTTGGCATGGGCGCGTGCCAAGGTCGCATGTGCGACGCCACAGTGCGTGGAATTTTGAGTGCAGGAAAAACATCACGTATGGGTCAGATCGTCCCGCCAAGGGCACGTTCGCCCATCAAGCCGATCAGCTTGGGCGAGTTGGCAACACTGACCAGCGATCAGGAGGAAACGGTATGAGCGATCCCGCAGCGTTGAAGATCGAAGACCTGCACAAGAGTTTCGGTAGTCACGAGGTCATCAAGGGCGTCTCAATGGAAGCGCAGAAAGGCGAAGTCATTGCCATCCTTGGCGCCTCCGGCTCTGGCAAAAGCACGTTCCTGCGCTGCATCAACCTGCTGGAGATACCGAATTCCGGCGACGTCTGGCTGGCGGGGGAAAAG
The DNA here is from genome assembly GCF_035599575.1 of Roseovarius sp. Pro17. Lineage (NCBI taxonomy): Bacteria > Pseudomonadati > Pseudomonadota > Alphaproteobacteria > Rhodobacterales > Roseobacteraceae > Roseovarius > Roseovarius sp. Pro17. Next base: position 1,291,397 of record NZ_CP141179.1, read on the forward strand.
ATGCGCATGAAGCGTAACCGCCACGGCGATACGGTGCCCGAGGATATTCGACAGGTCGAGCGGATGCGCGCGCGCCTTGCCATGGTGTTTCAAGGCTTTAACTTGTGGTCGCACATGACTGTGCTGGAAAACGTGATGGAAGGGCCGCTTTACGTGCAAAAGACGCCCAAGGCGGAAGCGCGCGAGAAGGCCAAGGCCCTGCTGGCCAAGGTCGGGCTGTCTGATCGCGCCGATTATTACCCAGCGCATTTGTCCGGCGGTCAGCAGCAGCGTGTCGCCATTGCGCGGGCACTGGCGATGGATCCTGATGTGATGTTATTTGACGAGCCGACCTCGGCCCTTGATCCCGAACTGGTGGGCGAGGTGCTGGGCGTCATGCGCGATCTGGCCGACGAGGGGCGCACGATGCTGGTCGTCACGCATGAAATGAGCTTTGCCCGCGATGTATCGACCAAGACCGTCTTTCTTCACAAAGGCGAGGTCTGCGAAGAAGGCCCGCCGTCGGAGATATTCTCAAACCCTCAAACCACCGAATTTCAGGCGTTTTTGTCGCGCATGAATTGACCATCCAACCCTAGAAAAGGACCCAACCATGATCCGTAGAACTATTCTGACCACTGTCGCTGCCGCCGCGCTGGCCGCGATTGCCATCCCCGCCACTGCGCAGGACGTGCTGCGCATCGCAGTCGAGGGCGCATACCCTCCGTTTTCGTCCACGTCATCCGACGGCACACTTGTCGGTTTCGACATTGAAATCGCAGAGGCGCTTTGCGCCGAAATGCAGCGTGAATGCGAACTGATCCAGCAGGAATGGGACGGCATGATCCCCGCGCTCAAGGCGCAAAAGTTTGATGCCATCGTCGCGTCCATGTCGATCACCGAAGAGCGCAAGCGCCAGATCGATTTCTCGGACAAATACTATCAGACGCCCGCCCGCGTGGTCGCCCCGGAGGATGCCGATTTTGACGACACGCCCGAAGGGCTGGCCGGCAAGCGGATCGGCGTGCAGCGCGGTGCGACGCACCAGTGCTACGCTGAAAAGATGTTCCCCGATGCGGAAATCGTTCTTTACGGCTCGCAGGACGAAGTGTTCCGTGACCTCGCGCTGGGCCGTGTGGATGCACAACTGTCAGACAGCCTGATCGCGAAGGAGGGCTTTCTCGATACGGATGCAGGGGCGGGCTACGCGTTCCTTGGTGGCGATCACGTTGATATCGAATGCTACGGTGAAGGCGTCGGCATCGCCGTGCGCCAAGGCGAGGAAGAGTTGCGCGATGCGTTTAGCGCGGCGATCCTCGCCATCCGCGAAAACGGCACCTACGCAGAGATCAACGACAAGTATTTCGATTTCGACATCTATGGCGGACGTCCTGCTTCCTAATGATCGGACCTGCACCAAAAAAAGGTCAGGGCGGCACTTCGTCGCCCTGACCCACAACCGGGGGACGCCTGATGGACCTGATACTGGAATACCAATCCCAGTTGATTGACGGAACGCTTATGACGATTAAGCTGGCGCTGACGTCGCTTGTCTTTGCGCTGCTGTTTGGGCTGTTGGGTGCTTGGGCGAAGCTGTCCTCCAACCGTTTGGCGCGGCGTCTGGCCGGGCTGTACACGACCATCGTGCGCGGTGTGCCCGACCTCGTGCTGATCCTGCTGGTTTTTTACGGCGGTCAGGTGACGCTGAACAATATCGGCGTGATCACTGGGCTTTGGGGTTATGTCGAAGTCAGCCAATTCGCGGCAGGCGCCGGAACGATTGGCGTGATCTTTGGCGCCTATTTCACCGAAACGTTCCGGGGCGCGATCATGGCTATCCCGCGCGGCCAGATCGAGGCGGGGATCAGCTGTGGCATGTCCAGATCGCTGATATTCCGCCACATCATCTGGCCCCAGATGGTGCGCTATGCGTTGCCGGGTTTCACCAACAACTGGCTGGTGCAACTCAAGACGACGGCACTCGTTTCGGTCATCGGCCTTCAGGATCTGGTCTATAACGCGTTCACCGCAGGCCGCTCCACGGGCATGCTGTTTACCTTCATGGCGGCGGCGTTTGTCATCTATCTGATGCTGACGGCCGTCTCGGATGTTTTGCTGCGCGCGCTTGAACGACACTACAGCCGCGGCGTGGTGAGGGCGGGATGATGGAAAACATACTGTCCTATATCCCTCTCGACATTGCGCTGATCGCCGATAATTTCGACCGTTTCTTATATGGCGTGTGGACTACGCTGAACCTTACGTTTCTGGCGCTGCTGCTGGGCACCCTGCTGGCCATTCCCATGGCGATCGCGCGTGCGTCCGGGCACGCTGTATTTAATCCGCTGGTACAGGCTTACACTTATGTTTTTCGCGGCACGCCGCTGCTGGTCCAGACCTATCTGATCTACTACGGCGTCGGACAGTTCGACGTCATCCGCAACAGCTTTCTCTGGGATCCGATCCTATCGTCGGCATGGTGGTGTGCGCTGATTGCGTTCACCCTAAACACAGCAGCCTATACGACCGAATTGCTGCGCGGTGCCATCGCCGACACGCCAACCGGCGAGGTCGAAGCCGCAATCGCCACAGGCCATTCCTACCGCAGCCGCATGCGTCGGATCATTCTGCCCTCGGCCTTCCGCCGAGCGATCCCGGCCTATTCAAACGAAGTCATCTTCATGCTGCACGGGTCCGTCATAGCCAGCACAATCACGCTTCAGGATATCCTTGGCGTCGGGCGCTGGCTGAACGGTCGCTACTACCTCGCTTATGAGGGGTTCATCACTGCGGCCGTGCTCTACTTCCTGATCGTTCTCTGCATAGCATGGGCCTTTCGCTGGTTCGAACGCCGCTATCTGCGCCATTTAGTCCGCCGTAGCGAGGGCGTGGAGCCGACTATCACTCCGACCCCCGTCACCTGAGAGGGTATTCGCATAGTCCGAACGTTATGCATATCGACTTAAGGATGCGGTAAGCTCGTCAGGTGTGGCGGTACCATCTATCTCGGCTGCCAAGTTGGAAGCGGAGCCGATGTGACAGAGCAGACATGTGCACATTGCGGTTAATTGACTCGCTAGTATCGCGGATTTCGGCAAGTTGAATGGTGCGTGGGTGCCTGAGGGCAATGCGCCGAAACAGATGATGGCGATGTCGGCAAACACATCATTGAGCGTTCCGTTGACCCAGCCACCCGGCCGATATGCCGCCAGCGCCTGGTCCAAAACGTGACCATGTAGGGCGCGTTCAGAACGCCAATGCGTTTGTCATAGGAGGTCGAAGGCCAGCGGAGCATCAGATCCACCTCGCCGGCGACAAGTTGATCGAACACCTCAAGTTGGCCGCCAAGCTGATTTTTGGCAAAACAGCCGCGCGTCGATTTCCCGGTCCGAGCCTTCGCTGATCAACACCGCCCATCCCTAGATCGCATCGCCTGACGACGATCCCTCGTAACCGACCGGCATGAGTGATCAAAACCCGCCGTTCCAGGTCGACCTCTGTAGAAAAGGCGGCTATACGGCGGTGATCCTTCCGATTTGATGATTGGCGCTCTCATCTTTGGCATGGCCTTGGTAGAACAGGCGGGCAAAAGCGCCCCTCCCATTCACCTGAGTATCAATGATGCATTCATCGAATGCGTTATCCGCACAGCGCAAATTCGTTGAAAATCTGAACGTGCGCGATGCAGCCTTGGCTCAGATCGAAATCTGCACCACCGTGTAAACCGCAACCGCCGCCACGAACGCCGGAAACGAAGACGGGTGTTCACGTGAAAACTCTTCTTCCAGCACGACCAACACAATTCCACCTGCGAGAAACGACAGCAGAAGAGTGACCACCACCGGCGAGATTACCGTTGTGGCACCGACGATCCAGCCGACAAGGATGGCGATGGTCAGTGCCCATCTTCCGATGCGCTGATAGACGCCCTTGTGGATGTCCATCATCCGATAGTCGACGACCAGAAAATGAACAGCCATCGAAATCGCGAAAATGACGATCGAAACCGGATTGTTCATTTGCACGATAAGATAGCCGATGATGGCCTTGTAAAATGCGTAGGATGCAAGGTGGATCCAGACCCTCAGCCCGGTGGCTTCGTGCGCAATGTGAGAGCCACTTGCATCAACCGGTTTTTCCACCATACGTTCCATGCCATAGAACGCGACGAGGCCGATCAGTAACGGCAGGAACGGGCTGTGCTTGAGGATTTCCGCAGCGTAGCCCAGCGAGTCTGGAAATGCAGCCGTCCCTTCAACGATCTTTGGCAGAAGTCCAAGAAAGACATAGCTGATGGAAATGCCATCAGCGAAGGACAGCCAGTACTTCTGCGGCAATTGGCGCTTCCAGCGCAACATATCCGCAAGCACGTGGACAAGGCTAAGAAACAACACCGATGCCAGCGACAATCCGATCAGAGTGGTGCCATTCATTTCGATAGTCCTTTCGACCGTTCTACAAAAAACTCGTCGGCGTCACCGTGATCCACGACCGCCAAACGGACCTTTCGATCTGCTGAGGACGCACGTTCAGAACGTAATCGCGCATGTGGAAATGGCACTTACACCGTGATTGTGTGGCGTTGGCGTAAAATCCAGCGCTTTGCCCATGGTCATAGCTATCGACATCCGCCACATCCGCGCCGCGCGGACTGGTGTCGGGGTTACAATCGCGACGCCATGCTCCAAGCCATGCGTTGGTGGCCGGCTTTCGGCATAAAATTCTCATCGGTGCAGGTCAGCCCGGACAGCCAATAGGATCACCGGCACTTCCTGTCCTTTCGCGATCTGCGGAGATAGGTAAATCGTGAACCGCATGTCGTAGTTCAGGTTGTTTGCATGGTCGCCATGGTCCTTGGTCCAGCCGCCAAGGCTCTTGTCAACGCCGGCGGTTTCCAGTGACATGCTGTATCTTTCGTCCAGATGATGTGGCCGCGCCGCACGTGGCGCGACCCCTCGTTTCGCTTACTTATCGAAGTGAATGACGCTGCGGATGCTTTTGCCTTCGTGCATCAGATCGAACGCCTCGTTGATGCCCTCAAGACCCATGGTGTGAGTGATGAAATCGTTCAGCTTGAATTCGCCCTTGAGGTAGCGCTCGACATAGTCGGGCAGTTCCGACCGGCCCTTGACGCCGCCAAAGGCAGACCCGCGCCAGACCCGGCCGGTGACCAGCTGGAACGGACGGGTGCAGATTTCCTGACCCGCGCCGGCGACACCGATGACCACGGATTCACCCCAGCCCTTGTGGCAGCATTCCAGCGCCGAGCGCATGACATTGACGTTGCCGATACACTCAAACGAGTAATCAACACCGCCGTCGGTCAGTTCCACGATCACATCCTGAATCGGCTTGTCGTGGTCCTTGGGGTTGATGAAATCGGTCGCGCCCAGTTTGCGGGCCAGATCGAACTTGCTCTCGTTGATGTCGATCACGATGATCCGGCTGGCCTTGGCCATCGTCGCGCCGATCACGGCCGAGAGGCCGATGCCGCCCATGCCAAAGATCGCGACGGTCGCGCCTTCCTCGACCTTGGCGGTGTTCATCACCGCGCCCATGCCGGTGGTGACGCCGCAGCCCAGCAGGCAGACTTCTTCCAGCGGGGCGTCGGGATTGACCTTGGCCAGCGAAATCTCCGGCAGCACGGTATATTCGGAAAAAGTCGAGCAGCCCATGTAGTGCAGGATCGGCTTGCCGTCCTTGGAAAACCGGCTGGTGCCGTCGGGCATCAGGCCCTTGCCTTGCGTTTCGCGGATCTTCTGGCAAAGGTTGGTCTTGCCGGATTTGCAGAACTTACATTCCCCGCATTCGGGCGTGTAGAGCGGGATCACGTGATCGCCGACGGCAACGCTGGTCACGCCTTCGCCGATGGATTCGACGATACCGCCGCCCTCATGGCCCAGAACAACCGGGAACAGCCCCTCGGGATCGTCACCCGACAGCGTGAACGCATCGGTGTGGCACACGCCCGAGGCGACGATGCGAATGCGCACTTCGCCAGCCTGCGGCGGCGCCACGTCAATCTCTTCGATCGAGAGCGGCTGGTTAACCGCCCAGGCGACAGCCGCTCTGGATTTGATCACGTCAGTCATGAGGACTCGCTTTGCTTCTGGTTGGTAGGGACCGCTTGTGCAGCGGGGCATGTACGGGGTTTACACTATTCCCGCCCCGCCATAATCATGAATTTTTGCAAATCAGTATTACGGCAAAGTAATAATGTAGGTGCATCTGATGGCATGGGAGGCGCCGATGTTCAGTTGGGAAGGCGTTTCCGAATTCGTTGCCGTCGCAGAGACCGAGAGTTTTACCACCGCCGCCAGTCGGTTGGGCATTTCCACAGCGCAGGTTAGTCGCCAGATCGGAGCGCTTGAGGCGCGACTGGCGGTAAAGCTGTTCTATCGCACCACACGAAAGGTCACGATCACCGATACAGGGCAAACCTATTACAATCACTGCCGACAGGTTCTCGATGGGCTGGCGGAAGCGGAACGCGCGATCTCGGACCTGCACCAGACGCCCAGGGGCAGGCTGAACCTGACCGCCCCGGTGACCTATGGCGAAAGCCGGATCGCCCCGTTGGTAAACGATTTTGTCGTCCGCTACCCGGAACTGGAGGTCAATCTGACCCTGACCAACCAGATGCTCGATCTGGTCGCAGAAAGCTATGATTTGGCGATCCGTCTGGGCGAGCTTGAAGACAGCACCATGATGGCCAAGCGGCTGGCATCGCGCACCCATTACGTCTGCGCCTCGCCCGACTATCTTGCGGTGCGTGGCGCGCCGCATACCCTGTCCGAACTGGAGCAGCACAATTGCCTGCAAGGCACAGTGGGCTACTGGCGCTTTCAGGAGCGAGGCAAGACGCGCCATATTCGCGTCACCGGGAATATTCGCTGCAATAGCGGGTGGGCCTTGGTCGATGCCGCAGAAAAAGGTGTGGGGCTCATTCAATTGCCGGATTATTATGTCGAGGCCGAACTTCAGGCGGGTCGGCTGGTGTCTGTTCTCGACACTTATCGCGCACCGGATGATGGCATATGGGCGATCTATCCACAGAACCGGCACCTGTCGCCCAAGGTGCGGCTGCTGCTGGACCATCTGGGCCAAGGATTAGCATGAATTTGCGCGCTATTTACATTTAAGTATTGAGGAAAATCAGATGATCGTCAGAGAGCACCCGTCCTCACTGCAGCTTTTCTTTGTCATGCAAGGATCGGTTGTGCCGAAAATAATTGGCAGGATCATTGGGGTCGCGTTGCTGTCTGTCATTGTCCTGCTGATTGATCAATATCTCGTCGCCCTGCCGCGTATTTCGATCGGTGCCATGGGCATATTCGGCGTCGCGCTGTCGCTGTTCCTTGGGTTTCGCAACAACGCGGCTTACGACCGCTGGTGGGAGGCGCGCAAACTTTGGGGATCAATGATTGCCGATGTGCGCAATTTGGGGCGGCACATGTGCGTTTTTGTCGGCAAAGGGGCAGATCGCGCGCATATACTGTCCTGCGCCGTCGCCTTTGCCCATCTTCACCGTGGGTTTTTGCGAGGCGTCGATGTGCGGGCCGATATCCTCGACTGGATTGGCGAAGAAAAAGCAGCAACGATGATTGCGCGGAAAAACCCCGCAGATGCAGCGCTGCGGTCTATGGCTGACCAGCTTGGAAAGCTTGCCAATGATGACGCTATCAGTGGGTTTGGCCAGATGACCATCTCGCAGACGCTGTCCTCATTGGCGCTGGCGCAAGCAGGATGTGAACGCATCGTGACGACGCCATTGCCCTTCGTGTATTCCCTCTTGGTGCGTCGAACGACATATCTTTACTGCTGGTTGCTACCCTTCGCGCTGATCGAAGCCACGAGCTGGTTTGCCCCGGTGTTTTCGGCGGTCGTGGCCTATGTTTTCTTTGGCCTTCAGGCGGTGACCAATGAATTGGAACTGCCATTTCGCCACGTTCAGAACGGGCTGCCGCTTGATGCGATGTGCCGAACGATTGAAATATCGGTGTCCGAAGCGCTGGATCGCCAGCCGCCTGAGCCTTTGGGCGTGACAAACCATGTGTTGAGTTAGGGTAGGCCTCGCGAAGATAGGGGTGGCCGCTGTAAAGCAGGCTTTTCAACCATGGTGAATCACAAGCGAAACCGCGTCAAAGTGATCGTGCCCCACCTGATGGGCTTTGATTTGTCCTATGTTCCGCACCGAGCGATCACGCGCTTTACGGCCCAGCGGGTGCCGCTACGGGAGCAGGAACGGAGCAGTTCGGCTGGTCTTTGACCTTGCTACACATTCAGGCGGGCCTTGGACGACGACCGCGCCGCCTGCGTCCCCGGCACCGGGGCCGATGTCGATGATCCAGTGGCTGCTGCGGGCGACCAGCATACTGTGCTCAACCATGATCACGGTGTTGCCCGCGTCGACCAATCCGTTGAGCTGCGCCATCAACATCGCCACGTCTGCTGGGTGTAGGCCGGTAGTTGGTTCGTCCAGAACATATAGCGTATCGCTGCGCCCCGCGCGTTGCAGCTCGGTCGCGAGTTTAATCCGCTGCGCTTCTCCGCCCGATAGCTCGGTCGCGGGCTGCCCGAGGCGCAAGTAGCCTAGACCAACTTGCAGCAAAGCCTGAAGCGCGCGCAAAACCGCAGGTTCATCAGCGAAGAATTCGTGCGCCTTATAGACCGTCATGTCGAGCACTTCTGCAATGTTCTTGTCGCGGTAGGTGATCTCCAGCGTTTTGGCGTTGTATCGCTGGCCTCGACACACAGGGCAGGGCGCGTAGACGCTGGGCAGGAAGAGCAGCTCCACACTGACAAAACCCGCGCCTTCGCAATTCGGGCAACGGCCCTTTGCGACATTAAACGAAAAGCGGCCAACGTCATATCGACGTGCTTTTGCTTTGCGTGTCGACGCGAACAGCTTGCGAACATGGTCAAACAGACCGGTATATGTGGCGAGGTTGGAGCGCGGCGTGCGCCCGATCGGTTTTTGATCAACAGTAACCAAGCGGCGAACGTGCTCCATCCCATCAACGATCTGTCCGCCGATGGACGTCTCTAGTTCCCGCTCCAGCATCTCAGCTTCATCACTGGCGGCTTCAACGGACTTCTTTTGCCCCAAGGCTTCGCCAACCAGCTCGACGAGGGCTTGACTGACAAGGCTTGACTTGCCTGAGCCTGATACACCGGTAACTGTTGTCATAACCCCGAGGGGGAATTTAACGTCCAGGCTTCGCAGGTTGTTTTGCTCGATCCCCTCCAGCTTTAGCCAACCTGTCGGCTTCCGCGGCGTGCGATCTGCCGAGAGATCTGGCGCGAATAGATAGCGCCCGGTATGCGACCCTTTCACGTCGCGCAGGCCCTCTATCGGGCCGTTGTAGACAACTTTGCCGCCATGTGTTCCGGCATCCGGCCCGATGTCCACGATCCAGTCGGCATGTCGAATGACGCTGTCGTCATGCTCGACCACGAACAACGAGTTGCCAGCGCCTTTGAGCTCATCCAGCGCGCCCAGCAATGCTTGGGTATCCGCCGGGTGCAGCCCTGCCGAAGGCTCATCCAGAACATAGATCACACCGAACAGCTGCGAGCGGATTTGCGTGGCCAGCCGCAATCGCTGCAACTCGCCCGGTGACAGGGTTGGCGTGCTGCGTTCAAGCGACAGATAGCCAAGGCCGAGGGTCGTGAGCGCTTCGACGCGGGCCAGAATGTCGCTGGCAATGCGCTGCGCCACGATCGCCTTTTCCGGGTGCAAGTCGCTGGCGTCCGGTTTTGCCGTGGCTGCATCGCGCAACCGCGCGGCAAGGTCGCTCAGCGTGAGTTGCGACAGCTGCCCGATATCCAGACCTGCAAATGTCACCGCGAGCGACTCGCGCTTCAGCTTCTTGCCGTTGCAGTCGGGGCATTCGGAAATCTGCATGAACTGCGAGACGCGTTTCTTAGTGCGATGGCTTTGGGTTGTTGCAAACGAATGCAGCACGTAGCGCTGCGCACTTGTGAACGTCCCCATGTAACTGGGCGACAGATTGCGCCGACGTGCGCGGCGCGTCTCATCGGGGGTAAAGCCTGCATAGACCGGCTCCACTGGTGTCTCATCCGTAAACAAGATCCAGTCGCGGGTCTTTTGGGGCAGGTCCTTCCACGGTATGTCGATGTCGTGCCCGAGCGAAACGAGGATGTCGCGCAGGTTTTGTCCCCCCCACGCGGGCGGCCACGCTGCGATGGCACGCTCGCGGATCGTTTTGGTGTCATCGGGAACAAGCAGCTTTTCGGTCACTTCAAACACGCGCCCGATGCCATGACAGCGCGGGCACGCGCCATCAGGAGTGTTTGGCGAGAACGCATCGGCATAGAGTATCTGTTGCCCGCGCGGGTATTTTCCGGCGCGTGAATAGAGCATCCGCAAGCCGTTCGATATCGTCGTGACACTCCCGACTGAGGACCGTGCCGAGGGCGCACCGCGTTGTTGTTGCAGTGCGACCGCTGGCGGAAGCCCGTCGATGGCGTCGACGTCAGGTTCGCCAACCTGATCAATCAAGCGGCGCGCGTAGGGCGACACTGAATCCAGATACCGGCGCTGAGACTCTGCAAACAGCGTTCCAAAGGCCAGCGAGGATTTTCCAGACCCGGAGATGCCCGTAAAAACGACAAGCGCATTACGGGGCAGATCGACGTCGATGTTCTTTAGATTGTGGACACGCGCGCCCCGCACCTGAATGCAGTGGTCAGGGTCGCACGCGACGTTCTTGGGCTTATCTAAGGGAATTGCTTCGGTCTCGTCTGGCTATGGCCGCAACACGGTCGAGCCGGTCGTCTTGCGGCCCTCCAGATCCTGATGCGCCTTGACCGCGTCCGCCAGCGCATAGGTCTGGTTGACCTCAATTTTGACAGCACCCGACCCGACAACCTCGAACAGATCAGCCACGTTGGCCTGCAATGCCTCATCAGATTCCACATACGTGTTTAGCGATGGACGAGTCAGATAAAGCGAGCCCTTTGCCGCCAATACGCCTGTGTCAAAGCCCTTTACCGGGCCAGATGCAGAGCCAAAGCTAACCAGCAGGCCACGCGGGCTGAGACTGTCGAGCGAAGGGTCAAGAGTGGCCTGACCGACACCATCGTAGACCACTGGCACACCCTTGCCATCGGTTAGCTCACGCACCCGCTCTGCGACATTCTCTTTTGTGTAGTTTATCACCTCATCACAGCCAAAGGATTTGGCCAGCGCAGCCTTTTCTGGCGAGCTAGTCGTGCCGATAACGCGGACGCCCAGATGTTTCGCCCACTGAACGGCAATCAGGCCAACGCCACCAGCTACAGCGTGCCACAGGATCGTATCGCCAGCTTTGACCTTGTAGGTTTCCCGCAGCAAATAGCGCACAGTCATTCCCTTGAGCATCATGGCAGCCGCAGTGTCATCCTCGATTGAATCTGGCAGTTTGCTAAGCCTGTTGGCTGGCATGTTGCGCGCTTGCGAATAGGACCCCAATGGCCCCGCGCCGTAGGCAACCCTGTCGCCTTCTTTCAAGCTGGTGACGCCATCGCCAACCGCTTCGACCACGCCGGCGCCCTCAAAGCCCAGACCGCTGGGCAAGGGTAGGGGGTAGGCACCGGAGCGAAAGTAGGTATCGAGATAATTGAGCCCGATGGCAGTATGGCGCAACCGCACCTCGCGTGCTTGCGGAGCATCCAGAGTGATGTTCTCGTACTGCATGACTTCCGGACCACCGGTTTTGTGAAATTTGATCGCTTTCATCTGTTCGCTTTCCCGTCGGTGGCTATTGGCACTAGTCCGTTGAAAGAGGATATCACATCCAGAAATCAGCCAAAGTAGTTTGGTGATCTGCTGAGGACGCCAATCAATACACGATAAATGCGTCTTGCCAATCACAAGACACGACAGCGGCGGACCACATAGACCACTCATTTGCGCCAAGTAGTGATGATTTTCATATTCCTTTCAAGACGAGCGCAACCAATGCCTCACTACCGTCGGACCCGGATATTTAAATTTGAAAGTTCCGGGCTTGCTCTATCCGCACAGCGGCCATCAAAGGGCGTTCAACAATCCGTCGTTTAGGTCGGTTGCGCGACGACATAAACTGCCGAACCAACGAAAATTAATGGTCAATTCGAGCCAGGCGATTTCTTGCTAAACCTCATTGGCAACACTGCGACCCGTTTTAATGCGCTCTACAATCTGGCGAACCACACCTGCTCGCCGAGGGTTACTGCTCAGGCGGTTAACCAGGCGTGGCAGTCAGGTAACGAATTTGCCCTATGTTGCGACCTTCCATTCTCGGAAGGGTCGCAACATCATATTATGGGATCAAATTCGCAGCTGACAGGAAATCTGTAAACGACTCTCGCAAACCTCTCGGCTCTCATAGTGATCAATGAGCCAGCAGAATAGGCATTTCCGTCTGTTCGACCATTGATCGTGTCGTGCCGCCGAAAGCAGCCTGTCGCATCCGGGAGTGGCCATAGGCCCCCATGACGACCAAGTCGGCACCTGCTTCGGTGGCGCGTCTTTGAATGCAAGTCCCGATCTCTTTGCCGCCGCTTGGGTATTGCTGCAGGTCCACTTGGCATCCGTGATGACTAAGCCAGCGCGCGACCTCGGATCCGGGGTTTTCTCCGTCCTGACCCATCGATGCGTCGGGGTCGAAAACACCAATAATCACCTCGGTGGCTTCTTTCAGCAAAGGTAGGGCGGCATGGACAGCGCGCGCTGCGGGAAGGCCGGTGTCCCACGCGACGAACACGCGTTTGGGCGCGATTACTGGACTGGAGGAGCCGGGGTTCAGGATCACACCTACCGGTGATTGGAAAAGGGTTCCGTGCACTGCGTTACGAAATATTATTTCGTTTGCGCGCAGATCGTTGGATATGAGCACGACATCGCAGGTCGCGGCCCTGCGACCGATGATTGAGGCCAATTCGGCTGCTTCGCATCCGAGAGTATCGGCATCACCGTTTGAGCCGGCAACATCGAGACGGTTTCGGATTGCGTCGGCCGTCTCGGTTAATTCGGACCTCGCAGTTTCAATTTCCTTTTGCCAGCTGTCCGAAACTACGGGAACTCCGTAGGGCGCCATTCCATAGCCGTAGACGGGCGGGCGGGGCAGCGCCCCCAAGACCAAGAACGACAAATGCGTCCGCTGCTCGGCAGCCGATTGCAGGATAGGATCAAGATCCGTAGCCTTCGCTGAAGGCCCGACAAGAACGAGAACGCTTGCGTTTTTCATAGTAATATCCTCCGGTTGGCAGCTATGTATCGCCTGCTTGCTTGCCAACAGCAGCGGCAGTCAGGCGAGGCAATCTTACTAGCGTTGCCCGGAAGGTGCGTTGATCGGGATCAAGTTCCGTTTGAGTTCAAGAAGCGGCCTGATCTGTGGATTGAGCAGCCCAGTATCTGGAAATTCTCTGATGTTAAAAGGGGCAGGAATGAATGCGGTTGGCACCGCTGTGGCATCCGTTCCGTTAAAAATGGTCGCTAGGGCGGAAATGAAACGCCAAATTGATCCCGGTCAAAGCTGTGATCAGCACGTCGGGGTAAGGTTGATGGTGCAACAAGGAGGCTGTGATGCGAGGTTTGCTTAGAGGAATACTATTGGCGGCGATTTTCGGACTGCCTGCAATGGCTCAAGACCCGTCAGAGGGCGAGCGTGTGTTTCAGAACAGATGCGCGATGTGCCACGGGCCGGACGCAAATGGCGCGGGGCCGATGGCTCCGGTATTGCTTCTGCAACCAGTTGATCTGACGCATTTGCGGCGTGACAACGATGGTGAGTTTCCGCTCCAGAGGGTGATATGGCGGATCGATGGGCGCGACCCATTGGTCAGCCACGGATCACCGATGCCAGTGTATGGTGACTTTTTTGAAGGCCGTGATGTCAGTCTGAAAACCAGTTCCGGCCAACCAATCGTGACCAGCCAGCCGATCGTCGATCTTGTCGCTTGGCTACAATCGATACAGCAATAGTGGGATAAATCCGCAGTTTGCCTGTGGGTTGCCCCCTCAGGCAGTCCCGCGCAACGGTCGCCATCTTCGTATCACTGGGCTGATATCCCAGCCGACTGAAACGCTGCGGTCCAGCCCAAGCAATAGGTATGGGGCGTCGCGCCAACCCTGAAACGCTGGGGTATTCAGCCCAGGTTAATGCGCCCGAGGCGAACGACCCTATATTTCTCTTGGCTACCAACCACCGGCCCCGGAAGCCATCGTCCCGATAGAGCAAAGGCCACTCTTGCACTAACTTTCAAGCCGGAACACTCAAGTTGAGATGTTCAGCCATGTAGACGAAGCGCGCGAAGCTAAAGAAAATCACTCAAAGATAACCGAAGGAAAAAAACATGACAGAATCTGCAAAGAATCCCACGAAATCTGAGAACGAAGCCACGACTGCCGCTACCGACACGATGAATGCCTTGGGCCCGATGGGCGAAACGGCGCAAAAAATCTGGACCGACATGGGTAACGAGACTCTGCGGTTTGTTGCATCCCGTGTGGAACAGGATTTGGAAACCCAAAAGGCCCTGCTGGCATGTACCAATCTAGCAGAGGTCCAGAAAATTCAGGCTGAATTCTTTACTCAGGCATTGGAACAGTACCGCGTTCAGGCAACGCGGATGATGGAAATGATGTCAGAGGCCGCGCCCAAGGGGCTGCCTAGTCTGCCGATCATAACCAGTCGCGGCTACGACGATGTGCCATTGTAAGCGGTGATTGTGACCGGATGTGTCGGAAATTTATGCAGTGTCTGATGCTCGGTCAGTACGGTTTCCGGCCAACAGGGCGCCGGGCGCGGATTGTGACCAAGTCCGGCAAAAGCTGTTGGTGGCTCAGGTGGGCGGCTCAGCCTGCCGGGCCGCCAAAAGCTGTATCACGGAAAATTGGCTTCATGCGATCAGCTGACATGCCCAACAACGCGAGTATACGTGAGGCACAGAAATGGCGCGATAGTCGGTCTTGGGACCTTTTCTTTTAACCGCTGCCTAGCCACGTCAAGTTTTACATGCGCGGCTTCCAGCTGGAACACCGCTCGCTTTCGCTGCTCGTAAAGCCGACGTATCGATGAGCCCGGATTGCCCATTCTCGAGGGATTGGGCTGACTCTCGGGTGGAAACCACGTCCTCATATCACGCAACGCCAAGTTCCAGTTCTGGTCAGCTTTTACGTAACGTTGGTACATCACAATCAAAACACGGCGTCGGGTTGCAAGATCAGTATGCATTTTCCATCTCCCATCAAATGTTGGCTTCATCAATGACTGGTGTCGATTGTGTATTTTGCGATTGACCGGACAGGTTGGCGCTGCACTAGGGCAGGGTTCGGCTTGGATGGCATTCATTAGACACGATCTTAGGCGAGCGAGAAGCCGGACGCCCATTCCACGATCTTTGATGCTGATATCACCCCAGATTGGCGCTTGATTTCGTGACCGCCCTGAAAGGCAATCAAAAGAGGAATTCCACGGATGTCATACCGTTTATTCGCTTGAGGAAAAGCCTCCGTGTCCAGCTTTGCAAAGCGAGCCTTACCTTTCAGCGCCTTGGCCGCAGTTGCAAATTCTGGCGCCATCATGCGACAGGGCTGACACCAAGCGGCCCAAAAGTCCACGATAAGGGGTATGCCGTCTATCCGCGCCGCCTTGACCAGCAGGTCAAGCGAGACTTCGGTCGGCTCTCCCTTGATCAAGCCCGCACCGCATGTTGCGCATTTGGCTCCGGCATCCAGTTTTGCCTCGGGTATCCGGTTTCCTTGACCGCATTCCAGGCACACAACATTAATAGCCATTGTAACCTCCATGCTTTAGCCCCTCGTAACTCATGCTAACACAAACGCGGGTGGCCTGCATCAGTGCGGCGTTGCAATGGAAACATAGTTCATGGAACAAATCTGCATTTTATAACCAGCCGGTCGGATGGCTGCCTATTTGCGTATCGCGGGCCAGCCTATCAAAAAGGACGACCACTTCAGTGCGGGGGTTCCACCGAGTCCGACGCGCAAAGCTTCAGCCGAAAGGGTGCCTTAACGCAGGTCAATGTGAGCGTATCCAGCGACGCTATTCTGATTAGGACAGGATGAGCGAAAGTAAACATGCACTGCTATCGAAACCCCACTGAAAAGAATGATGATGGCATCTTTCAAATCAAAATTTTGCAAGGCTCCGCCTGAGCAGTGAATGTTCAGCAGCCTTACTGCGGGGCTAACCACGAACCTTTCGGCGGGCATGCCAAAAATCGCCCTAATCTTGATGTGAAAAATGGGGGTCATCACCGAACTGAAGCGTGTATTTACCTAGCAATTAAATGGAGGGCAAAAGATATGCCGACCTATACCATAGTTGCAAATAACACGGACCCGCTGGGGCCGAACGAAATCCGCGCCGGCGGAACGATTCAGGTCAATGATGGCGACGTGTTCATCGTTGATCCGACAGCAAACAGGAACACAAAATTTGAAGCTGCCAGCAATACCTCTACTGACTTCGAAGTCAGGTTTGAGCAGAGTAACACCAACAAGCTGGATATTGAATTCAAAGACAACCTCAATCCCACAGTCAACATCAGCGATGATGTTGATCTGAGCAGGACGTTCATCAAGGCAGACAAGACCGAATCGATTACCGTGAACGCCGGTGACAGGGTGTCGCTTAAGCGTTACGATGGCTCAAAAGACGGCGTTGATACGTTCACCGCTGGCGATGACTTTTCCATGAAAGACGCCCTTAAGACCGACGGTGGTAACGATGTCATCAGGATAGGCGCGAATGCCGATCTAAAAGAAATCGATGGCGGAAAAGATTTCAATGTTCTTTATACCCAAACTGACCCCGCCGACCTTAAAATCAAGAATATCGACGAAATCAATATTGTCTGTTTCGCGGCAGGAACGCTGATCACCACAGCCACCGGCTTAATTGCAATCGAAGACCTGAAGGCCGGTGACATGGTAACGACGCTGGATCACGGCGAACAGCCGATCCGGTGGATCGGATCGCGGACGCTGGGTCTGGCCGAGTTAACAGCAAAGCCCAAGCTAAAGCCGATCCGCTTTTCGGCGAGCGCTTTGGGTGGCGGACTGCCCACACGTGATCTTGTCGTCTCGCCGCAGCACCGGGTGCTGATCCGCTCGGCTATTGCAGAGCGGATGTTTGGAGTTACTGAGGTGCTGATGCCTGCCAACAAACTTGTTCGAATAGATGGCATCAATATCGTCGAGGATACGACCGAGATCACGTATTTCCATATGCTGTTCGACCAGCACGAAATCGTCTTTTCGGAAGGTGCCGCAACCGAAAGCCTCTATCCTGGCCCTCAGGCGCTTGCGGGCCTCGAACCTGAAGCAATCGAAGAAATTGACTATCTTTTCCCGGAGCTGACAGATCAGGCATTTGTGCGTGGCTCTGCGCGCCTGATCCCGACTACTGGCAAGCAGATGAAGACCCTTGCCTATCGGCATTCCAAGAATCACAAGGCTCTGTTTGACGAGTTGCTGTAAAAGCAAAACGGGACCCAAAATGCGGAGATCCGTCTAGTATGAGCGGACCAGCTAAATATCGTTGTCCGTGTTGCTTACCCGACGTGCTGATTGTGGCCCTGTCGTCGCCCGCACAGAGCATCATGGAGATTCTGACCGGGGAAGGGCTAGGCGACATTGATCTAGACGCAGTGGCGGTATTGGCGGTGCCCCTGTGGGCAATTCCATCTGACTAACGAGCAACTGTCGCAGGGCTGTGCGAACACCCTTAACGAACTCCGCAAGAGTGCCCAACTGCCGTCCCTTCGGGGGCGGCATTTTTGGTTGTTGCCAAACCGCATAGTCGTCATGTTTGGTTGCATAGCGACCTGAAAAATCTTGAAGGCTAGTAGCAATGACTGATGGAAAAGAAGAAGACTCTGAATGCACTTTGCCGCCGGATCATCCGCTTCCTGCTGATCAACTTGGTCGCTATAGTCCAGTGCGCGATTATTACGCCGAACAGGACGTTGCAAACTACATTAACGGTCAAGCGCCCGACGAAGAAGTAATGAACGTTGAGCGTATCAAGACAGAATTTGTTTTGGGAACACCATATGAAATGTGGGATGTAGTGACAGACAAAGAACGCTGGTGGGTTATTACGAATCCAACCAACTTGTATTCGCAACGGCATTTCCCGAGCTTAGACTACACGCTTTCGTTTCATATTGGTCTAATGACGCGCGTCATGAGTAGGTCTCGCGATGGCGGTGAAGGCTTCGAAACCCCGTTTGACGAAGTTTTCCGCAGGCACGAGCAGGCATGTGAACTCTTGGAACGCGCAATTGAAGCAGTCGACTATCAAGCGGTAGGAATGCAGCTTCGCGAATGCCTAGTGACATTGGTTGGAACCGTTCGACGGCATCTTAGTGACGTAGAGTTTGAGGACCGCCCAAAAGATGCGGCAGTAGTGGAGTGGAACAAATTATTTGCCCATCACTTGTTGCCGGGCGCGCGTAACGCCGAACTTCGTGCGTATCTTAAGGCAGTCGTCGAAAAAGCTTGGCCGCTCGTCAATTGGCTAACGCATCATCGCAATGCCGGTCAAAGTTCGGCACTTGTGGCGGGAGACGCCGTCGAAGCTATCATTAAGCATTACGTCCAGCTTTTGGGCCGTGAAAGGATAGATCGCGTCCAGCAATGTCCAAACTGCGCGTCGCGCAACATGCGAACATGGTATGATAGGGCGATTGAACCTGACGGGGCATACTTTGAACAATGCGCTCAATGCAGTTGGGACAATCATCCCTAGCGCAGTTTCTTTCGGAGATAACTGGCGCAAATATTGTAGTAGAATATTAGTAGGCTTCGAACTTTGCCAAATTTCACAATGAAATCAATGGCAAGTGGCGGAGAGACAGGGATTCGAACCCTGGGAAGGCTTGCACCCTCAACGGTTTTCGAGACCGCCCCGTTCGACCACTCCGGCACCTCTCCGCGGGGGTCTGGTGGGGGCGTCCTAGAATGGATTGCAAGGGCTCGCAAGGGGGGGGGCGGAAATTCAGGGCGAAATCGTAATAAAGCCGCGCCGCACGGACAAATTCGCGGGTATTCTGGCGTGTCGCGGTTGGGTGGCGCAACGGGCAAAACCTGCTTGACTTGAGGGACCTGTCGCCCGATAAGCCCCCATCCCGGCAGGGGCGAGCCTTGCACCGGGTCTTAATTCTATGACGCCTGAAAGGCGCGCTGTCCAAGGTGGCCATCTGGCCGCGAACACCCGAAAGGGGACCGGCGGACGCGGAAATGTGAAGGAAAGACAGATGTTTGCGGTTCTTAAAACCGGGGGCAAGCAGTATCGGGTTCAGTCCGGCGATATGCTGCGTGTCGAAAAGCTGGCCGCCGAGGCCGGCGAAAAGGTTCAATTCAACGAGATTCTGATGCTGGGCGGCGACAGCCCTGTCGTTGGCGCGCCGCTCATTGGCGATGCCTGCGTGCAGGCCGAAGTTGTTGACCAGATCAAGGGTGATAAAGTCATCCACTTCGTCAAGCGCCGCCGTAAGCATGGCTCGCAGCGCACCAAGGGCCACCGCCAGCAGCTGACATTGCTGCGCGTGACGGACATCTTGGGCAAGGGCGCGGACAAGTCGGGCGTCAAGGCGGCAATCGGTGCAGGCTCGGTTTCGGGCGACAAGGTCGTCTCGGACGGCCAGTACGCTAAGAATAAGGGCCAGCAGGCCGAGATGAAGAAGCGCGTCAGCGAAGGCGAAGCCAAAGAGAAGTCAGCTGAGAAAAAAGCCGCGCCCAAGGCCGCGCCCAAGAAAGCCGCGCCCAAGAAGGCTGCCGGCGGTGACGATCTGAAACAGCTGTCGGGCGTTGGTCCCGCGCTGGAGAAGAAGCTGCACGAAAATGGTGTGACCAGCTTTGCCCAAATCGCTGCATGGACCGAAGCGGACGTAGCTGATATGGACGAGAAACTGTCATTCAAGGGCCGGATCGAGCGTGAAGGCTGGATCGATCAGGCCAAAGAACTGACCAAAGGTTAAGGAGAGACCAAATGGCACATAAAAAAGCAGGCGGTTCATCCCGTAACGGTCGCGACAGCGCGGGCCGTCGCCTAGGCGTCAAGAAATATGGTGGCGAATCCGTCATCCCCGGCAACATCATCATGCGCCAGCGCGGCACCAAGATGTGGCCGGGCGAAGGTGTCGGTCTGGGCAAGGATCACACGATCTTTGCGATCATCGAAGGCAATGTGAAGTTTCACACCGGAATTAAGGGACGCAAGTTCATTTCGGTTCTGCCCACGCAGGACGCCGCCGAATAATCCAAACCCCCACGGGTTGATATTCTGGGGATCGGCGGTCAACGCCGGTCCCTTTTTGAATTGAGCGGTTTTCTTGTGCCGCGTGCCGACCAAATCGGCGGCGTGCAACTTTTATCACCTTTGAGTGTTAACTCTTAACCTTCGAGTGTTAACTCTTAAGTGACGCTTGTAGAGCGTCAGTGCACCACGACACTGTATCGCCCGAACACTGCCATGCCCGCGCCGAAATGTTCGGTAAGAAATGTACAGCAACGCTTGCCATGCAGGATATCCGCGCTTCTGGAAAGGGGCACTACCATGACCCTTATACAAACCAATCTACAGCCCAGCATCGTTGCGGGCGCCTATGATCTGCGCCCGGTGCGTCCCTCGGATGCCGGGCTGATGGCGCTTTATACTAGCGATCTGCGCGTAGCGGCGGCGACGTCGTCTATTCCGCACCCACTGCCGCCCGGCATGACCGAGGCGTTCATTGCGCGCTGCATGGCCGAAGGTCGGATTGAGGACGCGTGGTCGATCGACGGCACGCGCGCGGATATGGGTGAGGTCATGGGCGTGATCAGCCTGACCCGCCTCGACGTAGGCCAGTCTGAGATCGGATATTGGGTCGCGCCCATCTTTTGGAATTCGGGTGTCGCATCGGCGGCGGTGGCGGCGCTGGTCGCGGCCAATCCCCAGCGGTGCCGCACCATCTTTGCAACAGTGCAGCAGGGCAATCCGGCCTCGGCGCGGGTCCTTACGAATTGCGGGTTTACCTATCTGGGCGACGCCGAATCCTTTTGCCTTGCGCGCGGAACCACTGTGCCAACTTGGACCTACAGCCGAAAACTGGATTGAGGCGGGCGCGGCCTTTGCGTATGGAGGGCATCAGAGGGCGCCTTTGCCCGCTGATGCAGGGACCGATCCATGAAATTTCTTGATCTGGCCAAGGTCTATATCCGCTCCGGCGGCGGCGGTGGCGGTTGCGTCAGCTTTCGCCGTGAGAAGTATATCGAATTCGGCGGACCCGATGGCGGCGACGGCGGCGATGGCGGCGCCGTCTTTGCCGAGGCGGTGGACGGGCTGAACACCCTGATCGACTTTCGCTATCAGCAGCATTTCTTTGCCCGTAGCGGCCAGCCCGGTATGGGGCGTCAGCGCACCGGCAAGGATGGCGCCGATATCGTGTTGCGCGTGCCAGTCGGAACCGAGATCCTCGACGAGGATCAGGAAACGGTGATCGCCGACATGACCGAGCTGGGCCAGCGCGTAGAGCTGGCGCGCGGCGGCAACGGCGGCTTTGGCAACCTGCATTTCAAATCCTCGACCAATCAGGCTCCGCGCCGCGCTAATCCGGGGCAGGAGGGAGTCGAGCGCACGATCTGGCTGCGGTTGAAACTGATTGCCGATGTGGGCCTCTTGGGTTTGCCCAATGCGGGCAAGTCGACCTTTCTGGCCGCCACGTCTAATGCACGGCCCAAGATCGCGGACTATCCCTTTACCACGCTGCACCCCAATCTGGGTGTCGTCGGAGTGGACAACGTGGAATTCGTCGTCGCCGACATTCCGGGTCTGATCGACGGGGCGAGCGAGGGCAGGGGGCTGGGCGATCTGTTCTTGGGCCATGTCGAACGCTGCGCGATCCTCTTGCACCTCGTGGATGGCACGTCGGAAACTGTGGCCGAAGATTACCAGACCATCATCACCGAGATTGAGGCCTATGACGGCCCCCT
Source organism: Roseovarius sp. Pro17 (assembly GCF_035599575.1). NCBI lineage: Bacteria > Pseudomonadati > Pseudomonadota > Alphaproteobacteria > Rhodobacterales > Roseobacteraceae > Roseovarius > Roseovarius sp. Pro17. The sequence continues at coordinate 1,313,367 of NZ_CP141179.1, forward strand.
CGCATCCAAACCCCGCCTGACCGTGTTGAACAAGATCGACGCGCTGGACGAGGACGCACTGGCCGACGCCAAGGCAGCGTTGGAAAGGGCATCCGGCGGCCCGGTCATGACCATGTCGGGCGTCTCGGGTGACGGCGTCACCGACGTTCTGCGTAGCTTGCGCAGCGAGATCGACGATGACCGTCTGCGCCACCGAAAGGCGGACGAAGAAGAGCCCGAGCCGTGGCGGCCCTAAAGGACGCACGCCGACTGGTCGTTAAAATCGGCTCGGCCTTGCTGGTGGACCGCGCCACCGGCGCACTGCGCGCCGACTGGCTGGAGGGACTGGCTGATGACGTCGCCCGCTTGCGCGCGCGCGGCACCGACGTCGTGCTGGTGTCGTCCGGCTCCATCGCGCTGGGGCGCGGCACGCTCAGGCTACCTGCAGGCGCGCTGACGCTGGAGCAGTCACAGGCCGCCGCCGCCGTTGGGCAGATCCAGCTGGCGGGTGCCTATGACACAGCGCTGGCGGCGCGCGGGCTGATTGCGGCGCAGGTGCTGCTGACGCTTGAGGACAGCGCCGACCGGCGACGATACCTCAATACCCGCGCGACGCTGGAGCAGCTCTTGCGCATTGGCGCGGTGCCCATCGTCAATGAGAACGACACGATCGCCACGGATGAAATCCGTTATGGCGACAACGACCGCCTCGCCGCGCAGGTCGCAGTGACGGCAGGGGCGGATCAGTTGATCCTGCTGAGCGACGTCGACGGATTTTACTCGGCCAATCCGTCCGAGGACGCCACGGCGCATCGCTATGATACCATCGCGGACATTACCCCCGAAATTGAGGCGATGGCAGGCGATGCGACCTCGGGCCTCAGCAAGGGCGGGATGAAGACCAAGCTGATGGCGGCCAAGACGGCGACGGCGGCGGGTTGCGACATGGCTATCACCCAAGGATCGGTGATGCGCCCGCTCGCCGCGCTCGAAAGCGGCGCGCCGTCCACCTGGTTCACCGCCCAAGGCACCCCGCAACAGTTGCGCAAGGCATGGATCGGCGGGATGAAGGCCAAAGGCCGTTTGACCATTGATGCAGGCGCCGCGCGCGCCATTCAGCAGGGCAGCAGCCTGCTGCCTGCCGGAGTCACGTCGGTTTCGGGCAGGTTCGGCCGCGGCGATCCCGTTGAAATCATTGACGAAGACGGCGCGCGACTGGGCCTTGGCCTGACCCGCTATAACCTGGCAGACGCGGACCGGATAAAAGGTCTACGCTCGGATGCCATTCGCGATGTTCTGGGCTATCCTGCGCGCGCCGCGCTGATTCACCGCGACGACATGGCGTTCTGACGTCACCAGATTAGCGGCCTGAAATCATCTGGCCCAAAGCCCACCTGGCAAGGAGCCGATGCAATGCCCGACACCGACGATATTCCCACTCTCATGGCCCGGATGGGTGCGTGCGCGCGCGCCGCCGCGACCGAACTGGCGGTCACCGAAAGTGATCGCAAGGACATGGCCTTGCGTGGCGCGGCCGACGCCGTCTGGGCTCGCCGCGCGGCGATCATTGAATCCAACGCCAAGGATATGGCAGCTGCCCGCGAAAAGGGTCTATCGGATGCGATGATCGACCGGCTCATGCTGGACGAGGGCCGTATTCGTGCCATCGCGGACGGCTTGCGCGCTGTCGCCGATCAACCTGACCCGGTGGGCGAAGTGCTGGCCGAATGGTCTCAGCCCAGCGGCATCCACATCCGTCGGATACGAACGCCCCTCGGCGTCGTCGGCGTCATTTATGAAAGCCGCCCGAATGTGACTGCGGACGCAGGCGCGCTGTGCCTCAAGGCCGGAAACGCCGTCATTCTGCGCGGCGGGTCCGAAAGCTATCACAGCTCCCGCGCCATTCACGCCTGCCTCAAGCAGGGCTTGCGCGAGGCGGGCCTGCCCGAAGAGGCTATCCAGCTAGTCCCGACGCGCGACCGCGCTGCGGTAAACGAGATGCTGACCATGACCGACAGCATTGACGTTATCGTGCCGCGCGGCGGCAAGGAACTGGTCGCCCTCGTGCAGCGTGAGGCCCGCGTGCCGGTCTTTGCCCACTTGGAAGGGATCGTGCACATCTATGTCGATGCTGCGGCGGACGCGGAAAAGGCGATGCGCGTGGTGCTGAACGCCAAGACGCGGCGCACGGGCATTTGCGGCGCTGTCGAATGTCTGCTGATCCACCGCGATCTGGTGGGCGGCCTCGGCAGCGATCTGATCCGCGCGCTGCTGAAGGCGGGCGTCGAGGTGCGCGCCGACGAAACACTGGCCGCCATTGAGGGAACCGTGCCCGCGCGCGAAGAGGATTGGGGCCACGAATATCTCGACAGCATCATCGCCGCGCGCGTTGTGGGCGATCTGGGTCTTGCCATCGGTCATATTGAGGAATTCGGCTCGCACCATACCGATTGCATCATCACCGAAGATCCCGCCGCCGCGCAGGCCTTCATGACGCAGGTCGACAGCGCGATCCTGATGCATAATGCGTCGACCCAGTTCGCGGACGGGGGCGAGTTCGGCATGGGCGCCGAGATCGGTATCGCCACCGGCAAGCTGCACGCGCGCGGGCCGGTGGGCGCGGCGCAGCTGACCAGCTTTAAATATCTGGTGACGGGTGATGGCGCGGTGCGCGATTGATCTAAAGAGTTTCGCGAAAAACCTGAATCACAGATTTTTGCGAAACGCGCGCGCGACATATCTGCGTTGCGCGCGTTTCGCCTTTATCCGATGTCTTAGGTTAACGGCGAAACGCTTTAAAAGCTAAGGGAGACGCTGCCGTTCATGCTGACCTCGGCGCGGCGACCGATTTCGGCCAGCAGGCTGGGCAGCAGCGCAAATTGCACCTGCGACGCGGGCAGATCGTCCAGATCGCCCGCCTCTGGTTCCGTCAGCCACGCCCAATGCTCGGCCCTTGGTTCCAGCCGGTCGGCCGTGACCGAAATACGCAGACCATCGGCGCTGCCTTCGATTCGCACCGTGCCGCCAAAGGGGGCTGCCTGCTCACCGCAGAGCAGCGCTAGGAATGCCGCCTGCGCCATTTTGCGCGGTAGGGGGCCGTCGACCTGCCAGTCGCATACGACCTTGGCGGTATAGACGTCACCCAGGACGCTGCGAATCTCGCGCTCGGACATGCTTTGGCCGTCGCTGGAGAGGCCGAATGCGACGCGAAAAAACCGCAGGCGCGCGTTGGCATGGGCCGCACTATCGGCAACCAGCGCCATTTCGGGTCCATCCGGCACGCCCGCAAGGCCCATCAGTTCGAGACCGTTGGAAATCGCACCCACCGGGCTGATCAGATCGTGGCAGATACGCGATCCTATCAGCGCGCTTAGATTGCGGTTAGGCTGGGTCATGTCGATCCTTTCGAAAGAGGCGCACAGATGAGCGATTTCGCAGCATTTTTGGAACCCGGCATGAGGGTCGAGGCCCCCAGCCAGCCGGATTGGGGCGTGGGACAGGTCCAATCGAATATCGCGGGCAAGGTCACAGTCAATTTCCCTGATACTGGAAAGGTGGTCATAGATACCAGCCGCGTCGCGCTGCTGCCGGTCCTTGATCCCTCATGATGGTTACCAAATGATTAACCCCAAAATACCCGTGCGCAACCCTAGCGTGTACCGGCGATAAGTCGCTTGTTTAGGCGGGATGTTGCCTTTGACCGATGCGGGCCATAGAACCGCTCTGAAATTCTGCTGCCGAGGCCCCATGCCCACAGATAGCACTGCCGCGCCCCGCGCCCGGACCAATCCCGACTTTCATGTTCGCCTGGCGGCGGGCACGGGCGACATCCGCGCGGCGCAACGGCTGCGATACCGTGTGTTCGTGCAAGAGTTGGGCGGCAGCGGTCCGATGGTCGATCACGATGCTGCGCTTGAGGCGGACCGCTTTGATGAGTGGTTCGACCACCTGTTGTTATTGGATCGCGCGCTGCCGGGCGGCGAGGCGGATCAGGTGATCGGCGTCTACCGCCTGCTGCGCGCGGATCAGGCCGCGCGGGCTGGGCAATTCTACTCTGAGAATGAATATGATTTGAGTGCACTGCGCGCCTCGAACCGGACCCTGCTGGAGCTGGGCCGCTCCTGCGTCGATGCGCGCTATCGCGGCGGCGAGGCACTTTTTCATCTGTGGCAGGGGCTGGCGGGATATGTGCGCGATTACGGGATCGACGTGCTTTTCGGTGTCGCCAGCTTTCACGGTACGGACCCTGCCGCGCTGGCTGCGCCGCTGTCGCTGCTGCATCACCGCCATTTGGCACCGCCAGAACTGCGCGCGCGTTCGCTGCGCCACGAGCGGATGGACTTGATTGCGCCGGACGCACTGGACCGGCGCGCGGCGATGCTGCAAGTCCCGCCGCTGATCAAGGCCTATTTGCGCCTTGGCGGTTATGTGGGCGACGGGGCCTATGTGGATCACGCGTTCAACACCACCGATGTGTGCGTGATCATGGACACCGCACGGCTCAGCGCCAGTAGGCGCGCGCTATATTCCGGAGCCGGGAGATGAGCGCGCCAAGCTGGCCTCGTGCGGACATGGCTGTGCTGCCGCCGTCCGGTTTTCTGGGCTGGCTACGTGTGGTTCTTCGCACGGTGATCCTGCTGAGCGTTCTCGCTGTCTTGCTGTGCGCGCTTTTGCTGGTGCGCGCGGTCGAGAGGCCCTTGTGTGGACTAGGACGTCCGGTATCACCCTATATCGTACGGGCGTTTTTTCGCGCGTGTCTGATCATCCTAAACATCCGCGTGACCCTGCGTGGCGAACCGATGAGTTTGCCGGGCGCGGTGGTGGCAAACCATGCCTCATGGCTGGACATTTTTGTGCTGAACGCGCGGCACCGAGTGTTTTTCATCTCCAAGTCCGAAGTGGCGGGCTGGCCTGTCATTGGGTTTCTGGCTCGCGCCGCCGGCACGCTGTTCATCCGGCGCGAGGCGCGCGACGCGCAGGCCCAGACCGCGGCGCTCGAGGCACGGCTAAACGCTGGGCACCAATTGCTGTTCTTTCCCGAAGGCACCTCGACCGACGGGCTGCGGGTGCTGACGTTCAAGCCGACATTGTTTCAGGCATTCTTTTCGCCCGGGTTAAAGGAAACCGCCTACATCCAGCCGGTGACGGTGATCTACCGCGCGCCCGAGGGGCAGGATGCGGCCTTTTACGGTTGGTTCGGTGACATGGATTTTGGGCCGCATTTCCTGGCCATCTTGGCGGCCCCGCGCGGCGGGCATGCCGAGCTGGTCTATCACGCGCCGCTCAAGGTCGCCGATTTTGACAACCGCAAGACGCTGGCCATAGAGGCCGAGCATATCGTGCGCGCCGCCATGCCGCCCGAGAGACGGGGCTGAGAGGCGGGGCTTAGGGGCGTCAGCCCATCGCGCGGATCAGATCACCGAGGGCGGCGGCGGGATCATCATGGCCCCAGATCTCATCCCCGATACCAAAGAAGTCGGTGATCGGCGCAAGTTGCGCGATCAGGGCCGCGTCCAGCGCGCCTTCGGCAACGACCGGAATTTCGATCACTTCGGACCACCACTGAAACAGCTCGGTTTCGACCTGTGCCCCGTCGCCAAGCGTGTTGGCGCCTGCCGGGCCGAAAGCGACGTAATCGGCGCCCGCCTCGCCTGCGCCCAAGCCCTCGTGACGCGATTGGGCGCAGAACGCGCCGATGATGGCGTCCGCCCCCAGCGCCTTGCGCGCCTTGCGCACCGATCGCGCGCCGTCAAGCAGGTGAACCCCGTCGAGGCCCATCCGTTCGGCCAGCGCGATGTGGCTGTCGATCACGATCGCCACATCGCGGGCATGGGCGATTTCGCGGCAGGCATCGGCGGCGCGCGCGATCCGGTCCTCGTCATGGGTGGCAAGCGCGAGGCGCAGGCACGCGACCTCGTGCGCGTCAAGCGTGGCGGCGAGGCGGTCCTGAAACTGGTCCAGCTCGAACTCAGGCGGGGTGATCAGGTAGATCTGCGGCTGCTCTTGGTCGCTCATGGGTCGCGCTCCTCGGTCTGGCTTGGCGCTTGCTATAGCGCAGGATTTCGGGCGACGCCACTGGTCGCAGGGTATGGAGACCTCTGGCGGGATAATTAGGCCCAGAAGATGCACTGGCCTTTTCAAGCCGGGGGCAGGACGGTATCACGCGCCGGAGCGAGAGGACCGATCATGCCAACGGACAGACCCCAGCCCGCCTTTGTGCTGGTGCGCCCGCAGATGGGCGAGAATATCGGCGCGTCGGCGCGCGCTATGTGGAATTTCGGGCTGGACCGGATGCGGATTGTTGCGCCGCGCGACGGCTGGCCCAATCCGAACGCAGTGGCGATGGCCAGCGGGGCCGGGCGCCTTCTGGACGAGGCGCTGTTGGTCGATGATCTGCCCGGCGCGCTGGCCGACTGTCATTATGTCTATGCAACCACTGTTCGCGGGCGCGAACTGACCAAGCCGATACTCAGCCCAGAAGAGGCGATGCGCGATGCCGCGCGCCGGATCGGCGAGGGACAGAAGGTGGCCGTCCTGTTCGGGCCCGAGCGCTCAGGGCTGGAAAACGACGACGTTGCCCGGGCGAATGCGATCATCACGGTGCCGATCAATCCAGAATTTCCCAGCCTGAACCTCGCCCAATGCGTTCTGCTGACCGCCTATGAGTGGCGCCGCGCCTCGGCCTTGGTGCCCGAAGGGCAGGTGCATATGCACAATACCGTCTGGGCCGACCACACCGAGGTCGAGGCGTTGGCCGCGCATTATGAGGAGCGCATGAACGAGGCCGCGTTCTTCTACCCCGAACACAAGGCGGCCAGCATGCGCCAGACCTTGCGCAATTTCTGGAGCAGGATGCCGCTGACGCAGGCCGACGCGCGCCTCTTGCACGGGATCATGCGGCAGATGGTCCGCTGGAAGGATCGCGGGGGCGGCGATGGTTGAAGGGGCGGGGTGCGCGCATTACTGTGCGCCGACAAGCGAGATGGCATGCGATCCGAGGAGCGACAAGAATGGCTGAAAAACGCAGCATTTTTCAGGAGGTTGACGCCCCCGGCGCAGAGCGTGTCCAGCCTCGCGGCGGCATGATTGATGAGGGTCGGCGCGGCGCGCGGCGGGGCATCCGTTTGTGGCTGATACTGCTCTTTGTGCTGGTCGTGGTGATGATCGCCGTCGGAGGCCTGACGCGGCTGACCGATAGCGGCCTGTCGATCACCGAATGGCGCCCCCTGACCGGGGCGATCCCACCGCTGAACGCCGCTGACTGGCAGGCCGAATTCACGCGCTATCAGGCGATCCCCGAAGCTCAGATCCAGAACGCTTGGATGACCCTCGAGGATTTCAAGGTGATCTACTGGTGGGAGTGGGGCCACAGGCAGCTGGGCCGCGTCATCGGACTGGTCTGGGCCATCGGCTTCTTTGGTTTCCTTGCCGCGCGACAGATTCCGGCGGGCTGGATCGGGCGATTGCTATTGCTTGGCGCGCTTGGTGGGGCGCAGGGCGCGGTGGGCTGGTGGATGGTCTATTCTGGACTGGGCGGGGAGCGGACAGATGTCGCCTCCTATCGGTTGGCAGTGCATCTGGGGCTGGCCTTCGTCATCCTCGGTTTTATCACGTGGTATGTGCTGCTGCTGTCGCGGCCCGAGCGTGAAATCATGCAGGCCCGGCGCGCACGCGAGGCGCGCCTGTTCGGGCTGGGCACGGGGTGGATGCATTTCACGTTTCTTCAAATACTCATCGGCGCGCTGGTTGCCGGTATCGACGCCGGTCGCAGCTATACTGAATGGCCGCTGATGGGCGGCGGGTTCTGGCCGCCGCAGATGATGGTGATCGAGCCGTGGTGGCGCAACTTTTTCGAGAACCCCGGCACGGTTCAGTTCATTCATCGGCTCGTCGGCTATGCGCTATTGGCGTTTTCCATCATGGCACTCATACGCGGACGGCGCAGCGCGCATGTCGCGACGCGGTCGGCTTTTACGCTGGCGTTCTGTGCTGTGCTGGCACAAATAGGGCTGGGGATCGTGACCGTGGTACTGGGCGCGCCTTGGCAGGTGGCGATCCTGCACCAGTTCTTGGCGGTTATCGTCTGGGTAATGATTATACGTGCGCGCTTTCACGCCGGCTATCCGGCAGCGCAATCTGTTAGAGGTAAGTGACTATGGCTGCATTCGACGATCTGATGGCGTTCCAGCGCCAGACCGAGGCGCTGGCGCAGATCGCGGGGCGCCTTAGCTGGGACCGCGAGACGATGATGCCGCGCGGTGCAGCGGCGCAGCGTTCCGAAGAGGCTGGCGCGCTTCAGGCTGTCTTGCATGCGTGTCGCACCGATTCGCGGATCGGCGACTGGTTGGACGCGGCAGAGCAAGAGACGCTGGATCAGGTTGGCGAGGCGCAATTGCGCCATATCCGCCGCAGCTATGAGCGCACTCAGCGCGTGCCGGGCGATCTGGCCACTGCACTGGCGCGTCTGACCGCGCTTAGCCAAGGCCGCTGGGCCGAGGCGCGCGAAAACGACGATTTCTCCGCTTTCGCCCCCGTCTTGGCCGAGGTCGTGGCCCTCAGGCTTGAGGAGGGCGCGGCGCTGGCCGATGGCGGCGACGTCTATGACGCGATGCTCGACGATTACGAGCCGGGCGCAAAGGCCACCGATCTGGAATCGATGTTCACCGCCCTGCGCCCCGGACTCATTGCCCTGCGCGAGGCGGCGCTGAACGGCGCAGCAGCGCCTAAGGTCTCTGGGCAGTTCGATGCGCAGGCGCAGATGCGGCTGGCGCGCCAATTGGCCAAGGTGTGCGGTTATGACATGGCGCGTGGGCGCATCGACAAGGCGGTGCATCCCTTCTCCAGCGGGTCGGGCGACGATGTGCGCATCACCACGCGCACCAGCGACCATGATCCGTTCAACTGCATCTATGCGACCATGCACGAGTCCGGCCATGCGATCTACGAGCAATCCATCGACGCCGCCTATGCCCTGACGCCACTGGGCAAGGGTGTGTCGATGGGCGTTCACGAAAGTCAGAGCCGCATCGTCGAGAACCAGTTGGGGCGCAGCCGCGCCTTTACTGGCTGGCTCTATGGCCAGATGAAGGACGCCTTTGGCGATTTCGGCATTGATAGCGCCGATGCGCTCTATGCGAACGTCAACAGCCTGCATCGTGGATTCATTCGCACTGAGGCGGATGAGGTGCAGTACAACCTGCACATACTCATGCGCTTTGATCTTGAGCGGGCGCTGGTAGCGGGCGATTTGGCGCCGGGCGATCTGGAAGGGGCCTGGAACGACCGGTTCCTGCGTGATTTCGGCTACGCCGTGCCGCGCGCCTCGCAAGGGTGCCTTCAGGACGTGCATTGGTCCGTCGGCCTCTTTGGCTATTTTCCGACTTACTCACTGGGTAACGTCTATGCCGGGTGCCTGTCCGAGGCGCTGCGCAAGGCAGTTCCGGATCTGGATACCCAGCTGGGGAGGGGTGATCTGAGTCAGGCGATGGGCTGGCTGCGCGAGAACGTGCAGCAGCATGGCGGGCTATATACCCCACGCGAGCTGATTACCCGCGCTTGCGGATTTGAGCCGACAGAGGCACCGCTGATGAATTATCTGACCGAAAAGTTCCGCGATCTCTATCCGGCTGGGTAAGGGTAGCCCTCAAAGCGGTTTGGGTTTCCCCCGCATCAGGGAAAGCGCACAATGCGCTAGCCTCGCTTGCGATAGGCATCGCGGGCGCGGGCCAGTTCTTGTTGTCCAGCCGCGATATCGGGCGCGACATTGCCGAGGATGTAGGTGATGTCGCTGCGCAGCGGCGCCATGGGCGCTTCGGTGCTGCGCGCGCGGTGCAGCATGTCAAAAATAACGTCGAAATCGTCGCCTTGCATCTCGTAGACGCTCATCAGCGACCCGGCTGCATCGAGATAGGCCGCGCGCAGGGGCGAGTCAGACAGCCCCGCACCGGCGTCTAGCGCGCTATACCCTTGTTCGGCCAAGTCACGGGCAGTCTCGCCGCATGTCTCAAGCTCATCCAAGCGGGCGTCCAGCGTATCGCCCGCAGCATCGCCCGTCAAAGCGATGAGGCCTTGCGCGCAGCGGCCCGAATGTGTGTCAGCGGCCTCGATAGCGTCCCCGATACTAGCGATCACATTGCTGCGCTCGCCTACTGCATCGCCACCCGCGCCACCGAGATGGCGCCACACTGCGACACCAGCGACGAGGATAATCGCCGCGCTGGCCAGCACGGCGATTATCAACGTTGCGTTACGCGGTCGGCCAAGCGTTCTGCTCATACGTCGCCGGTTATCGCCTCGTCCGGCGCGCCGTCCTCTTCTTCGGGTTGTTCGGCGATCCATGCGACGCTAACGACGATTTCGTTCTTGCCGGTGTTGAATACCTTGACCCCACCCGCGCTGCGCGAGCGGAAGGAAATGCCTTTAACCGGCACGCGGATCGACTGGCCCTTGGAGGTGGCCAGCATGATCTGATCCTCCAACGTCACCGGGAAGGACGCGACCAACGCGCCGCCGCGCATTGCCTTGTCCATCGCCGTGACACCCATGCCGCCGCGCCCGCGAATGGGGTAGTCGTGGCTGGAGCTAAGCTTGCCCGTGCCCTGCTCAGAGATCGTCAGGATCAGCGTTTCGGCGGCCGACATCGCGTTGAAGCGGTCCGGTGAGATTGCCGCATCCGCGTCGCCTTCATCATCCGCCGCTTCCAACTCTTCGTCGGATAGGCCGGCCTGAGCGCGGCGCATCTTGAGGTAGGCTGCCCGTTCGTCCGACGTCGCCTCGAAATTTGGGATGATTGACATCGACACCACGCTGTCATCCCCCGTCAAGCGGATTCCCCGCACGCCCAACGACGCGCGGCTGTTGAACACACGAACGTCAGTGGCCCGAAACCGGATGGCCCGGCCAGAGGATGTCACCAGCATTACATCGTCATCATTGGACGCGATGCGTGCGTTGATCAGCGTGATACCTGCGTTTTCTTCTTCGAACCGCATGGCAATCTTGCCGTTGCTGCGCACATTGGTGAAGTCCGACAGCTTGTTGCGGCGCACGGTGCCTGCCGAGGTCGCAAACACGACTTGCAGGTCGTCCCACTCTTCCTCATCCCGGTCGACCGGCATGATGGCGGCGATGGAAACGCCTGTGGGGATCGGCAGAATATTGACGATTGCCTTGCCCTTGGACGTGCGGCCACCTTGGGGCAGGCGCCATGTCTTGAGCTTGTAGACCATGCCGTCGGTTGTGAAAAACAGCAGCTGCGTATGCGTATTGGCGACAAAGAGGGTCGTAACCACGTCCTCATCCTTGGTCGCCATGCCGCCGACACCCTTGCCACCGCGTTTCTGGCTGCGGAAATCGGCCAGCGCGGTGCGCTTGATATAACCACCCGAGGTTACGGTCACGACCATGTCCTCACGTTCGATCAGATCCTCGTCGTCCATATCGCCGGACCAGTCGACGATCTGGGTGCGACGCGGCACGGCAAAGAGGTTTTTAACCTCCGTCAGTTCATCAGCGATGATCTGCATGATCCGCTCGCGGCTGGCGAGGATGGCGAGGTATTCCTTGATCTTACCGGCCAGCTCCTGCAGCTCGTCGGTGACTTCCTTGACGCCCAACTGGGTCAGGCGTTGCAGGCGCAGTTCCAGAATGGCGCGGGCTTGCGTCTCGGACAGGTTATAGGTGCCGTCGTCGTTGGCCTTATGCGTCGGATCGTCGATCAGCGCGATATATACGAGGATCTCGCCCGCGGGCCAGCGGCGCGTCATCAGCTTTTGGCGGGCATCGGCGGCATCAGCAGAGGCGCGGATGGTCGCGACGACCTCGTCCACGTTGCTGACGGCCACGGCCAGACCGCACAGGATATGACTGCGCTCGCGTGCCTTGCGTAGCTCATACGCGGTGCGTCGCGCGACGACATCCTCGCGGAAATCGATGAAGGAGGTCAGGAACCGGCGCAAAGTCAGTTGCTCGGGGCGACCGCCGTTGAGGGCCAGCATGTTGCAGCCGAAATAGGTTTGCATCGGGGTAAAGCGGAAGAGCTGATTCAGCACGACCTCGGCAGTCGCGTCACGCTTGAGTTCCACCACCACGCGCACGCCATTACGGTCAGATTCGTCCTGCACATGCGAGATGCCCTCAATCCGCTTTTCGCGGGCGGCCTCGGCGATACGCTCGATCATGGTGGCCTTGTTCACCTGATAGGGGATCTCGTCGATAATGATGGCCCAGCGGTCCTTGCGAATCTCCTCAACGCGGGTTTTGGAGCGGATGATGACGCTGCCGCGCCCCTCCAAGTAAGCCTTTCGCGCGCCCGTGCGGCCCAGCATGAGGCCGCCGGTGGGGAAATCGGGGCCGGGGATGTATTCGATCAAATCCTCACTGGTGAGGTCCGGATTTTCTATCAATGCAAGCGTGGCATCGATGACCTCGCCCAGATTATGGGGCGGGATGTTGGTCGCCATGCCGACGGCGATGCCGCCTGCGCCGTTGACCAGCATGTTGGGGAACCGGGCGGGCAGGACCGTCGGTTCGCGGTCCTTGCCATCATAGTTGTCCTGAAAATCGACGGTATCTTTGTCGATATCTGCCAGCAGGTAGGCCGCAGGCTTGTCCATGCGTACTTCGGTGTATCGCATGGCGGCGGCGTTATCGCCGTCCATCGAGCCGAAGTTGCCCTGACCGTCCAGCAACGGCAGTGACATCGAGAAATCCTGCGCCATGCGCACCAACGCGTCGTAGATCGCGCTATCACCGTGCGGGTGATATTTACCCATCACGTCGCCGACGGCACGGGCCGATTTGCGGTAGGGCTTGTCATGGGTGTTGCCCGCCTCGAACATCGCATAGAGGATGCGGCGATGCACCGGTTTCAGCCCGTCGCGCAGGTCCGGAATCGCGCGGCTGACGATCACCGACATCGCGTAATCCAGATAGGACGTCTTCATCTCGTCGGCGATCGAGACGGACGGGCCATCAAATACCGGACGCTCGGGCCGGTTTTCGTCCATGTCTTCGGGTGTTTGCGGCGTATCGGTCAAGTCGGTGCCTACTCTGTCGCGTCATTCTATATCTTGTACCAGAACCTATACCACCGCCGCGATATAGGGTGCAATGGCGCATGGTCACGGCATCTGGCAGCCGCAAGGGGAGTCTGCTAACAGACTGTTTTCATTGAAATGTAATTTCTTTCAGGCATCATGATTCCACGAGGCAGAAAGAGCGGTTCGAGTCACACCTGAAACATGGATGGTTTGAGTCGCGGCGCACCGAATGGGCGTTGCACGCGTTTTGCAGAAAATCTGTGTCTAGGATCGTTTGCGAAACGCTTTAGGAGCATGAAACATGCCAATGACCGAAACAGAAATGATGCTAAAAGGATATGGGCTGACGACTGCGGAATTCTTTTACGGAATGCCAGATTATGTCCACGTGCTGAACAGTTATGTCTGGCAGGAATACGACACCGCACCCGACCACCCTAAGCTGTTCCAGTTCGTTGAATTCTGGCAACGTGAACTCGACGGCCCGCTGCACTCAGTGCGCTTTAGCCATCGCAAGATGATCGCGCCGGGCGAGTGGCGCAATATAACGGGTGAATTCACCCTGCATTGAGTCGCCACAGGTGCGCGATGTGCGCCGGAGAAGGTCCCCGGCGCGCAAATTCACGGGATGATGCGCGAGTATTTCATACCTTCAAGCGATGCGCCTGCCATCAGGCCCGCCTGACCGAACACTACGGCGATAACCGGCGCAGTTGATGTCGTCGTTTCCGCACGCAGGTTCTCGGCTGTGTCCTTGAACACGTAGCCGATGTCGGCCCCGGCGGCCCAGCCGGACGAGCGGCGAAAGTTTGCCAGTGCGTTTTCCGTCATGAAGAAAAGGACATGCGCAAATTGCTGTGCGCCGATCTGTAATCCGACGCTGCCTTTGGCGGCCGAGTAATAATCGACGGTCTGGCCGTTGATCTGCAATGCGCCGCGCCCGTATCCGGCGCCCAGGCCAAAACCGGCCTCGGTCATCAGGGGCATGATCAGCATGCCCGCCGATTTCTCGGACAGGCTGCGCGTGCCGGGATAGCGGTCATATAGGTAGCGTACAGTGGTATCGACGCGCGCGTCGATCTGCTGTGGGCCGCGGCTGCCGATACCGTTGCTGCAGGCGGCCGTCATAAGGCCGGCGCTGCCGAGCGCACCCAAGGTGAAGCCACGTCTGGTAAGAATGCTCATGAATTTATGCCTGTTTGTTGCCTGATACACCGCCAGCCGTTTAATCGGCTGATCTAGGCGCGACTATAGGCGGCGAGCCGCGCATTGTCACGTGCGCGCTTAACTCGCGCAACGGCTGGGCGAATTATCGCGCGACCCTGGCCATCATTCAGGCCAGCATTTAGCCCAGCAAACGCGCCATTGCAGGGGCGAAATAGGTCAGGATACCGTCGCAGCCCGCGCGTTTGAATGCCATCAGGCTCTCGGTCATCGCACGTTCGCCGTCGATCCAGCCATTCTGCGCGGCAGCCGAAATCATGCTGTATTCGCCGCTGACCTGATAGGCGTAGGTCGGTGCGCCGAACGTGTCCTTGGCGCGGCGGCAGATGTCAAGGTAGGGCATACCCGGCTTGACCATGACCGCATCCGCACCCTCGGCCAGATCGCGCGCGATCATGCGCATCGCCTCGTCCGCATTGGCCGGGTCCATCTGGTATGTCCGCTTGTCGCCCTTCAGCGCGCCGGACGCACCGACCGCATCGCGGAAGGGGCCGTAAAAGGCGCTGGCGTATTTCGCGGCATAGCTCAGCAATATGGTGTCCTGATACCCCGCACCCTCCAGCGCGGTGCGGATGGCGCCGATCCGTCCGTCCATCATATCCGAGGGACCGATAATATCGACGCCCGCTTCGGCCTGTGACAGGGCTTGTTTCACCAACGCCTCGACCGTCTCGTCGTTGACAATGACACCGTCGCGCAGGAACCCGTCATGGCCGGTGTCGGAATAGGGATCCAGCGCCACGTCGGTCATCACCAGCATTTCAGGCACAGCGGCCTTGATGGCGCGAGTCGCGCGATTGCTAAGGTTGTCGGGGTTCCATGCCTCGGCGCAATCGGCCGTGCGGTTTTCAGCACCAGTATAGGGAAAGAGACAGATCGCCGGGATGCCCAGATCTGCCGCCTCGCGCGCTGCGGCCACGACGCGATCGACGCTCAGGCGATTGACGCCGGGCATTGAGGCGACAGGCTCGGTCACGTCCTCGCCATCGCGCACGAACACCGGCCAGATCAGATCGGAGGCGCTCAGCCTGTTTTCGGCAGCCAGCGCGCGCAGGCCGGGCGTGCGGCGCAGGCGGCGCGGGCGGGCATAAGGGAAGGGGGCTGGGATGGGATGCATAGGACATGACCTGGCTGCGACGTATCATGCCCTACGTGCCACGTAAGTCAAAGCGCCTCAAGGGTGGGAATTGTCGCGGCGCCGCGACAATGTGTTTCGTACCCAACCCCGCCTTTAGGGATGTTTCGACATTTGTCACCCGGCGCGTGCACCGCACTGCACTTCACGAAAAGCGGTGCTTCATGTTCTTTGCAAAACGCATTAAGAGGGGCCGAAACGTGGCGGATCGGGGCAAGCGTGGACTGGTATTCAACCGTTTTCGAGATGATCGACATGCGCAGCTTCAGCAACCTCTGGTTCTGGATCGCGCTGGCGGTCATGTGGTCATCGACCAGCCATTATGTGCTGGGCGTGCCATGGGACATGGTCGTGCGGGCACGTAAGGGCCGCGCGCAGGCCATGGACGACATGAACGCCCTCGCCGCGATCAACTCCCGACGCATCCTTTATATCAGCCACGAGTCGGGGCTGTTGCTGACTGGTCTCGTGTTCTTTTTGCTGACGGGCGCGGCCATGCTTGGCTGGGGCTACGGACGCGAATTTGCGCAGGCGGTTTTCCTGCTGATGCTGCCAATGTCGCTGGTATGGCTGTTATCCGTGCGCACTGCCGCCAAGATTGAGGCGGCGGGGATGGTCAGTGACGAGCTGATCTCTCGGCTGACCCGCCACCGCCTGTTCGTACAGATGATCGGAATGCTTTCGATCTTTGTGACCGCGATGTGGGGCATGTATCAGAATATGACAACCTCCGCGCTTGGGGGATGAGGCGACCCGCCACGCACTTAAACGCCGTCCGAGAGAGCCTGCCAGATGAGTGACACCCCCAAGCATATTACAATCTCCGGTGCGCCCGAGGGGTTCGACGCGCGCCTCGTGCTGGATGAGGTTGCTCGCGCGGGTGGCCCGGTCGTGCATATCGCCCGCGACGACAAGCGTATGGCGGCGATGGCCGCGGCCCTCGCGTTCCATTCCCCCGCAATGCCGGTGGTGCAATTCCCCGCTTGGGATTGTTTACCGTTTGATCGCGTGTCGCCTAATGCCGACATTTCCGCCGCGCGTATGGCCACGCTGGCGGGGCTGGTGCACGAGATGCCGGCCCAGTTCGTTCTGCTGACGACGCTTGGCGCGGCGATGCAGCGTATCCCGGCACGCGACGTGCTGCGCGGTGCAGCCTTTATCGCTCAAGTCGGCCAGCGCATTGATGAGGCCGCGCTGCGCGCGTTCCTCGTGCGTATGGGTTTCGTCAACAGCCCCACTGTGACCGAGCCGGGTGATTATGCGGTGCGCGGCGGTATTATCGACATTTTCCCGCCGGGCGACGCTGATGGCGGTGGCCCTGTGCGACTCGATCTCTTTGGTGATGTGCTGGACGGCGCGCGCCGCTTTGATCCCGTGACGCAACGCACCACGCGCAAGCTGGACATGATCGAACTGGCCCCGGTGTCCGAAGTCATTCTGGACGAGGCCGCGATCATGCGCTTTCGCCAGAACTACCGCATCGAATTCGGCTCGGCGGGCAGTGATGATCCGCTATATGAGGCGATCAGTGCGGGCCGTAAGGCGCAGGGGGCCGAGCATTGGCTGCCCTTCTTTCACGAGAAGCTGGAGACGCTGTTCGATTACCTGCCGGATGCTCCTGTGCTGCTCGACGATGGCATCACGCCCGCCCGCGTCGCCCGCTGGGATAGTATCGAGGATCAGTACGGCGCGCGCAAACACGCGATGAGCGTCAAAGGGCGCAGCGACAGTGTCTATAAACCAGTCGAGCCCGGTCTGCTTTATCTGAATGATGCGGATTGGGACGCGGCGATGGCCCCGCACCGCGCCGTGCAGTTCAGCGCGCTGCCTCAGGCGACCGGCCCCGGCGTGACGGATGCGGGCGGGCGCATCGGGCGCAACTTTGCCCCCGAGCGGCAACAGGAAAATATCAGTCTTTTCGGTGCCTTGAAGGACCATATTCAGGCAAAGATGACGCACGGCCCCGTCCTTATGGCCAGTTATTCCGAGGGCGCGCGCGAGCGGATGGAAGGGCTGCTAGAGGACGAAGGCCTGATTGGCCCCGCCACTGTCACCTCTGCCGAGCGTCTGGGTAAAACGGGCCTGCACCTCGCTGTTTGGGGCCTCGACTCGGGCTTTGAGGGGCCATGGAATGGCGCGCATCTGACCGTCATCTCGGAGCAGGACATTCTGGGCGACCGCCTGATCCGCGCGCCCAAGCGGCGTCGGCGCGCCGAGAATTTCCTGAGCGAGGCCAACAGCCTGACCCCCGGCGATCTGGTCGTACATGTCGACCACGGCATCGGGCGCTACCAAGGGCTGGAGGTCGTGACCGCTCTTGGTGCCGCGCATGAATGCCTCGTGCTGGACTACGCCGAGGCGTCTAGGCTCTATCTGCCGGTTGAAAATATCGAACTGCTCAGCCGATACGGTCACGAAGAGGGCCTGCTGGACAAACTTGGCGGCGGCGCGTGGCAGGCGAAAAAGGCCAAGCTGAAGGAACGCATCCGCGAGATGGCGGATCGCCTGATCCGCATCGCAGCCGAGCGCGCCCTGCGCACCGCCCCCGTGCTGGAGCCCGAGCATCACGCGTGGGAGGAGTTTTCCGCCCGCTTTCCGTACGAGGAAACCGAAGACCAACTGCGCGCCATCGAGGACGTCATGGCCGATTTGCAGGCCGGCACCCCGATGGATCGACTGATCTGCGGCGATGTCGGCTTTGGCAAGACCGAGGTGGCGATGCGCGCCGCCTTTGCCGCGTCGATGTCGGGGATGCAGGTCGCCGTGATCGCACCCACTACGCTGCTGGCGCGCCAGCACCATCAGGGCTTTGCCGAACGGTTCCGCGGCTTTCCGGTCACCGTGCGCCCGCTGTCGCGCTTTGTTTCGGCCAAGGATGCGGCGACGACGCGCGACGGGCTGGCGCGCGGCCAAGTCGATATCGTCGTCGGCACCCATGCACTGCTGGCCAAGGGTATCAGATTTCAAAACCTCGGCCTGCTGATTATCGACGAAGAGCAGCGCTTTGGCGTCGCGCACAAGGAACGGCTAAAGGCGCTGCGCAGCGACGTCCACGTGCTGACCCTGACCGCCACGCCGATCCCGCGCACCCTGCAACTCAGCCTGTCGGGTGTGCGCGACCTCAGCATCATCGGCACGCCCCCCGTGGATCGTCTGTCGATCCGCACCTATGTCAGCGAATTCGACCGTGTGACCCTGCGCGAGGCCCTGCTACGCGAACACTATCGCGGCGGCCAAAGCTTTTTCGTCGTCCCGCGTATTTCGGACCTGCCGGAAATCGAGGCGTTCATGGAAAACGAAGTGCCCGAAGTCACCTATGTCATCGCCCATGGCCAGATGGCGGCAGGCGAGCTGGATAAGCGCATGAACGCCTTCTACGACGGCAAGTACGACGTGCTGCTGGCGACAACCATCGTGGAATCCGGTCTGGATATCCCGACCGCGAACACGATGATCATCCACCGCGCCGACATGTTTGGCCTGTCCCAACTCTATCAGATCCGGGGTCGGGTCGGGCGCTCGAAAACCCGCGCCTACGCTTATCTGACCACCAAACCGCGCCTCAAACTGACGCCGGCCGCTGAAAAGCGCCTGCGCGTTCTGGGTAGCCTCGACACGCTCGGCGCGGGTTTTACACTGGCCAGCCAAGACCTCGACATTCGTGGCGCCGGGAATCTGCTGGGCGAGGAGCAATCCGGCCAGATGCGTGACGTCGGCTATGAGCTATACCAGTCCATGCTGGAAGAGGCTGTGGCCAAGATCAAGGCCGGCGAAACCGAGGGCATTCTGGACGATGGCGGCCAATGGGCGCCCCAGATCAACCTCGGCGTGCCGGTCCTTATCCCCGAAAATTACGTGCCGGACCTCGACGTGCGCCTCGGCCTCTATCGCCGTCTCAGCAGCCTTGCCAGCAAGGTCGAGCTCGAAGGTTTTGCCGCTGAGCTGATCGACCGTTTCGGCGCGCTGCCCAAGGAGGTGAACACGCTCATGCTGGTCGTGCGCATCAAGGGCATGTGCAAGAAAGCGGGTATCGCCAAGCTGGACGGCGGACCCAAGGGCGCGACGATTCAGTTCCATAACGACAAGTTCGCATCCCCCGAGGGGCTGGTTGAATTCATCAAGGATCAGCGCGGCCTCGCCAAGATCAAGGACAACAAGATCGTGGTGCGCCGCGATTGGAAAAAGGACAGCGACAAGATCAAGGGCGCGTTTTCCATCGCCCGTGATCTGGCCCAAAAGGTCGTCGACAAGAGCAAAGCTCAAAGGACCGAGACCCCAAAGAAAAAGGCCGGATCAAGCTGATCCGGCCCGTCGCATGTTGTGGCTTGAAATACCCCCGACCGGAGGTTTCCGATCCAGACAGGCTGGTGCGCTGCAGGCGCTTAATCAGGTTCGACTTTACTCGCCTGCGCCGCCTTGAACGCCTTCACCCTATCGGACAGCATCTTGCGCGCCTTGGTATTGGCGCGGCGCACGCGCACGGCGGTCAGGAATGCCTCTTCGGCAGTCTGCGAGGTCGCGCCCATCATGTTGGCCAGATCGTCAACGATATGTTCGTCGCCGGTGATTTCTTCGGCCTTCAGCGCGTCCTGTGCCAACTGGTCGGCCAGATCCTCGGTGACACCCATGGATCAGCGTGTGCCTTCGGTCAGGCGACGTTTGACGTAGCCAGTGACGGTGTCGATCATTGTATCCATATGTGGCTCTTCAAAGAAGTGGCCGGCGCCTTCGACCTCGTCATGCTGGATGGTGATACCCTGCTGATCGTGCAGTTTGTTGACCAGCGTGACCGTGTCGGCAGGCGGTGCCACGCGGTCGGCCGTGCCATTGATGATGAGGCCCGAGGCCGGGCAGGGCGCGAGGAACGAGAAATCATACATGTTCGCGGGTGGTGACACGCTGATAAAGCCTGTGATCTCGGGGCGGCGCATCAACAGTTGCATGCCGATCCACGCGCCAAAGGAAAAGCCCGCGACCCAGCAATGTTTGGAATTGGCGTTCATCGATTGCAAATAATCCAGTGCCGACGCGGCGTCAGACAGTTCGCCCACGCCCTGATCGTATTCACCCTGACTGCGCCCAACGCCGCGAAAGTTAAAGCGCAGCACGGTAAAGCCCATTTTGTAAAAGGCGTAGTGCAGGTTGTAGACGACCTTGTTGTTCATCGTCCCGCCGAACTGCGGATGGGGATGCAGCACGATGGCAATCGGCGCGTCCTTTTCCTTTTGCGGGTGATAGCGGCCTTCAAGACGGCCTTCGGGGCCGGGAAAGATAACCTCGGGCATTCATCGTTCCTTGCTGTCGGGCTTCGGCTGCGGCGATGCCCGTTGACGGGGAGGCCGGCGCGCCTTAGAACCATTCTAAACTTTGGGTCGCCCCGGCAGATGCAGGTGGCATGACCAAAGGACTCGGCGTCAGATAAGCGTCCCGGCGCGCAAGGTCAATCTATTCGCAGCCAGCCCGAGGGAGGGATCGCCATGAAACTTAGCACCAAAGGGCGTTACGCGATGGTCGCATTGTCGGATATCGCGCTGCAGCCCGAAGGTACATTGGTCACGCTGGGCGAAGTATCACGCCGCCAGAGCATATCTTTGCCTTATCTTGAACAGCTATTCGTCAAGCTGCGCCGCGCCAAGCTGGTGGCCTCGGTGCGCGGCCCCGGCGGTGGGTATCGGCTGGCGCGACCCACATCAGAGATTCGCGTGTCAGAGGTTTTGGCGGCGGTCGATGAGACGGTGGATGCCATGCACAAGGGTGCGGGCGCGTCAGGTGGCGCGTCAGGCAGCCGTGCGCAGTCGATGACCAACCGCCTGTGGGAGGGGCTGAGCGCGCAGGTCTACGTCTATCTGCACCAAACGCGACTGAGCGATGTGGTCGGCAATACGCTGGCACCATGTCCGGCTGTGCCGTCGCTCTTTGCAGTGGTGGACGACGATTGATGCGCCCCGTTGCAGTTTTTGCGCCGTCTTCGGCGTCGCGGGGCGCACCCGCCTGCGGCGTGAGCGCTGGCCTGCGGCGCGAGTATTTTTGGAACTGTGAAAGCAGGGCGACATGAGCAGCCGTGTCTATCTGGACTACAACGCGACCGCGCCTTTGCGAACCGAGGCGCGCACGGCGATGATGGCGGCGATGGATATCGTCGGCAACCCGTCGAGCGTGCATGCCGAGGGCCGCAGCGCCAAGGCGCTGGTCGAGCGCGCGCGCGCGCAGGTTGCGGCGGCGTTGGGCGCAGACGGGGCCGATTTGATTTTTACCTCCGGCGCGACCGAGGCCGCAGCATTGGCCTGCGCCGGACGGGGGCTGAGTGGCTCTCTGATTGAGCATGAGGCCGTGGCCGCGTGGACTGATGGAGCGCTGAACGTGTCGTCGCATGGTGCAGTGGAGGTGGCGCATCCGACGCGCACCGCGCTTCAGCTGGCTAATTCCGAAACGGGCGTAATCCAGGACCTGCCGGGCGGCCTCGCTGTTTGCGACATGACGCAGGGCTTTGGCAAGCTGCCGGTCGCCTTTAACACGAGCGGCGCGCAGATGGCGCTGGTTTCGGCGCACAAGCTGGGCGGACCGAAGGGGATCGGTGCGCTTGTGGTGCGGCGCGGCACCGATTTGGCCGCGCAGATCAGGGGCGGCGGACAGGAGATGGGCCGGCGGTCCGGCACCGAAAACGTCATTGGAATAGCAGGATTCGGGGCAGCAGCCGAGGCTGCGGCGTGCGATTTAGCGAATGGTGTGTGGGCGCGGGTCGAGAAACTTAGAAACATTCTAGAAAAGACCATTGCAGCCGCCGCAAATAAGACTATTTTTGTCGGGAATGAGTCGAAGCGTCTGCCGAACACCTCCTGCATGCTCACGCCCGGCTGGAAGGGCGAGACGCAGGTAATGGCGATGGATCTGGCGGGGTTCGCAATTTCGGCCGGATCGGCGTGTTCGAGCGGCAAGGTGCGCGCCAGCGCTGTGCTGGGAGCCATAGGTTACAGCGAGGCGGATTCGGCATCGGCCATCCGCGTCTCGCTGGGGCCGGAAACGACGAAAGACGAGATCATGCGCTTCGCCGAAACTTGGCTGAGGCATTTGGACAAACACCGCGCTCGATCAGGCGCGTTTTAAAACGGAGACACGGACATGACGGTACTCGATGATGCACTGGTCAAAGACGATCAAACCGACGACGGGCGAGTCAAGGAAGGGGTCGATCAGGAAACCGTGGATGCGGTCCGCGAAGTGGGCGGCGCCTACAAGCATGGCTGGTCTACCGATATTGAGATGGAATATGCGCCCAAGGGCCTGACCACGGATATCGTGCGTCTGATTTCCGAAAAGAACGAGGAGCCGGAATGGATGCTGGAGTGGCGTCTGGCCGCCTATGATCGCTGGCTGACCAAGACCGAGCCGGATTGGGCAATGGTCGACTATCCCGAAATCGACTTTCAGAATCAGTATTACTACGCGCGCCCCAAGTCGATGCTGGTCAAGCCCAAGTCGCTGGACGAGGTCGATCCCAAGCTGTTGGCCACCTACAGCAAGCTGGGCATCCCCCTGCAGGAGCAGGCCATTCTGGCCGGCGTCGAAGGCGCGGGCGAGATGCCTGCCGAGGCGCGCAAGGTCGCCGTCGATGCCGTGTTCGACTCGGTTTCGGTTGGCACGACCTTTCAGAAAGAGTTGCTTGAGGCGGGCGTGATCTTCTGCTCGATCTCGGAGGCGATCCGCGAGCATCCCGAACTGGTCAAGAAATACCTCGGCACCGTCGTGCCGGTGAATGACAACTTCTATGCAACGCTCAATAGCGCGGTATTCTCTGACGGTTCTTTCGTCTATGTGCCGCCCGGCGTGCGTTGCCCGATGGAACTGTCGACGTATTTCCGCATCAACGCCGAGAATACCGGCCAGTTTGAGCGCACGTTGATTATCGCCGATAAAGGCAGCTATGTCAGCTACTTGGAAGGCTGTACTGCACCCCAGCGGGATGAATCGCAGCTGCACGCGGCTGTTGTCGAGATCATCATCGAAGAAGACGCCGAGGTGAAGTATTCCACCGTTCAGAACTGGTATCCCGGCGATGAGAACGGCAAGGGCGGCATCTATAACTTCGTGACCAAGCGCGCTGATTGCCGGGGTGATCGGGCCAAAGTGATGTGGACGCAGGTCGAAACCGGCTCTGCGGTGACGTGGAAATATCCCAGCTGCATTCTGCGTGGCGACGATAGCCAAGGCGAATTCTATTCCATCGCCATCGCCAACAACATGCAGCAGGCCGATACCGGCACCAAGATGATCCATCTGGGCAAGCGCACCAAGTCGCGCATCGTTAGCAAGGGGATCAGTGCTGGCCGCGCGCAAAATACCTATCGCGGTCTGGTAAGTATGCACCCCAAGGCTAAGGAATCGCGCAATTATACGCAATGCGATAGCCTGCTGATCGGGGATAAATGCGGGGCGCATACGGTGCCTTATATCGAGGTCCGGAACAACTCGTCCCGCGTCGAGCATGAGGCAACGACGTCCAAGGTCGACGACGATCAGATGTTCTATTGCCGCCAGCGCGGCATGGACGAGGAAGAGGCAGTGGCGCTGGTCGTCAACGGCTTCTGCCGCGACGTGCTGCAGGCTCTGCCGATGGAGTTCGCCATGGAGGCGCAGCAACTGGTTGCGATCTCGCTTGAAGGCTCGGTCGGGTAAAACGATGTGGCGTCTGGTGGACATAATGCGCACAGGCGAGGTGCGGCGATGAATGACGTCGTTATGCCTCTGCCCGAGTTGACGGACGAGACGTATTTTGATGTCTCGGCCGCGCGCAATGCGTTGTCCGCTGGTCTTCCGGTCGCCTTTCCACCGTTTGAGGTGCTACACGTGCCGCAGATGGGGCTGAATCTGTGTCTGAACATGGCGCGCGACCCGATCCAGAACGCATGGCGCAAGGGCGAATTTTTTGAGGCTGAAGAGCTGGAGTTGCTCCGGAAAAACGTCAGGAGTGGCGCACATATCATTGATATTGGTGCGAATACCGGCAACCATGCGATGTTCTTTGCCACTCGGATGGGCGCCACGCGCGTGATCGTTGTAGAGCCGAACCCGCTGGCCATAGCTCCGCTGATGGCCAATGTCTTGCTGAACCGGCTGGAGGGCGTGATTGAGCTTAGCCTGCTGGGCGTTGGGCTATCGGATTCGCCGGGTGGCGGCTATGGGATGAAGCGGCACGATCGCAATCTGGGCGCGACCAAGATGTTCGCGGGTAAAGGCAATCTGGAGGTGCATTCCGGTGACGATTTGCTGGCGGGTGAGGCGCCTGATTTGATCAAGATTGACGTGGAAGGCATGGAAATCAAAGTGCTTTCCGGTTTGGAGCGAACAGTTCGGAAGCATCGCCCAGTGATCCTGATCGAAGTCGACGAAGAGAATGCGGTAGCCTTTGACGCATGGCGTAACAAGCATCGTTATGATGTGGTTCAGAGCCTTCGCCATAGCCGCAAAAACTGCAACTACCTGCTGACACCGGGGGCCACAGCATGAGCGACACCCTCATAGAACGTCCTGAATTGACCATGCCCGAGGCAGAGGCTGCGCGCGTCGCCGAAGCCTACAGCGCAGCAGACGTGATCCTTGAATACGGCAGCGGCGGTTCGACCTTGCTGGCGTCGGAACTGCCGGGCAAAACAGTATTTTCAGTCGAGAGCGACCGGGCCTGGGCGGAAATGATGCAGAACTGGCTGGTGCAGAACCCGGCCAACAACGGCACGCAGGTCGAGGTGATCTGGTCCAATGTCGGCGATACTGGCGATTGGGGCAGGCCGGTGGATGATCGCGCATGGCGGCACTATGCCGACTACCCGCTGGCGGTCTGGCAGCGCGAGGGATTCAAACAGCCAGACGTCGTGCTGGTCGATGGCCGCTTTCGTCCTGGTTGCGCCATGGCAACGGCGTTTTGTACGGCAAAACCCGTGACGATGCTGGTAGACGATTACAAGCGGCGCAAAGGCTATCACGTGGTCGAAGAGTTTCTGGGGACGCCCCGCCTGATCGGTCGCATGGCCGAATTCGAGGTGGCCCCGATGGCTGTGCCGATACACCGGCTGCTGCCGATAATCAAGATGATGATGCGGCCATAAAAGGCTTGCATGATGACAAAGATGAAAGGACTAAAAAATGCTTGAGATCAAGAACCTGCATGTCGAACTTCAAGATGAGGACAAGGCCATCCTCAAGGGCGTCGACCTGACCGTAGAGGCGGGCAAGGTCCACGCGATTATGGGGCCGAACGGGTCTGGCAAATCGACGCTCAGCTACGTGCTGTCGGGTCGGGACGGCTATGAGGTGACGCAGGGTAGCGCGACGCTGGAGGGTCAGGATATTCTGGCCATGGAGCCCGAAGAGCGTGCGGCGGCTGGCCTCTTTCTTGCGTTCCAATACCCGGTCGAAATCCCCGGCGTCGGCAATATGACCTTCATGCGCACCGCCCTCAACGCACAGCGCAAGGCGCGCGGCGAAGAGGAAATGAGCGCGGCCGATTTTCTCAAATTGATCCGTGCCAAGGCGAAGGAGCTCAAGATCGACGCCGAAATGCTGAAACGTCCGGTCAATGTCGGTTTCTCCGGCGGCGAGAAAAAGCGCAACGAAATCCTGCAAATGGCCCTGTTGGAGCCCAAGATGTGTATCCTCGACGAGACGGATTCGGGTCTTGACGTGGACGCGATGAAATTGGTCGCCGAGGGCGTCAACGCGCTGCGCAGCGAGGGTCGCGGCTTTCTTGTGATCACACATTATCAGCGGCTGCTGGACCATATCAAACCGGACTACGTTCACATCATGTCGGATGGGCGGATCGTCAAGACGGGCGGTCCCGAACTGGCCCTTGAGGTTGAGCAGAACGGCTATGCGGATATTCTGGCGGAGGTGGCGTAATGTTGGCGACAAATCCCAAGCAATCGGCAAGCGAGGCGCGGTTGGCCGCGCTGACATTGCCCAAAGGTGGTGTCTGGGCACAGGCGGCGCGCAAGGATGCGCTGGCCCGTCTGCGCGCCATGGGCCTGCCGCAGCGGCGCGACGAGTATTGGAAGTTCACCCGCCCCGACACGCTGACGCAGGCGGATGCACCCGAGGCGGCGGTGTTTCACGCGGATGAAAAGCCAATCTTTGGCGATGTGGATCGAGTCAAAATCGTTTTCGTCGATGGCGTATTCGATGCAGCTGCCAGCGACGATCTGGCCGCCGAAGGCATCACGATCGAGCGTCTGGCCGAGGCGGGTCAGATGGATATCCACTGGGCCAAAGACTTATACGGTGTTCTGGAAACGCGCGGTCAGACTCCTGTCGCGCGATCATTGGCGGCGTTGAACAGTGCTGTATCGACCGACGGCCTGCTGATCCATGTCACGGGCAAGGCTTCCAAGCCTATCAACGTGATTTATCGCCACGAATCAACGACTTCGGATGCGTATCTGCATCACGTGATTAAGCTTGATCCTGGCGCAGAGATGACGCTGCTGGAAAACGGTCCGGCCGCGGCACGTTTCAATAACGTGCTGGAAGTGGACGTCGCTGATGGCGCCTCGTTCCATCATGTACGCACCCAAGGGCGCGATTACGAGCGGCGCGAGGCGACGCATGTCTTTGCCCGGTTGGGGACGGAAAGCCTCTTCAAGTCCTTTACCATGACGGCAAATGGCGTGATGACGCGCAATGAATGCGTGATTGAACTGACCGGCGACGATGCCAGCGCGCATGTGGCGGGGACATCCATGGGCGACGGCGATTTTCATGATGACGACACAGTGTTCGTCACACATGAAGGGCTGCGTTGCGAAAGCCGGCAGGTGTTCAAGAAGGTGCTGCGCAACGGCGCGACCGGCGTTTTTCAAGGCAAGATCCTGGTCAAGGCGGGCGCGCAAAAGACCGACGGCTATCAAATCAGCCAGTCCCTGCTGCTGGACGGCGACAGCCAGTTTCTGGCCAAGCCCGAGCTGGAGATCTATGCCGACGACGTCATCTGCTCGCACGGGTCAACCTCGGGCGCGATCGACGAGGACGCGATGTATTACCTGCGCGCGCGAGGCGTGCCCAAGGGGGACGCAACCGACCTTCTGACGCTGGCGTTCCTCGCCGAGGCGGTGGAAGAAATCGAGGATCTGGCCCTTCAAGATGAGATCAAGGCGTTGCTGGAAGGCTGGCTGGAGCGGCGGCGCGCCTGATGCCAGTCACGCGTGACATCGCGGCCACCTATCGTGCCCCCGGCGCCGTAATGCGGCGGATGCTGTCAATGGGCCAGCGTGAGGATCGTGCGTTGGCGATCCTGATGGCTGGCTGCGTCGTGATGTTCGTTGCGCAGTGGCCGCGCCTTGCGCGTGAGGCGTACCTGACCGAGCAGGAGCTGAACCCGCTTCTTGGCGGCGCGCTGCTGGCTTGGGCATTCATCGCGCCATTGATCTTTTACGCGATCGCGCTGATCAGTCACTGGATCGCACGGGTCTTCGGCGGGCGGGGCAGCGGTTTTGGCGCGCGGTTGTCACTCTTTTGGGCGCTGCTGGCGGCCAGTCCGCTGGTGCTCTTACATGGCCTAGTTGCGGGATTCATCGGGCCGGGGCCCGGGCTGACGGCAATTGGCATTCTCTGGCTGGTGGCCTTTGCCGCATTCTGGGCACTGGGGCTGCGCGAGGCGGAGTGGGGCAGGACATGAACAAAGCATTCGCTATCGACCTTTTTCGCCAAACGCTGAGCGCGCCGCGCGCAGCGGCGGACCGCATTATGGGCCTGGATTTGCCGCGTAGATGGCTGTGGACGGCGCTGGCGCTTATGGGGGTGCTGAACGGCATCGTCTATTCGCTGTTTTTACAGGTTGGTGGCCCGCCTGACCCGGGGACTACGCCTTTGATCCCGCCCGCGCTGCAATCGCCTGCGCTGTTCACCATGTTTCTTCTGGGTGCGTTGGTCATCACGGTGATGACGCTGACCTGGGTGGGGAAGGCAATGGGTGGCAAGGCCGAAGTGCCACAGATTTTGGCGCTGATCGCATGGCTCCAGGTGCTGCGCCTCGCTGTGCAGCTGGCGCTATTGGTATTAATGCTGGCGCTGCCGCTGGCCGGCCTTGTGCTGGTCGTCGTGGCATCAGTTTGGGGTTTGGTGATCCTCGTCGTCTTTATTGATCGGGCGCACGGATTCGAAAATATTTTTAAGGCAGTCGCCGTAATTATCCTCGCGTTTCTGGGGATGTTGATTGGGCTGTCTGCTTTCCTCGGCGTTCTGGCAACGCTGGTTATGGGAGGGGCGTGATGCTCGATATTCAAAAGCTACGCGGCGATTTTCCGATCCTTTCGCGCGAGGTAAACGGCAAGCCGCTGGTTTACCTCGACAATGGCGCCTCGGCGCAAAAGCCGCAGGTGGTTATCGACGCGATCAACACGGCTTACTCACATGAATATGCCAACGTTCATAGAGGCTTGCACTACCTCAGCAACGTCGCGACTGAGAAATACGAGGGCGTGCGCGGCACCATCGCGCGCTTTCTCGGGGTTGCGGATGCCGATCAGATCGTGCTGAATTCGGGCACCACAGAGGGGATCAATATGGTCGCCTATGGTTGGGCGATGCCCCGGTTCCAGCCCGGTGACGAGGTGGTGCTGAGTGTCATGGAACATCACGCCAATATCGTGCCTTGGCATTTCCTGCGCGAACGGCAAGGCGCGGTTTTGAAATGGGTCGATACCGACGTGAACGGTGTGCTCGATGCGCAAAAGGTGATTGACGCCATCGGTCCACGTACCAAATTGGTGGCGATTTCACATCTTTCCAACGTGTTGGGCACCAAGGTTGATGTAAAGGCGATCTGCACTGCGGCGCGGGCAAAGGGCGTTCCTGTTTTGGTCGACGGCAGTCAGGCCGCAGTGCATATGCCCGTCGATGTCGATGACATCGGCTGCGATTTTTATGCCATCACCGGCCACAAGCTGTATGGCCCATCGGGGTCGGGCGCGATCTATGTGCGTCGCGAGCGGATGGAAGAGATGCGGCCCTTTATGGGCGGTGGTGATATGATCCGCGAGGTGACCAAGGACGCTGTGATCTACAACGATCCGCCGATGAAATTCGAGGCCGGCACGCCCGGCATCGTGCAAACCATCGGGCTGGGCGTCGCGCTGGATTACATGATGGGGCTGGGTATGGCGAACATCGCTGCTCATGAGGATCGCTTGCGCGATTATGCGGCCCAAAAGCTGGACGGGCTGAACTGGCTTCAGGTGCAGGGCAACGCACCGGACAAAGCGGCGATTTTCAGCTTTACGATGGACGGGGCAGGGCATGCGCATGACATTTCCACAATCCTCGACAAAAAGGGCGTCGCCGTGCGCGCCGGGCAGCATTGCGCCGCGCCGTTGATGGAACATATGGGTGTCACCGCGACCTGTCGCGCGTCATTTGCCGTCTACAACACCGAGGCCGAAGTTGATGCGTTGGTCGATGCGCTGGAACTGTGCCACGATCTGTTCGCGTGATCCGCGCCCGAATTATGCGTTGCGGGCGGGGCAGCGCACAGGTATATCGCGGCTCAGGCACCCATAGCTCAGCTGGATAGAGCGCTGCCCTCCGAAGGCAGAGGTCATAGGTTCGAATCCTATTGGGTGCACCAAATTTCTATTTATCTCAGCTACTTGACCTGCGTTAGCGCGTCCAGAATGCGCGCCCAACTGCGCGTGCCTTTGTGAAAGCTTTCCATGTCGTACTTTTCGTTTGGGGAATGGATCGCATCGTCGTCCTTGCCAAAGCCGATCAGCATTGCGGTCATGCCCAGGATCTCGCCGAAATGGCCAGCTATGGGGATCGAGCCGCCGCAGCCGACATAGGCGGCCTCTTCGGGCCATTCGTCGGACAGCGCCTTGCGGGCCGCCTCAAAGGCCGGATCGCTGGTCTCCATCATACTTGCGCGGCTGGCGCCATGGGCGGTGAAATCGGCAGTGCAATCCTCGGGCAGCGCGGCGTTTACGTAGGCGCGAAACGCGTCTCGGATCGCTATGGGATCCTGCCCCTCGACCAGACGAAAGCTGATCTTGGCACTGGCCTGACTGGGCAGGACTGTCTTGAACCCGTCGCCGGTATAGCCGCCCCAGATGCCGTTAACCTCAGCGGTCGGGCGCGACCAGATCATCTCAAGCGGCATTCTGCCCTCTTCGCCTGCCGGTTTGCTGAGGCCCACATCCCCGAGAAAGCGGGCATGATCGAAACCCAAGCCCTCCCACTGCGCGCGCACGTCCGGCGAAAGGTCGGGGATATTGTCGTAAAAACCGGGCAGGGTGACGCGGCCAGTGTCGTCATGCAGCCCGGCCAGCACAGAGGCCAGCACGCGGATCGGATTGGCCGCGATGCCGCCAAAGAACCCCGAATGCAGATCCTTATCCGGCCCGGTGATGGTCACCTCGTCGCTGACCATGCCGCGCAGCATTGTCACGATCGCAGGCGTTTTCGACTGGAACAGGCCGGTGTCACAGATCAGCGCGATGTCGGCACGCAGTTCGTCCGCGTTCTCCTGCATGAACGGCACGAGGGAGGGTGAGCCTGATTCCTCTTCGCCCTCGAAGAAAAATGTGATGCGGCAGGGCAGGGTGCCATTGACCTCGCGCCACGCGCGGCATGCCTCGACGAAGGTCATCAACTGACCCTTATCGTCGCTGGTGCCGCGCCCGCGGATGACCCCGCCCTTGGGGGTCTGCTCAACCGCTGGATCAAACGGATCGCGCGTCCAGAGAGGCAATGGATCGACGGGCTGGACGTCGTAATGGCCATAAAATAGCAGATGCGGCGCCCCCTTGGGTGCGTCCTCACCCGCATGACCGACGACCATGGGATGCTTTGGCGTCACACGCTTTGCGGCCTTGATGCCAATGCTTTGCAGGTCGTTCACCAGCCAGTCGGCGGCATCCTGACACGCGTCTGCATAGGCCGGATCGGTCGAGATTGACGGGATGCGCAGGAATTCCAGCAGGCGCTGCGTGGCGGAAGGAAGGTCAGCGTCTATGCGGGCGAGGACGGCATCAAGCGACATCGGGAAAGGCTCCTGTTTAGGGAATCGCCCGGAGCGTAGCTGACATGCAGGCAGTGTCCAGCCTTCAGGCGGCAACCGCCGCCAGCCCTGCCACCACCATGAAGGCACCAAGATACTGGCGAGGCGACAGCCCCTCACCAATATAGTACGCCCAGGCGAGCACCAACATGGACTCGGCGGCGATTACCGCAACATAGACCAGCGAAAGATCGTATCTGCGCAGCATCACAACCTCGGCCCCGAAAGCCAGCACAAAACCAATCACGCCAAGGGTGAGCCCAAGTGCGATTTGCCCGTTCGAACTGCTTTTCATCCCCACGGTTGCAATGGCGTACCCACCTGCCGAAGCCGCGACGAGAAGGGGGACAACCGAATGCAGTGAAAATGCGAACGACACGATAAATATCCGATCAAAGGCGGAATTTTACAAAAGCTGGTTGGTATTAATTATAGATAAAATTGAAAATTATTGGGCCTGCATATATCAAAAAAAAAGCGCAAAAGCAAGATTCGTAGGTATCAGGTTACATACATGGCGCCTCTCCTGTGCATCACGCCTGATCTGGTACGTCGCGTTGTGCCGTCCGTCGCAGGATGCAGAAGCATCATTTCATTGATATGGATCAACGTTCCCGGGCGCGGCACTTTGTACCCTGTTGCATGAAAATACCGGGGGCTATATCACCTCCATACCCTAGGATCGGCGCGTTTGCGTCGCCTTGCCCGGACACCCAATGCCGGGCGCGACCAAGGAAAGGAAGCCGCTTGACTCAGCCCATCGATTATACGGCAAAGCTGGACGAAGCACTTGGCCATCTGCATGGCGAGGGTCGCTATCGCACTTTCATCGACATCGAACGGCGCCAAGGCCATTTTCCGCACGCGACCTGGACACGCCCGGATGGCGGCGAGCAGTTGATCACCGTCTGGTGCGGCAACGATTATCTGGGCATGGGTCAGCATCCCGAAGTGCTGAGCGCGATGCACGAGGCGATCGACGCCACCGGTGCAGGCTCGGGCGGGACGCGCAACATTTCCGGCACGACAGTCTATCACAAGCGGCTTGAGGCTGAATTGGCCGATCTGCATGGCAAAGAGGCAGCGCTGCTCTTTACCTCGGCCTATATCGCCAACGACGCCACGCTTTCGACCCTGCCCAAGCTGTTTCCCGGCCTCATAATTTACTCCGACGCGCTGAACCACGCCAGCATGATCGAGGGCGTGCGCCGCAACGGCGGTGCCAAGCGGATTTTTCGCCATAACGATGTGGAGCATCTGCGCGAATTGCTGGCCGCCGACGATCCAACGACGCCCAAGCTGATCGCGTTCGAATCCGTCTATTCGATGGACGGCGATTTCGGCCCCATCGAGGCGATCTGCGATTTGGCGGACGAATTTGGCGCGCTAACTTATATCGACGAGGTCCACGCGGTCGGCATGTATGGCCCGCGCGGCGGCGGCGTCAGCGAACGTGACCGCCTCGCCCACCGCATCGACATCATTAACGGCACATTGGCCAAGGCGTATGGCGTCATGGGCGGCTACATCGCCGCCTCGGCGCGGATGTGCGACGCGGTGCGCAGCTATGCGCCCGGTTTTATCTTTACCACGTCTTTGGCGCCTGCCATCGCGGCAGGTGCGGCGGCGAGCGTCGCGTTTCTCAAGCGAGATCAGGCGCTGCGCGAGCGGCATCAAACTCAGGCCAAGATCCTGAAATTGCGCCTCAAGGGGCTGGGCCTGCCACTGATTGACCACGGCAGTCATATCGTGCCGGTCATCGTGGGCGATCCGAAACATACCAAGAAACTCAGTGACATGCTGCTGGAGAACTACGGCATTTATGTGCAGCCGATCAATTTTCCCACTGTGCCTCGCGGGACCGAGCGTCTGCGCTTTACCCCGTCACCGGTGCATGGATCCGGCGAGATTGATCGCCTCGTTTGCGCGATGGATGCATTATGGAGTCACTGTGCGCTGAATCGCGCCGAACTGAGTGCGTAGAGCCATATTGGGTGCAAAAGCTCTTGTGATATGCTAAATTGCCTGAAAACAAAGAGCAGGGTCGAATCGGGACGTTCGAACCCAGACTTCTGAGCATTGAGGGGCAGTTTGCATGATTTTGCGCCGGTTTATCCGAAAGAGCGTGGTCGACGAGGTTGAGCCGCGTGGTTTCGATTCTTTCGATTTGCGGCTAGGCGATCTCATGCGCGGTGAACGGGCCACAATGGGCAAGTCGCTGCTGGATGTCGAACGCGAACTGCGCATCAAGGCCAGCTACGTCGCCGCCATTGAAAACGCCAATCCCGATGCCTTCGACACACCCGGTTTCATCCCCGGTTATGTGCGCTCTTATGCGCGCTATCTGAACATGGATCCTGACCGGGCCTTCGCCACATTCTGCACCGAAAGCGGATTTTCGATCGCCCACGGTATGTCCGCCGCTGCGTCCTCTGTGCGGCGCAGCGACTCGCCCATGTCACGCACGACCGGGCGTGGCGATGCGCGCCTGACCGCGCCCAGCATGCCCTTTGTTCCCGCAAGTGAAAGCCTCCTGTCCCGGATCGAGCCGGGCGCAATCGGGTCGGTCGCCGTGCTGGTCGCGCTAATCACCGCTATCGGCTATGGCGGCTGGAGCGTGCTGAACGAAGTGCAGCGCGTACAGGTATCGCCGGTCGAGAACACACCCGACTTGCTGGCCGACCTCGACCCGCTGGCAGGTGTGAAGACTCGCGCGCCGAAGGAAGCCGAAGATGCAGAGCAGGGCGACGAGGTTGCAAAAACTGCCGGAATGATTGCGCCCGAGGGCGAAACGCTTGACCGGCTCTACCGCCCCGAGGCGCTGGACGTGCCTGTCCTAATTGCCCGCGATGGTCCGATCTCGACACTTGATCCGATGCGGGGCGGCACGCTGCCCGGCGTTTTGATCGCCTCGTCCGAGCCATCAGGCATGCAGCCCCAGACTGAGACGCAGCCCACTGCCCTAAACGCCGTCATCGCGTCGATCGTCGGCCCGCAAGTTGTCGCCGAGTCGCCGAGTGGTGTGCAGATGGTCGCAGTACGCCCTGCTTGGGTGCGCGTGCGTTCGGCGGACGGAACGGTGATCTTTGAGGGGATTATGAACGGTGGCGACACCTATGACGTCCCCCTGACCGAAGTGGCGCCGACCCTGCGTGTTGGCGAATCCGGCGCGATCTATTTCAAGGTTGCAGGTCAGCATTACGGTCCGGTCGGTCCACGCGGTTCGGTCACGTCCAGCATGGCGTTGGCGCCGACGGACCTGACCGACGCGCTTGAGGTGGCCGATCTGAGCAGCGATTCCGACCTCGAGCGTTATGTTGCCGAGCTAAGTACCGCGCCCGAGCCTCAACCGGGCACTCAACCGGTCGAGTGACGCGGCATACGCACGCTTGGTGATTGAAGCCGCACCCCGATCATCCTATCTGGTGACAGGAATATGCAACCGGCGGGTCATCCTGTCGGAGGAAGGACCGCTTTCATGTCGCTAAACTCCATCCGTCCGTGGCGCAATATCGAGCGCCGCCAGAGCCGCCAGATCCATGTGGGCAGCGTGCCTGTGGGCGGCGGCGCACCGATTACCGTCCAGACCATGACGAACACTATCACCAGCGATGTTGCCGCGACTGTGGCGCAAGTTCAGGCTGCTGCAGATGCGGGCGCAGATATCGTGCGCATTTCCGTTCCGGACGAGGCGTCGGCCAAGGCGCTGAAGGACATCACGCGGGAAAGCCCGGTGCCCATCGTCGCCGACATCCATTTTCACTACAAACGCGGCATCGAGGCCGCCGAGGCCGGTGCGGCCTGCCTTCGCATCAATCCCGGCAATATCGGCAGCCCCGAGCGTGTGCGCGATGTGATTGCCGCAGCGCGCGATCATGGCTGTTCGATTCGCATCGGCGTCAACGCGGGCAGTCTGGAACGTCACCTGCTGGAAAAATACGGCGAGCCGTGCCCCGACGCGATGGTCGAGAGCGGGCTGGAGCATATCCGCATCCTTCAGGACAACGATTTTCACGAATTCAAGATTAGCGTAAAGGCGTCGGACGTCTTTATGGCCGCAGCCGCCTATCAGCAATTGGCCGAAGCCACCGATGCGCCCATCCACCTTGGCATCACCGAGGCGGGTGGGCTGATCAGCGGCACGGTCAAGTCTGCTATCGGCATGGGCAATCTGCTATGGGCCGGGATCGGTGACACCATCCGCGTCAGCCTGAGCGCCGATCCGGTCGAAGAGGTCAAGATGGGCTTTGAGATCCTCAAATCTCTTGGCCTGCGCCACCGTGGCGTCAATATTATCAGCTGCCCCAGCTGCGCGCGGCAAGGCTTTGACGTGATCAAGACGGTCGAGATTTTGGAACGTCGGCTGGAGCATATCAGGACGCCCATGAGCCTTAGTATCATCGGCTGCGTGGTGAATGGGCCGGGCGAGGCATTGATGACCGATGTCGGATTTACCGGCGGCGGCGCAGGGTCCGGCATGGTTTACCTCGCGGGCAAGCAGAGCCATAAGCTGAGCAACGATCAGATGATCGACCATATCGTCGAACAAGTCGAAGAGCGCGCCGCACAGATCGACGCTGAAACTGCGCAAGAAGCAGCTGAGTAGCGCCGCCCGTCTGTCGGGCGGCGCCAATCACTCAAAGCTCTTTGCCTTAATACTGAATCAGAGATTTGGGTAAAACGCGCGCAACATTCAGATGTTTCAGGCGTTTTGCAGTCTATCAGCTGCCTCGGTTTGAATGCACAGTGCTTTAGCCGCGAATATCCTCGACGATATCCTGCATCCCTTCCAGAGGGACATAGCCGCGCAGGACCTGATCCTGCATGATGAACGACGGCGTGCCCGAGATTTGCAGCGCCTGACCCAGCGCGCGGTTATCTGCGATCACCTTGGACACCTCGTCGCTGTCCATGTGGTCCACGATCGCGGCCGCATCCAGGTCCAACGTTTCGGCTAGGCGGGTCAGCGCGGGCACGGCCATGTCGCCCTTGTAGGTCATCATCGCGTTGTGCAGCGCCTTGTAGGCGTCGTCGCCCAATTTCTGCTGGGTTGCGATGGCAAACTGAGCCGCGATTGTCGACTGCTCGCCCAGAATCGGGAATTCCTTGATGATGATGCGAATGTTGCCATCGCTGGCGATCAGTTCCTCGACTTCGGGAAATGCCCGGCGGCAATAGCCACAGCGGTAATCCATGAACTCGACGATGGTGACGTCGCCATCCAGGTTGCCGCCGGCCCAGGAATGGCCGTCGTCAAAGATCGCGTCCGCGTGCTGTTCGATCAGATCACCGTCATTCGCGCTTTGCAGCTCCTGCTGGCGCTGCTCCATGATGGCCGCGGCCTCGAAGATCACCTCAGGATTTGTCAGCAGATAGTTGCGCACGCGCGCGCCGAACGCCTCGTCGTCCAGTTGGCCGATCTCGGGGGCGTCCGCCTGCGAGGTTTCGGCGTCAAGCGACTGGCTGGTCTCGGCGGCGGGTTGCGCGGGTGGCGGGGCTTCGTCGTCCGGTGCTATGACCCAAGTCAACGCTGCGCCGGCGACGATCACGCCGACCCCGGTCAGAATGGCGGTGCGGTTCATCGGCATGTTCTCCGTTTTAAAAATTGTGTCGCGGCCCGGGGCAACGCCGGGCGGCCTTGGCGGCAGAAAGCACATCTTACGCGCGTTGCCAACCACCCGACCCGTTGGGCAAGAGGTCCGCAGCACGCATGCCATGGAATTCGGCGTGCTCCAGCCGATGGATCATGGCATAACGCACAGCTGTGACCAGCGAAGCCATGCTGTTCTGCCCTGATTTGGCACAGGCGATCGCCAGATCACGCACGACGCGCATGTTGCCCCCAGCGCGATGCCTCGGCGAGTTGCGCGATGCTGGCCGCGATCAGCGTGAGCGCGAAAATCAGGCAGACCGGGATTTTGCGGTGCAGAGCGCATTGACGAGCCTCGTGTTTCGGGATGAAAAGGGGCAGGACTGGCGGGCAGTCTAGGAACAATGCCGCGCGCGACTCAAGCCCTTGCAGCGCCGCTCCGCCTATTGTGATGGGCTGGGCGCGGCGTTGCACGGCTGCTAAGGTTGCGGGTGAAGATGTCGGAAAACCGGCGCAGGAATTGGATCGAACGATCATGAGAAACTGGATCCTTGCCCTCGCGCTGGCGCTGAGCGGCGCTGGCGCGGCGGCGCAGCAGAGCGATTTTGGTGCATTGGCACGCCTCGACCCAGACGCCAGCGCCATCACGTCCGAGCATGGCGCGATCAACGTTGATCTGGCGCTTAGCCAAGGGGTGCCATTCCGCATATTCAGCCTCGACGCGCCCGCAAGGATCGTCGTCGACTTCCGCGAGGTGGATTGGGTCGGCACGCTGGGCCCTGAGCTATTGCAAACCGATCTGGTTTTGTCGGCCCGCGTCGGCGGTTTTCGTCCCGGCTGGTCGCGGATGGTGCTGGAGCTGGCTGGCCCTTATGCGCTGGTGCAGGCGGCGCTGATTGGTGACGCACCCGGCAACGGTGCGCAGCTGAAATTGGTGTTGGAGCGGACCACGCAAGAGGTCTTTGCCGCAGGTGCAGGAGTGCCGCATCAACCCGGCTGGGATCTGCCCGAGGCCGCCGATGTGGGCGTCATCGCATCGCGCGAGGCGGGCGGGCCCCTGGTCATCGTGCTGGATCCCGGTCACGGCGGAATCGATCCTGGCGCAGATGAGGGTGACACGATTGAGAAGGATTTGATGCTCAGCTTCGCGCGTGAGCTGAAAGAGGCGCTGCTGCGTAGGGGTGATACGCAAGTCGTGCTGACACGTGAGGATGACAGCTTTGTCTCGCTGGAACGGCGCGTGGCCATTGCACATGGTGCAAATGCGGATTTGTTCCTGTCGCTGCACGCAGATTCGCTGGGCGAGGGGATGGCGCGCGGCGCCACGATCTATAAGCTGGGCGCAGATGCCAGCGACGCCGCCAGCGCCGCGCTGGCCGAACGGCACGACCGCGCCGACATGCTGGCGGGTATCGACCTCAGCGGCACTGATGACGTCGTCGCCGACGTGTTGATGGACCTCGCCCGGATGGAAACGCAGCCTCGCGCCGAGCATTTGGCACGCGCCCTGCTGCTGGGCCTTGAGGAGGAAGGGCTGCCGCTGAATTCGCACCCGATCCGCAGCGCCAGCTTTTCAGTGCTAAAATCGCCCGACATCCCGTCTTTGCTGCTGGAACTGGGATTCTTGTCCAGCGGGCGTGATCTGGGCAATCTGACCGATCCCGCATGGCGCGCCCGTATGGCGCGGGCCATTACCGATGGCGTCGATGCCTGGATCATCGCCGATGCGGCCAATTCAGCGCTGGTGCGCCAGTGACGCGGATGATGTGCGCGGATACCGGCCCAGTGCTGGCGCGCTTGTGTTTTGACGCCGGACTGCGCGGTGCCTATATGACCAACAATACCGTTTGATAAGGGGCGCGTGTGCTTAGACATATCCTGACATTCTTCGGGTCTATCTTCAGCTTGCTGACGATGGGCCTGATGATGATTGCAATCAGCATTGGCGCGATCTTTTACATCTATGGTCGCGACCTGCCGTCGCACCAGAGCCTCGCCAATTATACCCCGCCCACGATCAGCCGAATCTTTTCGGGCGAGGGGCGCATAATCGACGAATTCAGTCGCGAGCGACGCCTTTATACCCCTGCCGAGGAAATCCCGGCGATGATCAAGCAAGCGATCATTTCCGCCGAGGACAAGAATTTCTACTCCCATGGCGGCTATGATGCGCGCGGTATCGCCGTCGCGATCGTTGAGGCAATCAGAACGCGCGGGGCCACCGTGCGCGGCGCCTCGACCATTCCTCAGCAGGTGGTCAAGAATTTCCTGCTCTCGGGCGACCGCAAGATCGAGCGCAAGATCAAGGAGATCATCCTAGCGACCCGTATCGAAGAGGCGCTCAGCAAGGAAAAGATCCTCGAGCTTTATCTCAACGAGATTTTTCTGGGGCAAAACAGCTATGGCGTGACCGCCGCTGCGCAGACGTATTTTAACAAATCCCTCAATGAGTTGGCCCCGCACGAGGCCGCATTCCTCGCCTCAATGCCGAAGGAGCCCAGCAATTTTCACCCGGTGCGCAACAAGGAGCGTCTGCTGGAGCGGCGCAACTATGTTTTGCGCGAGATGCAGCAGAATGGCTACCTCACCAAGGCCGTCTACGACACCGAGGTCGAACAGCCGCTGCG